>DASYTJ010000030.1:0-46573 GCA_036002325.1 Thermoanaerobaculia bacterium | reverse complement strand
GCCGGGATCAGCAGGAGCGGCAAGGCCAAGAGCAGGATCGCCGGTCGCAGTCGTTTCGAGTTGCTCATGGATTTCAATACCTCCATGGAGTCCAAGACTTCGGGGGGCGACTCTAGCAAAAACGAGGCCGACGCCGATCCTGCCGTCCTCGATAGATCCAGCGTCGTCCGCGCCGCCTGAGGGCCCGCTTGCTCCCCGGGCCGGCGCACGCTATGGTTCGGGAGGGCCGACACGATGCTGCGGACGACCGTGCGAGACTGTCTCTACCTCAACTGGGCGCTGCCGGCCGATTCGCTGCCGGAGCCTCCGTCGCCGCTGCGCTATCAGCTTCACCCCTGGCACGGCGACGATTGGGTCTTCGTCTCGGCGCTGCTCTTCCATCAGGATTCGCTCCACTTCACGGCCCTGCCGCGGCTGCGGGTCGGTTATCCGCAGCTCACCTTCCGCGTGTGCGTGCTGGATGACGAGGGCGTCCCCTCGGTGCTCTTCCGCAAGATGCTGATGCCCGCCTGGGTGGCACCGGGAGTGCGGCTGATCACGCATCAGCCGGCCTCGCGGGCCAGGCTGCACTTCCCCCGGCCCTCCCGTGACGTCAACGGGGGGCCCTGGCTCTGGAGCGCGGAGCGGCACGGCAAGCTGGAGGTCCGGGCCTGGCAGGACAGCCCGGCGGTGGGCGAAGGGCCGCGCCTCGGCTCCTGGAACGACGCGGTGCGCTACTTCCAGGAGCGCCCGCGCGGCTACGCCATGGCTTCCGGCCGCCTGCACCAGATCGCGGCGCGTCATCCCCCGGTTCCGGTGTGGCCGCTGCGCGCCGAAGTCGAGGGCGACGCCTTGCTGCCGCGCCTGCTCGACCTGCCGGAAGACACGCCGTGGCCCGGTCTGCATTCGGCTTGGCTCTGCCCGGAGATCCCCTTCGTCTTCGAGCTGGGGCTCGTCCTTCGGGTGCCGGTGGCTCCCGCCATGCCGCAGCCGGCGGCCGGCCGGGTGGTGAGCTTCTTCTGGCGCGAGACCCCCAAGCGGCAGCCGGAGTGCCCGCGCGACCTCACCCCCTGGCCCCCCCTCCTGAAGGAGAGGGGGAATGAAGAACAGAATCTCGAACCCCTCTCCTTCAGGAGAGGGGTTGGGGTGAGGTGACGTTCGGGCGTCGTGCTAGCATCGCTGGAATGAGCTCGCTACCCCCCTCGCAACGTCGGCCGCAGCGCATTGCGGTGCTGCCAGGCGACGGCACCGGCAAGGACGTGACCGCCGAAGCGGTCAAGGTGCTCGAGGCCGCCGCCGAATCCTGGGATCTGCCGCTGGAGCTGGTCCACTTCGACTGGGACGCCGACCGCTACCTCGCCACCGGCGAGACGCTCCCGAAAGGAGCCCTGGAGGATTTCCGGGAGAACTACTCGGCCGTCTTCATCGGCGCCTATGGCGATCCGCGGGTGCCGGACATGAAGCACGCCGCGGACATCCTGCTGGGGATCCGTTTCGGTCTCGACCTCTACATCAATCTGCGGCCGGTCAAGCTCTACGACGCGCGTCTGTGCCCGCTCAAGGACCGTACGGAGAAGGACGTGGACTTCGTCGTCTTCCGCGAGAACACGGAGGGCGCCTACGTCAACGTCGGCGGCAACTTCAAGCGCGGCACGCCGGACGAGGTCGCCATTCAGGAGGAGATTCACACCCGCAAGGGAGTGGAACGCATCATTCGCGCCGCCTTCGAGTATGCGGTGAGCCACGGGCGCCGCGAGGTCCTGATGGCCGACAAGTCGAACGTCATGCGCTACGGGCATGACCTGTGGCAGCGGGCTTTCGCCGAGGTGGCGGGTGAGTACCCGCAGATTGCGTCGCGCCACATGTTCGTCGACGCCCTGACCATGCAGATGGTCAAGCATCCCGAGAGCCTGGACGTCATCGTCACCAACAACATGTTCGGCGACATCGTCACCGACCTCGGGGCGGCGCTCCAAGGCGGCCTGGGCGTTGCGGCCTCGGCCAATCTCCATCCAGGGCAGACGTCGATGTTCGAGCCGGTTCACGGTTCGGCGCCCAAGTACGCCGGCACCGGCAAAGCCAATCCTATCGGTGCGATCCTCTCCGCAACCCTCATGCTGGACTATCTCGGCCATCGGGAGGCAGCCCGGGTGATCGACGAGGCGGTTACGCGCTCCTTCCGTGAGGGACAGACGACGCCCGACCTTGGCGGTTCGCTGACCACTTCCCAGGTCGGAGACCTCCTGGCGCGGGCAGCGGGTCAGGCCGTGCCGGTGTAAAGCCCTCACCTCTTACCGATTCCGCCGTCCTGGATCATTGGGAGGTCATGCTGCCGCCGGCGCGGACGACGCTACGAATATCGAGGAAGTGGGGATCGGCGAGCCCGGGGCCTATAATCCTATTTGGGAGATCCGAATGCATCCGAGCGAGAACGAGCTCATCTACGACTGGAACCGCGCCGGCGGTCCCGACTTGCGCGCGGCGCGCGGCAAGGTCGAGCTGGACGACGAGACGCTGCGCGACGGCCTGCAATCGCCGTCCGTCCGCTCGCCTTCGATCGAGGACAAGCTGCGGATCCTCCACTTGATGGCGGAGCTTGGCATCGAATCCGCCGATATCGGCCTGCCCGGGGCGGGTCCGCACGTGGCACGGGACGTGGAGCGCCTTGCCCGCGAGATCGTCGATCAGCGCCTGAAGATCGCACCCAACTGCGCCGCCCGCACGGTGATCGCGGACATCCAGCCCGTGGTCGAGATCTCGCAGCGGACCGGCATCGCCATCGAAGTCTCGAGCTTCATCGGCTCGTCCCCCATCCGCCAGTACGCCGAGGGCTGGACCCTCGACCGCATGCTGAAGATGACCCGCGAGGCCGTCGAGTACGCGGTCGGCGAGGGGCTCCCGGTGATGTACGTGACGGAAGACACGACCCGTGCCGCTCCGGAGGACCTGCGGCGCCTCTATACCGAGGCGGTCGAGGCCGGCGCCCGGCGGGTGTGTGTGGCCGACACGGTGGGACACGCCACGCCGAACGGCGCGCGCAAGCTCATCCGCTTCATCCGCGAGGTGGTGGACGCGACCGGCGAGGAAGTCAAGGTTGACTGGCACGGTCACAAGGACCGCGGGCTCTCGGTGATCAACGCCCTCGCCGCCGCCGAGGCCGGGGCCGACCGGCTGCACGGTACGGCGGTGGGCATCGGCGAACGGGTGGGCAACTGCCCGATCGATCTGCTGCTGGTCAACATGCAGCTCCTGGGATGGATCGACCGCGATCTCCATCGGCTCCAGGAGTACTGTCGATTCGTGGCGGACACGACCGGCGTGCCGCTGCCGGACAACTATCCGGTCGTGGGTCGCGACGCCTTCCGCACCGGCACGGGCGTGCACGCCTCGGCGATCATCAAGGCCCGGGCGCGCGGCGAGGACTGGCTGGCGGACCGGGTCTACTCCTCGGTACCGGCGGGGATGATCGGCTGCCGGCAGGTGATCGAGGTGGGTCCCATGAGCGGCGAGTCCAACGTCGTCTACTGGCTCCAGGAGCGCGGCATCGAGGCCACCCCCGAGCTGGTGAAGGAGATCTTCCAGAGGGCGAAGTCCGCGATCGCCGTGCTGGAGGAAGCAGAGATCCTGGAGATCTGCGCCGCCTACGGTGCCGTGGCCCAGGCCCCGCGTCCGCGGGCGCTGCCGTGAGGAAGTAATTTGATCCCCAAGAGTCCCGCAGGGGCGGAAGGCGGTTCAGCCGCGTCTTGCACGTCGGGACGGAGCGCCCTCCGAGACCTCACCCCCTGGCCCCCTCTCGAGGCCGCCGCGAAAGCTCCTGTCCCTCTCTGGCGGCGCGCTCTCGACCGCTATCTGGAGAGTCTGGCGGTCGAGCGCGGCCTCGCGCGCAACACGGTAGACGGTTACCGGAACGATCTCAGCCGCCTCGGCGAGGCACTGGCGAAGAAGGGTGAGCGCGACCTGCTCGCCGCCCTGGCCGCCGACCTCTCGGCCCACATGCGGGACCTTCAGCGGCAAGGGCTCTCGCCACGCTCGAGCGCCCGTGCGCTATCGGCCATCCGCGGCTTCTACGAGCATCTGGTCACCTCCGGCGAGCGCGCCGACAATCCTTCGGTCAATCTGCTGCCCCCGAAGCTCTGGAAGCCGCTGCCGAAGGTGCTCTCGGAGAGCGAGGTCGAAGCCCTGCTGGCGGCGCCCAGAACCGACACGCCTCTCGGCCTCCGCGACCGCGCCATGCTGGAGCTCCTGTACGCCACCGGCCTGCGGGTCAGCGAGCTCGTGGGGCTTCAGCTTCCGCAGCTTCGGCTGGACGTGGGTTTCCTCGTGGCCTTCGGCAAGGGGAGCAAGGAGCGTGTGGTACCGGTCGGCGAGCAGGCCGAGCACTGGACGGGCCGCTATCTGCGGGAGATCCGGCCGGACTTGGCCGAGGGGCGCCATCAAGCGGTTTTCGTCAACAAAGCCGGCCAGGGCATGACCCGCCAGGGCTTCTGGAAGATCCTGAAGGCGTACGGTCTCAAGGCCGGCGTCCGCGCGCCGCTCTCGCCGCACGTCCTGCGGCACAGCTTCGCCACCCACCTCCTCGAGCACGGCGCCGATCTGCGAGCGGTCCAGGCCATGCTCGGCCATGCAGACATCTCGACCACTCAGATTTACACCCATATCCATCAGCAGCGCCTGAAGAGCCTCTACGACCGGTTTCATCCCCGGTCGTAGGTGGAAGGCCCCTCGCCTGGATCGAAGCCTGGCTGCGGCAGGCAGCAGGTCCAGCGCGGCCATGCAGAAATCTTTCTAGCCATATCTACACTCATGTTCATCGGCGGTATTTGAAGGGTCCTTTACGGCGAGGAGCACGCAATGTCGGATGGTTCCCAGGGCCTTGGAGAAAGGCCCAGCGATGAGGCGAGCACGGAGACCTTCTTTCTCGGCAAAATCCCTCCCCCGCAGATATCGCCCCTGCGGGAGAGAGACCTCGGGCGTGGCGCGACCGTGGGCCGCTACGTCATTCTCGATTGCATCGGTACCGGCGGCATGGGCGTTGTTTACTCCGCCTACGATCCCGAGCTCGACCGCAAGGTCGCCTTGAAGCTCTTGCGTCCGGACCGCGGCTCCTCTTCGGGCGAAGCCGGACGCTTGCGGCTGCTCCGGGAAGCGCAAGCGATCGCGCGGTTGTCGCATCCCAACGTCATCGCCGTCTACGACACCGGGTCGCTCGGCGATCAGGTCTTCGTGGCCATGGAGTTCGTCGAGGGGTGGACGCTGCGGCAATGGCTGGAGGAGAAGAGGCCCGCGTGGCGGGAAGTGCTGGCCCGCTTCGTTCTCGCCGGCCGTGGCCTGGCCGCCGCTCACGCCGCCGGCCTGGTGCACCGCGATTTCAAGCCCGACAACGTGCTGCTGGGCAAGGATGGACGGGTGCGCGTGGTGGACTTCGGGCTGGCGCGTCCGGTGGAGAAGCTCGAAGCCGCGGCCGAGGGCGGAGATCCTCTTTCCGGCTCCGGAGGCATCCTGGGGAGCCCGCTGACCGAGGGGGGCGTGGCGCTGGGAACGCCGGCGTACATGGCGCCGGAGCAGCTCCGGGGTGCGTCCGCGGACGCCCGCTCGGACCAGTTCAGCTTCTGCGTCTCGCTCTACGAAGCGCTCTACGGGGAGCGGCCGTTTCCGGGGACCACGACCGGGGAGATGCTGGCGGCCGTGAAGGGCGGGACGGTGCGGGAGGAGCCGGCGGGAGTCCGTGTCCCCGGAAGGCTGCGGACGGCGCTTCTCCGCGGATTGAGCGCCGATCCCGGTCAGCGTTACCCCTCGATCGAAAAATTGCTTCGCGACCTGGAGCACGATCCCGTCGTGGTTCGCCGCCGGTGGCTCGCCGCGGCGGCGGTGCTTTTCGTTACCGGAGCCCTGTTTTCCAGCCTGGGCTATTTTCAGGCTCGGCGGACGCGGCTCTGCAGCGGGGCCGAGGAGAAGGTCGCCGGAGTGTGGAATGGGGCGCGCAGGCAGGCGGTACGTGCGGCGTTTCTCGCGACCGGAGTGCCCGTCGCCGACGCCACCTGGAGCACCGTCGAGCACGCCCTCGACCACTACACCACGGACTGGGCGGTGATGCGCCGGGAAGCCTGCGAGGCCACCCGTCTCCGCGGAGAACAGTCGGAGGATCTGCTCGACCGGCGGATGTTCTGCCTGGACCAGCGCCTGCAAGAGACCGCCGCGATGCTCGACCTCTTCGCGCGCGCCGACCGTCAGGTAATGGAGAAGGCGGTCGTGACAGCGGCCGGTCTGCCGCCTCTGGAAACCTGTGCCGATGTACGGGCGTTGACCGCGAAAATGCCGCCGCCGCGCGACCCTGGCCTGCGAGCCCGGGTTGAGGCGGTGCGGGCGCAAGTCGCTGAGGCGCGGGTGTTGACGCGGACGGGAAAGCTACAAGAAGCGCTAGCCGCGGCTCAGGCGGCCGTGGCGCAGGCCGGGAGGCTCGATTACAGCCCGATTCACGCCGAGGCGCTCTATCAGAAAGGTTTCGATCTGGACCAGACTGGAGACACCCACGGAGCCGAGGAGACGCTGTTCGACGCGTTTGTGGCGGCACAGGAGGCCAACCATCAGGAAGTAGCGGCGAGGGCGGCCTCTCAGCTCGCATGGACGACGGGCTGGATACAAGCCCGCACCGCCGAGGGACATCGTTGGTCCCGTCTCGCCATGGCCATCGCCGAGGGAGCGAGGAGCGGCGACGCGTTACGGGCCGAGCTGTTCCAACAGCTCGGCGGTGTCCTGGCCAACGAGCGGCGGTATACCGAAGCGACCGACGTTTCGCTGAAAGCGTTGGCGCTCTACGAGCGCGCCCTCGGTCGCGATCACGTCAGGTTGGCCCCCGTCCTGAACAACCTCGGCGAGATTTTCAATCAGATGGGGCAGTATGAGAAGGCGCTCGGGTTCTCCCTTCGGGGCCTGGAGATCCGCAAGAAGAAGTTGGAGCCGGACCATCCCGACTTCAACCGGTCGTACAGCACGCTGGGGAACATCTACAGCAACTTGAATCGGGACCAGGAGGCCGCTATCGCCTTCGAACGAAGTCTGGCGATCTCCGAACGCCATTACGGCCCCAACCACTGGCTGACCGCCGGCGCGTACGGCAATCTGGCGACGGCTTACCAGAACCTCGGGCGTCTCGCAGAAGCATTGCGCTACAACCAGCAGGCTCTCGCCAGTTTCGAGGCCTGCTGCGGCGGTCCCGAGAGCCAGTACACGGCTACGGTCCTGGTCAACATGGGCGAGGTCTTGCGGTTGCAGAAGAAGTCGGACGAATCACTGGCGACCTGTCGGAAGGCCCTGGCTATCCAAGAGAAGGTCCTCGGTCCCGAGCATCCGGACCTCTCCTTCAGCCTGGTCGGTGTCGCCAAGGCGCTGCTGGATCTCGGCCGCGCGAAGGAGGCCGTGCCGGCCGCCGAACGGGCTGTGGCTCTGCTTGAAGGCAAACCTCTCGATCCGAGATTCCTCCAGGAAGCCCGCTTCACTCTGGCGCAGGCGCTCTGGAGCAGCGACCATGACCACGCCGTGCGGCTGGCCTTGCAGGCCCGCGAGGGGTTTTCAGCGGCGGGACACCTCGACCTTCAGCGCCAGGTCGAGACCTGGCTGCGGCAGCGGGGCCAGACCTGGTGAGCGGCGACAACGCCCGATTCCTGCTCAAGGTCCTCGCCGCGGACGGCACCTCCGTCCATCGCTTTCACCTCGCGCCGGGCGAGCACGTGGTGGGCTCTTTCCCCGGGGCAGCGGTGCAGATCGAGGAGGTCGGCGTCTCACGCCGGCACGCGCGCATCGACGTGCTGGCCGACGGCGGCGCCGTCGTCCGCGATCTGGGCTCGAAGAACGGCACCTTCCTCGGCGGCAAGCGGGTCCGCGAGGCGGCCGTCTGCGGCTTCACGATGATCGCGTTCGGCTCCGTGCAGGCCGTGCTGCAGCCCGCCGATCCGGAGCGCGATCAGTTGCTGTTCGGATCGGGAGAGCACGCCATGCCTGCGCCGCGGCCGGAGAGCGGGGAAGGTCTCACGACCGATGGCCTCCATCCTATGGAGCGGCTCGCCGAAAGCCTCGAGGAGGTACTGCCCGCACTGGCCGAAGGGCTCACCACCCCCGAGGAGGCCGCGGCCGAGCTGGCGCACCGCTGGATCGCCGTGCTGCCCGTCGGCCGCGCCGAGATCCTGAAGGTCGGACCGGCCGGCGAGGCCGTGGTGGCCGCCGCCTCCACCTCGGACGCGGTGCCGCGCAACGTCGCGAGCCATGACGTCGAGGGGCCGGACGGTTGGCGGCTCCGCTTGCGGGCTCCTTCGTCGGTAAAGCTGGGGCCGCTGAAGCCGATGTTTCGCCTGGCCCTCGCATCCCTGGCGACACCACGGCCGCGGGCGGGCCGTGCGTTGCAGGGCCCCGCCGGGTCCCAGAGCCCCGGCGGGTCAGGAGAGCTGGCGCCTCCCCAGGGGCTGGGGACGGAGATGTCAAAGATCTACCGTCGCGCCGGCAAGGTGGCGCGCGGCGAGGTGCCGGTGCTGATCCTAGGCGAGTCCGGCTCCGGCAAGGAGGTGCTGGCGCGGTGGATCCACGCCCGCTCCCGGCGCTTCGCTGGGCCGTTCCTTGCCGTCAACTGCGCCGCTCTTCCCCGCGAGCTGCTGGAAGCCGAGCTCTTCGGCATCGAGAAGGGGGTCGCCACCGGCGTCGAGGCCCGCCCGGGTCTGCTGGAGCGGGGGAGCGGCGGTACGGTCTTTCTCGACGAGATCGGCGACATGGCGCCCGAGACGCAGGCCAAGGTGCTGCGGGTCCTCGAAGGCACGAGCGTCTACCGGGTCGGCGGCAAAGCGCCGGTGCAGGTGAACGTGCGTTTCATCGCTGCCACCAACCGCGACCTCGCGACCCTGGTGGAGGAGGGAGGTTTCCGCCGCGATCTCTATCACCGGCTCGCCGCCTTCGAAGTCAAGCTTCCCCCGCTGCGCGAACGGCGGGAGGAGATCCCTTCGCTTGCCGCCCGCTTCTTCCATCGCGAGCTGGAGAAGAACGGGACGGCGAGCCCCGGCATCACCCGGGCCGCGCTGGGCGCTCTGGTCCACTATCCGTGGCCCGGCAACGTGCGCGAGCTGCAGAACGAGATCGCTAAGGCCGCCCTGCTGCTGGAGCCGCGCGAGCCGTTCGACCTGCAGCACCTCTCGCCCCGCATCCGCGGCGAGGCCGGATCGCCGGCGCCGCTGACGCTGGACGAGACCGTTCGCCGAGCCGAACGGGAAGCTTTCGCGGTCGCCTTGGCCGCCGTCGAAGGAGATGCTGCCCGCGCCATGGAGATCCTCGGCATCTCGCGCACGACGTACTACCGGAAGAGCAAGGAACTGGGTTTGGGATAGCGGTCCCGAATCCGGGACTGCCGCTCTGCCTTTCGCCCGTCTCCGTCCCGGAGATGGGACTTTCCTTTCCTACACTTCTTTTGTTTTCAGATCTTTAGGGTCTGGCAACCCCCTTGCCTTATAGAGCTGCGAACCCGGGAACCATGGGAGATCGCGAACGATCCGCGCTCGACACCGTGGCCACCCACCTCGTGCGAATGGAGGAATCGTCATGAAAAAGATGCTTCAGATCATCGGCCGGTCCGCAGCCGTCGCCGCTCTGCTGATGCTTGCGGCCGACGCGGTCCAGGCCCAGCAGTGGCCGACGACGAACCCGCTGCGCTGTAACTGGACCCTTCCCAACGGCTCGAGCGGCACGGCAACCGTAACCTTCGGCTACACCGCCTACGATCCGTTCTTCCGCGACGGTATCTTGACGACTCGATATCCGAGCGGCGCCTCGGTCGCGAAGCATTTCAGGCTTTACTGGGATTGGTGGACAGGGCTGGACACTCGCTTCATCTTCGACCAGACCGAGCCGCCTAACATCGAGTGCCAGCTCACCCGGACTGCGGAATACGGCACCATCGTCATTTTCGACGGCTGCTCGAACGGTGCCTTCCAGTACTGCCGCTACCCATAGTCCGCGGACCTCTGAGAGCCGCCTCGCCCGAAGGGGCGGCTCCTTCGGCCAGGAATTCCACTCCACGGACCTTGGTTGGAGCCGGCGACAGCAGTTTTCCGGAGGGCTAGGCGCTTTCGCCGGCCGTTCCGTACAATAGACGGCACTGTGACGACCGGAGTGGAGACCCCAGTCCCGATGCAAGGCCTCAGGCCCTCCACAATTCCTCGCCTCCTGGCTTTCGGCGTGCTCGCGTTCGGCGCGCTCGCCCCGGCTCGCGCCGAGTTGGTGGTCCTCACCGACGGCAACGTCATGAAAGTGGCCGACTTCGAGGCTGTCGGCGATCAGGCCCGGCTTACCTACAAGTCCGGGGGGCGGATCACCCTGCCGATCACGCGGATCGAGCGGGTGGTGGACGACGAAGTGGCGGAGCCCGATCCGCCGGCGGTGGCGGCGCTGGATGAGGCCATTCAGGACGCCGTCGTTCCCCTCCGTTTCGAAGAGGCCCAGGCGAAGATTCCCGACGGTCCTTACGGCTCGCTGATCTTCGAGGCGGCGCGCCGGCACTCCGTCAATCCCCAGGTGGTGGCCGCCCTCATCGGCGCCGAGTCAGCCGGCAATCCGCGGGCGGTCTCGCGCAAGGGGGCGCGCGGCTTGATGCAGCTCATGCCGGCGACGGCCGAGCGCTTCGGGACCCGCAAGGAGAAGCTCTACGATCCGAAGGAGAACGTGGAAGCCGGCATCCGCTACCTGAGCTGGCTCGTCGAGCAGTTCCCCAACGACCTGTCGAAGGTCCTCGCCGCCTACAACGCCGGCGAGAACGCCGTCCTGCGCTACGGCGGCATCCCGCCTTACCGCGAGACCCGCAACTACGTCCGCCGTATCTTCTCGACGCTCGGCCTTGCGGTCACGGAGCTGCCGGGCTCCCATACCGCATCACCATGAGTGTGCGATCGTCGTTGGCCGGCTGGCCTGCGGCATGATGATCGACGGCGGCGAGGAGGCGGTTCCGGACGCTCTCCGCTCGCTCGCCGGGAGTTCCTCTGAGGGCTGCCGTCACGCTGTCGTAGCCGAAGGGCTCTCCCGCGGCGTTCGTGGCCTCGATCAAGCCGTCGGAGAGCCAGACGATCACGTCTCCCGGGTTCAGGGTCAGGGTCGTGCCGCTGTAGTTCCGGCCGAGTCCGCCCAGCGGCGAGCTGGGGAGGAGGATCTCCTCGACCTCGTGGCCGCGCACCCGGTAGGTGGGCGGATGGCCGGCGTTGGTGAGCCGCAGAATCCCGGTCTTGAAATCGAATAACCCGAGCGTGGCGGTGACGAAGAAGCGGCTCTCTCTATTCGAGCGGACAACTGTGTCGAGCCGGCGGAGGATCTCCTCCGGCTGGCGAGTCTCCTCGACCAGGATGAGCAGCGCCGCCTTGAGCATGGCCATGCGCAGGCCGCTCGACAGGCCGTGTCCGGAGACGTCGGCGATGATCACCGCCAGCTCGCTCTCCGACAGGCGAAGGACGTCGAAGTAGTCGCCGCCGATGGCGGCGCTCGGCTCGAAGAGAGTGGCGAACTCGACGCCGCCGCCGGTCGGCAGGTCCCTGGGCAGAAGGCTCTTCTGGAGATTGCGCGCCAGGGCCAGCTCCTTCTCGAGCAGCTCCTTTTGTGCCGCCGTGTCGACCAGCGCCTCCAGGTTGCCCGCCATCTCGTTGAACGAGCGCTGAAGGTCGCCTACCTGATCGCGCCGCCGCACCGGGATGCGGACGCCGAAGTCGCCGCGCCGCACGGCCTCCGTGGCCCGGCTCAGCCGGTTCACCGCTCGCGACAGACCGACGATCATGAACACGGCCATCAGCGCCGCTGCGGCGTAGACGTCGAAGAGCAGGAAGGCCACCGCGAGCAGGGCGCCCCAGGCGAAGGCGTCGATCTCCGCGGCGCTGGAGAAGAGATAGCGCAGCACTGTGCGCGGGGTGCCGTTCAAGTGAGCGGCGAGATAGTCCGCCGCCTTCTCACCGGTGCGGAGGTCGATCAAGGAGCCGGAGATCTCTCCCCACCAGAGCAGCGGCTCGTCCCAGAACTTCTCGCCGTTCGAGAGGCCCTTGAAGAACCTCGCCGCTTCCGTGGCCTCCTGGCCCTGGCGAAGTCGCTGGATGGGAACCTTCCGGTTCGAGATCTGCAGGCTGATGACGTCGAGGTCGGGGTCGTCCGAGCGGTAGGACTCGATCCACAGCTTGGAGCGGCGGCTGAGCTCGAGATCGAGGTCTCCCAGATACAGCGCGACGACTCCCAGCCCCTCTTTCGAGGCTACCGCGGCCAGGGTCGGCCGGCCGTCCTCCCTTGCGACGAAAAGTGGCACTTCCTCCCAGGCGAGGCCCCGCGCCGCCGGCGGCCGCTTCTCGGTCCAGGCAGGCCAGGCGGCGGGCGTCCTCTTGTCACCGGCGATCCGCTTGCCTCCGCGGTAGTAGCCGAAGACGACCTCTGCCGTTGCTGCCTGCCGGGACGGACGGCCGCCGGCGAGCAGGTCGAGCCGGGTCTCGGCCATCGAGCTCAGCTCGAGCTGAAGCGACTGAACGGCGTCCCGGTAGAGGTGCCCCATGTAGAAGCCCGCCAGCATGTAGACGAGCACGCTCAGCAGCATGAGCAGCAGGGGGATCGGCAGTACTCCCAGAAGGAGATAGGAGAAGGCCAGCCGCCGCCCGACCTTGTAGAGGAACGCCCGGTAGAGCCGGACCAGCAGCCAGAGAAGCAGCACGACTCCCGCCGCTGACAGCACGAAGCGGGCGAAGGCGGTGACGTAGGGGATCTTCGCGAAGGCGAGCAGACCCAGAACGGCGGCCGGCGCGGCGGCGAAGAGAAGGAATCTGCGGACGCGGTCTTTCACGAAAAGTCGGCCGGATCTACATCCCGGCATCCCCGAGAGGCATTACGGCAGGGAAAGGAGCAAAGTTTTCGCCCAGGGAAGCGGCCGGCCGGCGCTGGTTTGGACAACCCTCCCAACTTCCATAGAATGGCCACGCCTTCCTGGCGGGGCGGACGTCCCAGGTGCCAGGTCATCTTAGCGCGAAGCAGGGAGGAGAGAGATACCGTGTCGAGGATCCCGCGTTTCCAGGAACACCTGAAGACCGGCTTCACGGCGGAGGCCGCGAGCGCCGCCCGCTTCCGGGCCTACGCCGACCGCGCCCGGCGGGACGGCCTGCCGAACCTCGCGCGCCGCTGGCTGCGCCTGGCCGCGGAGAAGGACGCCCTGGCCGTCGAGTTGCTGGAGGCCGCTGAGCAGGGGCGAGCCACCGACGCCGACCTCGGCGACGCCCTCTCTGAGGAGCGGTACGAAAACGACATCCTCTATCCGAAGATGATCCGCGACGTGGGCCAGGAGACCGCCAACGTCTTCCTCCGCGTCGTGACCGCCCAGAAGGAGCACCTGCGCCAGCTCGAAGCCCTACGCGAGGAGGTCAACGCCGCTCAGGGGGACGTCGCGCTGCCGCCGGAAGTGGATAAGGGGACGGCGCCGTCGGGGGTGGAGTCGTAGGTTCATGAACCAGCCCGGCACTCCCGTGCCGGGCTACGGGAAGAGCGCCCCTGCGGGGCTCGTAATTGCTAGAAGGAATTACACTTCTGTCACCTTGTTCCTCCCAGTCACAAGTGCTAGACTGATCCTCGTGAGAGGAGTCGTGCCATGAAGATGACCGGGGAAAGCTGGATCACCACGACGTTCGAAGCGCTGGAGGACTGGGGCGCCAAGAACTCGTTCTGGCCGTTCCCGTTCGGCACCGCCTGCTGTGCCATCGAGTTCATGTCCACCGTCTCCAGCCACTACGACCTGTCGCGGTTCGGCGCTGAGGTAGTGCGGTTCTCGCCCCGCCAGAGCGACGTGCTGCTGGTGGCCGGTACCATCAACGACAAGATGGCGCCCGTGCTGAAGAAGATCTACGACCAGATGGCCGATCCCAAATGGGTGATCTCGATGGGCGCCTGCGCCTGCTCGGGCGGCTTCTACCGCGCCTATCACGTGATGCAGGGCATCGACGAGGTCATTCCTGTCGACGTCTACGTCCCCGGCTGCCCGCCGACACCCGAGGGGCTGATGTACGGCATCCTGCAGCTCAAGGAAAAGATCGTCCGCGACCGCAAGCGGTACCGCGAGCAGCACCCGGAACGCGCAGACCAGGAGAAGACCGAGAGTGTCAACACTGGCGCCGCCACCGTCTGAGACCTCCACCGTCCCCGAGCTCGAAGCCGTCCGCGCGAAGTTTCCGGCGGGCTCCATCCTGCCGCAGGACGGGCTCGACCAGCCGACCTGGATCGTCAGCCGCGACGTGCTCGCCGCCGTCGCCCGCGAGCTCAAGGAGAACCCGGGGACCCGCTTCGACCTGATGCTCGATCTCTGCGGCGTCGATTTCCCGGACCGCGAGGAGCGCTTCGAGGCCGTCTACCATCTCTACTCGCTTCCTCGCTCGGCCCGGCTCCGCCTCAAGGTGCCGCTGCGTGAGGACGACGCCGTTCTCCCCACGCTGATCCCCGTCTGGCAGGGCGCCAACTGGTTCGAGCGCGAGATTTACGACATGTTCGGCGTCAAGGTGGAGGGGCATCCGAACCTGCGACGCCTCCTCACGCACGAGGCCTTCCAGGGGCATCCGCTGCGCAAGGACTACGATCCGGCCCGGCGCTGGATCCTCACCGAGGACAAGATCTACAAGCCCCACTTCGACCTTCCCGAGCGCGAGGACGACCTCTTCGAGCGGATGACCATCAACATCGGTCCGTCGCACCCGGCCATGCACGGCACCTTCCGCTTGATGGCGGTGCTCGACGGCGAGACCATCATCGCCTCCGACGTCGAGATCGGCTATCTCCACCGCTGCTTCGAGAAGATGTCGGAGACGCACACCTGGCAGCACGTCATTCCCTACACCGACCGGCTCAACTACTGCTCGGCGTTCATCAACAACGTCGGCTACTGCAAGACGGTGGAGAAGCTGCTGGACATCGAGCCGCCGCCCAAGGCGATTTGGGCGCGGACCATCCTCTCCGAGTTCTCCCGCATCATGGACCACTGCGTCTGCAACGGCACGACGCTGGTGGACGCCGGCGGGCTCACCAACTTCTGGTATCTCTTCCAGCCGCGCGAGGAGATCTACGGCCTGCTCGAATCGGTCTGCGGCTCGCGCCTGACGGTCTCGGCCTGCCGCATCGGCGGCCTTATCCAGGAGCTGCCGCCGGACTTCGAGGCGCGCTGCCGGCGGCTGCTGGAGATCATCCCGCCGTTCGTCGACGACTCGGAGAAGCTGGTCAACGGCAACCGCATCTGGCAGGACCGCTCGATCGGCATCGCCGCTCTCTCCGCCGAGGAGGCCGTCAACTGGGGTTGGACGGGACCCTGCCTGCGGGCGAGCGGCGTCGCCTACGACGTGCGCCGCGCCCATCCGTACGATCTCTACGACACGGTCGACTGGGAAGTGCCGGTGCTCTACGGCGGCGACGTCTACGACCGCTTCCGCATCCGCATGCTGGAGATCCGTCAGTCGCTGAAGATCATCCGCCAGCTCCTCGACCGCGGCATGCCGGAAGGTCCGTACATCGTCGACGATCCGCACGTAGCTCTGCCGCCCAAAGAGGCCTGCTACAACCAGATGGAGGCCATGATCTACCACTTCAAGCTGATCATGGACGGCATCCAGGTGCCGGCGGGGGAGATCTACACCATGGTCGAAGGCGCCAACGGCGAGCTCGGCTTCTACACCATCAGCGACGGCACCGCCAAGCCGTACCGTAACCATTGCCGCGCGCCTTGCTTTCCGATCTTCTCCACCTTCCCACGCCTGATCAACGGCGGCTCGGTCTCCGACGCCATCGTTTCGTTGGGCGGCCTGAACATCATCGCAGGAGAGCTGGAGCGATGAGCGAGTCTCTGACGCAGACCCCGCCGCAGGCTGGCCGGCCCGTGCTCAAAGCGCCTTATCCCTCGGAGGTGAAGCCCTATAAGCCGAGCCTCGCCGAGCGGCTCTATCTGCCGCTCCTGGGCGGCCTCGCGGTGACCATGCGGCACTTCCTGCGCAACCTGCTGAGCGGCGGCAAGAAGATGTACACCATCGAGTACCCGGAGGAGCGGCGCCAGTACAGCCACCGCTTCCGCGGCCACCACATCCTCACCTCCCGGCCCGACGGCTCGGTGCGCTGCGTGGCCTGCTTTCTCTGCGCCCAGAACTGCCCGGCCGAGTGCATTCACATCGAGGCCGGCGAGCACCCGGACGTCAACATCGAGAAGTACCCGGTGGTCTACGAGATCGACATGCTGCGCTGCGTCTTCTGCGGCTACTGCGTCGACGCCTGTCCCGAAGAAGCCATCATCATGAGCAACAATTACGACATGGCTTACTTCACCCGCGAGCAGTCGATCGTCGGCAAGGAAGACCTGATGAAGCCTTTCACCTTCGACGAGAGCCACCTCGGCTACCGCCCGCTCTTTCCCGAAGAGGACGTGCAGCGCGCCAGGATGCGGCGCGAGGCGTTCAACCTCGTCGAGGAGGCCCGTCAGGCCCAGGACCGCGAGGCGCGGGCGGCGGCGGGACGGCAGGTCTCGACTGGATAGGTCGAT
The DNA here is from genome assembly GCA_036002325.1 of Thermoanaerobaculia bacterium. Classification (GTDB taxonomy): domain Bacteria; phylum Acidobacteriota; class Thermoanaerobaculia; order Multivoradales; family UBA5704; genus DATARR01. The sequence continues at coordinate 30,048 of DASYTJ010000030.1, read as the reverse complement.
GAAAACGAATCTGCAGATCCGTGCTGCGGCCTCAAAAGCCATTTCTCGTTTATAAATGTGATACGAGCGGAGGCCGGGATTTAACCTGCAAAAGGCTGGCGGGCGATAGACCCGCTGAGTGTCGCCGAACCAACCCGATGCTACGCCACAAGATCGGGAGCGAGGGAACGGGGTCTAATGCCCGTAGCCGAGGGCCTGCAGGCGCTGCCGCAGCTCGCGGTCGATGCGGCTGTCGGTGGGCCGCAGCGTGCCCGCTCGGGGCCGGTCGGCGGCGCGGAGCCAGGTGGCGAGGTAGCCGGAGCGCACCACCCCGCCGGAGGAAAGATCTCGCCGCTCCGCCGGATCGGTCCGCCGGTCGTAGAGGGCTCTGTGCGCGTGCGGCTGCCGCGTCGCGATGAGGCGCCAGGCAGGAGTGCTCACCGCGGCCGCGCGGACGCTGAACTCGTCCACCCAGGAGAGAGCCACTTCCTCTTCATCCTCGTGGCCGGCCGCTCCGCCGGCGATCGCGGCCAGCAGGCTCCGGCCCTCGGCGGCCGCGGCCACCGGCAGCCCCAGAGCTTCCAGGACGGTCGGGACGATGTCCACGTGCTGGGCCTGACGTTCCACCACCCGGCCGGTTCCCATGCCGGGAATCCGCACGACCAGGGGGATGTCGAGCATCTCGGTGTGCAGGCTCCGGCCGTGCTCCCAACCGCCGTGATCGAGGAACTCCTCGCCGTGATCGGAGAGGAAAACGATCATGGTCTCCTCCCACAGGCCGCGCCGGACGAGGAGGTCGATCAGATCGCCGAAGGCCGCGTCGTTGGCGGCGACCTCGGCGTCGTAGAGCGCCAGCAGGTCGCGGCGCATCCCGGGAGTCGGCCGCAACGCCCCGGCGTGGAGCTGCTTGAGGACTCGCATCCGGGTGAGGCTCTCGTCGCGCATGCCGGCGGCGAAGCGTTGCCGGAAACGCGCCGGCGGATCGTAGGGGGCGTGAGGCTCGACGGTATGGAGATAGAAGAAAAAGGGAGCTTTGCCGTCCCAGCCGTCGAGCCAGCCGGCGACGCGGTCGTTGACGTCGGTTGCCGCGTTGTGGTTGCCCGGCAGCAGCCGGTAGATCTCGAAGCCCTGCCCCAGGCCGAAGGAGCGGGCCACGTTGCCGTTGGTGACGAAACCGGCGGTGCGGTAGCCGTGGTCGCGCAACCTCTCGGCCAGCGTCACGGCTTCGGCGGAGAGCGCCTGGCGCCGGTGCTGCACGCCATGGGTCGGGGGCTGCAGGCCGGTGAGGACCGTGACGACGGACGGGCGGGTCCAGGGCGCCTGAGCCACGGCGTGGCGGAACAGCGTCGCCTCGCGGGCGAAGCCGTCGAGGCGCGGCGAGACCGGCAAGCGATAGCCGTAGCAGCCGAGGTGGTCCGCCCGCAGCGCATCGACGAGATAGATGATCACGTTGCGGGGCCGGCGGGCCGGCGCCGGCGGGTGGAACGCCGCGGGAGCCACGGTCGCCGGCGCCGCTTGGCCGAGGGTCTCCTCGGCCGGCCGGAGCGCCGCGATCAACGGCTGCCGCAGCAGCAGCCCCTCGCCTCCGGCCTCGCCGGCGATGGCGGTGAGGGAGATCCGCACCGGACCGTCTCCCGCCTCGCCCAGCTCGACGGTCGACGGTCCTTCATCCGAACCGAGGCGCGCCACTTCCCGCTCCGCGCCGCCCTCGGCCTGCAGCCCGATCCGCAGCTCTCCCGGTCTGCCGTCGCGGGAGCGGAGATCCTCGATCGACAGCGCCGCGTCCGGCGGCAGGCGCAGGAAGGTGCTCATCCGCCAGCCGAAGGGGAGCGCGAGCCGGCCGCCGGCCGCCCGCGGCCGCGACCGCTCGTCGACGCCGGTGCCGAAGCGGAGAAGATCCCAGGCCATGGCCAGGCGGCGGGAATCGCCTGAGTTTCCGCCGGTGGCTTCCACGGGGGAGCGCGTCCAGGCGTAGCGCAGCACCAGACGGTTCATCCCCGCCCGCAGGTGTTGGCGCTGCAGAGTCAACCCGGCGTCGAGCCTGCCGTTTATATTCCCGATACGGCCCGCCGGCCTGCCGTTTAGGGCCAGCGAGATCTCCTGGGCGGGCGCTCCAGGGAACTGGTACGGCGCGCCTTGCAGGGAGAGCGGCAGGTGGCGCGGCGCGGCGAGGAAGAACTCGATTTCCGACTCCGGCCCGTCGCTCCAGACGAACGTGCGGTTCCCGTCGGTCTCGTCCTGCGACCATCCGCGGCGGAGCAGGGGCCGGGCGGCCGACGTCCCCAGGTCCACCAGCCCCGGCTCACGCTCGACCTCGGCCAGATCGAGGTCGGCGGCCAGATCCCGGACCGTCTCGCGCGGGGCCTCGGCGTCTCCGCCCCCGCAGGCGGCCAGGGCGCCCAGAAGGAACAGGAAAAGGAAGCTCCGAGACGACGGCCTGCTCATGGGTGGAAGAGCAGTGTATCAGGGAGCCATGACCTGTCAGCGCCGCCCGATGGCCACCTCGACCCGTTGCCCGAGCCTCAGCGGCGTCGGTCTGTCGAGCGCGACCTTGACCAGGAGTACGCGGGTGTCCGATGGCCGGCCCGGATCCTGAGGCTTGAGCCGCCGGCCGACCACCGCATCCGGGATCTCCTCGACCCTACCCTGCCAGCGCCGGCCGGCGAAGCCCTCGGCGGTGACGGTGACGGGCGAGCCCAACGCCACCCGGTCGGCGTCGAACTCGTCCACCTCCGCCTCGATGCGCGTCCGGCGGAGGTCGGCCACGGTCAGCAGCGGGTCTCCGGACTCTACGTGCTCGCCGGCGTCGATGGCGCGGGAGACCACCACGCCGTCGAGCGGCGAGACGATCCGCGTCTTGGCCAGCAGGGCCTCCAACCGCGCTAGGCCCGCGCCGGCGGTGTCTCGGCGGGCGTGAGCCGCGTCACGGTTCGAGCGCGCGCGGTCGGCGGCCGCCGCGGTGCCGACCTTGGCCTCCAGGAGGCTCTCGGCGCGCTCGAGGTCCACGTCCGCGAAGCGAATGTCCGCTTCGGCTTCCTTCACCCGCGCTCGCGCCTCGGCCAGCTCGGCCCGCAGGTCGTCGGACTTGAGCTCGGCCAGGAGCTGGCCTCTGCGCACGTGGTCTTTCTCCTGGACCAGCAGCCGCGCCACGGTGCCCGGCCGCTCGGGAGCCACCGCCACCTCGGCTCCGGGATAGGTTACGAGCCGTCCCTCGGCCACCACGCCAGGCGGCGGCTCAGGAGCGCTGACGACGGCCGCCGACGGCTTCGGCGGCGTGAGGGCGGCGAGACCCAGGATCCCGGCCGCGCCGTTGCGGGCGCCGCGCGCCTCGACGATCACCGCCAGGGTCAGCAGCAGTGCGGAGAGAGGAAGAACGAGCTTCTTCAGAGCGCCAGCGAGCGTGTTCATGGTGAAGGAACCTCAGGCCGCCACGCGGCCGTCATGAATCTGCAGGACACGGTCCGCGATGGCGCGAACCTTGGGGTCATGGGTGACGATCAAGAGCGCGCGGTTCTCCCGCTTCGCCAGATCACGGAACATCTCCAGCACCTGTCCGCCCACTTGGGAGTCGAGGTTGGCCGTCGGCTCGTCCGCCAGCACGATGGGCGGCCCGCCGGCGAGGGCTCGCGCGATGGCGACCCGCTGCTTCTGGCCGCCGGAGAGATCGCGCGGCAGGAAATCCAGCCGGTCGGCGAGGCCGACGGCCGCGAGCGCCTGCTCCGCCTCCCGGCGCGCCTCCCGCCCCTGGCGGCCTTTGACGTTCAAGGCGTACTCGACGTTCTCCCGCGCCGTCAACGCGGGGAACAGGTTGAACTGTTGGAAGACGAAGCCGATCGACCGCTTGCGGATCTCCGGCAGCCGCCCGGGCCGGCGCGGATCGATCGTCTCACCGTCCACCACCACCCGGCCACCGGTCGGCGTCAAAATGCAGCCGAGGATGGAGAGGAACGTCGTCTTTCCCGAGCCCGAAGGCCCTTCGAGGGCCACCACCTCGCCGCGCTCCAGCGCCAGCGAGGCTCCCTTGAGCACGGCGACGGTCTCCCGTCCCTCCTTGAATTCCTTGGTGACGTCGCTGGCTTCAAGAACGTTCATCGGATTCTCCTTGTGAGGGCTCTCACGTCCGGAAAACCAGCGCCGGGTCGATCTTCGCCACCTTGCGGAACGAGATCATGGCGGAGGCGAGGCACATGACCACCGTTCCCACCGCCACGGTGGCGGCAAAAGCGGGCGAGATGATCAGCTTCAGGTCGATGCTCGCCATGGCCGGCCGCAGCAGCCAGGCCATGCCGCCGCCGAGCAGGTACCCCACGACGGCCGAGATCGCCGCCTGCTGGACGAGGATCTTGTAGATGTCGCGGTTGCTGCCGCCGATGGCCTTGACCGTGCCGAATTCCTTCAGATGTTCCATCGTCGAGGTGTAGAGCGTCTGGGCCACCACCACGACCCCGACCAGGCAGCCGAGGAACACGGTCATCGCCAGATTGAGCCCCAATCCCGTGCTCTCCACCCAGTAGCGGCGCGAGCGGTCGGCCCACTCCTGCCGAGTGAAGACGTCGTTGTAGGGCACCCGACGCTGCACCTCGCGCCGCACCTTCTCGACATCCGCTTCCGGCTGCAGCTTGATCAGCACGTAGGTGGTGTTGCCCCGCAGCTCGTCCGGCGACAGCTCCTGGGCCAGGCGGTAGTCCATGAAGGAGACGGGAGTGGTGGAGAAGGAGAGGGCGTCGCGGCTCTTGCCGATGATCTTGAGGCGCCGGCCGATCAGCTCGCGATAGTCGCCCACCGCGAACGGGCCGAAGCGCTTCTTCGCCGACTCGTCGAGGAAGAAGTAGCGGCCGCGCCGGAGGTCCTGGAGGTTTCCCGCCGTCACGCGCCAGGGCAGGCCCCAGCGCCCGAAATCCTCGAGCGCGTAGACCAGCGTCCCCTCCTTGGCCCCGGTCGGCAGCGCCATGGTCATGAACCAGACGATGAGGTTGTCCGCCCGCAGGACGCCCGGCACGGAGCGCACCCGCTGCACCGCCGTCTCCGGGAAGGTCTGGGCGAAGTCGATGTTGGCGGTGTTCTTGGAGGTCACCCACAGGTCGGCGTCCAGGTGCTCGATGGTGATGGTGGCGTTGTCGAGCAGTCCGGTGAAGAGTCCCACCTGGACGAAGACGAGCGTCACCGCGAAGGCTACGCCCGAGACCGTGATGAGGAAGCGCAGCTTGTCGTGCAGCAGGTTCTTGCGTGCCAGATCGACCATAAGAGCTCCCTAACTCTCGCGGACCATGCCGCGAATCAACACGTCCAGCATCACCCGCGTCCGCGCGGCGAAATCGCGCCACTCCACCCAGGGGTCCTCGGCCTTGGCGCACTGGAGCGAGATCACCCCGTGCATGCCCGCCCACATGGTCTGGGCCACCAGCTCCGGATCGTCCAACTCCGGACGGAGCCGGCCGTCGGCGATCGCCTCGGTCACGATGCCCTTGAGAAAGGCGTAGGCGTCCTCCTCCGGATTCCCCTTGTGGAGCTCCATCTCCTCTTCTTTGGAATAGGGATGAGGCGTCATGAACATCAAACGGTAGTGGTTGGGATGAGACAACCCGAAATCCGCGTAGGCGAGGCCCGTGGCCCGCAGACGCTCCACCGGATCCGCGATCTTCGCGATCTCCCGAAACTCGCCGGCAAGGGCCAGGAAGTCGGCCTCGCACAGCGCGCGGAGGACCGTCTCCTTGTCCTTGAAATGGAAGTAGATGGCGGTGGGGGAGTATTCGATACCCTCGGCGATCTTGCGCATCGTCACCGCCTCGTAGCCTTGGGTCGCGAAGAGCTCGCGGGCGGCGTCCAGGATCTTTTCCCGGATCTCGACCCGCTCCCGTTCCCGTCGCTCCTTGATTCCCATAACGGATCTCCAATACTTAACAGCGTTAAGATAACGAACGGCGATCCGCCTGTCAATCCCCCCTCGGACTCTTTCCGAGACGGTGGGACCGGCCCTAGAATCCGCAGACTCCTGACTTGGAGGATGGTGCATGAAATTGGGAGCGGTTCCCGAGAACCCGATCGAGAGGATCGTCAACGCGCTGGGCCTGAGCCCGCAGCCGCTGCTGGACACCCACATCGCCATGCTGCTGGCGCGGGCGGTGATGGAAGGCTCGCGGCTCGGCGTCTATCAGGCGCTGGCGAACGGCCCGTTGACGGCCGCGGAGATCGCCGAGCGCTGCGGCGGCCATCCCCGGGCGACCCGCAAGCTGCTGGACGCGCTGGCTGGGTGCGAGTATCTGCGCTTCGAAAACGGCCGCTATTCCCTGGCGCCGATGGCCCGCAAATGGCTGCTCCCCGAAGCCGAGCAGTCGCTGCACGACAAGATGCTGTTGCAGTTCGTCGAGTGGGACTTCATCGCCCATACCGGCGAGTACCTTCGGACCGGCAAACCGATCGACCTCCATACCTCCATCTCGCAGGAGGAGTGGGGCCTCTATCAGCGGGGGATGCGCTCGTCCTCCTCGACCTGGGCGCCGGAGGTGGCGCGGCGGACGCCGGTGCCGAAAGGCGCCCGCGACATGCTCGACATCGGCGGCTCGCACGGTTACCTGTCGGTGGCGATCTGCCGGCGGCATCCGGGCCTGCGCTCGGTGATCCTCGATCTCGCCGAGGCGGTGGAGCACGCGGCGCCGATTCTGGGCCGCGAGGGGATGGGCGACCGGGTGACCCACCGCGCCGGCGACGTGCTGGTGGAGGATCTCGGCACCGAGGCCTGGGACGTGGTTTTCATCGCCAACCTCGTCCATCACTTCGATGACGCCACCAACCGCGAGCTGGCGAAGCGGGTCGCCCGGGCCCTGCGTCCCGGCGGCGTGTTCGTCGTTCAGGAGCTGATCCGACCCCATTCGCCGAGCCAGGCGGGCCAGATCGGCGCCCTGCTGGACCTCTACTTCGCGCTCACCAGCCAGTCCGGCACCTGGTCCTTCGCGGAGATCGCCGAATGGCAGCGCGAAGCGGGTCTCGAGCCGCTGAAGCCGGTCAAGTTCGTGACCGTACCGGGCAACGGGCAGCAGTCGGCGGTCAAGCCGCGCTGACTCCTGGAATAGAAGAGGGATCCGTCATGGGCACGAAAGACCCGCGCATCGACGAGTACATCGCCAGGGCCGCCGATTTCGCCTGCACCTTCGGCTTCTGGAAGGCGGCCGTGCTCGCCGAGCGGCTCGGCGATCTATCCTTGAACGACGAGTCCGCCGCAGGACAAGTTCGGCCCGGCTGCTGCCGGTGAAACTCTCCGGCCTCCGGGCCGTATCAGCATCAACGCGCGAAGCGCGGTTGGAATCCGGCTGCCGGTCGGCCGGTTGTAGGTTCGGGCCTTTCGCTGCGCCCCCATCATGATCGCAAGGAGCTTTTCCTCATGCCCAAAATCCAGCTCGTTGGAATCGGGGTCGCCGCCCTGCTGGCCGGCGCCCCGCTGATCGCGGCCGCTCCGGCGGCGAACCCGCTGCTCGCGGCCGCTCCGGCGGCGAACCCGCTGCTCGCCAAGTGGACCGGCCCCTACGGCGGCGTGCCGCCCTTCGATGCCGTCAAGGTCGAGCAGTTCAAGCCCGCCCTCGAAGCGGCGATGGCCGAGCAGCTCACGGAGATCGACGCCATCACCGCCAATCCCGCCAAGCCCGATTTCGAAAACACCATCGCCGCCCTCGAGCGCGCCGGCCGCACCCTCACTCGGGTGGGGGCGATCTTCAACGTCTTCAGCTCGACGATGTCGACGCCGGACTTCCAGGCCGTCGAGAGCGAGATGGCGCCGAAGCTCGCGGCGTTTTCCGACCAGATCACGCAGAACGAGAAGCTCTTCGCCCGCGTCGCCGCCGTCTACGAGGCGCGCGAGACGTCGAACCTCACCCCCGAGCAGAAGCGCCTCGTCTGGCTGGATTACACCGGCTTCGTGCGCGCCGGCGCCCGGCTCGACAAGCCGGCCAAGGAGCGCCTGTCGGCGATCAACCAGCGCCTCGCCAGCCTGTTCACCAGCTTCAACCAGAACCTGCTCGCCGATGAGACCGACTACGTTCTGGTGCTCGACAAGGAATCGGATCTCGCCGGCCTGCCCGACTCGCTGCGCCAGGCGGCCGCCGCGGCGGCCGAATCGCGGGGCCACAAGGGAAAGTGGGCGATCCTCAACACTCGCTCGAGCATGGATCCCTTCCTCACCTACTCCGGCCGCCGGGATCTGCGCGAGAAGGTCTGGCGCACCTACTACAACCGCGGCGACAACGGCGGCGCGCACGACAACAACAAGATCATCACCGAGATCCTGAAGCTGCGCGCCGAACGGGCGAAGCTCCTCGGCTATCCGACCCACGCGCACCTGCGCCTGGAGAACACTATGGCCAGGACCCCGGAGAGGGCCATGGAGCTGATGGAGGCGGTGTGGAAGCCCGCCGTGGCCCGCGTGCACGAGGAGGTCGCGGACATGCAGGCGCTCGCCGACAAGGAGGGCGCCAAGATCACCATCGAGCCCTGGGACTACCGGTACTACGCCGAGAAGGTGCGCAAGGCGAAGTACGACCTCGATGAGAACGCGGTGATGCCGTACCTGCAGCTCGAGAAGCTGCGCGAAGGCATGTTCTGGGTGGCCGGCGAGCTCTTCGGCTTCCGTTTCACGCCGGTCACCGACGTGCCGGTGGTGCAGCCCGACGTCCGTGTCTGGAAAGTGACGGACCCGGCGGGACAGCTCGTCGGCCTGTGGTACTTCGATCCCTACGCCCATCCCGGCAAGGGCTCAGGCGCCTGGATGAACGCCTATCGCAACCAGGAGCGCTTCGACGGCGCGGTGCCGACCATCGTCTCGAACAACACCAACTTCGTGAAGGGGAAGCCCGGCGAGCCGATTCTGATCAGTTGGGACGACGCCACCGCGCTCTTCCACGAGTTCGGCCACGCCCTGCATGGCCTGGCGTCGTCGGTCGACTACCCGTCGCTCTCGGGTACCTCGGTGCCGAACGACTACGCCGAGTTCCCGTCGCAGCTCCTGGAGAACTGGCTGGCCACACCGGAGGTCCTCAACCGCTTCGCTCTGCACTACCAGACCGGCCAGCCGATTCCCAAGGAGCTGGTCGAGCGCATCGAGCGCGCCGCGAAGTTCAACCAGGGATTCAAGACCGTCGAGTACCTGGCGGGAGCCCTGGTGGATATGAAGCTGCACCTCGCCGCGACCCCTGACAAGGACATCGATCCCGACGCCTTCGAGCGCGAGGCGTTGGCGGCCCTCGGGATGCCGAAGGAGATCGTGATGCGGCATCGCACGCCGCAGTTCGGGCACGTCTTCTCCAGCGACGGCTACTCGGCGGGCTACTACGCCTATCTCTGGTCCGACACCCTCTCCGCCGACGCCTGGGAGGCGTTCAAGGAAGCGCCGGGCGGCCCGTGGGACAAGGCGGTGGCGAAGCGGCTGCGCGACGACGTCTTTTCGGTGGGGAACACCATCGACCCCGCTGAGGGCTACCGCGCCTTCCGCGGCCGCGAGCCCGGCACTGCGGCGCTGATGCGCAAGCGCGGCTTCCCGGTGACTGCGGCGGCGGCACCGGCGCCCGCGCCGGCGAAGCCCTGAGCACGGGTTTGAACGACGGACGACGGCGGTCGCCTCGGGGGTGATCGCCGCCGGCGCTCCTCGCGCGGCTCAGGTCGACTTCATCTCGCCGAAGCGAGCAGGCACTCCAGCTTCAGCGGCTCGACGGGCTTGACCAGATGGTGGTCGAAGCCCGTTTCGCGGGAGCGGCGGAGATCTTCGTCCTGGCCGTAGCCGGTGACGGCGACGAGCATCACGCCGTCCCAGCCCGGGAGCTGCCGCAGCCGTTTCGCCACCTCGTAGCCGTCCATTCCCGGCAGGCCGATGTCGAGCAGCACGGCGTCCGGCCGGTAGTCCGCCGCCAGGTCGAGAGCCTCCAACCCGTGGTGGGCGATGCGGACCTCGTGGCCCCACAGCTCCAGCAGGACGGTCATCATGTCGGCGGCATCGCGGTTGTCGTCGATCACCAGGACGCGGCGGGGGCCGGCCGGCTGGAGGGGCTGGGTTTCCCTCTCGCCGGACGAATCGCGCGGCGCCGGCGGAGCGGCGAGCCAGGGCAGGCGGACGACGAACTCGCTGCCGCACCCGGGGCCTGCGCTATGAGCCTCCACCGAGCCGCCGTGCATCTCGACGAGCCGGCGCACCAGGGCGAGGCCGATGCCCAGCCCCCCTTCGGCGCGGTCGAGCGAGCGGTCTCCCTGGGTGAAGAGGTCGAAAACTCTCGGCAGCAGCTCGGCAGAGATGCCGAGGCCCGTGTCCGCCACCCGCACCACCGCCTGCGCGCCTTCCCGCGCAACCGCCAGCCGTATGCCGCCGCCTTCCGGCGTGTACTTGGCCGCGTTGTTGAGCAGATTGAGCAGGATTTGCGACAGCCGGGTCGGATCGCCTTCGACCTGCAGCGGCTCGTCCGGCAGAAGGATCTCGAGGGTGTGCTTGCGGGCTTCGATGAGGGGGCGTGAGGAATCGACGGCGGTCTCCACCACCGGCGCCATCTCCACCGGCTCGCGGTGAATGGTGATCTTGCCGCTGCTGATTCGGCTCACGTCCAGCAGGTCATCCACCAGGCGGGTCAGGTGAGCGAGCTGGCGGTCGATGACGGTGCTGTACCACTCGATCATGGCCGCGCTCAGCCCGCCGAGCCGCAAGAGGCTGACGGCGTTACGGATCGGCGCCAGGGGATTGCGCAGCTCGTGGGCGAGGGTCGCCAGGAACTCGTGAATCTGGCGGTCGGACTCTTCCAGGTCCGCCAGGCGTCGGCGGGTGGCCGCGAGCTCGTCCTCCAGCCGCCGGTGGCGCTCGTCGCCTTCCCAAGGCGGATCATCCATCACGGCGAGCTGACCTTGAGGGAGGACCATCGGTTGTGCGTTCATGCAATTTCAGGACCCATGGTCCCGCGGTTTCAGGACAGCGGCGATGTGAAGCTCGAAGCGAGCAGACTGTGCAACTTGGCCGGCTCTACCGGCTTGACCAGGTGATGCGCGAAACCCGCTTCGCGGGAGCGGCGCCGGTCTTCGCCCTGGCCGTAGCCGGTCACCGCCACCAGCAGGACCCGCTGCCAGTCCGGAAGCCCGCGCAGTTGCTTCGCCAGCTCATAGCCGTCCATTCCGGGGAGCCCGATGTCCAGCAGCACGGCGTCCGGCCGCTGTTGCGACGCCGACAACTGCAAGGCCTCCTGGGCGTTGCAGGCGACGTGAACCTCATGTCCCCAGAGCTGCAACAGGACACTCAGGCTTTCCGCGGCGTCGCGATTGTCGTCCACCACCCAAACGCGGCGTCGGCCCACCGGTGACGTGGAACCGTCGGCGTGCTGGCCGGGCAGGCCTTCCGCCGGCGGCTCCTGAAGGACCGGCAGCCGGACGACGAACTCGCTGCCGCGGCCGGGACCCGCGCTATGCGCCGCCACCGAACCGCCGTGAAGCTCGACCAGCCGCCGCACCAGGGTCAGGCCGATCCCCAGACCGCCTTCCGTGCGGTCCAGCGAACGGTTTCCCTGAATGAAGAGGTCGAAGATTTGCGGCAGCAGATCGGCGGAGATCCCGATCCCCGTATCCGTCACGCGGATGAGGACCTCCGCGCCGTCCTTCTCGACCAGCACCCGGATGGTGCCTCCCTCCGGGGTGTACTTGGCCGCGTTGTTCAGCAGGTTGAGCACGACCTGCGAGAGCCGGGTCAGATCGCCGTTGACCCGTAGCGGCTCCGCGGGGAGCACGATCTGCAGGGTATGGCCGCGGGCGTCGATGAGCGGCCGGCAGACTTCGACGGCCCCGTCGACGATGGCGCTCAGCTCCACGGGCTCGGGCTGGAGCGTGATCTTGCCCTTGGTGATGCGGCTCACGTCCAGCAGGTCCTCGACCAGGCGGGTCAGGTGAGCCACCTGGCGGTCGATCACGCCCAGGGACCATTCGCGCATGCCGTCGCCCAATTCTTCGCTCTGCAGCAGTCCGAGAGCGTTGCGGATCGGCGCCAGTGGGTTGCGCAGCTCGTGGGAGAGCATGGCCAGGAACTCGCTGCTGCGTCGTTCGGCTTCCTCGAGGGCTTCGATCCGCTTGCGCTCGGTGAGGTCCCGGGTGATCTTGGCGAACCCTCGCAGCCGATGGCTCTCGTCGAACAGGGCCGTGATGACGACGTTGGCCCAGAAGAGCGTGCCGTCCTTGCGGACGCGCCACCCCTCGTCCTCGAACCGCCCTTCCGCGGCGGCGACTCTCAGCTCGTATTCCGGCCAGCGACGCTCGATGCTCTCGGGAGGGTAGAAGGTCGAAAAATGCCGGCCGATGATCTCTTCGGCCTTGTAACCTTTGATGTTCTCCGCGCCGGCGTTCCAGCTCACGACGTAGCCGTCGGGATCGAGCATGAAGATGGCATAGTCCTTGACGCTCTCCACCAGCATGCGGAAGCGCTCTTCGCTGTCGCGCAGGGCTCGATCCGCCGGGGGGCCCTGACTGTCCGAGCGAACCATCGAGCGAGCGTAATGCAAATTTGGAGCCTGGCGCTCCATGCGGCCGTGCCAGGTGCCGGGGAGAGGGGCTACGGAGCCGGAACCCTGGCGCCGTTCCGGTCGTACATCCGCCGATCGAACCGGGGTTGCCGGAGGTCATGGTAACGATCGAAGGACAAGGTGCCGGTCAGGCTCTGCACCTGGATACCTTCGAGCGCCTTGCGGATCTCCTCGCCGGTGACCGGCTTGCCGGCCCGCTGTACCGCCTCGACGGCGCTCAGCACCACTATGTATGACTCGTAGGCTTTGATGGCGGCCAAGTCCGGCTCCTCGCCGGTCTTCTCACGATAGGTCTCGGCAAACCGGCGGCTCGCCGCCGAGTTGCCGGCGGTGGGCAGGAGCAGGCGCACCCCTGTCCTGGCATCGCCCGCCGCCTCCATGAAGGGAGGCTGAGCGAGATTGTCGAGACCCAGGAACACGCCCTTGAACCCCTTTTCGACCGCCTGCTTGACGAAGTGGCCGGCCTGCTCGCCCACCAGCGCGACGAAGCAGGCCTTGGGAGACTGGGCCTGCAACCGTGAAATGGCGGGAGAGAAGTCGGTGACATCCTCCTTGATGGGGATCACGGCGTCCTCGGGAAGGGTGCCGCCCTTGGTGCGGTAGGTGTCGAGGATCGAGTCTTTGAGCCCTACCCCCCAGTCGCTCTGGTCGTAGAGCAGCGCCGCCGTGTCGAGCCCCTGCTGCAAGGCCCACTTGGAGAGGGCGGCGGAGGAGACGGCATCCGAGGGGATGATGCGGAAGAAATAGGTGCTCTTGCCGCGCGTCAATCGGGGATGAGTGTTGATCCCGGAGACGATGGGCACTTTGTCCCGAGCGGCCATGTCCTCCAGCTTCAACGCGAGGGCGTTGCCGGTGACCTCGACGAACGCCACGACTTTGTCCTCGTCCACCAGACGGCGATACGCCCGCTCGGTCCGCAGGTCCCGGAGCTGCGAGTCGCCGAAGGCCAGTTTGAGCGCCGGCCGGCGCTGCTGACGGGCGTCCGCCTGCGCCAGAGCGTAGGCGAGCCTCTGAGTGGCGCCGAGCGATTCGTAATTGCCGGAGAGAGGGATGATGGCCGCAACTTTGACGGTGTCCGGTCCCTCGTCGCCTGGATTGCCGGCGTCGCTCTGATCGCCGACGCAGGATGCCAACGCGAGCGAGCTCCCCAACAAGAGGACGAAGACAGCACGTTTCCAAGTCATAGGAATACCTTCCCGAGGTCCCGCGCCATGCGTGCCGGTCGTATAACGCTTGCGGGCCGGCCGGGTTAAGACCCGGCCGGCCCGCAAGGTGATTTACAGCGAGTTGAGGAAGGTGCCGATCTGGTTCTTCTGCGTGGTGCTGAGGCTGATGTAGTTCTGGATGACCGGCTCAGCCTCGTTGGTGTGGCGCAGGATGGCGTTGGTGCGGGTGACGTTGAACAGGTCGTGCATGAAGCGGGCGCGGGTGCGCAGGCCCCACAGCGGCGGCGTGGTCAGCTTGTTGCGCGTTGACGCGCCGCCGTTCTGCACGATGCCGTCACCGGTGCCAACGTCGTGCAGCAGGAAGTCGCTGTAGGGATGGATGATCTTGTCGCCCAGGGCCGCGGTGACGGTGAACTTGCCTGCGCCGGTGCCGTTGAATACCGTCCCCACGGGTGCAGTGGTGATCGAGGTCCGGTGGCAGTTCGAGCAGCCGATCGAGACGAACAGGTTCGAGCCGGCGACCGCGTCCGCGGTGGCGGCGAGCGCCGTGTCACGCGGCGGCACCTTGGTGGAGCGCATGAAGCGGGCAAAGGCTTCGACGTCGGGCCCGAAGGTCGTCCCGTTGTCTTCCGGATCGGGTACCTCGTCGAAGGCCGCGACCGAGTTGCCCAGCGAGGTGTTCTCCGTGGCCTGCAGCGGGCTGGTGATGCCCATCTCGTTCAGGTAGGCGTCGGCGGCGAAGGAGAGCAGGCTGCCATGCTGGCCCTTCCAGCCGAAGCGGCCGACCCGGGTGAAGCCGGGCGACTCCAGGATGGGGACGTTGATGATCTGGCCCTGCATGCCGGCGGGCTGGCTGTTGCGGATGGTGGTGAACGTGCTGTCGGCGATCGCCTCGACGAAGCCGTCGCCCAGGACGTTGCGCGACGTACGCTCGGTGACGATGTTGTCCAGGGTGGTCAGACGCTCCTGGATCTTGGCGTCGATGGCCCGGTCGTTGATCAACGAGCCGCCCGGCGCGTTGACGAAGTTGCCGAAGGCGTCCAGGTGGCCCGCCCGCAGCTCGGTGACCTGGCTGGTGGCGCCGCTCACCGGGTTCTGATGGCACTCGCGGCAGGCCTGGGCATTGTAGACCGGACCCAAGCCCTCGTCGATCGCCTCGGCCTCGTCGAACGTCGCGAGATCCAGATCGAACTGGGTCTGCGTCGTGAAACCGTTGGTGAGGTTGTCGAAGCCGGCCGGCGCTTCCGTGGCCGTGTACGCCAGCGGCACGGCCAGCGCCAGGACACTCAAGATGAAGACGTCGGACACCAAGAGACGCTTGATCGTTTTCCTCGTTCCCTTCATCTTTCAATCCTCCTTGAGTCTTCAAAAAGGAACCGGCGCCCGAAAAACGCACAGACCCACCCCCTGGGCCTGTCTCCGCAGCTCCAGTCCCGGATCCGCAAGCGCAAAAAAACCTTACAAAAGCTATTCGTCCACACGAATAGCAGGGTATGCTGCTAACAATTCGGACTGTTCAGCTGGGGCCGATCAGTCGTGCTCTGGAGAAACTGCCCCTTTAACAGTGAGAGTGCGCGGCGGCGGAAAAACCGAGCCGCGGCGAAAACAAAGTTTTACTCGCCGAACGGGCTAGCTCGCGGACCGCGCATCAGGTCGCCATAGGCGAGCGGCTCGCCTTTCTCCCACGGCCGGTAGCCGTTGCAGAAGTCGATGCGCTCGCCGAGCGGCGGGTGGGAGGAGCGCCAGAGCTTGAACAGCCGCCCGGGCCGCGGATTGCTGAGGTTCTCCTGTTGCAGCTTGACGAAAGCCGTGGCGCAGTCGTGGTTGTCGCGGGTGATCTCCAGGCCGAAGCGGTCCGCCTCGTGCTCGTTATGCCGGGTGAAGGCGAGCACGGCGGGGGAGAGCACGAACGTGACCAGGCTGAAAAGCAGCGCGATCAACGGCAAAGAGGCGACGTCCGACAGCTCGGAGAAGCCGAAGCGGTCGCGGTAGCGCGCGATCAGTCCGCCGGCCGTGCGGTGGATCACCCACAGGCCGAGCAGAGCGAGAGCGGTCCCCAAGGCGATGAGCTGAGGCACGTGGCCGAGCACGTAATGGCCCATCTCGTGGCCCATGACGAGCAACACCTCGCGGTCGCTGAGCTTAGCGAGGATGGTGTCCCAGAGGACGATTCGCTTGGTTTTCAGGAAGCCGGTGACGTAGGCGTTGACCGTCTTGGTGTCGACGCTCTTGTTGACCTCGTAAACGCGGCTGCCCTCGATCCCCGCCCGGTCAGCCAGGGCCAGGATCTTCGCCTCCAGCGCCTTGTCCTTCATCGGCCCGAATTGGTTGAACAGCGGTTCGATCCAGATCGGGGTGACGAACAGCAGGAGAGCGAGCAGGGGAGCCGTGGCCAGGCCCGTGTACAGCCACCAGCGCCGCGGGCTCTTGCGCAGCAGCCAGTAGGGAAACCACAGGATCAGGGCGATGAAGACGCAACTGACGGCCAGCGCCTTGAAGGCGTCGCTCCACCATTTGGCGGCGCTCTGGTCGGACAAGCCGTAGGCGTGCTGGCGGACGAAGTCCTGGTAGAAAGCCAGCGGCAGGTCGAGAACGAAGGTCACCAGGGTGAAGAGGATGCCGTAGACGGCGATGGTGAAAAACCGCTTCCGCCCGATCTTGTGGGCCGCGTCCCGCAGCCGTGCCGAGAATCCGGTGAAGAGCAGCAGACAAGGCACGGCGAATCCCCAGAGTGTACCGATCACCCAGAGCACGTTGCCGCTGCGGTAGTAGCGCATGGCCTTGTCGCTTGGCTCTGGCACCGGCACGGGCGCAGAGGAATCGCCCCGCGGCGCTGGCTCCGCACTGACCGCCGGTGCGGCGGTATCCTCTGCGGGCTGGGCGGCGACCGGCGTGGCCGGGAGAAGGAAGCAGGCGAGAATCAGCACGGCGGGGATGACCTGGCGCATTGAAACCCTCCTGTCGATCGCAGAAGCGTATGCCGGAGCCGCGGCAGAGTCGAGCCCGAGCCTGGATGCTGCAGCTAGCGCGGCCGGAGTCGCGCGTAGAGGTGGCAGTCGAGGAAGTGGCCGTCTTTGAAGGCGCTGCGCCGCAGCGTGGCCTCGCGTTCGTAGCCGGCTTTCTCCAGCACCCGCCCCGAGGAGGGGTTGGTGGCGAAGATCCAGGCTTCCAAGCGCTCGAAACGAAAGCGCTCGAAGGCATAGGAAGTGAAGCGCCGCAGGGCCTCAGTGGCGAAGCCCCGGCCCCAGAAAGGCTCGCCCAACCAGTAGCCGACCTCGGCCGTGAAGCGGGCGACGTCGCTGAGCGGCACGAGCCCGATGCCGCCGATGGGCTCGCCGGCATGCTCTACGGCCAGGTCGAGCGGCGGGTCGGGCGCAGCGGCGCAGCGGCCGATCCATTCCCGCGCGTGCTCCAGGGTATAGGGATGAGGAAAGCGGTCGCGCAGGTTCAACCACACCCGCCGGTTGTCGGCGTAGCGGACCAGGGCCCCCTCATCGCCCACGTGCCAGGGGCGCAGCACGAGCCGCTCCGTCTCGATCCTCATGCCTGGAGCTCAGCCTCTCTTTATTTGTCTCTGCCCGTGCGCCGCGCGGCGATTCTATCGCCGGACTTGCCGCGGCCGTGAGGAGCCGTTAGCATGCGGCTCTGTCGCATCCGCGATCCCCATCGTGAGGGCCCCAAAGGAGGATGGTTGATGGGCCAATTCAGGTGCCGCTCCCTTGCTGCCGCCGTCCTGCTCGCGATCCTGGCAGCCTTCGGCGGTCAGCTCCTCGCGCAGGGGGCCGGCGAAGTCGACGGCCACATTCAGGACGCCCAGGGACAGCCCTTGCAGGGCGTCAGCGTCAAGCTGCTCAAGGCCGGGAAAGAGGCCAACCAGCAGCAGACCTCCGATGCGCAAGGCAACTTCCGGTTCAACGGCCTCGCCACCGGCGTCTACATCGCCGCGGCCTCGCGCGACGGCTACGCCGAGGTGACTTGTCCGGGCGTGCGTGTCATGTCCGGTCTGACCCGCCGTCTGGCGATCAAGCTGATGCCGGCCGAAGGGGAGCAGCCGTCGACCTGCGAGGCCGTCAGCGACACCGCGCAGCCGGCTCCGCCGCCGCCGAAATAGAACCCTTTTACCAGGGTGGGGGAGGCGACGGCCTGGATTCGATCTGTCGGCACGTTTCACCGCGGCAGGAGCCCAGGCTTCGCGCGAGCTGCGCCAGGCTGTTCATCCAGCTCCGCGAAGCCCGGCTGCGCAGGTTGACGAGCTCGTCCGGGTCCCGCCGCAGATCGTAGACCTCCCGTTCGCCGGTGCCGTACTCCACGAACTTGAAATCTGACGTGCGCAGTCCGAGGTGCGCCGGATAGTCGTCGTTCGCCTTCTCATCCTGGAGGTCCGGCGGCTCGAGCGTCTTGTCCTCCTTGGGCGGCGCCGGCGGGAAGGGGAACTGCTCCAGCAGCACGACCTGCCGCCATCCGGCCGGCGTCCGTCCCGCGAGCAGCGGCACGAGCGAGCGGCCGTCCGGCTCCACCGCGAGGGTCGTCCCCGCCAGCTCCGCGAGGGTCGGCGCGAGGTCCACGCTGGAGGTGAGCGCGGTCGAGGTGGCGCCGGCCGGCACGCCGGGGCCGCGCACCAGCAAAGGCACACGCACGTCCGCCTCGTAGGGTGTGTACTTGCCCGGCTCCAACCGGTGCTGGCCCATGTGGAAGCCGTTGTCCGAGGTGAAGAGGATGTAGGTGTTGGCGAGCTGCCCGGTCTGCTGGAGCGCCTTCACCAGCGCGGCCACGGCCTCGTCCACCGCCTGCAGGGACCGCATCTGCTTGCGGTAAAGGGCGTCGATCGCCGCGACCTGTTGCGCGCTGAGCGGCGACAGGCGGCGGATGCGGGCCGGCTTGTCGCGCACGTTCGGCTCGTCGAACGACGGCGTGCGAGGCGCCTTCAGATCGGGAAACAGACCGGCGTGGCGGGGCGCCGGCGTGGATGGCCGGTGCGGCGCGTAGGTGCCCAGGTAGAGGAAGAAAGGCTGGCCGCTCGCCGCCGCGGCGCGGACGAAAGCGGTGGCCTTGCCGGCGAGCACGTCCGTCATGTACGCCTCCGGTCCGCTGCCGTACTTGATGGTCTTGCCGTTCTCGTTGAGCGTGTAGCGGTAGGCTGCGTAGGGGCTGCCCTGCACGGGGCTCGCCCATTCGTCCCAGCCGGGAGGCACGTAGGCGGGGCTCTCGCCCGCGGGATAGCCGTTCAGGTATTTGCCGATCAGAGCCGTGCGATAGCCGGCGGCGTGGAGCGCCGTGGCGAGGGTCGCCGCTTCGTGGCCGAGCTCGTCGAACCTCTCGAAGCCGCCGTCCGGCGGGAAGTTCGTGTAGACCTTGTGATTGTGGGGATAGAGGCCGGTCAGGATGCTGGCCCGGGAGGGGCAGCAGAGCGACAGCGGCACGAAGTGACGGGTGAAGGTCATGCCCTGACGGGCGACGAGGTCGCGGGTGCGCGGCATGAAGTCGAGCGAGCCGAGCGCCACGTCCTGGTCGTCCGTCAGAATGAGAAGGATGTTCGGCCGCGGCGCCGCGGCACGCACGTCCGGGGACGGGAGGGCGCCGAAGGACGGGCCGAGGAGCAGCAGCGCTATGATAGGAGCGCCTGGAGAGGTGACAAAACGATGATTCATCGAAACAGGATTCTGCCTTTCGCCGGCTCCTGCGGCAAGGAGAACGGAGTGGTGGGCCGCGTTCACCAGGACGGCTCCATCACCTTCCGCGGCAAGACGTATACGACGATCAAGGAAGTGCCATCCCAGTGCCTCTCCCTGCGGCCGGACGTGGAGACGCACGTGCAGTGGCGCAGGATGTACCGCGCCGTGGCGCCGGAGTCGCGGCGGGGGCGGTGATGAAAGGATCGAGGATCGCCTGGGCGCTGCTCCTCACGACGCTGCCGCAGCTGGCTTTGGGTGCAGCCGCCCCGAGGGCCCTCAGTGCACCGGCTCGAGCACCAGCCGGCCGGCAACCTCTTTCTTCTCCAACCGGTCGTGCGCGCGGGCTGCCTCGTGCAGCGGCAGGACGTCCGAGACCCAGGAGCGCAGGGCGCCGGTCTCGACGAGGCGCAGGGCCTCGTTCAGCTCGCTCTGGGTCGTGGCATAGGCGCCCAGAATCTCCAGCTCCTTGACGATCACCAGGCCGGGATTCAAGCCCACGGTGCCGGTCTCCAGATTGCCCACGGTCACCAGGCGGCCGCCGGGGGCGAGCGTCTTCAACGTCTGTGCGAAGGTGAGGCTGCCGACGATCTCCAACGCCAGGTCGACGCCGTGGCCGCTGGTGCGCTTCTTGACCTCGTTGGCGAAGTCGAGCTCAGGGCTGACGATCACCTCGTGCGCGCCGGCTTCATGGAGCACCTCGGCCTTGCCGGCGCTGGAGGTGACGGCGATCACCCGGCCGCCGTCGTGGCGGGCGAGCTGCACGGCCTGCATGCCGACGCCGCCCGAGGCGCCGGTGATCAATACCGTCTCGCCCGGGACCAGCCGGCCGCGGGTGCGCAGGCAGTGGACCGCCGTGCCCGTGGTGCAGCAGGTGACGGCGGCCACCGGCCAGGAGACCGAAGCCGGCACGCGGCCGAGGCCCGCCACCGGCGCCGCCATGTAGGCCGCGTAGCCGCCGGGGATCTCCTCGCCGAAGAAGCGCGTATCCGTCTTGCAGAGGCTGTTGCGCTCGGCGTGGCAATGGGCGCACTCGCCGCAGGAGAGGCGCTGCAGCGTCGCCGCGCGGTCGCCCACGGCCCAGCCCTCGACGCCCTGTCCCACGGCGATCACCTCGCCGGCCGCCTCGTGGCCCAGGATGGCGGGGACGCTGGTGCGCGGCAGGTTACCCCGGCGATTGATCACGTCGTGATAGCAGACGCCGCAGGCTTCCACGCGCAGCAGCACCTCGCCGATGCCCGGCGCCGGATCGGGCACGGTCTCGGGACGCAGGTTGTCGGGAGATCCGAAGGCTCTGAGGACGATGGCTTGCATGGCAGAACTCCTAGCCGACCAGGCGGTCGCGAAGACCGCCGGCGTCGATGCGGCGGATGGCGCGCAGGTGCTCGGGTGAGGGCGGCGGTGTGACGGGCAGCGGGCTGGCCGTCTCGAACGGAAAACCGGTCCGCTCGGCGATGTCCTCCTCAGCGGCCCACGAGTGGCGGGCGACCAGCGCCGCGCCTGCGGCTCCCAGCTCGAAGGCGCCGAGATCGGTGAGCAGCCGCGTGCGGCGGCCCGGATCGCTGGTGGAGGAGACCTGCACCTTGGGAACGAGATTGCGCCGACTCTGCCGGCCGAGGACGATCACCGGCTTGGCGATCCAGCGGCGCAGCGTGGCGGCTCCGGCCACGCCGGGGAACTTCACCTTCGGCCGCTCGAGCGGACCCGCGGCGGAGAGATTGGTGTCGCCGGCGGCGTCCACCTCGGCGGCGCCGAAGAACATCACGTCGATACGGCCGCGCCGGGCGTGGTCGAAGAGGTCGGGGATCGTCACCTCACCGGAGCGGCCGTCGAGGTAGCTCAAGTCCTCGGAGCAGGGATGGAGCGCCGGAATCTCCGGGTCGAGGGCGCCGACGCAGGCGAGGTAGGTCAAGCGCGGCGCATGAGTGGCGCGGGCCACGGCGATGGCCAGGATGGCGAGCGGCGAGGCCACGCCGGTCGCCACCACGGCGCCGTCCTCGATTTCCCGCGCCATGGCGGCTACCACGGTCTCGGCGGGCGTCGCGGCAGCCAGGGACGTCATGCCGCCTCCTCGGCCAGCTCGGCCTGCCTGCGGGAAGCGCGGATGACGCTTTCGAGGTACTCCGCTTCGCGGCCCTGCTCGGCCAGGGCGAGATAGCGCTCCAGGTGCGCCGCGTCGGCGGGGTAGAGGCCGAGGCAGCCGGTGGGGTAGGCGCCGCGCGGCTCCTCGACGAGCAAATCCACCATGAACCCGGGGATCGTCGCCCGCGGCACGCGCTCGACGCGCTCCTCCGCCGTGGCGATCACGCGGCGGGCGGCGCCCGCGACCAGCAGGTCGGTCGTGGGATCCTCGATCCACAGGTTGCCGTCCGCGTCCGCGGCGCGGGCGTGGATCAACGCCACGTCGGGATGGAAGGCGCGCTCGACGGCCACCGTTTCGCCGGTGAACGGATCGGTCACCTGCGGCAGCGGCTGGAGACGCGAGAGGGCGGAGGCGTCGGCGTCCGGCACCGGCAGGAAGGGGAGACCCATGGCCGCGGCACGGAAACGCTGCACGATGCGGTAGCCGTCGTGCTCGGCCCAGTCGAGATTGCCGCCTTCGATGGCGCGCTTGAGACACGGCATGGGACGCACCCGGCCGTCGAGCGTGATCGCCGTGAACAGGAACTCCACCCTGGTCGCGGCGCCCGCCGCCACCAGGATCTCGGCCGGCAGCGGATTGGGGAGCGAAACGACGTGCAGGTCTTGCCGGCCCTGGCGCACCAGCTCGAAGACGAGCGCCATCGGCGCGCGGCCCAGCATGAAGCCGCCCGGCGCCAGCGAAGCGCCGTCCATCACCGAGGCCGCGGCCTCGGCGAGGTCCACCCAGCGCGCCCGCCTCATGACGGCTGGCTCCATTGCATCACCGGCCGGAACTTGTAGCCGTAGACGAGATAGCCGTGCGGCCCCTTTTCCTGCAGCCGGCGGGTCACCATCTCGACGGGCATGCCGATCTCGACCTCGTCCGGCTCCACGTCGGTGAGCTGCGCCGTGACGCGCACCCCCTCTTCGAGCTCCACCATCGCCACCATATAGGGAGCGGAGAAGCCCTTCGGCGCCTGCGCCACCTCGGCGAAGGAGAAGACGGTGCCGCGACCCGAGAAGCGGTAGCGCTCGAGCTCTTGGGCCCGGCAGGCGCCGCAGGCGCCGCGCGGCGGGAACTGCACGGCGTCGCACGCCTGGCAGCGCTGGCCCTCCAGCCGGTAATAGGGTGAGGTCAGACGGTGATAGCGGGGGAGATCCATAATCACGCCTCCAACACATGCGTTACCGCGATCGACCCATGCCCGCCGATCGATTGCGTGAGGGCCACCCGGGCGCCCGGAACCTGGTTCGCTCCGGCCTCGCCGCGAAGCTGCGTGGCGGCCTCGACGATCTGATAGGCGCCGCTCGCGCCCACCGGATGGCCCCGCGCCTTCAGACCGCCGAAGGTGGAGAGGGGCACGCAGCCGCCGGGCGAGAAGCAGCCGTGGGCGGCCCGCCGGAGCGCATCGCCGCGGGGCGCGAAGCCGCAGGCCTCCAGCGACAGGGCGGTGATGATGGTGAAGGCGTCGTGCGCTTCGAAGAAGTCCATGTCCTTGGGGCCGAAGCCGCTGGCTGCGAAAGCCTTCTCGGCCGAGCGCTGTGCGGCGCCCAGCGTGAGCAGGTCGGCACGGCCGGCGAGGCCGATCGTGTCCGTGGCCGCCGCAACGCCGGCGATACGCACCGGCCGGTGAGCGGGCTTCAGGAAATCCCGCGAGCAGATGACGACCGCCGCGGCGCCGTCGCACACCGGCGCCGCGTCGAGGACGCCGATGGGGGCGGCCACCAGCGGCGAGCGGGAGAAATCCTCGGCCGAGATCGGCTCGCGGAACATGGCGTTGGCGTTCGCCGCGGCGTTCCGGTGAGCGGTGACCGCGAAGGGCGCGAAGTCCTCACGGCTGGCGCCGGTCTCGTGCATGTAGCGCCGCATCAGCAGGGCCGAGAGGGCCACGAAGGAGAGGCCGTGGCTCGCCTCGTAGTCGCCGTCGGAAGCAGTGGCGAGGCCCGCCGTGATCTGGTCGGAAACGGCGTCGGTCATCTTCTCGACCGCCACCGCCACCGCCACGTCGTGAATGCCCGCCGCCACCGACAGCGCCGCGGCGCGCACCACGGCGCCTCCGGAGGCGCACGCTGCCTCCACCTTCCACGCCTCGGCGGGCAGCAGATCGGCCGCGTCGGCGAGCAGCGCGCCCAGGTTCTCCTGGCCGTTGACGCAGCCGCCCAGCATGTTGCCCACGAACACGGCGTCCACCGTCTCGACGCCCGCGTCGTCCAGCGCCGCGCGGATGGCCGCTGCGCCCAGCTCGCGCAGCCCCAGCCCCCAGTGTTCTCCCACCGGGGTCTGGCCGGCGCCAATGATGAAGGCATCGAACACGTCTCTCATGATCTGCGGATCTTTCCCCGTAGCCGGAGGTATTGGCCGTAGCCGTCCACGAGACATCTGCGGTCCAGGTAGTCGACGACGGCCGGACCGCGCCGGCGCTCCTCGATGCGCGCGGTGACGCGGAAGCAGAAGGCGTCGCTCCCCGCGCCCGAGCCATACGAGCAGAAGAAGATGCGGTCGCCGGGCTTGGCCACGTCGAGCACGGCCGCGAGCCCCAGCAGCGACGAGCCGGCGTAGGCGTTGCCCATGCGCGGCGCCACCAGACCGGCGCGGATCTGCTCGCGGGTGAACCCCAGCTCGGCGGCGGCCCGCTCCACGAACTTCGGCACAGGCTGATGGAAGACGGCGTGCGCGAAGTCCTGCGGTTCGAGGCCCACTTCGGCCAGCAGCTTGCGCGACGCCGCCAGGGTATGGCGGAAGTACGAAGGCTCGCCGGTGAAGCGGCCGCCGTGCTCGGGATAGTGGGCCGTCTCGCGGCGGAAGAAATCGGGCGTGTCGGTGACGTGCGAGATGGAGGCCTCG
The DNA here is from genome assembly GCA_036002325.1 of Thermoanaerobaculia bacterium. Classification (GTDB taxonomy): domain Bacteria; phylum Acidobacteriota; class Thermoanaerobaculia; order Multivoradales; family UBA5704; genus DATARR01. The sequence continues at coordinate 5,744 of DASYTJ010000030.1, read as the reverse complement.
ACCACCGCCAGCGCCTCGCCCGCGTCGCCGAAGAGATAGGCCGCGCCGCCGCAGCCGGCCGTGTACTCCAGGGCGTCGCCCGGTTTCGACTGCGCCGTGTCCATGCCGATGGCGAGCGCCGCCTCCACCATGCCGGAGCCCACGAAGGCCACCGCCGCCTGCATCGCCTCGCTGCCCGCTTTGCAGGCGAACTCCATGTCCGCGGCCACCACGTGCGGCGTGATGCCCAGCGCCTCGGCCACGATGGTCGCCGAGGGCTTGACGGCGTACGGCTTCGACTCGGTGCCCACCCAGACGGCGCCGATCGCGTCCGGATCGGTGCCGGAGCGGTCGAGCGCCGTCCGCGCCGCCTCGATGGCCATGGTCACCACGTCCTCGTCCGGGCCGGGCACCGACTTCTCGGCCACCGCCGGAGCGGCGGCGCCGCGCGGACGCCAGGCGTTCGAGATGTCCTCTGTGCGCACCCGCAAGCGCGGCACGTACGCGCCGTAGCCGGCGATCCCCACCTCGCGGTTCGGTCTCATGCTGCTTTCTCCTGATTGCGGGCACGGGCCTTGGCGGCGGGCCTCTTCTGCGTCCTTTTCGCCTTCGCGGGAACGGTCTCCAGGCCGCCGAAGAAGAGATCCTGCATCTCGCGCGCGATCTGATCGGACCCGAGCTTGCCTTCCGGCCGATACCACTTGTAGATCCACAGCACCATGCCGAGGAAGGAGAAGGCGGCCACCCGCGGCTCGACCCGGCGGATGCGCCCCTCCCGCATCGCCTCCTCGAACGACGACTCGAGGAAGTGGACGTAGCGCTTCTTGCGGGCGTTGATCTGGGCCCGGGCGGCGCCGGTGAGCGTCTCGTGCTCGTGGAGGATGATGGTGACCTCCTTGCTCCATCCCTCGGTCACCAGGTGGATGTTCTTCTCCATGCACTGCTTCAGGCGCTCGACGGGGTCGGCGATGTTGAGGACCTGCAGCAGGACGCGCTCCTCGAAGACGTCCATGCCGTAGTTCATGATCTCCAGCAGCAATTCCTCCTTGCTGCGGATGTAGTAGTAGAGCCCTGCCTTGGTGAGGCCGCAGGCGTCGGCGATGTCCTGCACCGACGCCGCCTCGTACCCCTTCTCGCAGATCAGGCGCGCCGCGGTCTCCAGCACCGCCCGGTGCCGTTCGCGATGGACGTCCGATCCCATTTCCGGTGCTCGCGCCAAGGTCTCCTCCAGTACCGACCGATCGGTAGAATTCTACCGAGTGGTCGGTAGTGTAGGAAGCCAATCCGGGGTTGTCAAGGGGCATCCCGGGAGCGCCACGCCACGCCGACCGCAACCGTCGCCTGGGCCCCCTGCCTGTACATGCCTTGACACGTATATGCCCTGTGGGGTATACCAGGAGAGTGGAATCTGTGTTCGAAATCATTGCGGAGCCGAACCGCCGCGCGATATTGAGCCTCCTGGTCTCGTCACCACAGTCGGTGGGAGAGATCGAGCGTCAACTTCGTATGCCGCAGCCGACCGTGTCAAAGCACCTGCGAGTGTTGCGAGAGGCCGGTTTCGTGGAATCCACGGTGGACGCACAGCGCCGTCTCTACCGGCTGAAGCCAGAACCGCTTCAGGAGGTGGATGCCTGGCTGGCTCCGTTCCGTCGGTTCTGGTCCGCTCACCTAGATGCTCTCGAACTCCACCTCGACCGCGTGGATCAATCAACACCAACGAAAGGGAAAGGCAAGGAGAAGACGACGCGGCCCAAACCGCGAAGGTGACAAAGGAGATACGAAATGAAAATCAAAGTGACCAGCGTATACGTGGACGACCAGGACAAGGCCCTGCGCTTCTATACGGAGGTACTGGGCTTTGCCAAGAAGGCCGATTTCAGTAAGGGCCCATTTCGCTGGCTGACCGTGGCCTCGCCCGAGGAGCCGGACGGCACTGAGCTGCAGCTGGCGCTGAACGACAACCCCGCGGCCAAAGCGTATCAGCAGGCGATCTTTCAACAGGGCCAGCCCGCGTCCATGTTCTTCACTGACGACGTCAAGGGCGACTACGAGCGGATCAAGGCCCGCGGCGCCGAGTTCACGATGCCGCCCACCGACGTGACCGGCTCGACCATTGCGATGCTGAACGACACCTGCGGCAACCTCATTCAGCTCACCCAGCTAGCACGCTATTCACGCTAAGGAGAAGAGGGTGACCGATCGCGAGCAGTACGCGCCGGGTCCCGCCAGCGGGGCGCAGGTACGAAAGGACGGAGAGAAGTGGACGCTCATCCTCGTCCGCGAGCTCCGTCACTCGCCGGCGATGGTGTGGCAGGCCCTGACCGATCCCGCGCACCTCTCCGAATGGGCACCGTTCGACGCCGATCGGAACCTGGCCGCCGTGGGGCCGGTGAAGCTCTCGACGGTCGGGACGCCGACGCCGCAGGTTTCCGAGACCACTGTGAAGCGGGCCGAGGCGCCGAGGCTGCTCGAGTACAGCTGGGGTGGCAGCGACCTCCGGTGGGAGCTCGAGCCGCTCGGCAGCGGCACGCGCCTCACGCTCTGGCACAACATCGACCGCCGCTTCATCTCAATGGGCGCTGCGGGCTGGCACATTTGTTTCGATGTTCTGGATCGCCTTCTCAGCGGAGCTCCCATCGGCCGCATCGTCGGCCCCGAGGCCATGAAGTTCGGCGGCTGGCAGCGGCTGAACGCCGAGTATGCCAAGCAGTTCGGCGTTGAGACCCCCGTCTGGCCGCCCAACCCCTGAAGCGTTGAAACGTAGGAGGAAGAACCCCATGGAATCGACCCTGCAGAAGCCGACCCTCGTCGCCGCCAAGGCCACCTCCAAAGCCAAGACCATCGTCTATTGGATCGTCACCGCGCTCTTCTGCCTGCAGATGAGCTTCACCGCCTACGCGCAACTGCGCCTGCCGCAGGTGGCGGAGGTGTTCACCCACCTCGGCTTCCCGGCCTACTTCCGGGTGGAGCTCTCGTGGGCTAAGCTCCTCGGCGTGGTGCTGATGCTGGCGCCGGTGCCGGCGCGGCTCAAGGAGTGGGCTTACGCCGGCTTCGCGATCACCCTCGGCTCGGCGGTCATCGCCCACCTGTCGGTGGGCGATGGCCCGGAGGGTTGGGGCTGGGCCGCGGGCACCGGCGTGCTCTGGGGCCTCTCGTACTTCTTGTGGCGCCGGCTGCAGGCGGTAGCGTGAAGACGGCCTCCAAGCTGATCAGCGAGAGGATCGCCGAGCTGGGTGACTGGCGGGGCGACACCCTGGCAAGGATGCGCGCCCTCATCCGGCAGGCCGACCCTGACGTCGTGGAAGAGGTGAAGTGGATGGGGACCCCGGTATGGTCCCACGACGGGGGCATCTGCACGGGAGAGTCGTACAAGTCGATCGTGAAGCTGACCTTCTTCAAGGGCGCTTCCTTGAAGGATCCGGCCAGGCTCTTCAACTCGAGCCTCGACGGGAACGTGAGGCGCGCCATCGACATTCACGAGGGTGAGGAGATCGACGCGAATGCGTTCAAGGCGCTCATCCGCGGGGCCGTCGCTCTCAATGGTTCCGGCGGAAAGAAGTCCACGAAGCGCAAGCGACGGTAAGGGATTGAGGGGTGGTGGGCGCTGTAGGATTCGAACCTACGACTTCCACCGTGTGAAGGAGACTCGGGCCGCCTACGTTCCCTTCCTCGGCTCAGCGAAATCCGGCCCAAGTTCTGAAATCGCCAATAAATAAAGGGTCGCCGCGCTGTTGCACCCTGTTCCACGGTGTTGCGGGACGGTTCGTCCCGTTGACCCAAGTCTGACCCAAGTTGGCAAGGTGGTGATCTAAGCTGGTCACAACTTGGGTCAAGGAACCCGAGCTTCGAACAGGTGGCGCAATGCCGAGAGTCCGGCTCACGGAGCAGATGATACAGGCCGCGAGGAAGCCGGGCGAGCTGTGGGATACCGACGTGCCAGGCCTCTTTCTCCGGGTCCAGCCGCGAAAGAAGACGTGGGGCATTCGGTACTTCTTTGCAGCGAAGGACGAAGACCGGTCTTCGCCAAGGCGCCGCGACCTGCTCGGCGTGTACCCTGGCCTTGGCCTCTACGACGCCCGGGAGAAGGCCCGGAAGGTCCTTCGGGAGCTCGAGGCGGGCGCCGATCCACGCTTGCCCGCCAGGCAGGAGCCGCACCGTTTGCTCGGGGAACTCGCCGAGCTGTTCGCCCGAGACTACCTGCCGAAGGAGACCCGTCCGTCGACCCAGCGCGAGTGGGGCCGACTCATCAGGGTAGAACTCCAGCCGCTGCTCGGCGACGTCGATCCCGCGTACGTCCGCGAGGCGCGCTGGCGCGTGCGGGAAGCCCTCGACAAGATTGTCGCGCGTGGCGCGGGCGAGACGGCGAACCGCCTGCGTGTCGTGGCGAGCCGTGTCCTGTCCTGGGCCGTGTCAAGAGACCTCGTCGACCCCGCCGCATCCGGTGTGTTCGTGGGCCTCGAGATGCCCGTGCCCACCCAGGCGCGGTCGAGGGTCCTGACGGACGACGAGATCAGGAGGCTCTGGCCGGCGATCCAGGACGAGCCGCCGCGCGAAGCGGCCTTCTGGGAGCTCGCGTTCCGCACGGGCCAGCGCAAGGGCGAGATCCTCGCGGCGACCTTCGAGCAGTTCGCGGCGCCCCACGAATGGCGCTTCATCGTGAAGGGCGGCCGCGAGCACTGGCTTGGCCTTCCGCGGCACGTGGACGACATCCTCGCCCGGCTTCGCGTCCTCGCCGGGAAATCACCCTACATCTTCGCGAGCCGAGAGGCAGAGTCCGGACACCTCGCGACCTTGCAGAAGAGCCTGGGCCGCCTCAAGAGCGCAACCGGCATCGACTTCCGCATCCACGACATTCGCCGGACGGTCGCGACGAAGCTGGGCTCGCTTGGGATCACGGACGACGTGGTGTCCAGGGTGCTCAGTCATTCAGCCGGAGGCGGAGGAGCGGCCATCACCCGCCGCCACTACAACCTCGCTCAACAGGTGGCACCCACACGGAAGGCCCTCCAGACGTTGAGCGATCACCTCGACTCGATCATCTCGGAGAAGCCCACGCATCAGCCGGCACGTTCGGGCCGCTCAAAGACCGCGACGGCCTCGGACGCGCGTTCCTTGGAGGCCATCGAGTGATCTGTTTCGTAATCAGCAGGTCAACGGTTCAATCCCGTTCGCCGGCTCCATATCTGGAAGAAAAGAAGTCAGATAGAGAGAACCCCGAAAGGGCCCTCCGACGGAATCTTTCTGGGCTACCGGCTGGGCTACCGGCAAGGAGGCTGGGTGAACGACGCGCGTGGTTGGTTGGCAGCCCGGCCGACCCTGCCTGAAAGCCTCCCCACTCGCGCTTCAGAGATAACTTGCGCCTATGTCAGTCCTGACATACTATGATGCGTGTGGTCCGGAAGGACAAGCCGCTCGCCTGGTTACACGGGGAGGTCAAGACCCCTCCGTTCGGCAAGGCAGCGCGGATCGAGGCAGGATACCTGCTCCGGGAGCTGCAACAGGGTAGGGCGCTGTCGATGCCACACTCGCGGCCGATGCCGACGATCGGTGCGCGATGTCACGAGTTGCGGATCGTCGACGCCGGGGTGACCTGGCGGATCGTCTACCGCGTTGATCTCGACACGATCGTCATTGCGGAAGTGTTCGCCAAGAAGACTGCCCAGACGCCACCAGCAGTCGTGAACGCCTGTAGGAGGCGATTGAAGGAATACGACGATGCATAAGAGCAAGAAGCAAAGGCTGGAAGCAAAGGGCTGGAGGCTCGG
>DASYTJ010000029.1:0-5185 GCA_036002325.1 Thermoanaerobaculia bacterium | reverse complement strand
GGTTCTGATTCGTCCCCCCTCGCCCGTCAGGGAGAGGGGGACAGGGGGTGAGGCTTCGCAGGGCATTCCGGTTTAGAGTCCGTTGCACCGATGGATCTCTCTCCCGTCCTCCGCCTGCTTTACCGCGGGCCCCGCGGCACCGCTCGCGATGTAGTGAATCCCTACCGCGAAGCCGATCCCAGGCTGGACGGCCCGGCGGCCGCCCGGCGCCGGCGCGACAACCTCGAGGCCTACCTGGACCGGGTGGGAACGCCCCGGCTGGTGCTGTTCGGGGAGGCGCTGGGCTTCCGCGGCGGCCGGTTCTCGGGCATCGCCTTCACCAGCGAGCGGCAGCTCGCCGGACCGGACGACCGCCGCCTGCCCTGGGCGGGCTCGCCGCCGTTCCGACCCACCAGCCGCAACCCCGCCCTCTGGCTGGAGCCTTCCGGCAGCGTCGTCTGGGACGCTCTCGGCCGCCAGGCGCAGGGAGCGCTGGTCTGGAACGTCTTCCCCTGGCATCCCTACGGCCCAAGGGGACCGCTCAGCAACCGCACCCCAGAACGTACCCTGGTGACCTCGAACCTGCACGTGCTGGAAAGGCTCCTGGCGGAGATCGACGGCGCCCGCATCTTCGCCGTCGGCCGCACGGCCCTGGGAGCGCTCGCGGCCCTCGGAGTCGAAGCTCCCGCCCTGCGGCATCCAGCCCATGGCGGGGCGGGAGTCTTCAGGACCCAGCTACGGGCCTGGATCTGATCCGAGGCGCCAGCTCCGGCTCGACATCTCCCTACCAGTTCGGGCAGTCCGGGCAGCTGTTCTCGCAGGTAATTTCACTGCCGTTGCATGAGATGCCGCCGCTCGTGTACTGGCAGTTGCCCTGGCGGCTGAAGCAGAACATCGTGTATGGACCGTTGCAGCATTGGCAGCTCATGCCGATGGAGCAGTAGTTCGGGCATTTGGTCTCGACGCCGTCGCACTTGACGCCGGCGATGGTGACCTGGCAGATCGAGTTCCCGGTACAGGCGGCGGTGTTGCCGTCGCCGCAGTCCGTCGAGGCGGAGCACGTCTTGAACTGCGGGGCGGGCGTTCCGACTCCCGGAAGGGCTTCCTGCGGGTTCGCGAGGGCCTGCAGGAAGGCGCGGTCCGCGGGGCTCGGAGAGGGCGGCTCGGCCCATCCGGCGGCACAGACGAGGAGAAGGGACGCGGCGATCAGGATCGTGGTGCGCATTGGGGCTCCTTTCGCGCGCATGTTAGCACATGCTTGCAGCGTTGCGCGATGGGGAGACGGTCCCGCCTGTTTCCCTCCAACCTTTTTCGGTGCTAAGCTTATAGGAGCTTCTCAATGCGGCCGACTTGCCGCAGGAGGGTTTCATGTCGCGCTCTCGCGTTTGGACCTTGCTCCTCGCTCTCGCGCTGATCGCCATCCCGGCGACGGCGGAGGTGTACCATGTAACCCTCAAGAACGGCACGGAGATCGAGACCGCGCGCCAGCCGCAGCAGGCGAGCTGGGATCCGAACATGGTCCTCTTCCTGACCGAAGTGGGCAACTGGGTCGGCTTCTCACGGGATGAGATCCAGGGCATCCGCGCCGAGAACCCCATCGAGGGTTACGGCGTGCAGATCAGCGACAACGCCATCGCGCTCGGCTGGTCGCCGAACGATCTGCCGGAGCCCACGGGCCAGCCCGGCGACGCCAACGACCGGCTCGCCGCCATCGCCGAGCGGCAGTTGGCCCTGCAGGAGCGGCAGCAGAACTATTCGATCAACCAATTCGTGCAGCCCGACCAGACGCAGGGCATCCCCGCGAGCTTCGGCGGATATACCGGCGGCGCCACTCCGTTCGCGGGCGCGCCGCTCAACACCGCCCCCCTTGAGCAGCAGGACCGTATCGAAGCCCCGCCGCAGTAGCAGTAAGGCATTTTGCGTCTCCCGCCGTGGGGGACTCTTTGACAACCCAGACGGTGCGGTGACGCCGGGCCTCCCCAGCCGGGGAGGCTCTCGCGTCTAGAGAGGGAAGCCGGTAGGAAGCCGGCGCGGCCCCCGCCACTGTAACCGGGTACGAAACCGGAAGTTGCCACTGCGCGGGCGCGATCCTCCCAGGAGGGTTGCCCGCGTGGGAAGGTCCGGGAGTAGGACGATCCGGAAGCCAGGAGACCTGCCGCACCGTCCGAACGCCTCCCGCGGGGTGCGGGCGAAGGCCTGCCCGGTGCTCCGTGCTCCTTCCGCCCCACCCCTCGCGGTGGGGCGTCGCATTTTGAAAGGAGCATGAGATGCGTCGGTTTCTCCCGATTCTCTTCGCCGGCCTCCTCGGGGGCGGACTGCCGGCCCTGGCAGAAGACCCCGTCCCCGTATTCAGCGACACCGTCGTCGTCAGCGCCGCCCTCGACGCCGAAGAGCGCGAGGAGGTCCCCGCTTCGGTCACCGTGATCGACCAACAAGAGATCGAGGCCCGCCAGGCGCTCGATCTTCCCGAGTTGTTGACCACCGTCCCCGGCGTCCTGGCGGTCCGGGCCGGCTCACCGGGCCAGCAGACCTCGATCTTCACCCGCGGCGCCGAGTCCGACCAGACCCTGCTGCTGTGGAACGGCATCCCGCTCAACGATCCCTATTTCGGGGCCATCAACTGGCAGTTCGTGCCGCTCGACGGCGTGGAGCGCGTCGAGGTCGTGCGCGGCCCCTTCAGCGCGCTCTACGGCAGCAACGCCGTGGGCGGCGTGGTGCAGGTGTTCAGCGGCTCGCGCCGAGGCGGGACCCTCCATCTCGAAGGCGGAGAGAACGGCTATCGGCGCGGCGGACTGGTCGCCGGGACGGACCTCGGACCCGTGCGTCTCGACGCGGCGGGCAACGTCCGGCGGGGCGACGGCGAGCTTGCGAACGACTTCTTCGACGCCGAGGAGGCGACGGTGCGGACCCTCTGGACCCTGGCCCCGGGCGTGAGCCTCGGAGTGCTCGGGCGGGCCAACGACTCGGATACCGGCATTCCCCTCTCGGGCGGACAGCCGACGCTCCACCGCCAGATTTCCTGGCAGGAACGCGAGGTGGCGATCCCCTTTCGGGTGGAGCGGGGCTCATGGGAGATCGAGAGCCAGCTCTCTCAAACCCGGTTCGACAGCCGCTTCCGCGATCCCGATGACCCTTTCGGCGCCATCGACTCGCGTACCGAGTCCGAGGCCCGTCGCGGCCGGGCGGTGACCACCTGGAGCGGCGGTCGAGATCTCTGGATCGCCTTCGGCGGCGACTGGGAACGGCTGGAAGCGACCAACCGTTCGGGCTCTCTCACGCAGCTCGACGCCGCGCGGCAGCGCACCTGGGCTGCCTTCGGCCAGGCAAGCTACGGCCATGGACCGGTGCGCATCGATCTCGGCCTGCGGCGTGACGACAACGACGTCTTTGGCGCCGAGACCAGCCTGCGCACCGGCGCGATCTTCACCCTCGCCAAGGGAACCCTTCTGCGGGCGAGCTACGGCGAAGCGTTCCGCGCGCCCTCGCTGGGCGATCTCTTCTTCCCCTTCTTCGGCAATCCCGACCTCCAGCCGGAACGCTCCAAGAGCTGGGAGCTCGGCCTGGAACGCGAGGCCGGGGATTGGCGCTTCGCCGTCACCGGCTTCGAGAGCCGCCAGCGCAACCTGATCGATTTCGAACCCACCACTTTCGTCAGCATCAACGTCGGCCGGGCGAGAATGCGCGGGGTGGAAGGAGAGGTAGGCTTCCGCCACGGGATCTATTCGGCCCGCCTGAACGGCACCTACCTCGACGCCGAGGATCTGGACGCCGGCACGCCTCTGCGCCGCCGGCCGAAGCACAGCGCGAGCCTCCTGCTCACGGCAAGGCCCGGCGACTGGATCCTCAATCTGGAGAGCCGCTACGTGGGAGACCGTCCCGACTTCGACGAGGTGACCTTCGCCACCCGCGACAATCCCAGCTACACGCGCGTCGACCTCGCGGCCCGCTGGAAGGCGCTCGATTGGCTCTCTCCCTACGCCCGGATCGAGAACGCCGCCGACGAGCAGTACGAAGAGGTGCTGCGATATCCCACCCCGGGCAGGACCCTGATCGGTGGCGTGGCGATTGATTTCTAGACTCCACGTCCCCCCTCTCCAGCTCCGCTGGAGAGGGGGTCAGGGGGTGAGGTCTCGAAGGGCGCACCGTTTCGCGCTTCTCCTCATCCCCCTGTACCTTCTCCTTTCCTGTCGCATCGACCGTGGCGCCGGAACCACCATCGAGCCCGCCTCGCCCCCCCGCCGCATCATCGCCTTAACCCCCAGCCTCGTAGAGATCCTCTTCGCTCTCGGGCTGGGCGACCGGGTGGCCGGCGTGGGGAACTACGTCTTCTACCCGCCCGAGGCAGCGAGCAAACCGCGGATCGGCGGGCTCTTCGATCCCAACCTGGAGCGGATCGTCTCGCTGAAGCCGGACCTCGCCGTCCTCTTGCCGAGCGAGCGGGACCTCGGCCGGCAGCTCAGGCCTCTCGGAGTGGATATCCTCGTCGTGCCGGACGAGACGCTGGCCGACGTCGAAGGCTCCTTTCTCACCATCGCTCGCCGCTGCGGCGTGCCGGAAGCCGGCGAGCGATTGGCCGCGCGCTGGCGGGCCGATCTCGCTCCACAACTGCTGCCCGGTCCGCCGCTCAAAGTAATGGTCTCCGTCGGCCGATCGGCCGGCCGGCTGGGAGAGGTGACGGTGGCGGCGAGGCGAACCTTCTATGACGAGCTGCTGACCCGGCTGGGAGCCGTGAACGTCTTCGCCGACGCCCCGACCCGCTATCCGCAGGTCAACCTCGAAGAGATCGTGGCGCGCAAACCCGACGTCATCCTTGAGCTGCGTCCCGATCCGCTGACCCCGGACAGGGCCGCCGCCGTCGTCAACGACTGGAACACGCTCTCCCAGATCCCCGCCGTGCGGAACGGCCGAGTCAAAGTGATCTCCGGCGACTTCACCATGCTTCCGGGACCGCGACTGGGGCGGTTGTATCGGGAGATGAGAGGGGCCTTGGCGGAAAGCCTCCCGGAACCTGTTTCATGGCGTCCTGCTGGCGGAGCGGGTCTGCCCTTCGAAGCCTCACCCCCTGTCCCCCTCTCCCTGACGGGCGAGGGGGAACGAAGGCGATGGGATATTGCCGAAAAAGCAGGCCGCCTATCAGTAAGCCAGGTTCTGAATCGTCCCCCCTCGCCCGTCAGGGAGAGGGGGACAGGGGGTGAGGCCTCGCGGG
>DASYTJ010000028.1:0-8772 GCA_036002325.1 Thermoanaerobaculia bacterium | reverse complement strand
CAACTTTGTTTCGGGAGCGAACGTGACGTTGCGGGATCTCTCGGCGGGTCAGACCTTCCCGAACCGTGCGGCGAGCTCGTTCAGCAGCACGCAGATCGTCATCAATCCGACGTTCACGACGGCGGCGCACACGTGGTCGGTCGAGGTGATCAACCCAGATGGTAAATCCTCGGGTCAGTACCAGTTCCAGGTGGTCGCTCCGAGTTCGCCGGCACCTTCGGTCAGCAGTGTCTCTCCGGACCCGGTGACGGGATCGAGCAGTTCGCAGCCATTCACGATCTACGGCAGCAACTTCGTCTCGGGAGTCAACGTGACGCTGCGGGACCTCTCAGCCGGTCAGACGTTCCCGAATCGCGCCACGAGTTCGTTCAGCAGCACGCGGATCGTCATCAATCCGAACTTCACGACGGCGGCGCACGCGTGGTCGGTAGAGGTGATCAACCCGGATGGTAAGTCCTCGGGTCAGTACCAGTTCCAGGTGGTCGCGCCGAGCGCGCCAGCACCCTCGATCAGCAGTGTGTCTCCGAATCCGGTGACGGGGTCCAATAGCTCACAGCCGTTCACGATCTACGGCAGCAACTTCGTCTCGGGAGCCAACGTGACGTTGCGGGATCTCTCGGCGGGTCAGACATTCTCGAACCGCGCCACGAGCTCATTCAGCAGCACGCGGATCGTCATCAATCCAAACTTCACGACGGCAGCGCACACGTGGTCGGTAGAGGTCATCAATCCAGACGGGAAATCTTCAGGTCAGTTTGTATTTCAGGTACGCTGAGGTGTTTGTGAATAGGCAGGTGAATCGGCTTCTGCAGCGCAGAGTAGATCATGCATATCGGCTACTGCTACACTGACTGCGAGAGGAGGAGTGACGACATGAAGATTTCCGGTCTGCTCGTCATGTTCCTGGCGCTGGCGGTGGTTGGGACTTCGCCGCTGTTTCCCCTGGAGACCAGCGGGAGCGGCGGCGTGACTCCCGCGGTAGAGCAAAGCTCCCTTTGTGAGCGCTCCGCGACGGAGGCGGCCTCACCAGTGCTGCCTGGCGCGGTCCCGGACCCCGTCTGGCTGTATCCGTGCCCCAGCGGCCCTTCTTGCCAGGGCGACTTCGACTGCCGCGAGATGTGCCCCTACATCTGCCAGCCGGACCATCTTCCCTGTTACTACACCGACGGCTACTGCCACTTCACCTGTCACGTGTGCGTCTGTTGAGACGGCCCTAGCTCCTCCGCGTCCGCTGGGGAGCAGCCGCTCCGGGGCGTCGGATCGTGCGGTCCTGGAGGGAGAGGGCCCAGAATCGCACGCCCTGAGCCTCCGTTCCACCCTCTGATACACTCCCCCCGGCCCGGCTCACGCCGGTGCCTCCAGCCCCGGTCGCGGGGCGATCCCAGTCTCGAATCCAACTTCCAGGGAGCTTTCCCGGAGGAGACATGTCTTGAAGATCCACGAGTATCAGGCGAAGGAGATCCTGCGCCGCTATGGGGTGGCGACCCCGCGGGGCAAGGTGACGGACGATCCGGAGGATGCGGCCCGGATCTGCGAGGAGCTCGGCGGACGGTGCGTCGTCAAGGCGCAGATCCATGCCGGCGGGCGCGGCAAGGGGGGCGGCGTCAAGCTGGCCCACAGCCCGGAGATGGCGCGCGACATGGCGAAGCAGATCCTCGGCATGCAGCTCGTCACGCATCAGACCGGGCCGGAGGGACAGCTCGTCCGCAAGGTGCTCATCGAGGAGACGGCGTCGATCGCCCAGGAGCTGTACCTCTCGATCACGCTCGACCGCGCCCAAGGCAAGCCGGTGGTCATGGCGTCCTCGCAAGGCGGCATGGACATCGAGGAGGTGGCGGCGAAGGACCCGAAGGCGATCTTCCGTCAGGCCATCGATCCGCACCTGGGCGTCCTGCCCTTCGAGGCGCGGGCCGTGGCGGCGGGGCTCGGCCTCAAGGGGCAGACGGCCGGCAAGGCGGCGAAGCTGGTCACCGGGCTGGTCAAGGCCTATCTCGACACCGACGCCTCGCTCGCCGAGATCAACCCGCTCATGGTGACCGCGGGCGGCGACGTGATGGCGCTCGACGCGAAGATGAACTTCGACGACAACGCTCTGTTCCGCCACAAAGACGTTCTGGAGATGCGCGACCTCGCGGAGGAGAATCCGCTGGAGGTCGAGGCCAGCAAGTTCAATCTCAACTACATCAAGCTCGACGGCAACATCGCCTGCATGGTCAACGGCGCCGGGCTCGCCATGGCGACGATGGACATCATCAAGCTCTACGGCGGCGAGCCGGCCAACTTCCTCGACGTGGGCGGCGGCGCCTCGCAGGAGGCGGTGAAGAACGCGTTCCACATCCTGGTGTCGGACCCCAGCGTGCGGGCCGTGCTGATCAACATCTTCGGCGGCATCGCGCGCACGGACCGCATCGCGCGCGGCGTGGTCGGAGCCATCGAGGAGCTGGGCAACGTCAAGCTGCCTGTAGTTGTGCGGCTCGAGGGGACCAACGTGGAGGAGGGGCGGCGCATCCTGGCCGAGGCGGCGTTCCCGTTCATTGTGGCGAAGGACATGGCCGACGCCGGCGAGAAGGTGGTGGCGGCGGCGAAGGAGGCAGCGTAGCCATGGCGATCTGGGTGAACAACGACACGCGCCTGCTGGTGCAGGGCATCACCGGCAAGGAGGGGACGTTCCACGCCCTGGGCTGCCGCGACTACGGGACGAAGGTGGTGGCGGGCGTCACGCCCGGCAAGGGCGGCGAGAAGGTGGAGGACATCCCGGTGTTCGACTCGGTGGCCGAGGCGCGCGAGGCGACCGGCGCCAACGCGTCGGTGATCTTCGTGCCGCCGCCGTTCGCGGCCGACGCCATCATGGAGGCCGCGGCGGCCGGCATCGAGCTGGTGATCTGCATCACCGAGGGCGTGCCGGTGAACGACATGCTGAAGGTGAAGGCCTTCCTACGGGATCATCCCACGCGGCTCGTCGGTCCCAACTGCCCGGGGGTCATCTCGCCAGGCATGGCGAAGATCGGCATCATGCCGGGGCACATCCACAAGCAGGGGCGCATCGGCGTGGTGTCGCGCTCGGGCACGCTCACCTACGAGGCGGTCTGGCAGCTCTCCAACCTGGGGCTCGGGCAGTCGACCTGCGTTGGGATCGGCGGCGATCCGATCAACGGCACGAATTTCATCGACGTATTCACCGCGTTCGCCGAGGACCCGGACACGGACGGCGTGGTGATGATCGGCGAGATCGGCGGCAACGCCGAGGAGGACGCCGCGGCCTGGATCCAGGCGAACTACAAGAAGCCGGTGGTGGGCTTCATCGCCGGCCGCACGGCGCCGCCCGGACGCCGGATGGGCCACGCAGGCGCCATCATCTCCGGCGGCAAGGGCACGGCGGCGGAGAAATTCGCGGCGCTCAAGGCGGCGGGGATCCACGTGGTGGAGTCGCCGGCGGCGATGGGGGAGACGATGGCGAAAGCCCTCGGGGCCTAGATCGAGCCGGCATGCCCGCGAAACCTCACCCCCTGGCCCCCTCTCCACGAAGTGGAGAGGGGGAAGGAACAGCAAGACCGGCTCGGAATCGTCCCCCCTCTCCAGCTCCGCTGGAGAGGGGGCCAGGGGGTGAGGTTTCGGAGCGTAGCTGGCAAGGAGAGCGATAACCGTCATGACCTCACCCATCCCCCGCCTCCCCGGCACCGGCTGGCTCGCTCTGCTCGGCGGCGGCGAGTTCAGCTTCGGGCAGACGGCGGACGCGGATCAGGCGTGGATCGAGAAGGCGCCGCCGGGGCCGGTGGGATTCATTCCGGCGGCGTCGGGGTCGGACGACTATCCCCGCCACTTCGCCGAGTATCTGAAGGTGGAGTGGGACCGGGAGGTGGAGACGATCCCGATCTATCGCGCGCGGGACGGCCGGCGGGGGCGGAACTCGGAGCGGATCCGTGACGTCGCTGCCGTCTACGTCGGCGGGGGAGTGACGGACCACCTGCTGGAGGCGATCCGCGAGACGCCGGCCGCCGAGGCGCTGGCGCGGAAGATCGCCGAGGGCGGAGTCGTGGTGGCCATCGCCGCCGCGGCACAGTGCGCCGGCCGGTTCGCCCGCAGCATCTTCAAGGGCGACCTGGTTCCGGGCTTTGGCTGGCTGCCGGACGGGGTCGTCGAGCCGAACTTCGATCCCGGCCACGACCGGCGGCTGCGCAAGATGCTGGCGGGAGCAGGAGTCAAGTTCGGGCTCGGCATTCCGGCGAGCTCGGCGGTGCTGCTGGGGCCGGACGGAGTCGTCGAGCTGGTGGGCGACGCGTTCAGGATCGAGGGAGTGGAAGGCGACATCGAGGTGATGTAAACCGTTTTTTATTAGGGAGAGACGAGCGATGGAGATGACGTTGGCGATTCTGAAGCCGGACAGCGTGGGTGCGGGCAACGCGGGCGGGATTCTTGCTCACCTGCAGCGCGAGGGCTTCCTCATCCGCGGCTTGAGGATGCTGCGGCTGACCGAGACCCAGGCGAAGGCCTTCTACGAGGTGCACAAGGAGCGGCCGTTCTACGGCAGCCTGGTGGAGTTCATGACCAGCGGGCCGGTGATTCCGGTGGCGCTGGAGCGGGAGAACGCGGTGGCCCACCTGCGGCAGGTGATGGGAGCGACGGACGTTTCGAAGGCCGAGGAGGGGACGATCCGCAAGGCGTTCGGCACCTCGATCGAGCGCAACGCCATCCACGGCAGCGATTCGGCGGAGAACGCCGCCATCGAGCTGTCCTTTTTCTTCTCGCGCGCCGAGCTGCTGGCGGCGCGCTAGACGCGGAGGCGGTCATGGTCTACCGATTCCCTCACGCGGCCCCGCAGAGCCAGCTCCCGGAGGAGCGGCGCGGACGGACGATCGGCCGCTTCTGCAAGGTCTGCGGCAGCATCTATCCGTTGCACCGCCAGAGGCATCGCGGCAAGCCGATGTACGGCCGCGATCACATCGCCTCGCCGTGCTCGCACGAGGGCGACGTCTTCGAGGCGGGAGCGGCGTGGTGGGAGCCGGCCGTCGAGGTGCTGCCGGAGGCGATCGAGGAGCACGCCGAGGATCTGGTCGCGGGCTCGCCCGTCAAGGGGACATCGCCATAGCGGCGAAGCGTCCGAAGGCGCCGGCGGGCGCCGACTGGGAGGCGCTCGACCGGCATCTCACGCAGGTGAGAGGCTGCCGAATTTGCCCGACCGTCGAGCCGCCGCCGGTGGTGGCCCGCCCCGAGGTCTGGCCGCGCCTGATGCTGGTGGGGCAGGCTCCGGGCCCCAAGGAGGTCGTGGAGCAGCGACCTTTCGCCTTCACGGCGGGCTCCCGTCTCTTCTCCTGGTTCGCCCGCTTCGGGGTCTCCGAGGCCGAGTTCCGCCGCCGGGTCTTCATGTGCGCCGTGATCCGCTGCTTTCCGGGACGTGCGCCGCAGGGTGGAGACCGGGTCCCCAGCCCGCTGGAGATCGCCAACTGCGCTCCCTACCTGGAGGAGGAGATCCGCCTGATCCGGCCGCCGACGGTGATCGCCGTCGGCCAGCTCGCCATCAAGAAGCTCCTCCCCGAGCCCATGCCGTTGCAGGAGCGGGTGGGACGGAGCTTTCCGGCGTCGCGGGGCGATCTGGCGTTCGAGGTCATCCCGCTGCCTCACCCTTCCGGCCGCAGCACGTGGCTGAACGTGCCGGAGAATCAGCAGCGGCTCGACCGGGCGCTGGAGCTGCTGCGGGCGAGCGCGGGGTGGCAGGAGACGTTCGGCTAGAGCCGATTCGGGCGGATCGGGTACAATCCGCCCGCGTTCAGGAGGATTCCATGGATCTCACGCAGGCGGAGCAAGCCATCCTCGCTCGCTTCAAGGCGCGCTGCCACATCGCGGGCGGCGTCCAGCCCGGCTACGGTATGCGCGCCAACGCCATCAAGCTCTACCAGCCGCCCGGCGCCGATTTCGACGCGGCATTGAGGGGCATGGTCGAGAAGGGCTGGCTCAAGGTGAACGCGGCGGGGACCTGGTATTTCCTCTCCGCAGAGGGCGCGGAGCGGGTCAAGGCGGCGTAGCTTCGCGATTCCTGGCTCAAGGCTTTACTCTGCCCGCTTCCTTCAGCAGCTCTCGAACCCGCTCGACCGGAATCGCCTCGCCGGTGTGCCCCTGGTGGCCGCTGACCGCCGTTGCCTTCAGAAGAGAGTTATAGACCGCCTCCTCGACGGCTTCGACAGTGGCCAGGAAGAGCGGGCTCATGGCGTCGTTCGTCACCTCTTCGGCGGCGAGCGTCCTCCCCTTCGGCTCGTAGGGAACGAGGTTCTTGGTCGAGAACGCGATGACGAAGTCTCCCGAGCCGTTGCTCATGAAGGAGCCGGTGCGGGCGAGGCCGAGGACGGCGCGCTTGGCCAGGCGCTCGAGGTTGCGCGACAAGAGGGGAGCGTCGGTCGCGAGCACGATCATGCAGGAGCCGGACTCGCGCTTCTCCAGCTCGTTCTGGAACTCGTAGCGGCCGAGCGTCTCGCCCACCGGTACGCCGGCGATGGTGAGGACTCCTCCGAAGTTCGACTGCACGAGGGCTCCCACGGTGTAGCCGCCGAGGCTCTGGGGAAGCTTTCGCGAGGAGGTACCGATGCCGCCCTTCCAGCCGAGGGCCATCGTCCCCGTGCCGGCGCCGATAGAGCCCTCCTCGACCGGTCCGGTTTTGGCGGCGGCGATGGCGGCGCGGACGTCCTCGGCCGTCACGTGCCGGCCGCGGATGTCGTTGAGCCAGCCGTCGTTGGTCTCGCCGACGACCGCATTGACCGACCGCACCTCCTGATTCCCCGGCTGCTCCAGGGTCCACGCCACGACGGCTGCGAGCGCGGTGCCGACGGACAGGGTGCTGGTGAGGACGATGGGTGTCTCGAGATTGCCCAGCTCCTGGATCTGCAGGAACCCCGCTGCCTTGCCAAAGCCGTTGCCGACGTAGACGGCCGCGGGCACCTTGCTCTGAAAGAGGTTGCCGCCGTGCGGAAGGATCGCGGTCACTCCGGTGCGCACCGACTCGCCGCGGACCACAGTCCGATGGCCGACGCGCACTCCCTCGACGTCGGTGATGGCGTTGAGCGGCCCCGGCGGAAGGACGCCCGGCTCGACGCCGAGATCGCGGATCCGCGGCCGGGTTTCTGGGGTGGCGGACCAGGTCGGAAGGACAAGGACGGAAAGGACAGCAAGGGCGACAAGGACAGTTTTCACGGCTCCTCCGAAAGAGATCAACTGAGCCCCGCCGGCCTTACTGCGTGCTCGACGAGCCCCAGCAGGCCGTCCGCCAACAGGGCAAGGAGCGCGGCGGGGACGGCTCCCGAGAGGATCATCGCGGTGTCGGCGAGCTGCAGACCGGTGACGATCGGCTCGCCGAGGCCGCCCGCACCGATGAAGGCCGCGAGCGTGGCGGTGCCGATGGTGAGCACGGCGGCGGTGCGGACGCCGGCCATGACGATCGGCGCGGCGAGCGGCAGACGGATCTGCCGCAGCACCTGGCCGGGAGTCATGCCGAGCGCGGTGGCCGCCTCGACCGCCTTCGGATCGGCGTCGCGAACGCCGGTGTAGGTGTTGCGCACGATGGGAAAGAGCGAGTAGATCCACAGCGCCACGATAGCGGGGAGGATCCCTACGCCGAGGAACGGAATCATGAACGCGAGCAGGGCGAGCGAGGGGACGGTCTGAAAGAGGCCGAGCACACGAATGACCGCTTCCGCGCCGCGCCGGTGGCGCTCCAGCCAGAGCCCCAGAGGGATGGAGACGAGCGCTCCCAGCAGAAGGGCAGCCGCCGAGAGGCCGAGATGCTCCAGCGTCCACCGCAGGAGGTCTCGGCGCTCGGTCCAGGCATAGGCGAAGAGACCGGTCTTGCGCGTCGCCGGCGCGGGAGCCTTCTTTTCGTTCTGGATCAATCCAAGGGAACGGAGAGCGTCCCGGGCGACGACGACCTCGCTCTCATGGCCCTCCTGCAGACGAAGATTCAGGGCGCGCATCGCGTCCTCGTCGAACGCTCCGGCGAGGAGGCCGAGAACGGAGCCGACCTCCGGATGCCGCGCCAAAGTTTCGCCGCGCACCAGGGCAGCCGCCTCATAGGGCGGAAAGAAGTTGCGGTCGTCCCGCAGCACTCTGAGGTTGTAGAGGATGAGCCGGCCGTCCGTGGTGTAGACGTCGAGGGCGTCGATGTCGCGAGCTTTGGCGGCGCGATATTGGAGGGCCTGCTGCAAATGCTCGACCGTGCGGAACTCGAGGCCGTAGACCTTGCGGAGACCGAGCAGGCCGTCCTCGCGGCCGACGAACTCGTGGCCGAAACCGCCGCGCAGCCGCTTCGAGATCCGCGCCAGGTCGGAGATGGTCGCGAGGTGCTCGCGCTCGGCCAGCTCCCGGGGGACGGCGATCTCGAACGAGTTCTCGAACCCCAGAGGCGAGAGCCACCAGAGGTTCCAGCGCGCGAGGAACTCGGAGCGGACACGATTCAGGGTCTGCGATCTGTCGTTCTTCGCCGGCTCGCCGAGAATGGAAACCAGCCCCGTGCCGGTGTACTCGGGATAGACATCGATCGCTCCCGTCCGCAGAGCCTCGAAGCAGACCTGTGTCCCCGCGAGACCGAGCCGGCGCTCCACCGTCAGGTTGGTGCGGGCCTCGAGGAGCTGCGCGAAGGCCTCACCGAGGAGCCGGCTTTCCTCGAAGTTCTTGGAGCCGATGACGATGCGGTCGGCGGCGTGGAGGGGAGAGGCGTAAGCAAGGGTGAGAAGAACGATGGCGCATGCCCTTCGAAGCCTCACCCCCTGTCCCCCTCTCCCTGACGGGCGA
>DASYTJ010000027.1:0-17216 GCA_036002325.1 Thermoanaerobaculia bacterium | reverse complement strand
CACCCGCTATCTGAACGGCGTGCCGGACGCCAGCGGGACGATCCAGATGGTCTCGGTCGATCTGCCGGGTATGCAGAGCGCGGTGATCAACTACGTGTTCGCCGGCATGTTCGGCAGCCAGGATCCCGGAACCTTCGGCACCCTCTTTCTCGACGAGCTCAGCTTTCAGGACTGAGCGGCCTCCACGGTAAGATGCGCAGCCGAGATGAGGTTTCCATCCCCGCTCAAGAAGGCGCTCGCCGCCGCGGCGGGCCTTCTCGTTCTCGGCTGCGGCACCGCCGTCTACCGCCATCACGTCATCGTCGACGTCGATGATCCCGCCGGCCGGCTGGGATCTCCGCCGGTGGCGGTCTCGGTTTTCGACCATCAGATGGGCTACTCGGCCGACTGGGCGCAGCGTTCGATGGGATCGGCGTCGCCCGGCCGCCCGTACTCCACGTCGCTCAGCACGACGGGAACGGCGACGATCGCCAGCAGCTCCCTGCCCCAGCGGGTCAGCTTGTCCATCGCCGTCCCGGGGCTTTCCGAGGAGGGATATTTCCTCTTCGAAGCCGAGCTTCCTGCCGAGCAGGAGCGGCGGGGCACGGCCAGCTTCGTGCGCTACGGCTCCTATTTTCCCGACGCCGGCGCCCCTTCCCTCCAGATTCGCTACCGGTCTACGGCCGAGCCGCAGGGCTGGCGGATCGACGTCACGCTGACCCCAGATTCGCCGACCCGATAAAGAGACCGGCACCGCCGTGTCGGCTGGCGGCCGCTTTTCCCGCGTTCCTGGCTGAGGAGGAATTCAGCCATGCGTACCCTGACCGTCATCGTCCGACGCATCATCTTTGGAGCAACGGGCCTCTGCCTGACCGCGCTTCCGGCCGCGGCGCAGCTCTACTCGTACCACGCCGCCATGTACACGGAGGGCAACATTTTCTTCTATGGCGAGGCCGACAACGACGAGTTCGCTCACGCCGTCGCCACCGGCGACTTCAACGGCGACGGTGCCGACGACCTCGCGACCGGCGTTCCCTATGACGACAACGCCGGGGCCTTATACCCGAGCAGCGGCATCGTGATCGTACGCTACGGCGTCCCGGGCGTCGGCCTCAAGGAAGGGCTCGCGACCACCGTTCTGACGCAGTTCGTGGGCGGCAGCCCCGATCCGCCGGGGAACAACGACTACTTCGGCTGGTCGCTGGCCTCAGGGGATTTCAACGGCGACGGCTACGACGATCTCGCGGTCGGCGTCGTGGGAGAGGAGTCGACCGGGCGCGCGGGCGCCGTGCAGGTCTACCGCGGCTCCGCGGCCGGCATCGATCTCAACGGCGTGCAGTTCTTCACCCAGGAGACCCCGGGCATCAGCGGCGAGTCGGAGAACGTCGACTACTTCGGCTTCTCCCTCGCTGCGGGAAACTTCGACGACGACGCCTTCGACGATCTCGCGATCAGCGTCATCTGGGAAGACTCCGACTTCGACATCCACAACGGCCGGGTGATCGCGCTCTACGGCTCCGGGACAGGGCTCTCCGCGTCCCGCGCGCAGTCCTTCGATCAGGACACCTCCGGCATGGATGGTTCGTGCGAGGACTATGACATCTTCGGCAGCACGATGGCGGTCGGGGATTTCAACGGCGATGGCCGTGACGATCTCGTGGTCGGCGTGCCCGGAGAGAACGACGGCGGCGGCGGCATCCAGGTCATCTTCGGGAGCCTCTCCGGCCTCACCACGACCGGCAACAACCTCTGGACGCAGGACGATCCCGGCGTGCCGGATACCAACGAGACGGGCGACCATTTGAGCGTCGGGCTGGCGGTGGGGGACTTCAACGGCGACGGTTACGACGACATCGCGGCCGGCGCGCGCTATGAGGATCTCGACCTCAGCGGGACGGTGAGCAACGCCGGGGCGGTCACCCTCTTCTTCGGCTCGTCCGCGGGCATCTCCGGCAGCAACTCCTCGATGTGGACCGCGAGCGGCGCCGGCCTGGATCCCAGCGAGACGGGGGACGAATGGGGACGTACCCTCGCCGCCGGGGATTTCGACCATGACGGCTACGCCGACCTCGCCATCGGCGCTCCGTACGAAACGCTCGCCAGCGGACCCCGAACCGGCCAGGTGACGATCCTCCGCGGCTCTTCGGGCGGATTGACTTCCACAGGCGGTCAGCTCTGGCATCAGGATTTCTTGGGCGTCCCGGACAGCAACGAGCAGGGGGACGAGTTCGCCCGTGCGCTCGCGGTCGGCGACTTCGACGGCAACGGGCACGCGGACCTGGTGATCGGCGCGCCCCGCGAGTCGACCACGCACTACGGCAACGGCGCGGAGTGGGTGCTCTACGGATTCATCTTCGGCGACGGCTTCGAGACCGGTAATACCGGCCAGTGGGAGGCCACCCAGAGCTCGATCCTGCGCAACACCAACCACGTGGGGGCCGCCACCGCCGCGAAGCTCGGGACCTCCGCAAGCCAGTACGGGCTCAGCGTCAGCCTCGTCAACGGAGCCACCAACTCGGTCTATGTCATGGCCGGCCCCGCCCGCGGCTTCAACAACGACACCGCGCTTACGGGCACGTTCTTCATCGACCCGCAGGGCCTGACGATGAGCACCACCACCGGCCTCAACAGCTTCCAGACGATCGCTTTCAACGACGGCGTCGGTGCCGGCAGCAAGACGCGTCTGGTCTTCAGCCTCGTCCGCGCCACCGCCGACGGCTGGTTCATCAACGTCTCGCACTGGAACGACAACACCGCCAGCTTCCAGTTCTCCGGCGGCGGGTTCTTGGCCTGCGCCGCTTCGCCCTGCGGCAACCCGGCGGACTGGCACAACAACCGAATCGATTTCGAGTGGACACGCGGCAACCCGGGGCACCTCACGATGTGGCGCACCCGCTATGTCGGTGGAGCGCCAGACGCCAGCGGCAAAGTGCAGATGTTCTCCGTCGACCTGCCGGGGATGCAGAACGCGGTAGTCAACAACGTCTTCGCCGGCATGTTCTCCGGCCAGGACGCCGGCACCTTCGGCTCGCTCTACCTCGACGAGTTCAGCTTCAGCCGCTGAGCCGTCAGGCGAGACTCCTCCACCTCCTGCCCGGCGCTACGCGCCAAGGCGATCGCAGCGTCCAAGTCAGCCCGGGCCGCCGTCAGGCGGCCCTCGGCACGGAGGAGCTCGGCGCGTGCGTTGAGGAAGGCCAGGCGCAAGGGCACGTTCGGCGAGCGCTCGGCGCCGTCGCCCAGAGACTCGAGCCGCCGCCGGGCCGCGGCGGGCCGGCCGGCCGCGGCGTCGACGCGGGCGAGGAGGGTCTCGGCGCGGAAGACGTATTCGTTCACGCCGGAGCCGCGAAACGCGGCCACCGACTCCGTCGCCAGCCGCGCCGCTTCGGCCGGACGGCCGCCGGCCAGCTCGGTGGCGGCGAGCGCCAGTCCCGCCTCTGCCTCGCTGTCGCCCTCGCCTGATTCGTGCAGCATCCGCCGGGCTTCCGTCAGATGACGGCGCGCCCCGGCCAGGTCGCCGCGCGCCGCGGCCAGGCGACCGCGCAGCAGCTCGGCGAGCGACAGATTGGTGCGGTTGCCGCTCGCCTGCGCCGCGGCTTCGATCTCGCGCGCCACCGCCTCCACGATGCCGAACCGCGCCCGGTCGACGTCGAAGCTCGCACCCCGAAAAAGCACGAAGGCCGCCGAGGTATCGTCTCCGGCTTCGCGCAGGAGCGCGAGAGCCTCCTCCCGCGGCGCCGCCGCTTCCGCCGGCCGGCCCAGCGTCTCGAGGGCGAGAGACAGATCGCCGAGCGACGTGCCCAGGCGTCGCCGGCTCTCCTGCTCGCGGAAGATCGTGACGGCCTGACGCAGCAGCGGCTCCGCCAGATCCGGCCGGCCGCGTATGCTCGTCAGGCCGGCAAGATTGTGGAGGATCGCTCCTTCGCGGATAGGATCGGAGGCCGACCGTGCCACGACCAGCGCCCGGCGGTACCGACGCTCCGCCGCCATCAGATCGCCGCGCTGCGCGTCCTCGATGCCGAGATCGTTGAGGGTACGCGCGAGAGTCACCCGGTCGCCGTTCTGCTCGGCCTCCTGCGCCGCGCGTTCGAGCTCGGCCCGCGCCTGCTCACGGAATCCCAGATCGGAGAGAGCCCGTGCGCGGCCTCCGCGCAGGCGCGCCACCAGATCGTTGCGGCCCGTGGCCTGCGCCGCTGCGAGCCCGCGGGTGGAAACGGCGAGCGCACGCTGCGGCTCGTCCAGCCCGGTCGCCACCGTGCTTTCGATGAGATCGACCAGCGGATCGCGGTTGGCGCCAGGGATCTGACGGAGTCGTCCGACGACCACCCGGGCCTCCTGCGGCCGGCTGGCGCGCAGCAGTGCCCAGGCCAGCCCGGCGCCGGCGTCGAGGCTCTCGGGAGACGCGGCGAAACGACGTTCGAGCTCCTCGACGGAGACGCCCTCCGGCGGAGTGAAGACGGTGGAACGCACGCGCGGCGGTCCGAAGCGCTGTTCGATGCGCGCGGCTTCGATCCTGGCGAGCACGGCGTAGAGGATGGCTGCAGCCGCGAAGGCAAGCGTAGCGGTGAGTGCGATCTTCCCGCGATTCCGCCGCACGAGCTTCGCCAGACGGTACCGCCTGCCGCCGCGGCGAGCCGCCACCGGCCGACCTTCGAGATAGCGCCGCAGATCGTCGGCGAAAGCCGCCGCGCTCGGGTAGCGCTCGCCGGGCTTCTTGCGCAGCGCCTTGAGACAGATGGCGTCCAGGTCGCGGCTCAACCGGCCGCGCGGCACCCGCGGCGAGCCGCCCTCCACGGAGGACGCCGTCTGCAGAGCCCGGCGGGCCGCCGTGCTCGGGGGGTCCGGCTCGCGCTCGAGCACGGCACGCTCCAGCTCGGCCCGCGAGTCCGCGGCCTCGCCGAACGGCCGCCGGTCCGCCAGCAGCTCGTACAACAGGACTCCGAGCGAGTAGACGTCGGCCGCCGTCGTGGCCCGCTCGCCGCGGAACTGCTCGGGGCTGGCGTAGGCGGGCGTGAAGGCGCGCAGCTCGGTGTGCGTGATCCGAGCGTCGCTCTCCGCCTCGGGATCGACCAGCTTCGAGATGCCGAAATCGAGTAGGCGCGGCCGGCCGTCCGCTCCGACGAGGATGTTGCTCGGCTTCAGGTCGCGGTGCACCACGCCGCGGACGTGCGCGTAGCCGACCGCCTCCAGAACCGTCAGGAAAAGCCGGACGCGATCGTCGGTCGGCAGCGCCTGGCTCCGGGCGTGCGCCAGCAGGTCTTCGCCTTCTACGTACTCGAGAGCCAGGAACCAGATGCCCTCGGGCGCGCGGCCGCCGTCGAGGAACCGTGCGACACCGGGATGCTCGAGGGCCGCGAGGATGCGCACCTCGTCGCGGAAGCGGCGGACGGTCTCCGCATCGAGCCCCGGCCGGTCGACCACCTTCAGCGCCACGCGCCGGCGGAAGCCGTCGCCCTGCTGCTCAGCGAGGAAGACCCGGCCCATGCCGCCGCGGCCGATCTGGCGCAGGATGCGGTAGGGACCGATCGTCTCCGGAATCGCTTCCGCGGCATCAGGGGTCTCCGCCGGGATGCCGGCGAAAGCCTGCCAGGGCGACTCGTCGAGCAGCCCGGCTTCGCCCTCGTTCGCCGCCAGCAGGCTCGCCAGTTCGCCGGCGAGAGCGGCGTCCTCGGCGCACAATCCGGCCAGGAACGCTTCGCGGTCTCCCGCCGGGAGCTCTGCCGCCTCCGCAAACAACTGCGCCAACCGTTCGCCGCGGCTCACGCGCCCTCTCGCGAAAGCTCCCGCCGCAGCCAGGCGCGGGCAAAGGACCACTCGCGCTCCACGGTGCGCTCGGAGAGCTCCAGCACGGCAGCGATCTCCTGATTCTCCAGACCGGCGAAGAAACGCATCTCGACGATCCGCGCGGCGCGCCGGTGCTCCCTCGCCAGAAGATCCAGCGCCCGATTGAGATCGAGCAGCTCGATTTCGCGGCCGCCGGTTGCGGGCAGGCCCGTCACCATGGAAAGCGGCGTCTCGCGGTGCGCGCGTTTGCCCGCCAGCCGCGCCCGCGCAGCGTCGACGAGGACGCGCCGCATCATCGTCGAGGCGAGAGCGAAGAAGTGCGCCCGGTCATGCCAGTCGACGTCTCTCTGGCCGAGCAGCCGCAGGTAGGCCTCATGGACGAGCGCCGTCGTCTGCAGCGTCTGGCCCGGCTCCTCGCGCGCCAAGTGCCGGCGGGCGATGCGTTGCAGCTCGTGATAAACGAGTCCGAGCAGCCGCTCCTCGGCGCTTCCGTCGCCCCGCCGCCAAGCTTGCAGCAGGCCGGTCACTTCGGTCTCGGGGCTCTCGGCGCGCGCGGTCATGGCTCCGATACGGGCGTGGCAAGTCTACTCCCCGTTACGGCACAGCGTGTTGGCTGGCGGAGCCTGGAGCGCGGCTAGGCGAGCCGAGAGCCCGCTCCGTGGAGCGTGGTCAAGGCGCCATGGAGGGTGGTGTCCTAATTCGGTGTTGGTGAAACCGGGGCGGCCTTAGGGTCTCTAGTTCTTCTTCCAGCCGCTCGGCAATGAAGGCGATGAGTCGCTGAATGAGGTACGGATCGCGCCCCCACCCTTTGCCCGTAATCGACAGAGAGGCGGCGAAGCCATGAGCGGCGAGCCGCGGCCGGTTCTCCCGCGTTCGAAACCTGCTTCCTCTTTTCGGCATCTTAGCTTCCGTCTGACTGAACCGGGTGGGGCGGCAAGCCCGCTCCACCGTTCCCAAAACTGAAGAGCCCTCGAAGAGGGAGAAGGAGAACTTCCATGTTCTGCAGAACCGGTCTGTTCACAGCGCTGGTGTTCGCGTCTCAAGGGTTGGCCCTGGCGCAATCCGCGCCGCCGGCTTTCGAAGATGTCAGCCAGCAGATTCCTTTCCTTCACCGCAGCGTCGAGCTCGGCGGCAACGGCCTGGGCGGCGCCGTCTGGTTCGACTACGACCGCGACGGTCGGATCGACCTTTTCCTCGGCAACGGTCCGGGATTGCCGAACGCCCTGTATCACAACAACGGCGACGGCACCTTCACCGACCTGGCCGCCGCGGCGGGCGTCGCCGACACCTACGGCACGACCGGCGCGGTGGCCGGCGACCTCGACAACGACGGCTACCAGGAGCTGCTGCTCACCGGCGACGGCGGTTTCCTCAGTCCCACGCCGGCCGTCATCCGTCTCTACCGCAACGACGGCGACGGCACCTTCACCGACATCACCGCCGCCGCGGGGATCCATCTCCCCGAGACTCAAACCTCGGCGGCCCTCGGCGACGTCGACAACGACGGTCTGCTCGACATCTTCATCACCGCTCCCGGCAGCATGCCGCTGCAGGTGCAATACCGCAATCGCCTCTATCACAATGACGGCAACCTGACCTTCACCGACATCAGCGCCGCCGCCGGCGTCGACACCTCGATCGGCGCCTGCGTGGCCAGCTTCTCCGACTATGACCAGGACGGCTGGAGCGACCTGTTCGTCGGCAACTGCGCCAACGTGCAGGCGCTGCCCACGCCGATGGAGCTGTTCCACAACAATGGCGACATGACCTTCACCGAGGTGGCGTCGCAGGCGGGCATCGGCGGCCTGCCGGGCCTTTGGATGGGGCTCGCTCTCGCCGACTACGACAACGACGGCGATGTCGACGTGTTCGTCTCCAACGCCGGCGTCGCGCCGCCGCTGGGCGTCTTTCCGCACGCCCTGTTCCGCAACAACGGCGACGGCACCTTCACCGACCTCGCGCAGCCGCTCGGCCTCGATCAGCTCCGCTGGGGTTGGGGCAGCGCGATGCGCGACTTCGACAACGACGGCTACGCGGATCTCTTCTTCACCGGTTCCTTCCCGAGCCCCTTCGATCCCACGGTGTACGTGGGTCCCAACGGCGAGGGCAACCCCGGCGTCCTCTGGACCAACAATCACGACGGCACTTGGACCGACCGCTCCACCTCGCTGCCCTATGACTTCCGCCACGATTTCTCCACCGGCGTCGCCGCGGGCGACTACGACGGCGACGGCTTCGAGGATCTCGTCGTGATGCTCACCTATCTGCCGCCGCTCGCCAACAGCGGCCAGCCGATCCTGATGCGCAACGTCGGCAACGGCAACCGCTGGCTCAAGGTGCAGGCCGCCGGCACGGTGAGCAACCGCGACGGCGTCGGCGCCCGCGTCCAGGTGAGCGCCGACGGGCGCGTGCAGACGCAGGAGATCTACGCCGGCTCGAGCCTCAACTCGATGCACAGCCAGATCCTGACCTTCGGCCTCGGCACGCAGCCGATGGGTACCGTGGATGTGCGTTGGCCGAGCGGCTACCGCAACCGAATGTACGACGTGCAGGCGGGCGAGGAGATCACCTTCCCGGAGATTCCGTGTAGCTACGACGACCCCGCCGGAGATTTTCAGGCGTACCAGCAGTGCGTCACCGGCGCCCTCGCTCTGCTGGAGCAGCAAGGGACCGTCGGAACGGACCAGCACGGCCGGATCCTGAGCGGCGCGATCCGTGCCTGGCAAGAGACCCATTGAAGCGCGGGGCGATTCGCTCCGGGGTTTCGGCTTTCGGCGCGGCGAATTTTTCGAGCGGAACCGCGGAGCCATGACACGGCTCCGCGGAGCCGCCTCCTCGTCAGGTGGAGCCGCAAGCCGGTCTATATAGCCGGCGAGACGGGCCATATAGCCGGCAAGCCCTGCCATATAGCCAGCAACCCCAGCTATATAGCCGGAGATCCGGAACCGCGGAGCCGGAAAGAGGATTGGCGGAGCCGGGTCTGCTCGAACCGGGTCCGAACTCTAGGCAGGACCTTACCTATCGGATCACCGACGCGAACAGGGACACGGACCGGCGCTCGCGGCATCGGGTATAATCAGAATATGCTCCAAAGGCGGGCTCCCGCTTCGGCAGCGAAGTCCTTCGTGAGTCGCCGCCGGCCGGCTGTTGTCCTGCAGGTGGTGCTTTCCTGGGCGGCGACCGCTATTTTCCTGCCGGTCGCGGCCGGGCGGATCGCCTCGGCGGCCTTGCCTCAACAACACGCTACCGATCAAGCCGTGGT
Organism: Thermoanaerobaculia bacterium; assembly: GCA_036002325.1. GTDB lineage: Bacteria > Acidobacteriota > Thermoanaerobaculia > Multivoradales > UBA5704 > DATARR01. The sequence continues at coordinate 8,194 of DASYTJ010000027.1, read as the reverse complement.
GCGGATCCTGGGAGACCGAGCGCTATGGAGCGATGACTTTTATGGATTGCTTACTGTTCTTCCCGATTTCCGGAAGGCGGGCGAGCGGTGGATCGAAGTCTTTGCCGATCGAGTGATGGGAGCCAACCGGTACCAACGGTTGAAGGAGGCGCAAAGGCGGACGCGTACCCTGGAGAAACACCTGAACCGGGGTGCGAACCAGCGACTCGCCGCCGCCGTTTTCGATCTCTTCCACGAAAAACGTTCCATTGTCCTGAAACCTGCCGCCATCCTGCTCTTGGACGATCGCACCTACAGGGTCGTTGCGCTAGCCTCCGAAGCCCGATTCCTACCGCCGTCCCTCAAGATCTCTACCGTGCTAGAGAGGATCGGCGAACCGGAGAAAGTGACCACAGAATTGCTCGACGACGGTACGGAGCGACGGCCTCGCGTCTTGGTGATTCGCCATTACGCTGGAGGTGCCATCGCCTTCGTCGAGTCGGACATCGCTCTCCAGCCCGGATTGGTGAGCCAGGTGTTTCTGGATGTGCCGTCTGTCGTCTCCGCGCTGTTGAAGCAGGCACCATGAATATGACTCGGTTCGCCGCCCGAGTCCTCTGGGCTCTGCAACTCGCCTCGGTCGGGCTCTGCCTTCCCGGCACGGCGGATTCCCAGACGCTGGTCAACATTGCTACGAATGCCACAGATCCGACCAATGAACGCGATTGGGAACCCAGTATCGCCGTCAATCCGCGGAACCCACGGGAAATCGCAGTGGTCACCTTCTCTGGTGACTGGGGTCCTGGCATGATGGCCCCAGTGTGGAAATCCAGAGATGGTGGGGCTACCTGGCGTAAATACCCTCAACTCCCTTCACCGGACGGCTCGCTCGCGGTAGGAGACCAGAAAGTCGTCTTCGGCGAGGACGGTAGTCTGTATGTCGTTGTGCTGGCCTTCGATCGAGCTACTCTCCGCTGCCGGATCTTCCGTCAAACGGCGGGAGCCGACGATCCCTTGACCCCCGGCACGCCTTATGGCTTTGACCAGGCACAACTGGAAATCGACCGCTCGGTCAGGCGCAACCGATTGTACTCACCTTGGGTGAGCGAGAGGGGAGGTTCGATGGTCACCGCTTCAAATGATTTCGGCCAGACGCTTGCCAATCTCCTAGTGGGAGACAACTCGAGATTTGAGAATCGGACGACCCGCCTCTCCGTGGGACCAGATGGCCGTGCTTATGTCATCTTTAAGACCCAGGAGGGTTTTGTGGATGACAGGTTCGAGAACGCGCATTTCTGGGTGAAGCGCTCCGATGACGGCGGTGTGACTTGGGATGCGATCGGCCCTGCAGGCGTTTCGGTTCATGGTGCAAGCCAGGTACGAACCTGGAACACCACAAAGTGGGGCAATGAAAACAAGGGTAAGGTGGCGCGAGCTCGCAGCAGCGACGCATGGATTGCGGTAGATCCCGGTGACGGAGATGTCTACGCTGTATACGTGGACCGGGATGCTTCCGGCCTCGGACAAATCTACGCGGCCCGCTCGATCAATGGCGGTGTAACCTGGACGAGCTCCCGGGTCACCGATGGTACGCATCATTCGGCCTATCCAGAGGTTGCCGTGACGGCCGGCGGCGTCGCGGGCGTTCTCTACATTGACTACGACGACTCGGGCCCGGTCACCATCTTCCGTCACCGGTTCGCGCAGTCGTCCGACAACGGCCTCACCTGGATCCATCAGAACCTCCAGAGCATGGGCACGGGCTTGTTGAGCCCTTTTGCAAACGGGACTCTCTGGGGGGACTATGAAGGTCTGACGGCCCACGGCAGCACCTTCTACGGTGTCTTCACCGGCCTCTCGATAGGGCGAACCAGACCGCAACTCGACCCGATTTTTTTCACTGTCAGGACCGGACCGCAAATCCGGGTTCCCGGAGCCATTGACGCGGGGGAGGCCTGCCTGAGATCGAAAAGAGCCGTAACGCTTCAGGTCTGCAACACGGCTAAGGATGACCTGACCGTCAGCGCCATCGCTTCGTCGAACCCCTTGTTTTCCGTGACGGCGCCGTCCTCAGGTTATCCCATCATCATCAGTCACGATTTCTGCTTCCCTTTCCAGGTGGTGTTCGAAGCGATGGCCGCCGGTCCGCAGTCCGCGATTCTGACGATTCGCAGCAACGATCCGGAAAGTCCCGATACGAAGATCCAAGCGTCGGGAAACGGCGTGGAACAAGACATCCGGGTGACCGGCTCAACGGACTTCGGCCTCGTCGGCCGCAAGGAGGCGGCGGAGAAAACGGTATCCGTTTGTAATACCGGCGGGTGCATCCTGTCCGTGGAGACACCGGCGGTCTCCTGCGCGGATTTCACACTCATTAATAGCCCTTTCCCTGCCGGCGTACGTCCCGGCGCTTGCCTTGATCTCGTCGTGAGCTTCACCCCTACTCGGCCTGGTCCTAAAATTTGCGAGCTGAAGATCACGAGCGATGATCCGGATACTTCGAGCGTGAGGCGTCAACTGACAGCGAGGACTCATCCTTGATCCGATCTGCAGTGATTTTTCGATCCACTTCGTGGTGCAATCGGTTGGTTGTCCTTCTCGCGGTTCTCTCTATGGCGGCCCCGGCACTATTGGGGGATGGGGCGGAGGGGGGAGAAACCCTGCTTCCCGGTCAATCCCGCGAGCAGCCTATCGCAGGCGGCGAAACCCGGGGTTATCGGGTCGAGGTGACAAGCGTTCCCCTGCTCGTCAAGGTCGAACAACTCGGGATCGATCTCGTCGTCCAGGCGCAGGGCCCGACTGCCCGGCTCGTGACGGATACCGGAGATTTTCGGTGCGGCTTCGAGGTCCTGCTGTTGGAAAGCGCCGGCGAGCACAGGATCGAAATTCACCCCCGCGAGCGGTCTACAGCGCCGGGACGCTTCGTCATCGAGGTGGAAGCATTGCCGGCATCGTCGGACGGGCAACGCCGCGCCGCCTGGTCACTGATGAGCCGCGCCGGACAAGAAGCCTTCGAACGGAATCCCGAAGCGGGGCGACGGGCCGTCGGGTTCTACCGCGCGGCCTTGGGATTGTGGCGCGCTCTCGGAGATCGCCGCTGGGAGGCGGAAACGCTTTCGCTGACCGCGGGCTTGGAGCAGGACGCGGGCGAGCTACAGGTAGCGACCGAGAGCCACTTGCATGCCGCGGCGCTCTGGCAGGAGCTGGGTGATCGATCTCGCCAAGCCGCCACCCTGAATCGGCTCGGCGTCACCTATCTGCAATCGGGAGAGATCGTGCGCGCTCGCGAGACCCTGGCGAACGCTCTCGCCATGTGGCAGCGTCTTGGGCAGAGCTTCGATGAGATGGAGACCCGCAGCAATCTCTGCTATCTCGAGCAGATGACCGGAGGCCTGCCCAAAGCTCTCGCGTGTTACGAGGAGACCCGCGGGTTCTTTCACCAGACCGGTGATGTTGGACAGGAGGCGCGAATCTTCAATAACATTGGCGGAGTCTATGACCTCCTGGGCGAGCCTGATGCGGCATTGGAGCATTACGAGCAGGCCCTTGCACTGCGCCGGGCGCTCGCGGACCATCGCGGCGAGGCCGAGACTCTCAACAACATCGCCGTGATTCATCGCGTCCTCGGAGAATGGCAGGAGGCATTGCGGATCTACGAACAGGAACGGGAGGTCCTGACGACGCTCGATGATCGTATCCTGAAAGGAAAATACCTTAGCAACCTGGGCTTCTCCTACAACAGCATGGGATTGCCACAGCGGGGCCGCCCCTTATTGGAGAACGCCTTGGAGCTGCGCCAGCAGGTCGGTGATCGCCGCGGCGAGATCATCACCCTCAATAATCTCGGCAGCGTCTGGCGCAACCTCGGTGATCCGGGCAAAGCGATCCAACTTCACCGACAGGCGCGGGAGTTGGCTGTGGCACAGGGCGATTCCCGGCAGGAAGCGATCAGCCGCCTTCGTCTCGGGGAGGCTCAACTCGACCGAGGCGATGCCACTGCAGCGCTAGGTGAGATCGACTCGGCGCTGAGCCTGTTTCAGGCGACAGGCAGCCGCAGAAACGAGGTGCAGATGCTCGACCTGCGAGGGCGCGCGCTCATCTTGGCCGGCCGGCCACAGGAGGCTGTGACGGCCCTGCAGGCCGCTCTGGGTCTCCATCGCACACTGCGAGACCGCGCAGGTGAGGCCGAAGCGCTACGAGCATTATCCACGGCGGAGCGATCTATCGGTCAGCTTACCGACGCGCGCACCCACGCTGAGGAAGCCGTGTCTCGCGTCGAAGAGCTGCGGATCGGCTTTCTCAGTCCAGACCTGCGAGCAGCTTTTCTGGCGACGCAGCACAGCGCCTACGCGCTCGTGATGGATTTGCTCATGGATGAGGGTAAAGATCGAGCAGCTTTCGAAATGAGCGAGCGGGCCCGTGCGCGCAGTCTGCTCGATGTGCTGTACCGCGGAACTGTAAGGGGTGTCGCTAGTAGCGCGCCTGCCGAGTTGCTCGCGCGGCGGCAAGCCTTACACCACCGCCTGAGCGCCAAAACCGATCAGCAACTGAAACAGAGTGGGACAAGAGCCGAAGCCTTGGAGAGAGATATCAATACACTGATGGCCGAGTTGGACGGTGTGGAGGCGAGGATCCGTCGTCTCGATTCACACTACGCTGCTCTCGCCACGCCTCCCGCGTTGAATATAGAAGAGATCTCGAGGCTGCTCGATCCCGAGACCCTTCTTCTGGAGTACTCGCTCGGCGAGGATCGCAGTTACCTTTGGGCCATCTCGGTCAGCTCTTTCCGTAGCGTCGTTCTTCCGTCTCAGCGCAAGATAGAAGCGCTGACGCGCCAGCTCTATGAGGAGATGAACACACTGGATGCCGGACAAAGCCGCCGTACGCACACGGCGGAGGCTTTAAGCGCGATCCTGTTAGCGCCGGTATGGCCCGACGCGGCTCGCTTCCGCCGACTGGTCGTGGTGCCAGATGCGGCGCTGCAAGTACTCCCTTTTGGCGCCTTACCGACTCCGAGCTCTGGCGAACCTCTTTTGGAACTGCATGAAATCGATTACATACCCTCGGCTACGACTCTGGCCTTGCAGCGTAAACGACTGGCGGATCGGACACCCGGCACGAAATGGGCGGCGGTGCTCGCCGATCCCATCTTCGCTATGGACGATCCGCGACTGGTGAAGAAAATGAATTCCGTGCGAGGAAGCGAGACCGAAGATATCCCCCCAACCTTCGAGCGCCTGCCAGCCAGCGGGCACGAAGCACAGGAAATCGCGAAGCTTGCACCTCCCGATAAGGTACGGATCCTGCTTGCTCATACAGCCAACCGGAACGCCATGCTTTCGGGAGAGCTCCGTGACTATCGTGTCTTGCACTTAGCCACTCACGCGATTGCCAATACTCATAGCCCTGAACTGTCCGGTCTAGTGCTCTCGCTGGTCGACGCCGCTGGAACTCCAGAGGAGGGTTTCCTGGGATTGTCCGATATCTATGATCTCGACCTTAGTGCCGACCTGGTAGTGCTCTCTGGCTGTCAAACTGCCCTTGGTAAAGAGATTCGAGGCGAGGGCATTATGGGGCTTACCCGCGGGTTCTTCTTCGCTGGCGTACCGCGGGTAGTAGCGAGCCTCTGGCGAGTGCAAGACCATGCCACGGCGGAGCTGATGGCTCGCTTCTATCGTGAGCTGTGGCGGAAACAGCTGCCGCCGGCCGCCGCTCTGCGAGAGGCCCAGCGGTCTCTGCGCCGTGACCCACGGTACCGCGATCCCTACTTCTGGGCCGGCTTCGTCCTGCAAGGTGATTGGCGCTGAACCGTAATGCCGAGTGAGATAGATCGCCGTCTGATAGCAGTTCTAGAGAGCGAAGACTTCCGGGCAAACCCCGGAGAAAGGAAGGATTGAATATGTCCGCTCTGCCCAGCACTTGGACATCGAAGACATGGAAAGTGATCGAGGTCAAAGACAGCACATGCGCTATAGCAAAGGAAGACCGATTGAAGTTCGAAGGAACTGCGCTGAAAAAACTCGATTGGGGTTCAGGCTGCGACCATGACACGAGGGACGACTCCGTCGCTGTAACCCATGGGAGCAAGAATTACACGATCACGCGATATCCGAAGGATCCTTCGGATCCGGACGCCAAGGACATTTTGGCTTGCTCCCCGGCCGGCGAGCCCGGCGGCGCCACCTGGACGGCGGAGGAGGGCGGATAGAAGGCCTCTCGCGATCTGAATCTCACGACCTGAAGAGGAGGTTCGCAGTGTTCAGGGTGCCGGCCCGCCGGGTTTCAGGATATGATGGAGGCCTTCCTCGGAGGATCTCCGGCGCGGCCGGTCTCGCCGGTCCGCCTGCTCTGAGGCGTATTGGCTGGCATGAGCTTGAATGCGGGAGGGGCCCAACCGGACGAGGCCGAGATTGCGACCGATCTCGTGCGGCGGATCGCTGCGGGCGATATCGCCGCCGAGACGGCGCTCGTCCAGCGCTACAGCCGAGGCCTTCTCTATCTGCTGCGCCGCCTGGGAGCTTCGCCGGAGCTCGCCGACGATCTTCATCAAGAGACCTTCCGGATCGTGCTGGAACGCTTGCGTCGAAAGGCGCTCGACGAGCCGGCGGGGCTGGCGGGCTTCCTCCGCGGCACCGCGCGCAACCTGCTGATCGCCGAGCGTCGCAAGGCGACCCGCCGGCGGACCGACGCGGATCCGGACGGCCTGGAAAGGACCGTTTCGCCCACGCCGGGACAGCTCGCCTCCGTCCTGCTCGACGAGGAAGCCACCATCGTACGGCGGCTGATCGAAGAATTGCCGACCGACCGGGACCGGCAGCTCCTGCTGCGGTTCTACGTCGCCGAGGAAGAGAAGGAAAGCATCTGCGCCGATTTGGGTTTGGACCATCTTCATTTCAATCGCGTTCTTTTCAGGGCCCGCAATCGGTTCAAGGAGCTCCTGGTACGCTTCCAGGCGCGACAGGGACCGGCGGCCCGCATGTGATCGGTGGGAGAAGGGAGTCATACGCAGGCCATGGAACACAGCTATATCGAAGAGCAACAGGTCGCAGACCGATACATGATGGGGACGCTGCCGGCCGACGAGGCTGAACGCTTCGAGGAGCATTATCTCTCCTGTACGGAGTGCCTCGACCGGCTCGAGCTCGCGGAGTCGATGCAGCGGGGTTTCAAGCGTGCGGCGGGCGAGGACGCCGCGCGCCTGGCCGCCGCCCGCCAGCTCGCCCTGGTGGCCTGGCTCACCCGCCTCGGCCGCTCGCGCCAGATGGCGGTGCTCGCGATGGCGGTGCTCGTAATCGCAATCCTGCCCGCCGGCCTGGCGTTGCGCGAGATCGGAGAGCGCAGCCGCGAGCTGGCGCAGACCCGCTCGGCTCTGCAGCAGGAGCGGCAACGCGCGGGCGCCGGCTCCCGCAATGCGATGCAAGCCGAAAAATTGCACGCCGAGCTGGAGGCGAGCCGGCGCGAGCTCGCCGGCGAACGGCAGGCCCACGCCAGCGCCGTCGAGCAGCTCGCGCAAGCCCGGCAACCGCAAGCCAACGTTCCCATCCTCTTTCTCGATGCAGAACGCGGCTCCGCCGGCGAGCCTTCCGTCCGCCTGCGCCTGCCGCGAGCTCCGGGTTGGATCGTCCTCGCGTTGACCGTCGATCCGCCCTATCAGCCTTCCTATCGCGCCATCCTGCGCGACGCAGGCGGGCGCGAGATCTGGCGCGGCGGCGGCCTGCGCCGTGACGAACGCGACTCGCTCAGTCTGAGCCTCCCCTCCACGCTGCTGGCGCCCGGCGACTATACGCTCGCCGTCGAAGGGCTGGCGCCCGGCCGCAAGCCGGCCGCCGCCGGCCGCTTCGCCTTCCGCGTTCTCGAGTGAGATAGCCACGCCTCCGGCGGCAGTACTTCATCGAGATCCAGCGAACATGAAGTTCTTGGAGACTCGAATCGGAGGCGGTCATGAACATTCAACTGGTGGCTTTTGGGTTCGGATGTCTGTTGCTGATGGTGGCCATCCTCGGCGGTGGCTTCGAAGTCAAAGAGTTGAAGGTGCCGAAAGTCGGACGGGCTCCCCGTTTCGCGGCCTGCCTGTTCGGCGTGCTGTTCGTCTTCCTCGGCATCAAGCCTGACCTGAGTCTGAACGCGGCGCCCGTCGCGGCGGCTCCCCAGACGGCTCAGCAATCGATGCCTCCGGCACCCGCCCCCGTCGCAACGCCGGTGGCTGCCAGCAACG
>DASYTJ010000026.1:0-69001 GCA_036002325.1 Thermoanaerobaculia bacterium | reverse complement strand
CCGCCCTGCGAGGCCGGAATTGCAACAGGGCGGGTCGCGCCCCCAACCTACCGTCCCGACCCGCCCCCTACCCTAGGATGACAGCGCGGTGAGGGCCTACTCCGCCGCCGCGGCCTCCCGCAATGCGGGAGCCACCGTGAGCGTAGGCAGACCGAGCCGCTCGCGGATCTTCGCTTCGATCTCGTCGGCCAGATCGGGGTTCTCGCGCAGGAACGACTTGGCGTTTTCGCGCCCCTGGCCGAGCCGCAGGTCGCCGTAGGAATACCAGGCGCCGCTCTTGACCACCAGCTTGTGGTCGACTCCGAGGTCGACCAGCTCGCCGCACTTCGAGATCCCCTCGCCGTAGTCGATGTCGAACTCGGCCTGCCGGAAGGGCGCCGCCACCTTGTTCTTCACGACCTTGACCTTGGCGCGCGAGCCCGTCACCTCCTCGCCTTCCTTGAGCGAGGCGATGCGGCGGATATCGATGCGCACCGAGGCGTAGAACTTCAGCGCCCGTCCGCCGGTGGTCGTCTCGGGATTGCCGAACATGACCCCGATCTTCTCGCGGATCTGGTTGATGAAGACCAGCGTGGTCCTGGACTTGGCGACGATGGCCGTCAGCTTGCGCAGGGCCTGGGACATCAGCCGCGCCTGCAGGCCGACGTGCGAATCGCCCATCTCGCCTTCCAGCTCGGCTTTCGGGACGAGGGCGGCTACCGAGTCGATCACCACCACGTCCACCGAGTTGCTGCGCACCAGCATCTCGGCGATCTCCAATGCCTGCTCGCCGTTGTCGGGCTGCGAGACGAGGAGGTTGTCGATGTCGACCCCCAGCTTCTTGGCGTACTCCGCGTCGAGCGCGTGCTCGGCGTCGATGAAGGCGGCGATGCCACCCTTCTTTTGCGCCTGGCCGACCACCGAGAGAGCCAGCGTCGTCTTACCGGACGATTCAGGACCGTAGATCTCCACTACGCGGCCGCGGGGAAAGCCGCCGATGCCGATGGCGTGGTCCACGGCGATCGAGCCGGTGGAGATCGCCTCCAGCGCCAGCGTCTCGCGCTGGCCCAGGCGCATGATGGCCCCCTTGCCGAACTGCCTCTCGATCTGCGAGAGCGTGCCGTCGATGGCCTTCAAACGGTCGGATTTCGCGTCTGCCATGGGATTCATTCGCTCCTTTGGGCCCAGAGGCGCCTGGACCCGATTGTACTTCGCTTTTTACTGTCGCGAGGGAAAAGGCGCGCTCGCAGCCGGTTCGGCGGTGCCATCTTAGCAGGCGTAAATGCGGCGGTCAAATCCCTGCGGTATACTCCTCTCATGGCCGTGGCCCTGCTCAAAGAGCCTCCCCTCTCGCCTTACACCGACCTCGGGCCGTACCGCCGCCAGGATTACGAGGCGCTGCCCGACGAGCCCCGCTGCGAGCTGATCTTCGGCAGGTTCTACGTGAGCCCGAGCCCCTTGGTTCTGCACCAGTTTGTCACCTCCCTCTTCTGGCGGGCCTTCGATGAGATCGCCAGAGTCTCTGGTGGCCTGGCATTGTCAGCTCCGCTCGACGTGCATCTCGCGGATCACTCCGTGGTCCAGCCGGACGTGCTCTACATCTCGGCTGCCCAATTGGGCATCGCTCAGCGGTGGGTTGAGGGAGCGCCCGACCTGCTGGTTGAGGTCCTCTCTCCCGGTACGGCCCGCAGGGATCGCGGCGAGAAGCTCGCTCTCTACGCGGAGTCCGGGATTCAGGAGTACTGGATCGTGGACCCCGTCGAACGGCAGATCGAATTCCTCGTCAACGAGGACGGCCGCTTCGTGGTGGCGCTGCCGGAGGGGGAGGAGTACCGCTCCCGGGTTCTGCCGGAAATCCATCTGAACCTTCCTGTGTTCTGGAGAGAGGTCGAGGACCGGATCGGCTCGCGATAGCCGGCTTCCGCAAACAACCTCTCCGCTACCCGCGTAAACAGCCCACATGGAATCCCTCGCCGTCGAACCCAGCGACGCGCTCCACGCCGCCGAGCCGATCCGCCAGCTCGAGGAGAACGTCGCCCGTGTCATCCGCGGCAAACGTGAGGTCATCCGCCTCGCCACCGTCTGTCTGCTGGCGCGCGGCCACGTGCTGCTGGAGGACGTCCCCGGCGTCGGCAAGACCACCCTGGCGCAGGCCCTCGCCCGCTCGCTCGGCCTCTCGTTCCAGCGCATCCAGTTCACCAGCGACCTGCTGCCGTCGGACATCATCGGCGTCTCGATCTTCAACCAGAAGACGCAGTCCTTCGAGTTCGTGCCCGGCCCGCTCTTCGCCAACGTCGTGCTGGCCGACGAGATCAACCGCGCCACGCCGAAGACCCAGTCGGCCCTGCTGGAGGCGATGAGCGAGCGCAAGGTCTCGGTGGAGCGCAAGCGCTTCTCCCTGCCCGAGCCTTTCGTGGTGCTGGCGACGCAGAATCCCCTGGAGTACCAGGGCACCTTTCCGCTGCCGGAGTCGCAGCTCGACCGGTTCCTGATGGCCCTTTCGCTCGGCTATCCGCCGCGTGCCGATGAGCGCGATCTGCTGCTCTCAGGGGGCGTCGAGGACGTGCTCGATCACCTGCGGCCGGTCCTCGCCCGGGAAGGCTTGGTGGAGCTCCAGGCCCGCGTGGCGCGGGTCCGCATCGCCGACAAGCTGGCCGACTACATGCTCTCCCTCGCCGAGACCACCCGTCATGGCGGCGACTTCCTGCTCGGCGTGTCCACTCGCGGCCTGCAGGCTCTCTTTCGCGCCACTCAAGCGTTGGCGCTCTGCGAAGGGCGCAGCTACGCTATCCCCGACGACGTGCAGCGCCTGGCCGCTCCCGTGCTGGCGCACCGCGTCGTCCTCAAGCGTGGCGCGGCGGAGCTGGATCAGGCGAGGCGGGCGATCGAGCGGGTGGTGGCGGCGACGCCCGTACCGCTGTGAAGCTCTCCTGGCTCGGCCGCCGGGCCGGTGCTGATTCGTCCCGCCACAGCTCCCGCCGGCCGGGAGGGATCTTCTCCCGCCGCGCCGTACCCGAAGGCATCCGCATCACCACGGTCGGCCTGTGGTACGTCCTGCTCACCGTGGTGGTGGCGATCGCCGCCACCAACACCGGCAACAACGCTCTCTACATGGTGCTGGCGCTGATGCTCTCCGTCCTCATTCTTTCCGGATTGGTCTCGCGCGGCAACGTGCGCGGTCTCGAGGCTGCGCTGGAACCGCCCGGGGAGACCTTCGCCAACCGCCCCTTCAGCGTGGGCTTCACGCTGCGCAGCCGCGCCCGCATCTTCCCGCGCTGGTTCCTGCTGTTCACTCTCTCGCGCACGGCGCAACCGCTGCTCATCCCCTACCTGCCGCGCCGGGGCAAGAGCGTCGGCCAGGTCGAGATGTTGGTCGCCACGCGCGGCTTCCACCGCTTCCCCTACGTCCACGTCTCCAGCCTCTTTCCCTTCGGCTTCTTCCGCAAGGGCGTGCGCTACCGCGTGGATCTCGAGGTGCTGGTCTTCCCCGAGCTGTTCCCCTCAGACGGCACGCGTCCCCGGGAGACGGAGCAGGCGGGTGACGACGCCAGCCGCCGCGCCGGCTCGGGGCACGATCTGTACGCCCTTCGCCGCTTCCGCCGCGGCGACGATCCCCGCGGCATCCATTGGAAGCAGACGGCGCGCACCGGCGAGCTGATCTTCACCGAGCGGGCCACCGAACGCAGCCGCCGGCTCTCCATCCTCTTCGACAACGCCGTCGGCGAGCTCAAGGACCCGGCGGAGCGGAGCCGCTTCGAGCGGCTGGTGAGCGAGGCGGCGACGATCGCCGTCGACCATCTCGCGCGCGGCTATGAGATCGAGCTGGTGACGCGCGATCGCATCCTGAGCTTCGCCGGCGGACCGCGGCAGCGGCTGGCGGTGCTGGAGGCTCTGGCCTTGATCGAGCCCCGGCCGCGCGGCGGCGAGCCATTGACCTCGGGCGATCCGCGGGCGCCGCAGCTCAGGGTTCATCTGGAGCCCGGCGCCGTGGAAAGGCTGGCGGGATGAGCTTCGGCCGGCAGAAACGGCTGCTGCTGGGAGGGCTGGCCCTGCTGGCGCCCCTGCCACTGCCGTTCAACGAGATCGTGGGCTGGGTCGTGGTGGCCTGTTTCATGCTCGGCGTCGCCCTCTTCCTGCGCCGTGCCAGCTTCGATCCCCCGCGGTGGCTGCCGCAGTGGGGGATGAACGTCCTGGGGCTCGCCTACCTGCCGATCTTCCTGATCGATTTCTTCGGCTTCCGCCGCGGGTTGGTGCAGCCGGTGCTCCATCTCTGCCTGTTCGCGGTGCTCGTGAAGCTCTTCGCCCTCGTGCGCGAGCGCGACAAGTGGCAGGCGCTGATGGGCATCTTCTTCATCTTCCTCGCCGCCATGGGCACCAGCGTCCACCCCTCGATCGTGCTCTACCTCGTCGCCTTCGTGGTGCTGACGCTGGTGGTGCTGACGCGCTTCGCCTTCCTTCACGTCCTCGCCGGTTTCGGCCGCGAAGACCTGGCGCTCGCCACCCTGCCGTTGCGCGGCTTCCTGATCGTCGCCACGGCCGCCGCTCTGGTGCTCGCGGTGCCGCTCTTCCTGGTGCTGCCGCGCGTGCGGGCGCCGTTCATCATGGGCCGCGGCGGTAACAACGCCCTGGCCCTGGAAGCTGCGGGCTTTTCCGACCAGGTGACGCTGGACTCGATCGGACGCATCCGCGGCAGCCGCGAGGTGGCCATGCGGGTGCTCGAAGAGGGCGGCGCCGATCCGGACCGCGAGATGCGCTTCAAGGCCGCCACCTACGAGGTCTATCAGCGAGGGAGCTGGCGGCGCTCGCCGATGCGCAGCGGTCTGCAGCGCACCCGTGGCTTCCATTACGCTCTCAGCCCCGCGAAGCCCGTCCACTGGGCGCGGATCTGGCTTCAGCCGCTGCACAGCCAGAGCATGCCGCTGCCGGTGGAGACCGCCGCCATCGAGCCCCGGGCGTCGACGCTGTCGATCGACGAAGGCGGAGCCGTGTCGTTCCCCTTCAGCCCCTTGGAAGTGGCGGAGTACCGGGTCGGCCTGGCCAAGGAAGAGGTGCTCGTGGGCTCGCCGCCGGCCAGTGGAAGGCACGGCTCGCTCGACTTGACCGGTGTGACGCCGCGCATCACCGCGCTCGCCGGCCGGGCGATGGGTCAGGGGACGGCCGCCGAGCGCGCCCGCCGGCTCGAGAGCTATCTGATGGACAGCTACTCCTACACCCTCGATTTCGTGGGGCGCTCGCCGGAGAACCCGATCGAGGACTTCCTCTTCCGCTATCGCAGCGGGCAGTGCGAGTACTTCGCTTCGGCCATGGTGCTGATGCTCCGCTCGCAGGGCATTCCGGCGCGGCTGGTCACGGGCTTCCTCGGCGGCGAGTACAACCCCTTCGAGGGTTATTACATCGTGCGCCAGAACAACGCCCACGCCTGGGTGGAAGCCTACGTCGCCGGTCAAGGCTGGCGGATCTTCGATCCGACGCCGCCGGCCGGCCGGCCGGGCGAGGCCGGCGAAGGGAGCTGGCTCCTGGCGCAGCAGGCCTGGGACTTCGTGCTCTTCCGCTGGGACCGCTACGTCCTCACTTTCGGCCTCTATGACCAGCTCCAGATCTTCAGCAGCCTGCGGCAGATGTGGGGCGACTTCTGGTCGGTCTTCAATCGCGACGAGAAGCCGGAGGAGCCCGGTGCATCTTCGGGCCTGGAGGCGCTCAACCCGGACGGCTCCCTGCAGGCTACCGAGCGCCCCTGGCTGCCCGACGTGCCGCTGCCTCTGGCTCTCGGGCTCACGCTGGCCGCCGTTGGCGTGTGGGTCCTTTATCTCCGCCTGCGTCCGCCGCTCAGCGCCACCGCCGCCTACCGCCGCCTTCGACGCCGCCTTGGCCGCTCGGGCGTGCCGCTCGCCGACTCCGTGCCGCCGCTCGCCGTGAGCCGCGAAGCTGAGGCGCGCTACCCCGAGGCCGCCGCGCCTGCCGCGCGCGTCATCGACTTCTACTTACGCGAGAGCTTCGGCGGCCAGGCGTTGGAAGACGAGGATCTCGAGGCGCTGAAGGAGGCGCTGGAGGAGGCGGAAAAGGGGATGCGCAAGGCGGGGTGATCGAGGCAGGTCAGGTATGCTCTTACCGCGAAGACGCCATGATCCAGTACAGCGACCACAATTACCAGCTGATCCTGGTGGTGGATGATCACGCCAAAGGGCGTGAGGTCTCCGAGACGTGGACGCGCGAGCGTGCCGCGAGGGCGACATGATCGATCCGGCAAAGCCGAAAGTCCTGGTCGGTTTCGCGCTGGCATGCGCCGCTGCGGCGATCCTCTGTCTCATCGCAGGCTTCCTCATCTTCTGGCTTGTTGATCGGCCGTGGGCTGACAGCGTGTCGAAGGGCCTCGGAGGGCTCTTCACGGTCTTTGCTTTGGGATATTACGCGTTCAAGCTGCTCATTATATTCTGGGAAAAGTAGGATTATCCTCGCTTCGCGAAGACCGCGTCGATCTCGGAGGAAGCCGTATCCGCGAAGTCTTCGAACGTGCCCGCGGTCGCGATGTTGCGCGCGGCGCGGACGAAGGCGCCCCACGCAACTCTTGCCAAGGACGAGCCGACGGAGATGCGGCGAACACCGAGATCCGCAAGCTGAGAAACCGTGAGCGTGCGGTTCGCCCTGAACGCCAACACGTTGACCGGCTGCGGAGAGACTGCCTTGACGATCGCCGCGATCTCCTCCGGCTCGCGGAGTCCGGGAGCATAGAGACAGTCGGCGCCGGCCTCGGCGAAGGCGACGAGCCGCTCGCGCGCCGTGCGGGCGGGATCGGGATACCCAACCAGCCAGGCTTCGCAGCGCGCGGTGAGGACCACCGGGACGCCCGCGGCATCGATGGCGGTGCGAGCGGCCTTGACGCGTTCGACCGCCAGGCTGAATTCATAAAGGGGCTTCGCGCTGTCGCCGGTCGAATCCTCGATCGACAGTCCGGCGACGCCGGTCTCGATGCAGCGCGCCACGTTCGCGGCGACGCCTTCAGGCTCGTCCGCGTACCCCGCCTGGAAGTCCGCGTTCACGGGCAGCGCCGTCGCCGCCACGATCTCGCGGAAGTGCGCGAGCATGGCGTCGAGAGAAACGGCGCCGTCCGGCAGACCGCGGGTGAAAGCGGCGCCCGCGGAGGTGGTGGCGAGGGCCTTGAACCCGAGATGCTCGAGGTAGACGGCCGTTCCCGCGTCCCACGGGTTGGGCAGGACGAAGCAGCCGGACTCGTGCAACGCGCGGAAGGTGGCGACGGCGGAAGATTGGGAAGAGGTCGCGTCGTTCATCCTCCGATCCTATATCGCGGCACCTCAAAGGCCAGCCCGTCGTAAGCTTCGGTGGCCCGTCGGAAGCTTCGGTGGCGCGCCGAAGCTTCGGTGGCTCGCCGAAGCTTCGGTGGCTCGTTGGAAGCTTCGGTGGCCCGTCGTAAGCTTCGGTGGCCCGTTGGAAGCTTCGGTGGCCGGGACTACTGCAATCCCGAGGGCAGCCGCGGCGAGGAGATCAGCTTCGCGAATTCCTCCCACCGCTTTGCCGGCTGCTCCGCGGTGCCGCCCCGGCTCTCGACGTACTGCCGCACGAGATCCTGGCCGAGGTTGTAATTGATCACGTAGCTCCGGTACTGGTCCATGAAGCGGACGCGCTGCGCCGCCCGCTCGGGCGACATGAGGGCGTAGCGCACGAGCCAGGCCTCGGCGTCCGCGCGGGAGATCTCGCCGTCGAGATAGCGCCGGGCCGCCTCGTTGCCGGCGTAGCTCAACCCCTGGAGAAGGCGCTGGACCTCGGCGTAGGTGGCCGCCTTGGCGGGATCGATCCCGGCCAGCGGATAGAGCCGCTCGCGTTCGAAGGCGGTCCGTTCGTCTCCGGGGAAGGCCACTTCGATACCGAAGTTGGCCGTGCCTTCCGCGATCAGCGACTGCGGCGAGAAGAGAGCGTAGACCGAGAACTCGGGCCAGCCGCGGTCGCGCACGAGATGCTTCTCGAGCAGCGAGTTGTAGACGTGGTGGCCCGGATAGCCCTCGTGGCAGGCGAGGTCGATGGCCCGGTCAATGAAAATCGGCAGGTCCGTATTGACCTGAATCAGGCTGTGGAAGCCGCCTTTGTACCAGTTGTAGCCGCTCCAGGACTTGTTGGTGACGTACTCGACGACGAAGCTTTCGCCGGGCGGCAGCTCAACGTGCTGCAGCGTGCGGCGCCGGCACTCATCGATGGCGGCCTTGAACACGGCGTCCAGCCGGTCGCGTGGAATGACGATCTGCTGCCGGAGCGCCTCGACGCGCTGCGAGAGCGGCCCGTCGCCGGGCACGACCTTCTCGAGCTGATCGAGGATGCGCTGGAAGTGCGCGGCGTCGTGATGAGGGGCCACGGCGTCGTAGAGCGCCTGGGACTCTTCGTCGAAGGTCAGCTTCTTGCCCGCCAGCATGTCGATGCGGGAAACCATCGACTGGAGCTGACGTACGAGGTACTGGTAGCGAAGCCGGACCATCTCGTCGCCGCTCTGCGGATGGGCCTGCAGGTCCGCGATCAGCGTTTCGGCTTCGGCGCGGATCTCGGGCAGCGGACGTTTGCGCGCCTCGGCCTCCGTCCGCCACTCCGGCGGACCATAGTAGGCGTCCACGTAATCGGCGTCGTGCTGCCCGACGGCGAGCACCAGCTTGGCATAGGATTCGGCGATACGGTTCATCGGGTCATGGTCCCCGGCGGTGGGCGCGGTCGCGCGTGTGGCGCAGCCGGCCAGCAGAAGCGCGGTCGTTAGCGAAAGGAGGCGTCGCATCATGGCGGCACGGGAGCTTAGCACGCAGCGCCGGAGCGACCTGCTCCTGGGTTGTATCGCCCTCGCCGGCGTCGGGCTTCACCTTCTCTGCCTCCGCTCCTACGGCTGGTTCCGCGACGAGTTCTACTATGTCGTCTGCGGCCGGCACCTCGACTTCGGCTACGTGGATCACCCGCCCTTCGTGGCGCTGGTGGCGCGCCTGGTCACCGCGGTCTTCGGCGATTCACTGGTGGCGCTGCGGCTCGTTTCGGCCTTGACGGGGGCCGTGGTCATCTACCTTACCGGCCGGCTCGCCCGCGAGCTGGGCGGCGGGCTCTTCGCCCAGGGGCTCGCCGCGCTATGCGTGCTGATCGTGCCGGTCTACCTCTTCAGCTTCCACATCTTTTCGATGAACGTCTTCGACCTCCTCTTCTGGACGCTCGGGACCCTGGTCGTCGCGCGCATCGTGAAGACGGGGAACCCGAAGCTCTGGCTGCTGTTCGGCGTCGTCGCCGGCCTGGGGTTGGAGAACAAGCACAGCATGCTCTTCTTCGGCCTCGGGGTGTTCGTAGGAGTGCTGCTCACGCCGGAGCGGCGAGCGCTGCGTTCGCCATGGATCTGGTTGGGCGGCGCGGTCGCGGCTCTCCTCTTCCTGCCCAACATTCTTTGGGAGGTGGCTCACGGCTGGCCGACGCTGGAGTTCATTCGCAACGCTGAAGCCCACAAGAACGTCGCGTTCTCGCCGCTCGCGTTCCTCGCCGAGCAGGTGCGGCAGATGCATCCGCTGACCTTGCCGGTCTGGTTGTCAGGGCTTGGCTGGTTGCTGTTCTCCCGCCAGGGCCGGACGTTTCGGCCGCTCGGTTGGATCTACGTGACCGCCCTCGCCGTGCTCCTGACGCAGCACTCCAAGCCCTACTACCTCGCTCCGGCTTACCCGGTGCTGTTCGCGGCGGGAGGCACGGCGATCGAAGGCAGGCTCGCACGTTTACACCAGGCTTGGCTCAGGCCGGCTCTCGCCGGAACGATCGTTCTGTTGCTCGTCGCCGGCGGCGCGCTGACGGCTCCCCTGGTGCTGCCGGTCCTGCCGATCGAATCGTTCCTCCGCTATCAGAGCGTCCTGGGGCTGCGGCCGGGCTCCGACGAGAGGCACCGGATGGGAGATCTGCCGCAGTACTTCGCCGACATGCACGGCTGGCCGGAGATGGTGGCCGAGGTGGCTCGCGTCCATCGCACGCTGACCCCGGCCGAGCAGGCGCGGGCCACGGTCTTCGGCCAGAACTACGGCGAGGCCGGCGCGGTGGATGTCCTGGGCCGTGCCTACGGACTGCCCGGCGCGATCAGCGGCCACAACAGCTACTTTCTGTGGGGGCCACCTGAGGAAAGCAGGAACGTGATCATCGTCATCGGCGGCGACGAGGAGGACAACCGCGCCGTCTGCGCCGATCTGCAGCGAGCGGGCGAGATCCGCTGCGGCCGCTGCATGCCTTACGAGGACCGCGATCCGGTCTACGTTTGCCGCGGCCTGAAGATGCCCGTACGGGAGCTATGGCCGCGGGTCCGACACTACGAGTGATCCTCAAAACTTGTACGACAATCCGATCGACAACACCGGATACAGATCGTAGTCCGCGGCGTCCTCTTCCAGGTCCTGCTCCTCGCGCCGCAGCAGGATGTCCAGTGCCTCCCGGGCTCCCGGCGTCGTGTTGATCGGGCTGTCGGCGGGGATGTTCGGCGTCAGCGTCACGTCCGCCTTGCCCTGGAAGATCACTCCGAGATCGATAAAGAAGCCGAGCTTCTTGTCAGGGGCCACCGCGTTGCCCCAGCCGAGCCCGGCGTAGGGAACGACTGGATCGAAATCGGCCTTGGCGTTCAGCGTGCGCACGAAGGAGACCGGCACCGGAACGCCGCCGATGTTGTAGATCCCCGAGGCGGGCGGAATGCTGGTGCCCTCGATCGTGGTGTCGTTGTAGACCGCCCCGCCGGTGAGGCGGAAGCCGCCGCCTCCAGGATGCCAGTCGAGCAGAGCCGTGCCGGTGCGGAGCTTGGCCTCGCCGTCGTACTCGATGCCGCTCGCTTCGCGGCGGTCCGAGTAGCTGTAGCCGTTGACGCCGAGCCGGGCGTTCAATTGCCGCGAGAGGCCCACCGTCACCTCGGCGCCGGCTCCCAGCGTGCCGGCTTTGCCGGCGATCGCAACCTCGGCGTGACCGGGGACCGCCGAAAGAATCAAAAGAACGCCAGCCGCGGCCGTGCCGAGCCTGCCCTTGATGATCTCGATCTTGCCCATGCCCGTTCCTCCCTTGTGTCGAGGTGCCCTGCAAAGCCGGGGCCTGTCCGCCTCAGCACACAGGTATAGACTGTCATAGAGGAGGAAGCGATGCAGATCGGCATGATCGGTCTCGGCCGCATGGGGGGCAACATGGTGCGGCGGCTGCTCCGCGGCGGGCACGAGTGCGTCGTCTACGACCTGAACCCGAACGCCGTTGCGGAGCTGGTGGCAGAGGGTTCCGCGGGCTCCGGCACGCTCGATGAATTCGTGTCGCGGCTGCGGCCGCCGCGTATCGCGTGGCTGATGGTGCCGGCGGGCGAGCCCACCGAAGCCATGGTGCGCGAGCTGAGCGAGCGGCTGGAAAAGGGAGACGTGATCGTCGACGGCGGCAACTCCCATTTCAAGGACGACGCGCGGCGCGCCCGGGAGCTGGCGGAGAAGGGGATCCATTACGTCGACGCCGGCACGAGCGGCGGCGTCTGGGGACTGGAGCGGGGCTACTGTCTGATGATCGGCGGCGAACGCGAGGTGGTCGCAAGGCTCGGTCCGATCTGGCAGACGCTCTCTCCCGGCCGCGGCAATCTCCCGCCGGCGTCGGGCCGCGAGGGGAGGAAGAGCACGGCCGAGGAAGGGTACCTGCACTGCGGCCCGGCCGGCGCCGGACATTTCGTGAAGATGGTTCACAACGGCATCGAATATGGCCTGATGCAGGCCTACGCCGAGGGCTTCGACATCTTTCGCAACGCCGCCTCGCAGAATCTCCCGGCGGAGCACCGTTACGAGCTCGACCTCGCCGACATCGCGGAGCTTTGGCGGCGCGGCAGCGTCGTCTCCTCCTGGTTGCTCGACCTGACCGCGAGCGCGCTCGCCGAAAGCCCGGAGCTCGCCGAGTACACCGGCTTCGTGCAGGATTCGGGCGAGGGCCGGTGGACGATCCAGGCCGCCATCGAGGAGGCGGTGCCGGTGCACGTGCTCGCATCGTCGCTCTTCGACCGTTTCCGCTCCCGGCAGGAGCACACGTTTGCGGAGAAGGTGCTCTCCGCCATGCGCCAAAAATTCGGCGGCCACGTCGAGGCGAAGCGATGACGCTCGCCGCGACCGACGAAGAGAGGGCAGGCCAGCCGGCCGAGTGGCAGGCCCGGCCCGCGCCGCCGTGCGCCATGGTCATTTTCGGCGCCACCGGCGACCTGACGAAACGCAAGCTCATCCCGGCCCTCTACAACCTGAGCGTCAACCGCCTGCTGCCGGAAGAGCTCGCCGTCGTGGGCGTCGGCCGCACGCCGATGTCCGACGACGAGTTCTGCCGGCAGATGGAGGAGGACCTGCGCCGTTTCGCCACCGTCGAGGTCGAAGGCGAGCGCGTCGCGTGGCTGACGCGCCGGCTGCGCTATGTCACCGGTGAAGCGGACGACGCGGCATCCCTCGAGCGGCTGGGCCGCACGCTGGCGAAGCTCGACGAGGAGATGGGCACCGCCGGCAACGTTCTCTACTACCTCGCCGTGCCGCCGAGCGTCTTCTGCGACTACATCCGCCGCCTCAGCGACGCCGGCCTGATGAAGGAAGAGGAAGGGCGCTGGCGCCGCGTGATCATCGAGAAACCGTTCGGGCACGACCTCGAGTCCGCGCGCGCTCTGAACCGCCAGATCCGCGAGGTGCTGCGCGAACGGCAGATCTACCGCATCGATCACTACCTCGGCAAGGAGACGGTGCAGAACATCATGGCGTTCCGCTTCGCCAACGGCATCTTCGAGCCTATCTGGAACCGTCGCTACATCGATCACGTGCAGATCACCGTCGCCGAGACGGTGGGCGTCGAGGGCCGCGGCGGCTATTACGAGGAGGCCGGGGCGCTGCGCGACATGGTGCAGAACCACATGTTCCAGTTGCTCGCCTTCACCGCCATGGAGCCGCCCGTCTCTTTCGGCGCCGACGCGGTGCGCGACGAGCGGGTGAAGGTGCTCTCGGCGATCCGCCCGTTCTCGCCCGAGGACGTGCTGCGCCACACCGTGCGGGGCCAGTACGGCGAGGGCGTGGTGGACGGCGAGCACGTGCCCGCCTACCGCGCCGAGAAGTCGGTATCGCCGAGCTCCGCGACCGAAACCTTCGTGGCGCTGGAGCTGTTCGTCGACAGTTGGCGCTGGGCCGACGTGCCGTTCTACCTCCGCACCGGCAAGCGCCTGCCGAAGCGGGTCACCGAGATCGCCATCCAGTTCAAGCAGGCGCCGCACATGCTGTTCCGCGACACGCCGGTCGAGCGGCTGAACCCGAATCTGCTGGTGCTGCACATCCAGCCGGACGAGGGGATCTCGCTGCGCTTCGAAGGCAAGGTGCCCGGCCCCGTCGTGCGTCTGGGCACGGTGAAGATGGAGTTCGAGTACGCCGACTACTTCGGCAGCCAGCCGCACACCGGTTACGAGACGCTGCTCTACGACTGCATGCTGGGCGACTCGACGCTCTTCCACCGCAGCGACATGGTGGAGGCGGGATGGTGCGTGGTGACGCCGATCCTCGACGTCTGGCAGGCGCTCGCGCCGCGCAGCTTTCCCAACTACGCCGCCGGCACCTGGGGACCGAAAGAGACCGACGAGCTCATCCAGCGGCACGGGCGGCGGTGGCGGAGCTGAGCGAGATCCGCGTCTTCACCGACGCCGCGGAGCTCTTGCGCGCGGCGGCCGACGAGATCGCGTCGTGCGCCCGGCGGATTGCGGACGAGAACGATCGTTTCACCTGGTGCCTGTCCGGCGGCTCCACGCCGCGCGGCCTTTACCGGCTGCTGGCCGGCGATCCCTACCGCGAGTGCCTGCCATGGCACGCGATGCATTTCTTCTGGGGCGACGAGCGGCACGTGCCGCCCGATCACCCGGAGAGCAACTTCCGCATGGCGCGCGAGGCGATGCTCGACGCCGTTCCGGTGCCGCCCGAGAACATCCACCGCATCGCGGCCGAAGAAGCCGACGCCGAACGCGCGGCGTTGCTCTATCAAGCGGAGCTGCGTTCCTTCTTCGCTCTGGCGCCGGGCGAATGGCCGCGCTTCGATCTCGTGCTGCTCGGTCTCGGCAAGGACGCCCACACCGCGTCGCTTTTTCCCGGCAGCGCCGCCCTCCGCGAGCGCCGGCGGCTGGTGGTGGCGCCGTGGGTGGAGGAGCAGCGAGCCTTCCGCATCACGCTGACGCCGCCGGCGCTGAACCACGCGCGGCGCACGCTGTTCCTCGTCAGCGGCGCGGAGAAAGCGGCGGCGTTACGGACGGTGATCGAAGGGGAGCGCGAGCCGGACCGCTATCCCGCGCAGGCGGTGGAAGGAAATCGGTTGTGGCTGGTGGATGGTGCTGCGGCGCGGCTGCTGAGCACCGCGCGTTGACTGCTGAGAGCCGGCACGACGATCGCGCCACGGGGCGCAGGCGGATGCATCGTGCTGGGCGACGCTGGGGAAGGAAACAAGGGAAGCCGACATGAAAACAGCGCCCCCGGAAAGATCCAGAACGTCGCCTTGCATCTGAACTCGCTACTTCTTCGCGGAGACCTTCTTGGCCGCGGTGGTCTTCTTCGCAGTGCTCTTCTTCGCCGTGGCCTTCTTCGCAGCCGGCTTCTTCGCAGCGGCCTTCTTCGGCGCGGCCTTCTTCGCGGGCTTCTTCTTCGTTGCCATCCTCCGTCTCCTTTCTTGGTTGTGCCCACATGCGTGGGGCAGATAATGTGATTAGGGTACGCCCACAACATGTTGGGCGTCAAGGGGTTTTACGCCTCAACCCTTTGTGCCGGCTTCAAGAGTCCCGAAAATCGGTTCGCGAGAGGCGTTCCGCGACTTGAGACACGAGCGCATCCGCCACACGGCGGACGAAAGAGCGCGACGGCGCCATGCCTCGCAAAATGAGGCTGGATGCGGGTTCGCGCTTTGAAGGGCTAGTAGGCGTTGAGCCGCAGCGCGTGCCGCAGCGTCATCCAGAGGATCTTGAAGTCGAGCGACAGCGACCAGTTCTGGATGTAGTAGAGGTCGTAGTGGATGCGCTTCTTGATCGAGGTGTTGCCGCGCCAACCGTGGACTTGCGCCCAACCGGTGATGCCGGACTTGACGCGGTGGCGCAGCATGTAGCGCGGGATCTTGTGCTTGAACTCGCGCACGAAAGTCGGCCGCTCGGGCCGCGGGCCGATGATCGACATGTCGCCGGTCAGCACATTCCAGATCTGCGGCAGCTCATCGAGCGACCACTGGCGCAGGATGCGGCCGACGTGGGTGCGCCGGGGATCGTCTTTGATCGCCCACACCGGCCCGCTGGTCGCTTCGGCGTTGACGCGCATGGAGCGGAACTTGAGGATCATGAACGGGCGGCCGTCGAGCCCCATGCGCTCCTGGCGGTAGAACACGGGGCCGCGGTCCTCGAGCCAGATGGCGAGCGCGAGGACGGGGAAGAGAGGGAGCAGCACGATGAGCGCGGCGGTGGCGACGGCGAGGTCCATCGCGCGCTTGACCATGCTGTTCCAGCCCTGCAGCGGCACCTGCGAGAGATTGATCACCGGCGTGCCGTCGAGGTCCTCCAGCGCGGCCTTCAGCGTCGCGTACTGGAGGATGTCGGGCACCAGCTTGATCTCGACGCATTCGCGGGCCATGAGGTCGAGGAGCTGCAGGACCTTCTTGTGCGCCTCGAGCGGCAGAGTGATGAAAACCTGATCGATGCGCTGCGCAGCCAGCACCTCCTCGGCCTGGCGGAGCGTGCCGAGGACGGGAACGCCGCAGATGGTGGTGCCCGCCTTGCCGGAGTCGTCGTCGAGGAACCCCACGACCTCGAAGCCCATCTCGCGGTGAGCGAGGATCTTGGTCGTGATCTCGCGGCCCAGCAGTCCGGCGCCGACGACGAGGATGCGCTGCAGGTTGTGGCCCGAGCTGCGGACGCGCCGCAGGCCCTCGCGCACCGCCATGCGCGTTCCGGCGACGAACACCAGATCCGCCAGCGCGAAGAGGCCAAGGAAGGCGCGGCTGTAGGTGAAGTACTCGGGGCTGCCGGGCGCCGCCGGCGGCCGGTACCAGGCGATGACCACCGACAGCAGCACGGTGGCGAGAAGCACGGCGAGAACGATGGTGAGCACCTCGTCGACCCGGCTGCGGCCGCGCCGGCTCTGGTAGAGGCCGTGGAAGTAGAAGACCATCGGCCAGAGCACGAGGACGAACGGCACGAGGCGCAAGTACGGCCCGAAGTCCGGCACGTTCTTGGTGACCGGAATGACCTCCACCTCGAAACGCAGCAACCACGCGCCGAGAAAAGCCGCGAGCGTCGACGCGAGGTCGGTGAAGAGGTAAAGGCCGGCCGTCTTGCGGTGGCGTTCTTGGATCAAAAGAGAGGAGCCCTCAACTCACAACCGATGAGACAGCAGAGAACGGACGCGATCGCTGAATCGCGCGACGGAAAACGATTCGGCTCGATCGCGCAGGTCCAAGGAATTGAATCCGATCCGGCGAGCTTTGTCAATCGCTTCGGCCAGCGCCGCGGGGCCCGCCCAGTCCGGATAGAGGACGCCGTGCCGGCCGTCCTCGACCACGTCGAGGATGCCGCCGCGGGCCACCGCGACCACCGGAGTGCCACAGGCGAGCGCCTCCACCGAGGCGATGCCGAAGTCCTCGATACCGGGCTGAAGGAAGAGGAGGGCGCCGCGGTAGAGATCCCGCAGCCTCTGCGGGTCGACGCTGCCGAGGAAATGCACCCGCGGGCCGGCCATCGCCTCCAGCCGCTGCCGCTCGGGCCCTTCGCCGACCACGCGTAGCTCGAGCCGCAGCTTCTCGCAGGCCGCCATGGCCTGCTCGACCCTCTTGTACGGCGCGAGAGCCGAGACCATCAGGCAGTACCCTTCCCCTTCGGCCTCCTCGCCGGCCGGACCGGGAGTGAAGAACTCCACGTCCACCGGCGGGTGGACCACTACCGCCGGCCGGCGGTAGTAGGTCTTGATGCGGCGCGCCACGAAGCGCGAGTTGGCTGCGAAGAGGTTTACGCGCGCGGCCGAGGAAACGTCCCAGGCGCGCAGCGCCGTCAACGCCAGCGACCGCAGCCGGGCCACGACGCCGGTGCGGTCGGGAAAGTAGGCGTGCTCCTGGTCCCAGGCATAGCGCATCGGCGTGTGGCAGTAGCAGAAGTGGAAAGCCTCCGGCGCCACGATGACCCCCTTGGCGACGGAGTGGCTGGAGCTCACGACCACGTCGAAGCCGGAGAGGTCGAACTCCTCGATGGCCGCAGGGAAGAGCGGCAGATAGCGCCGGTAGTGGTCGCGAATGCCGGGCGCCCGCTGCAGGAAGCTGGTGCGGATCGGATGCGACTCGATGGCTGAGCTCACGCTGCCCGGGAAATGAAAGAGGGTGAAGAGAGGAGCTTCAGGGAACATCCCACCCAGGACCTCGATGACCTTCTCGCCGCCGCGCATGCCGGTCAGCCAGTCGTGCACCAGGGCGACCCGGGGCTGCGGCGGCCTGGGGAAGGGCGGCGTGAGAGCGGGCGGAGTCACGCCTCGTCTCCGCGTGAACGGGCAGGCGCCAGAGGACGACCTTCGATCGCCGCCAGGTAGATGTCCAGCGTCTCCCGCGCGGTTTCCTGCCAGCGGAAGTCCTCGGCGCGTCCGGCGCCGCGTTCCGCGAAGGCGGAGCGGCGCTCGGGGCTCCCCATCAGGTGGGCGATGGCCTTGGCAATGCCGTCGAGGTCCAGCGGATCCACCAGCAGCGCGTACCCCTCGGCGATCTCCTTGAGGGCCGACGTGTTGGACGTGATCACCGCCACCCCCGAGGCCATCGCTTCGATCACCGGCAAGCCGAAGCCCTCATAGAGGGTCGGATAGAGGAACAGCGTGGCTCCCTGGTAGATGGCCGGCAGCGCCTCCTGCGCCACGTGGCCGAGCAGCCGGACCTTGTCGCCGATGCCCAGGTACTCGGCGCGCTGCCGGATCTTGTACTCCGAGCCCTGCCGGCTGCCGACGCAGATCAGCGGCGCGTCGAACTGCGCCATTCGCCGCGCCCGCGCGTAAGCCTGCACGACGGTGTCCAGGTTCTTGTGCGGCTTGGCCGGGTTGCCCACGAAGAGGACGTAGGGCTGGACGATTCCCAGGTCGCGCAGCCAGCGCTGCAGCTCCTCGGACGCCAGCCGCCGGCGGAAGGAATCCTCGACGCCGTTGTAGACCACCTCGATCTTGCGGCCGTCCACCTCGAAGTGCTGCATAAGATCGCTGCGGGTGGTCTGCGACACGGCGATGATGCGGTCGCCGCGCGTCAGGCTGCGGCGGATCATGCGCTGCGCGTAAAGGAAGGCGAGGTTGCTGGGGAGAAACTCCGGGTAGAGCAGGTGGATGATGTCGTGAATCGTCACCACGACCTTGGAGTGCACCCAGGCCGGCAGCACGTAGTGGGTCGAGTGGTAGAGGTCGAGCTTCCGCCGGAAGAGATGCCAACTGAGGGAGATCAGCTCGCGAACGGAGTAGACCGGAGAGCTCTCGAGCGCCACCTGGAAGTTGTCCGGCAGGTCGAGCAGCCCCTCGCGGTCTCCCGGTTTCGCCAGCAGCACGTAGCGGTTCTCCGAGTCGAGCGCGGCGAGCGATCGGATGAGGTTCCGGACGTAGGTGCCGATCCCGAAGTCCTGAATCTTGCGGGCGTCGATGCCGATGGTGTAGGGCAAAAAGCGCTCCCGGAGCGGATGATAGGACGGGGGATTCTACCTTACACGTCTTCTAGGGTTTGGATCGGGCAGCGGCATGCCCTCCGAAACCTCACCCCCCGGCCCCCTCTCCAGCGGAGCTGGAGAGGGGGAGCGCAGGTGAAGAGTCTTGCCGAGCGCGCACCTTTTCGGGCAGGACCGGTTTTGTTTCGTTCCCCCTCTCCACTTCGTGGAGAGGGGGCCAGGGGGTGAGGTTTCGCGGGCAGATCGCCTGCTCAACCGAGAGTCTCGAAGAACACCTCCTCCATTTCCCGTGCCGCCCGGTCCCAGCGAAAGCGGGCCGCCTGTTCGAGGCCGCGGGCGGCGAGCTCCGCCGCCTTGCCGGGATCGGCGAGCAGGAGCTGGATCCGTCCCGCGAGCGCTCCGGCGTCGCCCGGATCCGCGAGCAGGCCCGCGTCGCCCACCACCTCCGGCAGGCTGGAGGTATTCGCGACCACCACCGGCACGCCGCAAGCGAGGGCCTCGGCGGCGGGGAGCCCGAAGCCCTCGTAGAGCGACGGAAAAATGAAGATGCGGGCGGCCTGAAAGAGCCGCACCAGCCGCGGGCGCTCGACTCTCCCGAGCCAGCGCAGACCTTGCGGACGCAGCTTCT
This sequence comes from Thermoanaerobaculia bacterium, assembly GCA_036002325.1. GTDB lineage: Bacteria > Acidobacteriota > Thermoanaerobaculia > Multivoradales > UBA5704 > DATARR01. The sequence continues at coordinate 49,736 of DASYTJ010000026.1, read as the reverse complement.
CGATCCGCCGTGCCAGCCTCTCGCCCCCCCAGCCGTGAGGGCCGGCGAGGACGAGCGGCGGCGTCCCCGGATCCTCCGCCCGCAGCAGCTCCCAGGCATCGATCAGGGCGCCGACGTTCTTGCGCGGCTCGAGCGTCCCGGCGTAGAGGAGATAGCCGTCAGGCGTCTCCAGCTCGCCTCGCATGGCCGCGATCTCCTCCGGCGTTCCAGGCCTGAACTCGGGATCGATCCCGGGGTAGATCACCCGCACCTTGTCCGCGCAATCGGGGAAGTGGAATGCGAGGTCCCGGGCCGTAGCCGCGGAGATGGCCACCAGCCGGCGCGCCTGCTCGAGCGAGGAGCGGAGGAACGGCAGCAGGCTCCACCGTACCTTGAGCGTGTGGGCTTCGGGGAAGAGCAGCGCCGTCAAGTCGTGGACGGTGGCGACCGCCGGCACCGGGCAGCGGAGCGGCAGGGTGATGAGCGGCGACCAGAGCAGGTCGACGTCTCCCCGTCCCAGTCGTCGCGGCAGCCGTAGCTGCTGCCAGAGCACGCCGAGAGGAGCCTCGTGATGCTCGATGGCGATCCCCGCCGCTCGCAGCTCGGCGGCGCCGCGCGGCGGACGGTGGGCCATCCCCAGGTAGCGCATGCCGTTGCGTGCGGCGAGCGCCAGCAGCAGCGAACGGGTGTAGACACCGATACCCGTGGGCGCGGGGACCAGGGCGCGCAGGTCGACCGCGACGGTGGGCAGGGCCGGCATGGCGCGGATTCTATCGGCAGGCCGCGGTTCCAAGGTTTTAGAGACCGCAGGCTCGAGCTCACCCCCTGCCCCTTCTCCTGAAGGAGAGGGGCTGGAGTGAGCTCGAACCGTGATAGACATCCCGCGTGTCCAGCTTCGCCGGCTCTGCCTTCCGCGCCCTGGCGCTGGGGGTCTTCGCACTCTTCCTGGCACACTCGGGGGCCGCGACGGCGGAGCGCGTCTATGGCTGGCTCAGCCAGACCTCCGCGTTGGCCGGTCAGGACTCTCTCGCCGTCCGCCGCCACATCCTGGGGATCACCTATGTGCGGGCGATCGAGCGGCTCCGCCGGACCATCCCGCGTGACGGCGAGTACCTGCTCGTCCGCGGCAGTACGGAAGGCGAAGGCGGCGGCGCCTACTGGGTACGGTTCGAGCTGGCGCCGCGCCGCGCGCGCTTCCTCGGTGGCTGGAACGAGCTCCCCGACGGCGAAACACTCCGCCGCCGGCTGCCTTCCGGCTCCCGCTGGGTGATCATCGCCTACAGCGAGCCCCGGGCGCCGGTCCTGATGGAGCGCGAAGAGTTCCTGCGCGCGCTCGACCGCTCTCATGACGGCGTTTGAGAAGCTGGCCCAGCTCGCGGGAGTGGCGCTCTTCCTCCTGCCGGGCGCGGCCCTCGTCCAGCTTCTGCCGGCGCTGCGGGCCCTGCCGCCGGGCCGCCGGCTCGCCCATGGCTTCCTGTTGGGCGTCGCCTGGGTGGCCGGCACCCTCTACGCGCTCTCCTACTGGTTCGCCGTGCCGCTGCGAAGCCCGGCCATCCTGACCGTGGCTTCGGCGCCGATCCTGGTTTGGCTCGCTATCCTCATCTGGAGTCGGCGCCGCGGTCCACGGCAGCCGGCTCGCCGCCGCACCCGCCGCGCCAGGTGGACGGTGCCGCAGGTCACGGCGATCGTCGTTTCGGCGCTGGTCTTCCTCGCCGTCCTCGGCGATGCGCTCACCTACCCGGCCCGCGATTGGGACGGCAGGATGACCTGGGCCACCCAAGCGCGCTACCTGCGCGCCGAGGGCACGGTAACCCCGCGCGTGCTCACGCAGAGCGGCTGGTACATCAGCCACCCATGGTATCCGGTGCTCCTGCCGGTGGCCCAGGCCGCGGTGCTCGAGCTGTGGCGGGCAGGGCAGGACCAGCAATTCTTCCGCGGCCTGTACGCCTGCTTTTTCCCTGCCTGGCTGCTCATCCTCTACGGCGGCGCGAGGCGGTGGACGGGCCGCCGCGCCGCGGCCCTCACGACCCTCGCGGCCGCTCTCCTCCCGGTGCCCGCCTTCGAGCTCGAAGGCGGCGCGATCAGCGCCTACAGCGACCTGCCGCTGGCCTGCTTCTACGGCGCCGGCTTGCTGCTTCTGCTGAAGCCCCGGCCGCGGCTCTCGGACGGGGCGGCGGCCGGGCTCCTGCTAGGCGCGGCCGTCCTGACCAAGAACGAGGGCGCGCCCCTGGCGCTGTGGGCCTTGACCCTGGCCGCGTTCCTGGGGCATGGACGGGCCGAGCTGAATTCCGTTCACCGCCGGTTGGCGCGCCGGTGGAAACCCTTCGCTCTGGCCGCCGGAATCATGGCCGCGGCTTTGATCCTGCTGTTCGCCTGGCGCTCGGAGATCCCCGACCGGTTCCAGAGCTACCAACGCATTGTCGCCTGGAGCGGCCTCTGGCCCGGAGCGGTCCGGCGCCTCCCGCTCCTCCTGCCGCGGATCTGGCACGAGCTCATGGACTGGGATCTCTTCTGGTCCGCCGCGCTGCTGGTCCTCCTCGCCGGCGTGCGAGGCCTGCGGCGCCGCGCTGCGCCGGCCCTGGCTCTGGCGGCCGCGGCGCCGCTGGGGATCGCCTGGACCGCCTACTCGATCAGCCTCGAGCCCGTCAACATCGTCAGGACGAGTTGGAACCGTTTCCTGCTCCAGGCCTCGATCCCGCTCCTGGTCCTCTTCGCCGGTGCACTGGACGACTTGCTCCGCCGCGCTTCCTGGTTGCCTTCTCACTGGGCAAGACCCGCCAGATCTCCGTCTCCGCGTCCCGATAGGCGAGCTGGAAGTCCTTTGCCCGGTGGGTCAGCCAGCTCCCCTCCGGGTCCGACCACGGCGTCCGAATGAGGACCACGAATTCAATCCCCAGCCGTTCCAGGTTGCCTCGCCACCGACGGTAGGGGCCCATTGCGTAGGGTTCGGCCATCCCGCTTCCCCAGCGGTAGGTGCGCGCGGCAAGGGCGCGGCTCCGCGGCACGATCTCCAACTGGTTCTGCAGGCGGCTGCCGAAGAAAAGATACGGCTTGTTCAGCCCGGCGTAGGCCACGCGCGCGCCGTCCGGCCCGGCCAGCCGCTCGAGCGCCAGCGGCGCCGGCTCGCGGCCGAGCTTCACCGCTTGATACTTTCCGATCATCCACCCGGCCGGCAGGGCGGCGATGGCCACCAGCGCCGCCGCGGCGACCGGTCCCCACCTCTCGCTCCAGGATCGCAGGTTCGGAGCCCATGGCCGCGCCCGCCATTTCCGCCAGGCGATCTCCAGCAGCGCTCCGATGCCGAGGAGGGCCAGCGTCACCAGGAGCTTCCATACGTTCGGCCGGTGGAAGAGCCGGACCTCCTGCCAGACGATCCACACCAGAATGGCGGCTCGGAAGGGGAAGATCCGGGGACCGATGCGAGCGAGCAGCCAGGCGAACGCCACGGCGGCGAGAGCGATCCCGGGAAGGAAGTAGCGGATATCCCGGTGATCGTGTATCAGGAAACGGAACTGCAGGAAGAAGACCGCCGGCAACGTGAACACCAGCGCCTCCCGCCACCGGCGCCGCGCCAGGGCCAGCAGCGGCGCCAGCAGAGCGGCGGGGAGCAACGTGAACGGGAAGTAGTGGCCGAACAGCCGCGTCCGCCGGGTCAGGAAGTGCCAGACGTCGATCTGATACTCGGGAGAGGTGTCGCGCTCCAGAAGGTTCACCCATCCCGGGAAGAGCTCGACGCCGAGGACCCGCACCGGCGCCGGGAAGATCGGGTTGCCCGCCGTCACCGCGTTCCGCAGGTAGGTGTAGCCGCCGGTGGCGAGCATCACGGCGACGAGCAGAGTGGCAAGGCCGGCCAACGATCCCGCGCCGGCAGTCTCCGTTTCTTCCCGCCGCCGCCGATCGACCAGCAAGGCGAGGAGCAGCAGCGCGACGAGCACGGGCGCGAAGAGGACGGCGATGTACTTGGTGGCGAGCAGCAGCCCCAGCGCGGTGCCGGTCGCCACGGCCTCTCCCGCGCGCGGGCGCCGGGCGAAGGCGAGCGAGCCGTCGACGGCGGCGAGAGTGAAGAAGGACAGGCTGTGATCGTTGCCGGCCCCCATCGCGAGGAAGGGGAAGACATGGTAGATGCCGGCGTACGCGACGGCGGCCAGCGCCGCGTCCCGCCGCCCCAGGCCCAGCCGCCGGGCGATGGCGGCGGCCGCCAGAATGGAGAAGCAAGCGAAGGGAAGCTGCGTCCAGCGCGCCGCCACGTCGCTGTCGCGAAACGGCGCGAACAGCACCCATGAGGACATCTCTCCCAGGATCGGGTAGTAAGGCGTGCTCGTATCGCCCATCGAAAACCGGATCATCCGCAGGTCGCCGTGGCGGATCCAGGTGGCGACCGCGGAAAGGTGGTACGACAGGTCGTCGTACGAGCCCGGCGGCAGGTACCGCATGCCCTTCACTTCGCGCAGGAGGATGAGGCCGATCGCCAGCGCGGCGGCGATGAGGAGCGCGGTTTCGATGCGTTCGGACCGCGAGGTGTCTTTCGTCGGCGCGGGGCCAGTCCCCGCCGCTGCGTTGCTCTCCGGCAACAACAGGCTCAGCAGAAAGGCCGCCGCCGTCCACATCAGGAACGGTCCCGGCCGCAGCACACCGAAGTGGCCCATCCAGGTCGCCGGCACGACCGCGACGCCGACGGCGAACGTGAACGCGGCGATCCGGCGGCTCAGCGGCTCCCAGTCGCCGACCAGCCAGCGGCAGAGGCGCGATCCCGTTCCCCACAGCGCGGCGAGCATCGCCGCGAAGACGATCGCCTGGAAGGCCCGCGGCGCGGCCGGGAACAGCGCGCCGCCGAGAAGAGTGGCCGCGATCAGAGCGGACAGGACGAGGTGCACGGCGCGATCGGAACGGCCCGGGGACATGGGCGGGGAGTGTACTTCATCGCGGCGAGCGGGAAGTTTCGCGAAAGGCCCGAGCCGTCTCCGCCGCCGCCTGGCGCCAATCGAAGAGCCGCGCCCGCTCGAGCCCTCTGCGCGTCAGCCGCTGCCGCAGCCCGGGGTCCGCCAGCAGCGCCGCGATCCGCTCTGCCCAGAGGTCCGGCCGGTCCGGTGGCGCGTAGAGGGCCGCGTCGCCCGCCACTTCGCGCAGCACGGGCAGATCGCTCGCCACGAGCGGCGTACCTGCCGCCAGGGCCTCTATCGCAGGCAGGCCAAAACCCTCGTAGAAAGACGGCAGCGCCACCAACTCGGCGCCGCGGTAGAGCGCCGCCAGCTCCGCCGCGCCGACGTAGCCGAGATGGACCACCCAGCCCTCCCGCTCGGCCTCCGCGATCTCGCTCCGGACCGCCGCCGCTTTCCAGCCGAAACCGCCACAGAGGACGAGTGGCGGCGGGTCGGCGCGGCGCGCGCGCAGCCGTTGCCAGGCGGCGAGCAGGGTGGGGACGTTCTTGCGGGGCTCCACGGTGCCCACGTGCAGCGCATAGCGCGGCGGAGTCTCCGCCGGGGGAGTCCCCGGGCCGGCTTCCGCCACCAGGCCGGTGCCGTGATGGATCGCCCGTACTCCGTCCGGCCGCACGCCGATCTCGATCAGCTCCTGCCGCACCGCCTCGCTGGGGGTGAGCAACTGGTCCGCCTCGAAGAACGTCCGTTCGAGCCGGTCGCGCAGCGCCTCGCCGGCGTCCGGCCGCACGGCCCATGGCACCTTGCGTACGCCGAGGTCATGCACCGTCGCCACCCGGGCGCCGTGGGCGAAGCGGAAGAGCGGAGGGAAGAGATAGTTCGGCGCGAAGAGGACGTCGTTGCCGTCCGCCGCAACGAGCAGGGGAGCCAGACGGCGCAGGATCTGGTGCGCCCGCCAGGGCGGGATCACCAGACCGTCCGGCGCGCTGTAGATCACCCGCTCGATGGCGGGACCGTGCGGGAAATCCGCCACCGGCCGCGGCGCGCCGGGGTCTTCTTCGACCAGGCTCTGGCCATAGAGACGCAGGCGGAGATCGTTACACCCGGCCAGATGGACCAGGAGCTGGTGGAGGTACCAGCCGACGCCGGTCAGCGGCTCGTAGAACGAATTGACGTCCACCGCCACCGTAAGGCGCGGCTCGGCGCGCCGAAGTCGAATCTCGCCCGCCACCTCGCGCAGCCAGAGGAAGGTCCGGCGCAGGCGGCGCGGCGAGGCGAAGCGGAGGAGGGCACGGGCCCTCACCTCCCCGGCCCTCCTCTCCTCGCCCGGCGCTTCCGCACCGGGCTACCGAAACGTCGCTTCTCTGAAGCGAATCGCCCTCTGGGCGACGTCTCGATAGCCCGGTGCGGAAGCGCCGGGCGAGGAGATGGGCAAGACACGAACAACGAGTGTATCGTTACGCCGACTCCGCAACCCTTCCCTCCCCCCAATGCGCCCGCGAGCCCTCTCCGTCCTCTGCCCGGCGCTCCTGCTGCTCGGCCTCGCGGCATCCCTCGCCGGCGTCCGCTCGCCGCTCCCCGCCGGCGACGAGGCCACCTCGGTGATGATGATCCAGAGCCTCTGGCACGATCACGACCTCGCCTACCGCGAGGCCGACCTCGAACGGGCCAATCGCATCTGGGATGGCGGTCCCGCCGGTCTGACCCTGTTCACCGACGACGGCGGCAAGACCCTGCGTTACGGCCGGCCCCTGGCCTATCCGCTGGCGGCGCTGCCGTTCTATGCCCTTATGGGTCTGCGCGGGATCGCCGTCTTCAACATGGCTCTGTTCCTCGCCATGACCGGCGCGGCACTATGGTTCTGGCGCCGCGAGACCGGACTCGCCACCCTCTTCGTCTGCGGCTTCTTCTTCGCGTCGGCCGCCTTCGCGTGCGCGTTCCGGCTGGAACCCGAAGTCTTCCTCATGGCCTGCGGCTTCTTCCCGCTCCTGGCGTGGCAGGCCCTGCGCAAGCGCCCGGAGTGGCGGCGGAGTCATCTGGCGGCGTTCGCCGGCGCGGGCGTCCTTCTTGGCGCCGCGTCGATGTCGAGTCCGCTCCTCGCTTTGCTCGGCCTGCCGATCCTCGTCGACCTCGCAGCGCGCCGCCGGTGGCGCGGCGCGCTGGCCATCGTCACCGGCGCCCTTCTGGCAATTGGCGGCCTCGCGCTGCTGCAGCGGGTGGGCACGCATGAGTGGAGCGCCTACGGAGGAGCGCAGCGCCGCACCTTCGAGGCCGAGTTCCCTCTCGAAAGTCCGCGCGATCTCTGGCAGGGATACGGGGCGGAGACCGCCGCCGGCACGTCCTCGGATCTCGCCGCCGGCCTGAAGCTGCTGCCCCGGAATCTCGGCTACATCTTCGCCGGCCGCTTCACCGGGCTCCTCCCTTATTTCCCGTTCGCGCTCTTCGCTCTCGGTCTTTACGTCGCGAGTCCCAAAGATCGTTCCCGGCACCTTCTGCTCGGAGCTTTGGGGGTGTACGTCCTGGCGGTTCTGCTCGCCCACCCGCACGACTTCGCCGGCGCCGCCGGTTTTCTCGGCAGCCGCTACTTGGCGGCGATCTACCCGGCGTTCCTCTTCCTGCCCGGCCGCATCGCCGTCCGCCGCAGCCTCGTGCTCCCCTTCGCCGCCGCCGCACTCTGGACGGTGCTGGCCGTCGCCGGCTCCCTGCCGCGTCTCGCCCCCGAGGCGGTCTACGCCGACGCTCCCGCCTTCCAGCGGCTGCCGCTCGAGCTGACCCTGCTCCCGGGCAACCGGCTCCCCGGCTACTACACCCAGACCTGGGGCAACGCCGTCTGGATCGTGCCGCGCCGCAGCTTCTTCGCCGAAGAGCGTCACCCGCACGGCGTCTGGGTGCGCGGCTCGACGCGCTCCGAGGTGATCGTCGTCTCGCCGGCTCCGCTGCCGCGGCTGGAGCTCCTCGTCTACTCCCTTTCGGCGGACAACGAGCTGGTCCTCGACAGCGGCGTGGACCGCCTGCGCGTCCGTTTCGACAGCGAAGGGAAACGCAATGGCACTCCGGCTGATCTGGCCGTTGAGCCCGTGGCGCGGAACCTGGGGTTCTTCCCCCGCGACTTCTTCTACCGTTTCACGCTGGAGACCACCGGCGGCTTCGTGCCCGCTCGCCGCGATCCCAAGAGTGGCGATCCGCGGGATCTCGGAGTCTTCCTCGACTTTACCGGCGAAGGTTTCTGAGCGGATTCCGGTCCGGCCGTTGTTGAAGCGCGCAGCGTCGTCTGCGCCGGCGGGTTTTCCGTCGCGCGGGGGAGCCCTGGCCTCCGGCCGGGGGACCATGCTGGCCTCGGTACCAAAGCGGGGGAGACCGCCTCGAATTGGGGGATGCCTCCCCCGAGTAGGTATGGCCCTCCCCCAACTCGGGGGGGCTGTTCCCCAACTCGGGGGGGGGCGGCGCCGGCTTCCAACCTCAGGTGAGGGCGCTTTTTTGCCAGACTCCTCGGGCGCCGCTCGGCAAGGAGCGGGAGCGTTCGCCCTGGGAGCTCCTAGCCGCGCCGGCAGGGTGGTTTCTACCCACGTCGTGCTCCTGCTCCCGGGTAGTAAATGCGCTTCCCTGTTGGGAATCCGAAGACTAGATTGGAGGCACGTTCGAGAAAGAACGGTACCTCCATGAACCGAAGAATCGTTATAGCAGCAGGCTCTCTGGTGGAAATGGACCCGGCGAGGCCACTCGACACAATTCGCGAGCGGCAGCGGGCCCTCTTGGCGCATTTGCGCGTCGCCCGGCGCTTGGCCGCACGGCTGAAAGCCACGCGGCGCCGTGCCGTGCTCCTCGGCGTGGCGCTCCTTCCCGTGGCGCCGCTCCTTTTCGTCGCGCTGCTCCTGTCCCCGGCGGCGGGGCTGCTCCACCACGTCTACTTCGAACGCGCCGGCGTGCCCGACCTCGAGCCGTTCATCCGGTTCGAGCTCCCCACCACCGGCGCCGTCCGCGACGTTCACGGCAAGGTGCTGATCGAGCTGGCGCGCGAGTACCGGCGGGTCGTGACCTACGACGAGGTGCCGCTCATCCTGCGCCAGGCGATCCTGGCGGCCGAGGACAAGAGCTTCTTCACCCATTCCGGTGTGGACTACCGTGCCCTGCCACGGGTGGCCCAGAAGGCGGCGGTCCGCTCGCTGGCTGTATGGCGGAAGGGCGGTCACGGGTTGCGGCTGCTCCTGCCGCAGGGGGGCTCGACGCTGACGCAGCAACTCGTTCGCGGCTACTTTCTGCAGGACCTGACGAGCCGCGCCGACGGAGACGCGCTCTTCCACACCGGCCTGGCCCCACCCCGGCTCCTCTCCGTGGTCCTGGGAGCCTCCGCCACGAACAAGCTCCTGCGAAAAATGGAGGAGGTGCGCCTGACGCTCTGGCTCGAGCAAGAGATGCGCAGGCGGTATGGATCGGAGGACCAGGCCAAGCGCGAGATCTTCGCGCGCTACGCCAGCTTCCTCTACCTGGGTAACGGCCGCTACGGCTTTGCCGCCGCATCCGAGTACTACTTTGGCAAACCCTTGTCGAGTTATACGCCGGACGATGCGGGCAACGCTGCGCTTCTGGCTGCGATCGGCAAGTCGCCGCAGGCCTACTCACCCGAGCCCGGCAACCAGCGGCTGCTGGGCCGCCGCAACCAGATTCTCGCCCTGATGGCGCGCAACGGGTACATCCCGGAGAGTCTCGCGAAGCGCTGCCAGGGCGAACCGATCCGCGTCGCCCTTCACAGCCCGATCAAGACCGACGCTCCCGCCGCGATCGAGCACGTCCTCGAAGAGCTGACCCAGCATGGCGGGAGTCGCTACCGCGTCGAAGACCTGCTCCAGGGGCGGATCTCGGTCCACTCGACGGTCGACGCACGCGTGCAGACGATCGTCAACGAAGCCCTCGAGCACGGTTTAGCCCTGTACGAGAAGCGGCACCCGAAGGGGAAGGGATTGATCCAGGGCTCGGTGGTGGTGCTCGGCAATGCGGACGCGGCGATCCTGGCCGAGGCCGGCGGGCGGCGGGTCTACCGAGATCGCGATACGCGCTACTCCGACTACAACCGCGTCACGGGCTCGCTACGCCAGCCGGGCTCCGCGATGAAGCCGCTGGTGTACCTCGCCGCGTTCGAGTCGGGTATGGGCCTCGACACCCAGGTCCCCGACGAACCGATCGGCGTGCCGGTCGGCGACGGCGGCATCAAGTGGATCGCCAATTACGACCACCGGTTCAAGGGCTCGATTCCGCTGCGCCAGGCCCTGGCCGAGTCGCGCAACGCCGTGGCCGTGTGGATCACGCGTGAGATCGGCGTCAACACCGTGATCCAGACCGCCAACGAGATGGGGATCCGCACCCCGCTGCAACCCTACCTGTCCACGGCACTCGGGGCGTCGGAGGTCCTGCTGCTGGAATTGGCGGACGCCTATCGCGCCATCGCCTCGGGCGTCCTGGCGGAACCGCACATTATCGACCGCGTGACCGGCGTCTCCGGCGACGGGCTGTACGAGGCGCCGCGGGGCGCGCGAGCGATCCGCTCCGCGGCCTTGCGCTCCATCCAGGAGGGGCTCCGGGGCGTCGTTCGACTGCGTCACGGCACCGCCCACAGCCTCGACGACCGCGATTTTCCGATCCCGGTGATGGGCAAGACCGGGACGACGAGCGACTTCCGCGATGCGCTGTTCGTGGGGTCCACCTACGGGACAACGGGGATCACCGTGGCGGTCCGGATCGGCTTCGACGACAATCGCCCGCTGGGGAAGAGGGAGACCGGCGGGCGCACGGCGCTGCCGATCTTCCGCGAGATCATGCTCCGCGTCTACCAGGACCAACTCGTCGGGCGGGCGCCGCACTTTCCCCGCGAGATCGAGCACGGAATCGACCAGTATCTGGCGATGCAGGCGGAGGCGAGACGCGCTGAGCGGCCGGTGCCGGGCCCCGACGCGCCGCTCATGGAATCACCGAACGGCGAGATAGTGATTCGTCCAGCCGGCCCCACACAGCCCCCAGCAGCCCCGCCGAGCGTCAAGACGCCATGAGCCGCAGGACAAGGAAACGGTCAACATCCCGGTGTGGGCCGGCGTCGGTGCGATCGTGGTCGGCGGGGTTCTGCTCGTTGTGAAGAAGAAGGAGTAGCCGCCCGCAGACGCAGGCCGGTCGAATCGCATGGCAACAGTGAACAGGCGGATCACCCTCGCTTCGCGGCCGGTGGGTTTTCCCAAGGTGTCGGACTTCCATCTGGTCTACTCTCCGTTGCCTTCACCTGCCGCAGGCGAAGTGCTGGTTCGATCGGTCTACTTGTCGCTCGATCCCTACATGCGAGGGCGGATGAGTGATGCCGGCTCCTCTGCCCGGCCGGTTGCCATCGGGGAAGTCATGATCGGCGGAGCGGTCGCCTTCGTGGTGGAGTCCGCAGATCCGGAGCTGCGAGCCGGCGATACGGTCGAGGGGATGTTGGGATGGCAGGAGTACGCCGTCGCCCAGGGGCGCGAGCTGAGGAGAATCGACCCCAGCCTCGCACCGATCTCGACGGCTCTCGGAGTGCTGGGCATGCCGGGTCTCACGGCGTATTTCGGCCTGCTCGATATCTGCGACCCGCAACCTGGGGAGACCGTCGTGGTGTCCGGGGCTACAGGAGCGGTCGGGATGCTCGTCGGCCAGATCGCGAAGATCAAGGGGTGCCGCGTCGTGGGAGTGGCAGGCGCCGACGCCAAGATCTCGTGGTTGCTCGACGAGCTCGGTTTCGACGCGGCATTCAATTACAAGACCGCCGTGGATTTCCACACCAAGCTCGCGGAGCTCTGCCCCGACGGCATCGACGTCTATTTCGACAACGTAGGCGGGGCGATCACCGATGCAATCGTGCGATGGATCAACGCCGGGGCGCGGATCTCCGTCTGCGGACAGATTTCGCAGTCCAACCTGGAGGAGCCCGAGGTGGGGCCGCGCTGGCTGGGTCAGTTGATCGTCAAGCAGGCGAAGGTGCAGGGCTTCCTGGTCTCTAGCTATGCCGAGCGGTTCCCCGAGGGCCGCGAGCAACTGGCCAGGTGGCTGAAGCAGGGGAAGCTGAAGTACCGGGAGGACGTCGCCCAAGGCATCGAAGCCGCGCCGCAGGCCTTCATCGCAATGCTGCAGGGGAAAAACCAAGGAAAGCAGCTGGTGCAGCTGGCTGAGTCGTGACCCACCGCGCACCTACCTGGCAGGCGATGATCAAGCTCCGCCAAGAATCTAGGCGGAGAACCTCATGACAAACAGTCCGGCCCCGGCGATCAGGCCGATGAGAAGCGTCATTCCGATCACATCGAGCGCCGGAATGGCCGCCGCCGCCACGCCTGCGGCGCATCCCCCGATCGTATTACCACCGGCGCCCACCATGGTCACTGGACCCGTCGGACGCAAAATCGCCAAGAGCACGATTCTGAGTCCTCATCGGCGCCTGTTGACCAGGAAGGAAGCTGTTCAGCGCCGTCTGCGCCAGTAGTAGCCGCCACCGCCACCAAAGAGAAGGACCAATACGACGACCACGATGATCAACGTGGTGGTGCTCATAATTCTCCTCTCCTTTCAGGACCTACCATCTCGAGATTAGTCCTGCGGCACCTCATCCGGGAAGCGCACTTTCTACCCGAGAGGGGAACCGGAGCTAGGTAGGAACTACCCGGTCGCTCGATACGCACCGACACAATCGGGGTTCCCGGTGCCATCTCCTCGGCATCCGCCCGCGCTCCCAAACTCGCCACCGCCAGAAAGCACATCGCTCCGACGAGCCGCATTGCGTGTACTCCCGCCGTTTCCCTGCAGCCTCCTGGGTACGCCCCGAGCGCGGCGACGCCTCGCCACGCCCGGCCCGCCGCTGAACCGAATCAGAACGGTCGCGGGTGCTGCTGGTCGTCGTCCTTCTTCTCCTTCTCCTTGTCGTTCTCCTTCTTGGGTCTGCCCGGCTCTGCCGCCGGCTTCGCCCGCCGGAGCTCGGCCGCGCTCGCCTGCGCGGCTTTGCGCTCGATCCGCTGGCGGGTCTGCAACTGCTTCTCGGCGCTGTTGCGCTGCTCCTGCTGCGCCTGCAGCTCGGCGCGGTGGCGCTGCGCTACCTCGTTGGCGTTGGGCCTGGCCTGCGCCTGAGCCGTCTCCTGCCGGTGGGTCCGTTCCAGGTCTCGCCGTTCCCTGTCCTGGCTCGCCTTCAGGTCCTTCTGCTCGCGCTGGTACTGGCGCTCGTTGTTGTCCCGTGGCGCGGGCTTGGTGCGCGGAGCGACCGGAATAGGGGGGACCGGAGCGATCCAGGCGGTCGGAGACTGCCCTTCGGACCGGTTCGGCCGTGGCGCCGCCTGCGGCAGGCCGGCGTTGTTGCGCCGTGCGACCCTGACTGTCTCCAGCTTGCTTTCCCGCGGCCGGTAGATGGTGATCACGTCGCGTTGCACGCCCGCGCCGCGCGGGGTGGGCGCGGTGGCGACGCGGAAACGCGTTGCTCTCCTGCCGGCCGCCCGCTCGATGCGCTCGATCGGCACGCCGTGGTTGATCACCCGGTCGTTGACGACGGTGTAGTTGGTGATGTTCGTGGTGTTGTTGATGATCGTGACGTTGCGTGCCGCCGGCACGACGTAGTCATTGATGCGGGAATCGAGGAATCGACGCTCCTCGACGAAGGCGTAATCGCGCGGTGCGATCCCGAGCCTGAGGTTGAAGCCGCCGAGCCGGATGCCGACTCCGATCTCGAAGCCGACCGTCGGCGGCAGCGGCGCCCAGCCGACGTAGCCGTTGCCCTGCTGCCATGCCACCCACGCCGGTCCCCAGTCGGTGCCGGGCACCCACAACCAGCCGATCTGGCGGTCCCAGGCCCAGCGACCGTAGTGGTAGGTCGCCCAGCCGAACGGTTCATCGGAAACCCACGTCCAGCCGTAGTCGCTCTCCACCCAGCGGCCGAGAGAGTACGGACGCCATCCCGCGTGGATGTGGCGGGGGAACCACGCCCAGCCGTACTGGGGGTGCCTCACCCACTCGCCGTAGGGAGACAGCTCGTCGTAGAAAAAGCCGACATCGACGGCCGGAGCCTCGTCGCGGACATAGTCATAGTCCGGCTGACGATCGTAGGCATCGGCCGGTTGGCGCCAGTAGTCGTCGTTCGGATCCCGGCTGCCGGGCGGACCGCCGTAGGGATCAGCCTGGCCATAAGCCGCGCCGGCGACGACCGCCGCCAGCAGGGCCAACATTGCAGTTCGTCTCATGAGGTACCGTCCTTTCAAGAACATCCCCAACCTAGCCCTTCGAGCCGCCGCCGGGAAGAGCACTTACTACGTGGGAGCAGGGACGCCGGCGCCGTAGTTTCTACCCGCTAGGCGGCGGGTGCTCCTGGGTAGAAAGTGCTCTTCCCGGTGGGGCGTCGGAGGACTAGGTTTGATGACGGTCCCGCACGAAGCGCAAGGGCCACGACACGGATCTTCGAGATCCGCAAAGGAGACGCCATGAGACAGCGAGAATCGCGCGCCAAGGTGAAGCAGGTGAAGGGGCGGGTGAAGCAAGCCGCCGGCATCATCACCGGCAACAGCGCACTGGAGCGGGAGGGCTCCCGGCAGCGCGCCGGCGGCGCCGTCGAGGAGAGCCTGGGCAAGGCGCGTCGAAAGGTCGGCGAGTTCGTCGGCGGGGTTGCCAAGGCGATCAAGAAGTAGGGCACGGTGGGCCAGGGGGGTGGTTTCTACCTACGTCCCGGCCCGGCTGCCGGGTAGTAAGTGCTCTACGGGCGGCGGATCGAAAGGCTAAGTTAGAGGCCGCTCCTGAAAGGACGGTAGCTCATGCAAACGAAGATGCTGGTAAAGATAGTTCTGATCGGCGCGGTGCTGATCGGTGGAACCGCGGCAAACGCCGCGGACAACCAGGCGGATTGGACCACTACATTGAACGTCAAGCTCGCTCTGCTCAACAAACTGGGCACCGACAGCCTGCACGTGGACGTCGATTCCAACGCCGGAGCCCTGCAGCTCAAGGGAACGGTCGACAAGCGCGAGACCCGCGAGCTCGCCGGGACGATCGCCAAGTCGGTCGCCGGCGTGACCAGCGTGCAGAACGACATCGTCCTCGAAGCCGGCGTGGAGAATCCCGACAAGGCCGGTGTCGCAGCCGGTGAAGCCGAGGCCGAAGTGAAGGATGCCGTCCTCGCGACGCGGGTCCGCCTTGCGTTGGTCAAGAAGATGGGCTCGGATGGATTCAAGATCGGTACCGAGGCCGCCAACGGCGTGGTGACGCTCAGGTTCGGCCAAGATTTCACCGCCGCGCGACGCGCAGAGGCGGCCAAGGCCATCAAATACGTCACAGGCGTGACCAAAGTTCTCTCCGTTCACAAGGCGTAGGTCTGCCTTGCGAGGGCGTGCAGGACATAGGGCCCGCTCGGGGCAACCCGGGCGGGCGACGTCGTTTCTACGGAGTTGTCAAGGTCTCGGGACCAGTGTGGCGTTCAGAGCAGGTTGTGCTCCTCGGCATAATTCACCAGCTCGACCCGGCTGACCAGCCCGAGCTTGCCCATCAGGTTGGCACGGTGGTTCTCGACGGTGCGGATCGACAGGCCGAGCAGGCCGGCGATCTGCCGGTTGGTGTTGCCTCTGGCGAGGAGGCGCAAGACGTCGAGTTCGCGCGGGGTGAGCGCATCCACCGGCGACCCGCGCCGGTGCTCCGTTGTAACAGGCTGGTGAAGGAGCGCGCGGGTCATCGCGGGGTGCACGTAGATGTCGCCGCGGCTCGCCGCATGGATCGCCTGGATGATCTCGGACTCCTCGGCACGCTTGATCACGTAGCCGGCGGCGCCGGCGCGCAGCGCTTCGTGCAGCAGGCTCTCGTCCTCGTGCATGGTGAGGAACAGCACGATGAGCTCCGGGTGCCTTTCCTTCAGCCGCTGCGCGGTCTTGATGCCGTTCTCGGGCGGCATGGTGATGTCGAGCAAAACCATATCGGGGCGCAGCGTCTCGGCGAAGCGCAGCGTCTCCCCGCCATCTCCCGCCTCGCCGACGACCTCGAGATCGGGATCGGCTCGCAGCAGCGCCCGGAGACCGGACCGGACGATCGAGTGGTCGTCAGCGATCAGGATGCGGATCGACACTCGGCACCTCCACCACGACGGTGGTCCCTGCCCCGGGCGCGCTTTCCACCGCCAGGGTCCCGCCCAGGGCCTCGGCTCGCTCCCTTATGCCCAGGAGACCGAAGTGATCTCCGAGCTGGGCCAGCTCCGGTTCGAACCCGACGCCGTCGTCCTCGACCATCACCAGGACCCGGTCGCCGCGGCGCTCCACCAACACGTCGACCCGGGTGGCGCGGGCGTGGCGCGCGACGTTGGTCATCGCCTCCTGGACCACGCGGTAGAGATCCGTCTCCACCGCCGCCGGGAGACGCTCGCTGGTGAACCCGCGCGCCTTGAAACGGACCTCGAGGCCGAGCTCGGACCCCGCCGACCGCGAGTATTGGCGGAGAGCCGCATCGAGCCCCAGGTGATCCAGGCTCACCGGCCGCAGGTCTGCGGCCAGACGGTGCAGGCTGTCGATGACGGCATCGGTCCGCTGCACGAGCTCCGCCACCCGTTCGGTAACGCTTCCGCCCGCGTCGATTTCCCTCTCCAGCAAGCGGAGTCCGTAGCGCAGCGATACCAGGGCCTGACCCGCCTCGTCGTGAAGCTCGCGGGCAATGTGGCGCCGCTCGCTTTCCTGCACTTCGACGAGGCGGCGTGAAAGCGACTGCATCCTTGCCGTCGATGCCTGCATCTGCTCGAAGAGAACCGCGTTCTCGACGGCCACCGAAGCCTGGGACGACATCGCCTCGGCCAGCCTTACGTGCTCGTCGCTGAAGTAGCCGGGCTCGCGCTTGGACAGCGAGACCAAACCGGCCACTTCGCCGCGCGCGAACAGCGGGATCCCCATCCAACTCGCCTCGGACGAGCCATCCGTTGGCAGGCTCCACTCGGGATGGGCGCGGACGTCGGGAATCAGTACCGCCGTGCCGGTCGTCAAAATGCCGTGGACGATCGGATGATCGGTCGGATCGAACTCCGGCCGCACCTCGGGCGTCAGAGGAACGACGCGGTCGCCGTCGAAGACGGCCCGGACGGAGACCCGCGACGCCTCGTCGACGAGCATGACGGTGGCGCGGTCGAAAGGGACCATCCGCCGCAGGCGATCGAGCAGGGTCGTCAGCACGGTCTCGCGGTCGAGGCTGCGGGTGAGCGCCACGGTCGCCTCGCGCAGCGAGTCGGCGACGTGCCGGGCGCGCTGCTCGGCCTCGTGCCGGAGCATCGCCACCGCGATCATCTCGGCAAAAACCTCGGCGAGCTCGCAGTCGGCCGCCGAGAAGCCCCCGGGCTTGTCGATCAGGCCGAGGAGCCCCGCCGCGTCGCCGGCGATGATGATCGGCGCCAGCAGCGCGCTCTCCGGAACTGAGCGGCGCCCGGGAGGGGACTCCTTCGCTGTGCTTTTCGACAGGTCGTTGGCGAAGACGGTGCGGCCCTTGGCGGCGAGGGCGCTCAGGCGGCGGAGCGGCGCGGGCAGGCCGGCGGCGGAGCCGAGCTCGAAGTTGCCGGGATCGAGGAGGGCGACCGCGAAGCCCTTGCCGTCCGCCGCGCACACGGCGACGAGGCCGGCATCGGCGCCGAGGATCGTCTTGCACGGCCCCAGGACCGCGCGCGCCGCGTCGGCGAAGGCGCGGTTCTCCAGCACCGCGCGCGCCGCCGCCAGAAGCGCGGCAACCTCACGGCTGCGGTCGTTGGTCTTTCCTCGCACGGGAATTCAAGGTCGAGTCGCGGCCGCCGCTCGCGCAGGCGCGCGGCGGCCGCGGAGGGATCACCGCCTGGTGATGGTGAACTTGCCGAAGCTCACGCCGAGCTCCACGCCCGTCCCGTTGCCGGCCAGGGCCAGGGAGACCTCTCCCTTGGTGAGGGCCTGTGCTTCGGCAGACTGGACGGCGCCCGCGGCGGCGGTGGCGCTGGCATAGCTGCCGAACAATTCCTTGATGTCGGCGACCTCGGAGAACTTGCCGTGACCCTCACGGACCTCGGACTTGCCGGCCGTCAGGCCGCCGCCCTTGGCGGAGATCTTCGCTCGCGCCGTCTGTCCGTTGTCGCAGGTGATCGTTCCCGATCCGCGCGACGTTTTGTAAAAAGCCGACCAACTCTTGAGCGTGTAGTCCATCCGGCAGATCGTCGTCTTGGACACGTCGCCGGCGGCCGGAGCCACCGCGATCAGGGAGAGCAGGAGGGCCGAGAGACCCAGAACCATGTGTCGTTTCATCAGCGTTCCTTCCAGTAGGTGGTAGTCCTCGGACCGCTCTGGCGCGCAACGCCTGCCGCGAAAGAGGGCCGGAACTCTAAGGTGAAACCGGAAGGACGTCACTGCACGAAGCGAGCCAGCTCAAGCTACGGCCCCTCGCTCTAGGCGCACTTCTCGTTCACGAACCAGGTAATCGACTTGCCGTAAAGCGCCGCGAAGTAGCAGAGCTCGACCGGGTCGATCCGGCGATCCCCATTCTCCACCTTGCTGACGTACGATTGCGGCTTCCTGAGCTCCTCGGCCACCTCGTCCTGGGTCAGCCCGGATTTCTCGCGAGCCTGCCGCAGGCGATCAACCATGATCTGATATTCGGCCTGATCAATCGTCCCCATCGTACACACACCCTCCCTTGGCGCTACAGCTTGAGTACTGCGTCGCTACAGCTTGAGTACTGCGTTAAATCTCCACTGCAACTGCCATGCCGAGAGGGGACAGAGGAACCCGAAATGGGATATGCAGGAAATGTGCCGAGCCACTCCCCTTCGGCACCGAAACGTTGTAGTCTACGTTCCCATGGCGGCCCGAAGACGGAGGCCAACCTCACCCTCACCTCCCGAAACCGAACCGGCTCCGCCTGCCGCGGCTGAACCTCCAGTGGAAGAAACCAGCGCGCAGGCCGCAAGCTCCCCTTTCCCGATCGTCGGCGTCGGCGCCTCGGCCGGCGGGCTCGAGGCCTTCATCCAGATGCTCGGCGCGCTGCCGGTCGACACCGGCATGGCCTTCGTCCTGGTGCAGCACCTGGCCCCCAAACACCCCAGCCTGTTGGCGGAGATCCTGTCCCGGACGACCGCGATGCCGGTCACGGAAGTCCAGGATGAGCTGCGGGTGAAGCCGGACCGCGTCTACGTCATCCCTCCCGACCGCAACATGGTCATCTCGCGGGGAGTCCTGCAACTGCTTCCCCGGGAGGAAGCTCGCGGCCGGCACCACCCGATCGATTTCTTCCTCCGCTCCCTGGCGAAGGAGCAGGGGCAGAGAGCGATCGGCGTGATCCTCTCCGGCACCGCCACCGACGGCACCTTGGGGCTGGAGGCGATCAAGGCCGAGGGCGGGATCACTTTCGCTCAGGACAACACGGCCCAACAGAGCAGCATGCCGCAAAGCGCCGTTGCCAGCGGCTGCGTGGACTTCGTGCTCCCTCCGGACGAGATCGCCAAGGAGATCGGGCGCCTCGCCCGGCATCCGTACGTGGCGCCGGACCGGCGCCAGGCGTCCGCGGGCGAGCCCGACCTCGGCAAGATCCTGGAGATCCTGCGCAAGGTCAAGGGCGTCGATTTCAGCCTCTACAAAGCGAACACCCTCTACCGCCGCATCAGCCGCCGCATGGTCCTGCACAAGATGCAGGGGTTGCCGGACTACGCGCGCTTCCTGCGGAAGAATCCCGGCGAGGTGGAGGCCCTCTACCAGGACACCCTGGTCAGAGTGACGAGCTTCTTCCGCAACCCGGAGACGTTCGAGGCGCTCAAGACGAGGGTTTTGCCCAAGCTGT
The DNA here is from genome assembly GCA_036002325.1 of Thermoanaerobaculia bacterium. GTDB lineage: Bacteria > Acidobacteriota > Thermoanaerobaculia > Multivoradales > UBA5704 > DATARR01. The sequence continues at coordinate 30,096 of DASYTJ010000026.1, read as the reverse complement.
TCAAGAACCGCTCCGGGCAAGAGCCGCTGCGCGTCTGGGTGCCGGGCTGCTCGACCGGCGAGGAGGCGTTCTCCATCGCCATCCTCTTCGCCGAGCTCGCCGCGGCCAGGGGCAGCCAGCTCCCGGTCCAGGTCTACGCCACCGACCTGAACGAAGAGTGCATCGACAAGGCCCGCAAGGGCGTGTACTCGCAGAACATCGCGCACGACGTCTCGCCGGAGCGCCTGCGGCGGTTCTTCGCGGAGGTGGACGGCAGCTACCGCATCAGCAAGCCGATCCGCGACATGTGCGTGTTCGCCCGGCACAACGTGCTGACCGACCCGCCCTTCTCCCAGATCGACCTCGTCAGTTGCCGCAACCTGCTGATCTACCTGGAGCCGGCGCTGCAACAGAAGCTCGTGCCACGCCTGCACTTTGCTTTGAAGCCGGCCGGCTTCCTCTTGCTGGGGAGCTCGGAGACGATCGGCTCCTACCGCACTTTGTTCGAGGCCGAAGACGCCAAGCACAAGATCTACGCCAAGAAGCCGGGGACGCACCGGGTGACCCTCGGCCAGGCTGCCGGCCTCTACCAGGGTCGAAGCGGGCCCGGCCACGGCCCGGGCCGCTGGCAGCCAGCCGGGGCCGTATCCGAGGTGCAGAAAGAGGCCGACCGCATCCTCATGGCGAGATACGCCCCGCCCGGCGTGCTGGTCAACGCCGATCTGGAGATCCTGCAGTTCCGCGGCGACACCGGACCCTATCTGGCGCCGGCGCCGGGCAAAGCCAGCCTGAACCTGCTCAGGATGACGCGGGAAGGGCTGCTGGTCACCCTGCGGGCCGCGGTCAACAGGGCCAGGAAGGACGACGCCCCGGTCCGCGAGGAGGGGGTGCGGGTCAAGTCTGATGGCGGCACCCGGGAGGTCAACCTGGAGGTGGTTCCACTGAAAGGAAGCTCGGCAGGGGAACGCGGCTTCCTGGTCCTGTTCGAAGAGCCCGCTCCATCACCTGCCTCTCCGCCGCGGGGGAGCAGGGGCAGGGGCAAGGCCCCGAGGTCCCGGCCCCGGGCTGTCTCGGAGGAGGAAGCCGTAGAACGGGAGAACGCCCGGTTGGCGCGGGAGCTGGCCGCCACGGGCGAATACCTGCAATCGGTGATCGAGCAGCAGGAAGCCGCCAACGAAGAGCTGCAGTCGGCCAATGAGGAGGTGCAGTCGGCCAACGAGGAGCTGCAGAGCATCAACGAAGAGCTGGAGACCTCCAAGGAGGAGATCCAGTCGAGCAACGAAGAGCTGGCCACGGTCAACGACGAGCTGCAGAACCGCAACCTGGAGCTCAACCAGCTCAGCAACGATCTGATCAACCTTCTCGGCAGCGTCGAGATGGCCATCATCATGTTGGGGCCGGACCTGCGCGTCCGGCGCTTCACGCCGAGGGCGGGAGAGATCTTCAACCTGGTCCCCACCGACGTCGGCCGGCCGATCGGCGACATCAAGCTCAAGCTCAGCGTTCCCGATCTGGAGCCCTTGCTGGCGGAGGTGATCGACACGGCGAGCCCCAGGGAACGCGAGGTCCAGGACAGCCAGAGGCGCTGGTATTCGCTGCGCGTCCGGCCGTACCGGACCCTGGAGAACGAGATCGACGGCGCGGTGATCCTGCTCGTCGACGTGGACAAGCTCAAGCAACTGGAAGAGGTTCTACACCAGCGCGTCGAGGAGCTGGCCGCGGCCGACCGCAGCAAGAACGAGTTCCTGGCCCTCCTGGCTCACGAGCTGCGCAACCCCCTGGCACCCCTGCTCAATGCCGCGCAGGTGCTGGAGACCGCCAACGCCGATGGCGCCGCGGTCGAGCAGGCGCGGGCCATGATGAACCGGCAGATTCGCAACATGGCCCGGCTGATCGACGACCTGCTCGACGTGTCCCGCATCACCGGGGGAAAGGTCGGTCTGCAAAGAGAGCGGGTGGAGCTGGCGACCGTTCTCGAGCGGGCGGTGGGGCTGACCCGGCACCTCATCGAGTCGCGCGGCCAGGAGCTGTCGCTGTCGCTGCCGGGCGAGCCGGTCTTCCTCGACGCGGACCCCGTCCGGCTGGAACAGGTCTTCGGCAACCTGCTGAACAACGCCTCCAAGTTCACCCTCAGGGGCGGGCATCTCTGGGTGACGGCGGAGCCGGCGGTCGGCGGGCCCCAGCCTCCCGGCGGGGTCGTCGTGCGAGTGCGCGACGACGGCATCGGCATGGCTCCGGAAACGCTGCCGCGCGTCTTTGACCTGTTCGTGCAGGCGGACCGCTCGTCCGATCGGGCGCGGGGAGGGTTGGGGATCGGATTGACGGTGGTGCAACGCCTGGTAGAGCTGCACGGCGGCAGCGTCGAAGCCCATAGCGCGGGGCCGGGACAGGGCAGCGAGCTCGTCGTGCGCTTGCCCGTCCTGCCACCGGCGGAGACGGCGCCGGAACGCCACGGCGAGGCCGCGGACAGGATCGTCGTAAGTCCGGCGCTCTCCCCTCTCGTTGTCCCGCCGCGCCGCGTCCTGGTGGTGGACGATAACGTGGATACGGCCGAGAGTCTGGCCCTCCTCCTGCGCTTGAAGGGGCACCAAGTAGAGACCGCTCACGACGGACCGGCGGCGCTGGCGAAGGCCCACTCGTTCCATCCCGAGGTCGTCCTGCTCGACATCGGCTTGCCCGGGCTGGATGGTTACCAGGTCGCCAGCCGGCTGCGGCGGCGTCGGCGGACCGCAAGAGCCCTGCTCGTGGCCTTGACCGGCTATGGACAGGAGGAGGACCAGCACCTCGCGCGGGAGGCGGGATTCGACCATCACCTGACCAAGCCGGTCGACCTCCTGGTCATCCACGAGCTACTCGCCCGTTCCCTCTCGATCGCCGAAGAGCCCGAGGACAATGCACCGTCCCGCCGGCCGGATCTGCCCGTGATCTAGAATCCGGACCATCATGTCCGATCCCTCCCCCGACGACCTCCGCGTCGCCGAGGTTCTCCAGCAGGTCCGCTCCGGCGTGCGGCAGCGGCGGGCCGAGACCACCACCCTCGCCGCCGGCGGGGAGGAGACCCGCAACGCGCTTCTCGCGCTCAAGGCCAAGGAGTACGTGCAGGAGCCGGTCGCCCTCTCGCACCGGCCGCGGCTGGGTCGGCTGATCGTCTTCGCGCGCAAGGCGTTCTTCCACCTGTTCCTCAAGTGGTTCATGCGTCCGGTCCTCGAGCAGCAGAACGGCTTCAACCAGTCGGCGGCGAAGCTGATCGAGGACCTCGCGGAGTCGCAGGAACGCGCCGCCCGCGAGCTGCGCCGGCTCGCGGCCCGCCTCGAAGCCGTGGAGCAACGCTTCCCGGAGAAGGACCGGCCCGCCGAGGACGGCGAGTGAAGCCGCGCATCGTCATCTGCGCCACCCAGGTGCCGTTCGCCTACGGCGGCGCCGAGATGCTGGTGGACTCCCTGCGCGACGAGCTCCGCTCGCGCGACTTCGAGGTGGACGTCGCCGCGCTGCCGTTCCACTGGCCCAACCGCACCGAGCTGCTGAAGGGCAGCCTCGCTTGGCGGCTGATCAACCTCACCGAGGCCGAGGGTCGGCGGATCGACCTGGTCATCGCGACGCGGTTCCCGTCCTATCTCGTCAAGCATCCCAACAAGGTCGTATGGCTCATCCACCAGCTCCGGCAGGCGTACGACCTGCTAGGCACGCGCTATAGCGACTTCTCGGACCGGGAGCCTCGGGACGCCAAGGCGCTGGCGATGATCCGCGCCATGGACCGCCGCACCCTCTCCGAAGCCCGCGCGGTCTATACCATCTCGGGAAACGTGGCGGAACGCCTGCGTCGTTTCAACGAGATCGAGGCCGAGGTGCTCTACCCGCCGCCGAAGCTCGATCCGCTGCTTCGCCCGGGCAGCTTCGGCGACGCGATCTTCACCCTCGGTCGCCTCGATCCGCTCAAGCGCTTCGATCTGCTGGTCCGCGCCATGAAGCACACCGAAACCCCGGTTCGCTGCCTTATCGGCGGCAGCGGCCCCGAGCGCGAGAGCCTGGCCGCGCTGATCGACCGTCTGGGTTTGCAAGGGAAGGTCGAGCTGCTCGGCCGCATCGAGGACCGCGACGTCGTCGAGCAGTACGCCAACTGTCTCGGCGTCTTCTATGCGCCTTACGACGAGGACTACGGCTACGTCACCGTCGAAGCCTTCAAGGCCGCGAAGCCGGTCATTACCACCGCGGACGCGGGCGGCGTCCTCGAATTCGTGGAGGACGGCGTCAACGGCTTCGTCTGCCCGTCCGACTCGCCGAGCGAGATCGGAGCGCAGATCGACGTCCTCTTCCGTGACCGCGAACGGGCCCGAACGATGGGTTTGGCGGGACAGACGAAGGTGCGGCAGATCACGTGGGATCGGGTGATCGAGCGGTTGACGGGCTATACTGGAAGCTGATCGGAGGACCTTACGATGGCTTGCAGCCTACCCCTCCCTCCCGCCAGGATTCGATGAGCTCTCGATTGACGAGAAAGTCGATTATGTTCAGTCACTCTGGGATCGGATTGCCGGCCGGCCTGAAGACGTTCCTGAGGCGAGACGCGATGCTGAAGAGGCGGCTTTCTGAAATGACCTCCAGCGGTCCGGCCTTGGAGACCGGTTCACACGTGAGCCCAGACAACTCCTTGACCGGATCACTGAACACCCTCTCCATTTCCCTCGGTTGAAACTCACCATCCGACGCGGCCATCTCCGGCATTTCCCGTACTCCGTATATTTCGCTGCGGAGAACGAGAGCGTCGTGGTCATAGCTGTGCTCCATCAGCGTCGCCATCCGGACACGTGGAAAAAGCGAATTGGACTGGGCGACTGACATGACCAAAACCGAGTTCCGAAATCTCCTCCAATCCCTCGCCGACGCCTGGTCGCGCCGCGATTACGCCACGGCGGCGAGCTTTTTCGCCGAGGACGTCCGCTACGGTGATCCGACGCGCTATTCCTTCAACGGCAGGGCCGAGCTGCGGGCGTTCTTCGAGGCCGACGAGGGCTACGACCAGCGGACGGTGTGGCACACGGTCGTCTTCGACGAGGAACAGCAGATCGGCGCGGCGGAGTACAGCTACGAGGGCACGTACCGCTACCACGGCACCGTGCTCGTCAAGATCGCCGACGGCAAGATCAGCCGCTGGCGGGAGTACCAGCACATCGACTCCCGCGAATGGGAGGAGTTCACCGCGGCGACGGCGTTCTAGCGGGCGTCGAGCCCGCCGGGGGCCGCGCTCGTCCGCCCGCTCAATGCACGCGGAGCGTCGCCGGATCTTTCGCCGCCTCCTGCCCGTCGAGCCATTTCAAGCCGTCCTGGACCAGACGGTGAAGCTCCGTAAGTTCGGTGCGGTCCAGCAACAGGGAGAAGTGGCCGGGACCGAAGGGAATCACCACCCTCTGGTCGCCGGTCAGCTTCGGTCCGACGGCGGTGAACGCATACTGAACCCGGCTCGCCAGCAGGAGCAGGGATTCGGCGTCCAGGTGCGCCGAGAGGTTGCCGAACCGGAGCTGTAGAAGTTCGCAGTGCGGACAGCGGCAGATTCGGCCTTGGGTGGTCCGCCGGTCCTGATCGGCGGTCGCAGCGGAGGCGCTAAGGGGACGATCCATTCGCTGGCTCCTGGCGGTCGTCAACGCTGCGGCTCCCAGAGCGCAGCTCCCCGGCCTGGCGCGCGATCCAATCCGTGACAAAGGCGTGTGGCAGCAAACCCTGGCGGTCCGCAACGTAGCCGAGCCCCGCGAAGACCTTTTCATACGGTCCGAACCCGTAGAGACGGAACGGGACCACGATCGCCTGCCGTCCTTCGCCGGTGGCGCGGCTCACGAAATCGCGGACCGCTTGCTCGGCGGCCTGCCGTTTCTCGGGCCAGTCTTCCCGCAGCGTCATCGCCGCCACGCGATGGAACGGACGGGAACGCCGGATCTCCTCCGCACGGGCGTCCAGACTGGCGAGCCAGCGCTCGTTCTCCGCATCGTCGCCGGGACCGTGCGCCAGGACGAGGACGTCTTCTCTTTCCGGGTTACGACTGAGGGCGGCGGCGCGCTCGGCCAGGATGGCTCCCATCTCCGGAGCCTCCGCAAGGCCCTGACGGGAGAGCGCGAAGGAGGCTTGCGCGGGGATCCGGAACAGCGCCATGCGGTGAGCGCCGGCGCCGTGATCGTGGCCGCCTTCACACGCGGACTCGGGCGCGGCGGCGGGAGCGCCGTCGCGCAAGCCGAGGATCTGCTCGGTGCGCTCGTACCAGCTCTCGCCGCTGACGAAGAGCCGCACCACGCCGATCTTGCGGACGCCCCGCCCCTCCAGCTTGCCGACGGCCTCCTGAATCGAGCAGGCGTCGGCCATGCCGAAGGCCACCTCGACCGGGTAACGATCGCGTAGCGGCTGGACGGCGTCGAGAACGGCCTGGTTCCATTCCGGCGTGCCGCCGTGGGCCATGATGAGAAGGCCGTAAGGGTCCGGTTCCGCAGCGGCGGCGCTTTGCACGCTCGCGCCCGCCAGGGAAAACGCTGCCAGCAGGACGGCGGCGCAGATCGATCGCATCGGTTTCATCAAATGCCTCCTACCAATGCCAGCGCAGCGATGCCGCCGCCGCGCGGCCGGGACTGGTGTAGCGGTCGAGGACTGGCGAGGCGGCGGCGACGCCGCGCACGTTGGCCCACTCCCAGTAGGTTTCGTCGAGCAGGTTGAACACGCCCGCGTGCACGGAGAGCCGCTCGGTGATCTCCATGAACGCGGTGAGGTCGAAGACCTCGTAGCTGGGGGCCGCGAACTGGCGGACGGCGGAGGTGTCCAGATCGTCCTCGTCCTTGCCGGCGGCGACGGTGGAGACCAGCTCGGCGCCGAAGCGGCTGCCGGACGGGCGGAGCTGCAGGCCGAGCACCAGCCGGGCCGGGGGGATCGTGTTGAGCGGCACGTCCGCGGTGCGGTTCTCCCCTTCGATCCAAGCGAAGCTGCCGCGCAGGCGCAGCAGGGAACCGAGGGCCGCGTCGCCCGCCACTTCAACGCCGTGGATCCTCGCCTCCGTCACGTTCCGCGGCTGGAACTCGATCAGCCCGGTCGCCGGGTTGAATCCCACCGTCACCGTCTCGATGAAGTCCTCGTAGCGGTTGTCGAAGACCGTGAAGCTCAGGCTCGCCTTGCCCATGGCGGCGCGGACGCCCACCTCGTAGTTGTCGCTCGTCTCGGGCCGGAGGTCCGGATTGGCGAGAGTGGTATAGCCGCTCGCCACGTTGGTGAAGCCGTTGTTGACCTCGCTGTACGGCGGCGCCCGGAAGCCGCGGGCGTACTGCGCGAAGACCGCGAGAGAAGGTTTGGGCGCGTAGACGAGAGAGAGCTTGGGCGAGAGCGCCGCGTCGCTGAGGTCGGCGGGCGGCAGCGTCCCGGGGTTGCCGCTCCGATAGATCCGGTCGTCCTGGTCGGCGTCGAGATCAAAGCGGTCGAAGCGCAGGCCGGGAGTGAGCCGCAGGCGGCCGCCGGCCAGCTCCAGCTCGGCTTGCAAGTAGGCCCCAAGCTCGGTGACCTCGCTCTCCGGGAAGTACTTGGTGGGGAAGGGCAGCGCGCCCGGCACGGTGGCGCCGGTGGCAAGATTCACGTCCCTGCGGTTGCGGAGCTGATCGAAACTGTCGCGGCCCGCGCTCGCGCCATAGGTGAACAGCACCGGCACGCTCCGCACCTCGACGTAGCGCATCATCTGCGCCTCGCCGCCGAGCCGCCGCTGCTCGAAGGTCAGCAGCCCGAAACGGTCCACGCTGGTGGTGCGGATGGGGCCGAGGACCGAGCCGCCCTGTGTGGTGACGCGGCGCTCGACCGTGTGCTGCTCGGACTCGCTGTCCTGGCCGTAGAGCCGCCAGAAGAGAGTGTCGAAAAGACCGCCGGAACGCTGCAGCGACTGCTCCAGCGAGAGGCGGGAACGGTCCACCTCGTCGCGGGCGTCGAAGTTCGTGGTGTCGATGGTGAAGACCGCGCCGGGCGGAAAGCCGGCGCTCATGTCGACGAGGCCCTGCGAGCTCAGCACCGCGGTGTCTGTCCGGCCGGCGTAGCGCTCGAGCCCCAGACGCCACGTCAAGGAGCCGCTCGGCCGGAAGACCACCTTGCCCAGCGCCTGCGTCCCTTCGCGGTCGGCCGGATTGGGCGCCGTGCGCGAGCTGTTGGCGGTTTCGACGGTCCCCTGATTGTCCATCTCCTCGCCGTCGCGGCGGGAGACCAGCAGCGAGCCGTCCCATCTCTGGCTGCCGAAGGCGCCGGTGAGGCTCTCGGAAACCTCGCGGTCCCGGCCGTCGTAGCCGGCCCGCAGCCGGAAGGCGCTCCGGCCGCCATCGAGCAGATCCCGCGGATCCTTGGTGACCACGGAGACGACGCCGCCCAGCGCGTCGCTGCCGTAGAGCGACGAAGCGGCGCTGCGCACGATCTCCACTGAGGAGACCGCGTCGAGATCGAGAAACGTCTGCGGCACGCTGAGCGGACCGAAGCTGAACTGCTCCGCGGTAGGAATGCCGTCCACTTGGGTGAGCACCCGGTTGCCGCCGACGCCGCGGATGTTGAAGCCCGAGAGGCCCAGGCGGGTCACGTCACCCTCGACGTAGACGCCCGGCTCGAAACGGACCAGATCGCGGGCGTCGGCCGCCATCTCCCGCTCGATCCGCGCCGCGTCGATCACCGAGACGGACCCCGGAGCGTCCTTGACGCTCTTCGGGCTCCGCGTCGCCGTCACGGTAATGGCATCGAGGAAAGTGGGCGGCTCGGCATCGGCCGTCGCCGCTTCCGCGGTAGCCGGCTCGCGGGATTCAGCCGGCGGATCGGATGTCGCGGCGAAGACCGACTGCATCGTACTGAAGGCAACAAGGAAGAGCGCAAGGCGAGGCGAGACCTGCATGGTAAGATGCCTCCTGTACCAAAGGCCACGGGCCGCCGCTCGCGGAGGTTCCGTGCGCCTCGGGTCGTCGGGGTGGTCCGGCACCGCTTGCCAGGTGAGGCCGGGTCACCTCGTTTGTTTTTCACCGGGTTCCGCGAGTCGGATCCCGGAGGAGAAACTCTTTATTGAGATTTCATCTCAATAAACACGATTGATTCTGTACCGCTCTGGTACGGATTGTCAAGCGGTGCTACAGGCCGATACTTTCGAACTTCCAGGTGATGGACAGGATGTGGTCGCCCGCGCGCTTGACCGTGCTCTTCGGCGCCAGGGTGAAGACGAGCCCGGTCGTGCCGCAGCTCGCAACGTTGGCGTTGCAGGTGGCGACCTCGGTGAAGGCGCTGCTGCTCAGAATTCCGCCGACGCCGGTGGCGTTCGTCCAGGTGGCGGCGTTCCAGGTCACGTCGCTGGCCGACCACGTGGTGGCGCCGCTCACGGGAGGAGTGAAGGACGCTGCGCCGGCCTGGATGGAAATCTTGAGCTGCTTGGTCGCCGTCTCCAGCAGGATGTTGCTGACCGTCATGGAGGCGGCGCCGGCCGTGGTGCCGGCGGCGACGTTGAGGACGGGGAAGATGACGCCCGCCGGCACGGTGACGTCCGCCGTCTCCGCGACTTTCGTGTAGACCTCGGTGGTCAGGCTGGTGTCGGGCAGCGTCACCGTGGTCTGACCGCCGGCCGCCGCGGCTGTTGTCAGTGCCGCGGCGACGAGAGCTCCGAGAATCCGCTTTCCGGCCATGGATCGTTCCCTTTCAGCGCGGCGGAGGCGGCAGCTCCCGTGCCGCCGCGTCATGAGCGAATCCCGGGCTGCCGGAGGCCGCAGACGCTCGGCCCGACGCCGCGGCGAGCGGATCTCCGGCGTCCGGGAACCGGTTGCCGGGCCGGTTCCCGCCGGGAACGGATTCCACCTTCCAGCGCAGGAAGACGGGATAGACGCGGGCGCCGCCGAGATCCTGGAAGCGTTCGAGGGTCCAGGCGATCTCCACGCCGCCGGCGAGAGCGAAGGGATCGCCTTCGAAGACCGGAGTGAAGTCCGTCTCGCGCAGCGGTCCGCTGAACCCGGTGCCGCCGCGGGCGCCGTGGGCGGTGAAGAAGATCCGCGGCGGAGCGCCCGAGCTCGCGAAGTCCAGCCTTTCCGCCCGCACGCTGACCCGCAGGCGGTGGTCGGAAGCCAGGATCGCCTGGTCGAAGGCCAGCCGGGACGGCGGCGCCCCGCTCTTCGTCTTGGCGTCCAGCACCTCGAAGACGACGCTCTCCGGCACCTGGATGCGAACCTGTTCCTGGCCGTAGGCGGTCGCCGCCGCCAGAAGGGCGACGCCAAGAGCGCACGCCATTGGTGTCGACATTCGAGTCCTGTTCACTTCCATCGCCGGGCCTCCTGGAAGACGACGGGTTTGGTCTTCTCCTGGAGGCGCAGCTCCAGGTGATCGATCGACTGGCCCGGCGGCAGACCGATGCTCATCTCGAGCGGCGGCAGGGCCTCGATCCCCGCGGGCAGCAGGCCGGTCTCGATCCGCAATCGGTGAGAGCCGGGCGGCAGGTTGAAGAAGCCGAAGGAGCCGTCGGGGGCGCTGGCGGTCGTGCGGTCGTCCAGGGTCAGGGCGACGCCGCCGATCCCTTCGCCGGGATCGCGCCGGCCGTCGCCATCGCGGTCCACGTACACCCAGCCGCGGGCCTCGCTCAGGGGGACGACGGACAGGTCGACGCGCTGGGTGCGCCTACGCTTCACCTGGACGGCGGCGGGCGGACCGGCCGTGGCGTCGGCGGGGAGGCCCTCGGGAGGCACGCCCAGCACGTAGCGGCCCGGCGGGACATGGGCGAAGGCGTAGCGGCCGTCGGCGTCGGTCACGGTCCGGTAGGGGCCGAGCTGCACCGGCAGGCCGGCGGTCGGCAGGTCGCCGCTGCTGCCGAGAACGCCCTCCACGGCGCTGCGCGAGGCCGGAGTGGCGACGTCCCAGGTGCGGCGGACCATGATGCGGAAGCGGGACCGGTCTTCGCCGGGTCCGGAGGCGAGAGACTGGAAGGTGACGACGTCGCCGTACTCGGCGTAGAGGGCGAAGCCGGGGCGGATCTCGCGGTCGATCCGCAGGCGGAAGGTGTCCGCGAGGCCCGAGGACGACGAAGCGGCGAAGAGCTGCAGCGAGGTGCGCGGCGAGAGGCTGTAGGAGGCGTTGATCTGCCGCCACTCCTCCCGCGCGCCGCGCTCGGGCCAGCGCTCGGCGAGCTGCGCCTCCAGCCGCAGCCGCGAGCCGGCGATCCAGGAGGCGGAGGTGAACAGCTCGTCCTGGCGCAGGCGCACGGAGCGGCCGAAGGAGAGCAGCGCGATTGCGGTCTCCCGCCGCTGGAAGCGGCTGCGGACCTGCAGGCGGCCGAGGGCGGCGCTCGCCACCACGGCGTCGATCCGGCCGCGGGTCGCGGCGCCCTCCGTGCGCGTGCTCTCGACGCCGGCGTCGAGGCCCGGGCGGAGAGGGATCCGGAGCGAAAAGGTCCGGCCGTCCAGGCGTTGGCGGCCCGAGCCGCTGCGCGACAGCGAAGCCTGGAAGGAGAGGCCGAGTGGCAGCTCGAAGGAAGCCGCGAGGCCTTCGCCCTGCGCGTCGAAGCGGCCGGAGTCCTGCCGGTAATATCCGAACAGGCTCATCCGCTGCCGCTGGACACGGCCGCTCGCCACCCAGGAGCCGTCGGAGGCCAGCTCGCCTTCGAGCAGCGTGAAGCGCCCCACGCGCGCCTCCTCGTGGTACGCGAGCACGGTCCCTTCATTGCCGCCGCGGGGATCCTCCAGGTAGACCGACAGCGCCGGCCAGACCGCCCGGTCGCCTTCCCCCCGCTGCCAGCGGAAACGGGCGCCGCGGGCGAATCCCCAGATCTCGGTGAAGAGGTCTCCGCCTTCGGCGCCCCAGCCCCGGTCCGGATCGGTGAGCATTGCGTGGCCGCTCTGGATTTCCAGGCCCTCCGGCCCGCCGGTCAGCAGGGCGTTGAGACCCGTTTCGTAACCCCACAGAGCGCCCGAGGCGGTGAGCTCGGCGCCGCCGTCGGCCCCCGGCACGGTGCCGACTCCGAGGCCGACCCGCAGCGTCTCATGGTCCGGCGGCAGCCGGAGGTCCCGTGGCTCGGGCCGCGAGGCGGCGGGGCTCTTGCCGCCGGGCGGGGCCGGCTTCGGCCGGCTGAAGCTCTGCCAGCCGGCGGGTGAAACGCCGGCGGCGCCCGCGGCGTCCTCGAGCCCTGCCGTGCGGGCTTCGGGATCGACGACGAGACGGAGACCTGCCAGCTCCGCGACGGCGCTCGCCGGGAGGTACACCGACCGGCCCTCGATGCGTAGCGAGCGCTCGAGGTTCATGCTGCGGCCCGGGGCCGTCAAGAGCGAGTCGCCCGCCGTGCCCCGCCACTCGACGCCGGCGACGTCGCGCACCGACGCCTCGCGCCCGGCGGCGCGGACGACCAGCCGCAGCGTAGGGGCGAGGGCGGCCGCGTCCACCAGCAGCACGGGTCCGGAGATCACGGGAGCGGCGGCCCGGGTGACGTCCAGGCCTCGCACCGTGACCGTCCAGCCCGGCTCGGCGGCAGGAGCGGGCCGCGCGCCCGCGGCGAGGAGCAGGCCGCAGAGCACGGCCCGTGCCCTAGCGGCCGGCAACCGGGGCGAGGAGATCACGCCCGATCTCCATCTCTTTCTGGACGCCGAGATAGTGATCGACTCCGATGTCGAGGAGGATCAGCACGAGGTACTTACCCGCCGGCAGCGAAGACGAAGCGGGCAGGTCCGCCGACAGCACGCGGCAGGGAGCCGGATCGGTGAGCACCGTGGCCCGCCGGATGACCGCCGTCGCCGCCGGAGCCGAGGCGCCGGGCCGCAGGAACTCGATCCGGCCTTCGGCGCCGAGCGGGGCGTTGCCGAGGTTGCAGACCTTGAGGCGCGCCTGGCCTCGGGCGAGCTCGACGTCACGGATCTCGGCGGCGCGCGTCACCGGCTCGATGTTGATGAAGATCCCCACCGACACGGAGGACAGGAATTGCACCGCGACTCCCGCCGGCGCCGTCAAGGGATCCGGCACCTCGTCCACCGTCAGCACGCACCAATAGCCGCCGGGCTTGACGCCGCGCGGAATGGCGGCGGTCACGCGGATCGCCAGGGTGCCGCCCGGCTCGACGGCGGTCTCCACCGGGTTCAGCGTGATCCAGGTGGCGCAGGAACGGGGGAGAGTTCCCGCCGGCCGGTAGTAGGAGTTGGCGCCGTCCTCGCTGGCCCACCAGTCCTCGGTGCGGGATTTGAACTGGGCCCGCTTCCCTCCCGGCGACAGGCGGAGCCGGAACTCCCGGCTGACCACCTCGCCCGGCCGGCCGTCGATCTTGATCGACTCGAAGCTCGACGAGAACTGGATCGCCGGAGCAGGCGCGCGGCCGAGCAGCAGCAGGGCGAGGAGCAGAAGCGTGGCGCGGATCATTTTCATGGCAGCAGATCTCCCAAAAAGTGGGGCGGCCCCATGGAGCCGCCCCTACAAACAACCACCCTCCGCTACGTGCCGATGCTCTCGAACTTCCAGGTCATGCTCAGCGTATGGCTGCCCGAGCGCTTGACCGTGCTCTTCGCCCCGAGGGTGAAGACGAGCCCCGTGGTGCTGCAGGTCGCAGCGTCGGCGGCGCAGGTGGCCACCTCGGTGTACGAGCTGTTGCTCAGCGTGCCGGAGGCGCCGGTGGCGTTCGTCCAAGTGGCGGCGTTCCAGGTCACGTCGCCGACCGCCCAGGTGGTGGCGCCGACGACCGGCGGCGTAAACGACGCGGCCCCGCCCTGGATGGAGACCTTGAGCTGCTTGGTGGCGGTCGCCAGCACGATGTTGCTCACCGTCACCGAGGCGGCGCTCGCCGCCGTGCTGCTGGCGACGTTGGTGACGTTGAAGGTCACGCCCGACGGCACTGTCACCTGCGCCTGCTCGCTGACGCTCGCGGTGAGCGTGGTGGTCTGGCTGGTGTCCGGGAGCGTGACGGTGGTCTGCGCCCCGGCCGCGCCCGCGACCGCCAGCAGGAGAACGATGACTCCCAAGAACACTTTTCGACTGAACATGGATGCCTCCCTTTCGTTGAAAGCCGTGGGCCGCGTAAATCGCGGTTCCCGCTTGGTTGTCCGCCTCGCGGCGTGGTTTCGTTGCCTGGGTTGAGCACGGCCCGTGCCAGGCCGCCGCAACCCCCTGAGAGCCGTGTTTTTCCAGGCGAGCCCGCCGCCGGACACCCGCTGGATCTCGTCCACCGTCTGGACGATTTCCGAATTTCGGATGAACGAGCGGTCGCTTTCCCCAGGAAACGAAAGGTTTTCGGGCCGGTATCGCTCTTGCACTCTAGAGCCGCCGAAGACGACGAACTGACGAAGCGGAGGAGAGCCATGATAGGAGCACGGAGCAATCTGGCGATTCGCGAGGCCTGGCCGGGGACGAAAGCGTCTCCGCCGACCTTGGACAGCTACAAGCAGAGCGTGGCGGGCATCGCGGCCGAGGTCATCCTGTGGGACGGCGAGTCGATCATGACCTCGTTCTACCTGCGTCTGGCGAGCGCACAGGGCGGAGGCCGGGAGACGATGGGCGAGCGGCTGAACGATCCGGGAACGCGGTTTCTGCCCTGCAAGGTCGGCGACCAGGTGGAGTTGTTGAGCCTCAACTGGATCTCCTACGTCCGCGTTTCCGGGATCCTGCCCGAGGTATCGCATCTGGAGGAGGTCGGCGCCGTGCGGCAGCGGGCGCGGGTCACCGTGCAGAGCGGCTACGTGCTCGACGGCGAGTTCCTCTACGTGCTGCCGAGCGCGCGCTGCCGGCTCTCGGACCTGCTCAATCTCTCGGAAGAGCGGTTCCTGCTCTTCCTCGCACCGGCCGCGGTGATGTACATCAACCGGGACGCCATCGTGCGGGTCATCCCCTAGGAGCGCGGGCCATGGCGATTCTCGACAAGCTGCTGACGACCGCATCGCAGAGGCGCGTGGAGGCGGTGATCCTCGAGCCGGGCCGGCCGCCGTGCCTGCTGCGCGCCGGACTGGAGCACCAGCTCACGGGCGTGCCGCTGGACGCCCCCACGATCGCCCGCTTGGTGGCGGAGGTGGCGCCCGGAGAAGCCAGCGCCGCTTCGCTGCCGGCCGAGTTCGATTATCGGATCGGGGAGCGAACCTTTCACTTTGTATCTCAGGGGAGCGGCTGGACCGCGCACCTCGCCACGAATGGCGCCCACAAGGCGATGGCGGCACCTGCGCCGCCGCTTTCCATGACCTCCGAGCCGGAGCTGCCGGAGCCATCCGCCATGCCGGTGATCGCGCTCTCCACGACGCCGGACGCCCGGCCCCTGCCGCCCATCGAGACCCTGCTGCGGCTGCTGGTGGCGCGCGGCGGCTCGGACCTCCACCTCTCCTCGAGCCAGACGCCGCGGATGCGCCTGCACGGCGATCTGCTGCCGCTGCCCGAGTACTCGCCGCCGGCCGCCGTCGAGCTCAAGAAGCTGCTCTTCGCCGTGGCCCCGCAGCGCAACCGCGAAGAGTTCGAGGCCACCAACGACACCGACTTCGCCGTCGAGCTGCCGGGCAAGGGGCGTTTCCGGGCCAACCTGTTCCGGGAGCGGGAGGGGATCGGCGCCGTGTTCCGCCAGATCCCTTACAAGATCCCCTCGGCCGCCGAGCTGGGGCTGCCCCCCGTCGTCTGCCAGCTCGCCGACCTGGCGCGCGGCCTGGTGCTCGTCACCGGACCGACCGGCTCGGGAAAGTCGACGACGCTCGCCGCGATCCTCGACCGCGTCAACGAGACGCGCAGCGATCACATCATCACCATCGAGGATCCGATCGAGTTCGTCCATCCCTCCAAGGGGTGCCTCGTCCACCACCGCGAAGTGGGAAGCCACACCGGCTCGTTCGAGCGCGCTTTGCGTGCCGCCCTGCGCGAGGACCCGGACGTCGTGCTGGTCGGCGAGATGCGGGACCTGGAGACGACGGCGATCGCCATCGAGACGGCGGAGACCGGCCACCTCGTCTTCGGCACCCTGCACACCACGACGGCGCCCTCGACCGTCGACCGGCTAATCGATCAGTACCCGCCCAGCCAGCAGGCGCAGATCCGGCTCATGCTCTCCAGCAGCCTGCGGGCCGTCATCGCCCAGACCCTGCTCAAGAAGATCGGCGGCGGCCGTATCGCCGCCTACGAGATCATGATCTGCACGCCGGCCATCGCCAACCTGATCCGTGAGGGGAAGACCTTCCAGATCCCGTCGCTGATGCAGATCGGCCGCAAGGCCGGCATGCAACTGCTCAACGATTCGCTGGCCAAGCTGGTGGAGGCCAGGATCGTCGAACCGCGGGAGGCCTACCTCAAGGCGGTGGACAAGGACGACCTGCTCAACCGCTTCCGCGCCTTGGGCGTGGATCCCGCCGCGGTGGTCCCGGCGGAGCGGCCGATGGAAGAGGCGGCTTGAGCCGATACGGCCGGCCCTGCCCTGAAGAAAAGATTCCGCGGAGATCCTTGGGGTCGGGGCACGGTCCGTCCCGGGGGGGCCGTCTTTCTCCTAGCCCGGCACGGGAGTACCGGGCAAAGCTAGCCTCCGCAGGAGATCTCCAGCATCTGCCGCAGCTCGCGCTCCAGGCGACGGGCGGCGCCGGCGTGCTGGCGCGCCGGCCCGAGGTCGCCGTAGAGGGCGGCGCGGGCGGCCTCCCACAGCTCGGCGAGGAGGTTGCGCCAGACGCGGCGCAGACGCGCATCCGGCGGGTCTCCCAGGCTCTGGCGGCACTCCTGGAGCCGCTCCAGCAGCTTCGAGACGGGCTCGACGGCGTCGCGTTCGATCCCTTTGAGGAGGTCGAACAGGCGGGTGTTGTGCTCTTCCCAGGCCTTCGCCCACGCCGTCGCGTTCCCGTCCGCGCCCGGCGGATCGCTGGAAAAGGCGAAGCGCTCCATGTCCGGCGGATCGGCGACGTCCGTCATGACACAGCCGGCCGGCGCAGCGGTGTGACGTTCACCGGCGAGGCCGCGGAGCGCTCGATCAGGCCGATCCAGGAGGGCGGCGCTGCGAGCAGGGCCCGCGCCGTTTCCCGGTCCATGGGAAGAGCGAAGAGGTAGCCTTGCGCCAGATCGCAACCCAGAGTGAGGAGCCGGTCGAGCTGGTCCTCGGTTTCGACGCCTTCGGCGATCACCTCGATGCCGAGACCGCGGGCGAGAGTCAGGATGGCGCGCAGGATCTCGTGGTTCTCTCCCGGCCCGCCCAGCGAGGCCAAGAAGGAGCGGTCGATCTTGAGGTGGTCGATCGGGAAGCGTTGCAGATAGGAGAGCGAGGAGTAGCCGGTGCCGAAGTCGTCGACCGCCAGGCCGACCCCCAGGGCCTTGATGCGGGCCAGGATCCCCACAGCGGCCTCGGCGTCGTCCATCAGCACGCTCTCGGTGATCTCCAGCACGAGCCGCTCGCCGCGGACGCGGTTTTCCGCCAGTGCCTCCTGGACGCGGTCGGCCAGGGTAAAGTCGGAGAACAGCCGGCCGGAGACGTTGAGATGCAAGGCGGGTCCTTCCTCGCCGCCGTCACGCAGCCACTGGCAGGCCTGACCGAGCGTCCAGTAGGAGAGCGGCAGGATGAGGCCGGACTCCTCGGCGACGGCGACGAAATCAGCGGGCGGGATGGCATCGCCGCGGTCGCGTCGGGGCCACCGCAGCAGGGCTTCGAAGGCGGTGACCGCGCCGTCGGCCAGGCGGACGATCGGCTGATAGTGCATCTCCAGCTCGCTCCGCTCGATGGCCCGGCGCAGCTCATTCTCCAGGCGCAGCCGGTCGAGCGAGCGGCTGCCCATGGCGGGATCGAAGACTTCGCAGCGGCCGCCGCCCAGAGACTTGGCGCGGTACATGGCGATGTGCGCGTCGCGCAGCACCGACTCGGCGTCTTCGTGGCGCTCGCCGGCGACGACGCCGATGCTGACGCTGGGGAAGATCTCCTGGCGGGCGATCTCCAGCGGCCTGCCGATCGCCTCACGGAGGCTCGCGGCGAGCTCCAGGGAGCCGGCCGCGTCCGCTTCGCGCAGCAGGACGGCGAACTCGTCGCTGCCCAGCCGCGCCGCCGTGCCGCCCGGCCCCAGGCAGGCGGAGATCCGCTGCGCGATGCTCGCCAGCAGCTGGTCGCCGGCCCCTTGCCCGAGGCTGTCGTTGACCACCTTGAAGCGGTCGAGGTTGAGAGAGAGCACGGAGAAGCCGGCGTCGCCTTGCTCGATGCGCACGCCGAGCTGTTGCAGGAACGCGGCGCGGTTGGGCAGCTCCGTGAGCCGGTCGTAGAGAGTCTCCCGCCGCAGCAGCTCCTTGGCGCGGTGCTGCTCGGTGAGATCGTGGAGGAACACCCGCACCAGGAGGCTGTCGGGCACGTAGTAGACCATCTGATGGTAGACGGACTGCTCGTGGCTGACCTCGAAGGAGAAAGACCGCTTCTCGCCGTGGCGGAACCGCGGCAGGACGGAGGCGACGTGGGCGAGCACCGGATGCCAGCTCCCCAGGGCCTGGAGGTCCGGGAAGCGGTTGCGGGCGGCCTGGTTGACGTAGAGAGTGTTGCCGGCGAGGTCCAGCTCGACCAGGGGCTCGGGGCTCGGCTCGGGCACGGAAGCCAGCCGGCGGATGGCCTGCTCGGCCCGCTTGCGGTCGCTGGTGTCCAGCCGTCGGGTCTCGAGACCGGTGAAGAGCTCGCCGGCGAGCACCCGGTCGCGCAAGGAGATGTGCTCGTCCCATTTGTCGTCGGGTACGAAGGGCAGGCGCCGGCCGAGGACTTCCTCCGCCTTCCAGCCGAAGGTGCGCTCGGCGGCCGGGCTCCAGGAGGTCACCCGGCTTTCCAGATCGAGTGTCAGGATGGCGAGTGGCGAGGCCTCGACCAGGGCATGAAGAGTATCGGTGATCCCCCGCAGCTCCTCCTCGGCCTCGTGGCGGCTGGTGACGTCGAGAGCCACGCCGATGCAGCCGACGATCGCTCCGCTGCCGTCGCGCAGGGGTTCGACGTGGGCCTCGAACATCCGGCCGCGCAGGCGCCCCTGGAAGCTCACCGACTCGCCTTCCAGGACCCGGCGGTGGGCCGCGACGGAAATACCCGCCTCGCTGAACTCGGGTACCAGCCGGCCATCCACCTCTCCGGCCTGCAGGCCGATGGCGGCCAGGCCTGCCCCCTGGGAGGAGGTGAAGCGGAGGTCGGAGTCGGTGGTCCACACCAGGGCCGGCATCTGCTCGATGAGCAGACGCAGGCGCGCGGCGTTCTCGTGCAGCGCCTGGGCCGTCCGTTTGCGCTCGGTGATCGCGGCGACGTGGCCGGCGAGGTCGGCAACCCAGTCGACGAAGCGCTGGTCGATCGCGAGCTCCTCGGGGCATCCCAGGCTGAGCGCGCCAAGCACTCTTCCCTCGGCTTTCATCGGTACGCAGACGAAGGTTCGGGCCGCGAACCGGCGCGCCGCGCCGCTGCTCGGGCCTCCTTCCCGGTCCCTGGCCTCGACGAAGTGGACGCCGAAGCGGGCGACTTGCCCCGAGACGCTGCCGTCGGCGGTCCACTCCAGGTCTCTGGCCCCTTCCTCGGCAAAGCCGAGGTGCGCCGCGAGCCTCATCATCTCCCCTGCAGCGTCGTAGAGCTCGAGGGCCGCCAGGGGCAAGCCGGTCTCCTCGCAGATCACCTCCAGCATGCTGCCGAGGGTGGTCCCGTCCAGCGGCGTCGTGAGCCCGATCTTGGAGAGCCGGCGGAAGGTTCTCAGCTCCCGGTTGCTGCGCTCCAGCTCGCGCTCGATCTCCGTGCGCTCGGCGGTCATCCGGGACCTCCCGCGGCGGTCTGCTGCAGCGAAAGCGCACTCGCCACGTCTTCCGGCCAGGGCGGCACGTCGTGGCCGCGGAAGAGCTGGCAGCGGTTGCCGCCGAGGTCTCGGGCCTCCGCCAGGGCCGTTTCGGCGGCCTTGACGAGGGCCCCAACCGTTTCGCCGTCCATCGGGTACCAGGCGGCGCCGAGGCTGGCGCGCAACCGGAGGCTCGGACCGCCGGTGCGGAACGGCGCGGTAAAGGTGAGGCGGATTCGCTCCGCTATCATGCGGATGGCGGGCGACGTCGCGGCGTGCGGCACCAGGACGGCGAACTCCTCGTCCGTCAGGCGCCCGAGACAGTCGCTGCGGCGCACGCACCAGCTCAGGCGGCGGCTGAGCTCCTGCAACAGGTTGGCTCCGAGCACCGGGCCCAGCCGCTCCTTGACGGCCGCGAAGTCCTCCGGCTCCACCAGGAGGAGAGCGGGCCGCTCGTGGAAACGTTCGGCGAATTCCAGCGCGTCCCACAGCTTGCGCAGGAACGCGGGCCGGCTGGCCAGCCCCGTCGCCGGATCGCGCGAGGCGCGGCAGGCGGCGACCTGGCAGCTCCGACGCAGCTTGGCGACGATGCGGTGGCGGATCGCCGCGTGGCGCAGAGTGCCGCCGAGGTCCGCGGGAATGCCGCCGCCCGTCATCAGATATTCCTGGATGCCCGCCTCCACCGCCCGCACGCCCAGCTCCTCGTCGGGGTAGGTGGTCATCACCACGATCGGGATCCGCTGCGCGAGCATCTGGGCGCCCAGCAGCGTCTCCAGGCCGGGCTCCCGCGGCAGCGCCAGGTCGATCAGCAGGACGTCGTACGCCCGCTGCCGCAGCGCCTCGACGGCCTGCTCCAGGCGGGGGACGACCTCGACGGCGAGGTGGCCGCGGCGCTCGCTCGCCAGCCGTTCGCGGACGACCCGCGCCGCGGCCGGATCATCCTCCACCAGCAGGACCGCAAGGCTCCAGGGATCTTCGATCGTTTCGTGGGACATGGTTCGTCTCCGAAAGCCGTTCGGCCGTGAGGCTGCCACGTACGGTGTTGCCTTTGGCGGACCTTGTTCTGCAAGACTGATACCTTGCCGCGGAAGCGGAGAAACCTATGCGGATCAGAGGTTTGCGGGATCTCCGGCCGTTGGCGGAGGGGCCGGCGTCCGGGACCTGGACGGAGTTGTCTGGAGTGTGGACGGAGGCTTCTGCGGGTAGGCCCTTCGGTCAACCCAGGCTCGCGCCCTGCGTCCGCGCCACCTCCGAGTACCAACGCCCGCTGGCCTTCACCGTCCGCTGCAGCGTCGCGAAGTCCACGTGCACGATGCCGAAGCGCTTCGAGAAGCCGTGGCTCCACTCGAGGTTGTCGAGCAGCGACCAGGCGAAGTAGCCCCGCACGTCCGCTCCCGCGGCGATGGCGCGGCCGATGGCGCGCAGGTGATCGCGGAGATAGGCGATGCGCAGCGGATCGTCGACGCGGCCGTCGACGGGCGACGGCGGATCGTAGAAGGCGGCGCCGTTCTCGGTGACGTAGAGGGGGAGCGGACGGTACCGGCGGGCCACCCGGAGCAGCGTCTCTTCGAGGCCGGCCGGGTAGACTTCCCAGTCGGTCTCGGTGTGGATGGCGCGCGCCTGTCGCACCCGCGCCGCGCCGAGCGGCCACGCGTCCGGCTGATGCCGCACGACGTTACGCGAGTAGTAGTTGATCCCGAGCCAATCGATCGGCACGGACAACGATTCGGCCTCGCGGTCGAAATCCTCGCGCCACGCCTCGCCGTAGATTCCCGCCAGCTCCTCGGGATAGCGGCCGAGGAGGAGCGGGTCGAGGTAATGGCGGTTCATGTAGGCGTCGGCCCGCGCGGCCGCCGCGTGGTCGTCCGGGCGGTCGCTCGCCGGATGCTTCGGCTCCAGATTGACCACCACGCCGATGCGCTGGCGGCCCATGGCGCGGTAGGCCGCGACCGCCGCCGCGTGCGCCCGCAGCAGGTTGTGGCCGGCGAGCGCGGCGGCGAAAGCGCTGCGGCGGCCGGGCGCGAGCACGCCCGTCAAGTAGCCGCCGTCCGTCACCACCCACGGCTCGTTGAGCGTCGCCCACAGCTCCACCCGGTCGTCGAGGGCCTGATAG
Source organism: Thermoanaerobaculia bacterium (assembly GCA_036002325.1). Classification (GTDB taxonomy): domain Bacteria; phylum Acidobacteriota; class Thermoanaerobaculia; order Multivoradales; family UBA5704; genus DATARR01. The sequence goes on along the minus strand of DASYTJ010000026.1, from coordinate 8,310 downwards.
CAGACGGCCGCGTACTCGGCGAACCAGTCCGCCACGTCGCGGTTCGTCCAGCCGCCGCGGTCGTCGAGCGCCGCCGGCAGGTCCCAGTGGTAGAGCGTCGCGACGGGCGCGATGCCGGCCTCGCGTAGCGCGTCCACCAGCCGGCGGTAGAAATCCAGCCCGCGCTGGTTGACCCGTCCGGTCCCCTCCGGCAGGACGCGCCCCCAGGCGATGGAGAAGCGGTAGGCCCCGAGACCCAGCTCGCGCATCAGGGCGACGTCCTCGCGGAACCGGTTGTAGTGATCGCACGCCACGTCGCCGGTGTCGCCGTCGCGGACGCATCCCGGGGTGTGGCTGAAGCGGTGCCAGATACTGGGCCCCGCGCCCTCGGCCAGCGGCGAGCCCTCGATCTGATAGGCCGAAGTCGCGGCTCCCCAGAGGAAGCCGGCGGGGAAGGAAACGGAGTCCGCCATTGGATGCCGGACTCTATCGCAGCCACAGACCGCGAATGTCGAGAGCCGCTCCGGCCCACGGAGGGTTCGAGCCGGCTTCTACCTGTCCATCGCGGCAGTCGGAACGGTTGGCGCCGGTCCCGTGGCTGCGATGACCGGGAGGCGGGCGGTTCCGGCCGCGGAGTGGACGGTTGGGCTCGCGGTGCGGGCGGTTCGTGTCCCGGCTTGAACCGTCCATCCGAGGTCTGGACGGTTTGCGGCCCGAGACGCGAACCGTCCACAACCCGGAGTGGGCAGTTGGATTCGCGGCTGCAACCGTCCACGTGGGATAGTGGCCGGTAGCGGAAGCGGCGCCAACCGTCCAGACCTCGCTCGTTGTGGCCCATCGCGCGGCACGAACCGTCCATACCTCGGGGCGAACCGTCCGCTCCTCTTCGATGGAGGCCGCCGCTCATGTCCGTAGCGATCGGATACGATGGATTGGAACTGCAATCGCAATGCGGCCAAAGGGAATTCGATGCGGCACAATGAATACGAGAAGCGCCGGCGCGCGCTCGAAAAGCAATACGAGGAGGATCTCGAGCTCATCCGGACCGCGCATCTCGCCAAGCTCCGCGCGCTCGAGATGCTGTGGCTCGCTTCGGCAGTCCCCTCCGCAGGAGGGGACCCGTGGGGCGAAGAGCAGGAAGGCAAGAAGCCGCTACCGGATGAGACGCAAAGCCCTGGTGAGACTCAAGAGACAGGTGGGCCGCAAGGCTCAAGCGAGGAGCAAGTCCCTGTTGGGACGCAAGTAGAGAAGCAACACCCTGCCGGGCAACCGGAGAAGATCCGGCTGACGTCGCCGGGAGGGCTCAAGCGGGCGGTCCAGAACGTGCTCCCCCAACTCCCCGAGGTTTTCGACCGGCACGATCTGGAAGAGGCGCTTGGATACGAACCAGCAAGGTCCACCCTCGTTCGGATCCTCGAGAAGATGTGGGCGGATAAGGAGCTGGGGATCGAGACGTACAGCCGAGGACGAAAGGCGACGAGATACCGGAAGGTCGCACCCAGTTAGGAGGAACGTGCTGGTGAGGCAAGGCTTTGAACGGCGCAGTCTGGTCGCTGTCGCAACGCTCTTTTTACTCCAGGCCGTCTCCGCCGGCGCCGAGCCGCCCGGGCTGGAGATCTCGGCCACCTATCCGGAAACCGGGAGCACCGGGACGATGCACTACGCGAACCGCGTGAAGATCGCTCTCGGCACGCTCGAGCCGCTGGTCCTCCAGGGAAGCGAGGACTTCGGAGTGCCCATCCCCGGTCCTCAGTACCGGCTGGATGACCGCCACTTCGTTCTCCTCGCCTGGGCGTCGTCCGGCGCCGGCATGCAGGATCTCCACGCGTTGCTGATCGAGATCCGCGGCAAGGCCCTCGCGGTGGCCCAGGAGCTGGTGCTGATGACCGACCGGCCCAGCGCCGGAGTCGTGGTCCGGCCCGCAGGTTCAGGGAGCTTGAAGCTCGGCGTCGTGGACCCGGGGGAGTTCCTTCACAACGAGGAGGACTGGTCCTACTCCGCGGGCGGAAAGGTGCTCGACGCCGCCGCGATCCGCGCGCTCCCTTACGAGGCCTACATCCCCGCCGCGGGCGACAGCGTCTATGCACCCCCCTTCGGCAAGCTGCCGGAGGGGCGGATCGCCTGGATCACGGTGACCGCACGCGGCTTCGCCTTTCCTCCAAAGGGGACGTCAGCGGCGCATTCTTAGCACGTCCCGGCACCCTGCTTTGAAGACGACCATGCTTCGTTTCTTCAAATGAGGGGGGATGCCCGATGATCTCCGAAAGCCCGCAGCTTGCCGCGGTCGCCTTCGCCAAGAGCGCCGCCCACGAGCGCTTCGTCCAGAGCTTCGAGGGAAAGACCAAGGGTCGCTATGCCATTGCCTATCTGGCCGCCGCGGGAGTCCTCGGCGGACCGGCGCTGGTGGAATCCATCAAGTGGGATCTGGGGAACAAGGTCTTTCTTCCGGAGGAGATGTATCCCGGCCGTGACGTTGCCTTGATCTGCGACCGGGCGGCGCGCGCGGGCCTTTCGATGGCGCGTTTGGGCGAGCAGATCATCCCCAGCCGTCTGCGCGCCAACCCCGAGATGTTCCAGGGCAAGACGATCCTGGAAGCCTTCCAAGTCCTCGAGCAGGCGTCGCAGAACGACACGACGTACTACGCCAACCAGACCTGGCCGCCGCCGCAGATCGAGCCGGGACGCGCCCTCCTCTACCGGCCCGGCCGGCCGACGCCCTGCGAGACCTTCGTCGGCATCCTCCATGGCTACCTCAAGGCCTTCGGCGTCCAGGGCTCGGCCCGGGAGGTCGCCTGCATCTGGGAAGGGAGCCCTTACTGCACGTTCGAGGTGCGGTGGGGGGAGTAGGGAGACTCAATCGGGCCAATACGACGCCACACCCCGTCGGGTGCCGGCCTTTTGCTGCTGCTCTTCGTTCCGATCGGTCCCTCCTCTACCAAGGTGCCTCGCAGGTTTCGAGGAAGCCTCAAAACTTTCCCCGCTCGTCGGCGTACACCCTTGACGACAGATGTCGTCAAGGGTAGGATGATGACAGATGTAGGCAGACGGAGGGACGATGAAGCCCAAGTCGATCGGAGATCAAGAGCTGGCGCTGCTGCAGTACGTGGCGGAGCAGGGAGGCGCCACGGTGGGACAGGCGGCGGAGGGGTTCGGCGTGCCGCGCGGGTTGGCCCGCTCGACGGTGCTGACGATGATGGAGCGCCTGCGCCAGAAGGGACATCTCGATCGCCGGCAGGTCGCGGGGGTCTATCAGTACTTCTCGCCGGCCAGCCCCGGGCAGGTGATGCGGGACGTGGTGCGGACATTCGTCGAGAAGACGCTCGGCGGCAACGTGTCGCCTTTCGTGACCTACCTCACGGAGGAGGCGCGGGTCTCGGACGAGGAGCTGGCCGAGCTGGAAGAGCTGGTGGCGAAGCTCCAATCGCAGCGGAAGGAGGAGCCATGAGCGCGCTCGCGGCGGTGGGGCTCGGTTCCGGAACTCTCATCGAGGCGCTGCTGCGGACCTCCCTCCAGGGCGCCCTGTTCATCGCCGCCGTCTGGCTCGCCTGCCGCCTCTTCCCGCGCCTGCCGGCCTCGGTGCGCTGCGGCCTCTGGTGGGCCGCGTGCCTGAAGCTGCTGGTGGGACTCGTCTGGATCGTCCCCGTCGAGCTGCCGCTCCTGCCGGCCCTCACCACCCCGGCCCTCCTCTCCCGACCCCTCCCTCCCGCCCCCACCGGGAGAGGAGGGAGCGAGATCGAGCAAGAAGCCGTTTCTCCGGATGTTGTTTTCCCCTCTCCCGGTGAGGTGGGGAGGGAGGGGGCGGGAGAGGGGTCAGGGGTGAGGGTTCGGGAGGGGGCGAAACGGATTGGATGGACCGCGATTCTCCTCCTCTGGCTCGCCGGCCTCGCTCTCCAATCCGTCAGGGCTTTCCGCCAGCTCCGCTTCACCCGCGGGGTGGTACGGCGCGCGGAGCCGCTGCAAGAGGCCTGGATCCGGACGATCTTCGCCGAGCTGTGCGCGCTGCTGGCGCTGCGCCGGCAGCCGGATCTGCGCGGCTCGCGGGAGGTACGGACGCCGCAGGCGATCGGCCTGCTGCGGCCGCTGGTGCTGCTCCCTGAATCCGGCCTGGCGCGTCTCGCGCCGGCGGAGATCTCGATGACGCTCTGCCACGAGTTGGTCCACCTGCGCCGGAGGGATCTCTGGCTCGGCTGGGTGCCGGCCCTGGCGCACCGGATCTTTTTCTTTCATCCGCTGGCGGCGCTGGCCGCCCGTGAATACGCGATCGCCCGCGAAGCCGCGTGCGACGCGGAGGTGCTCCGCGTCCTGGGGTCGGCGCCCCAGGCCTACGGACGCCTTCTTCTCCGGTGGGGTGTGGCCCCGCGAGAGACCGGTCTCGCCGCTGCGGGCGCCTCACCTTCGCTGCAGAACCTCAAAAGGAGACTTCAGATGCTTCAGCAGAGTTCCGACAACAAACGCCGTCTCTCCGGCTGGTGGTGGCTGGCAGGGGCGGCGGTTCTCGCGGGGTTGATCCCCCTCCGTATCGTGGCCCAGCAGCCGGCGCCGGAGGCGCAGGCCGAGCCCGCTTCCGAGGCGACCGAAGCGACGGCGCCGGCAGTGGCCGAGGCGGCCGAAGAAGCCGAGCCGGCGGAGGCGCCCGCGGCTGTGGCGGAGGGGATTCCGGGCGGTGTCGTGGGTGGTGTCATCGGCGGGGTTGAGGGTGCCATTCCGGGGGGCGTCAAGGGCGGGGTCGCCGGCGGTATCCCTGGAGGCGTTGTTGGTGGGGTGGCAGGCGGTGTCCCCGGTGGTGTGGCAGGGGCCTTGGCCCCCGCGGCTCCAAGGCCCGCGGCGGGGCCGACTCCCGGTGCGGCGCCGATGGCCGCTCCTGCTCTGGTCGGCGCTCCCTTGCCGGCCGCCGCGCCGCGACCGGGCGCCCCTCTGCCGGCAGCCAGGACGGCTTGGGCCGGCGTCCCTCCCGGCGCTCCGCGGGCCTACGCGGCGGCTCCCATGGCGCCGCCGGCTCCGCCCGCTCCGCGGAAACACGGCTACTCCTGGGTTTCGAGCGACGATGGGGATTCCTGGATCCTGCTCTACGGCAACGACTCGGCGAGCATGATGAGCGGCGACATGGACGACTTCCGGAAACTGAAGCGGCTCCGCGGCGACTCGAAGGAGGCCATCCTGTGGTTCCGCCACGACGGTAGGGAGTACGTCGTCCGCGACCCGGCGGTGCTCAAGCAGGCCGAGGAGATCTTCAAGCCGCAGATGGAGCTGGGCGCCAGGCAGGGAGCTCTCGGGGCGCGCCAGGGTGAGCTGGGCGCCAAGCAGGGAGCGCTGGGCGCCAGGCAGGGCCAGTTGGGAGGCCAGCAGGGAGCCCTCGGCGCCCAGATGGCGGCTCTTTCGGCCGAGCGCATGGGCCGCGACGACGATGACGCGACCCTCGAGCGGCGCGAGCGCGAGCTCGAAGGGAAGATGGAGGCGTTGGGCCAGCAGCAGGAAGAGCTGGGAAGGCAGCAGGAAGCCCTCGGCCGCCAGCAGGAGGAGCTCGGCCGCCAGCAGGAAGAGCTGGGACGCCAGCAGGAGGCCGCCGGCGAGGAGGCGAAGAAGGAGATCCGCACCCTGATGGAGCAGGCCGTCCACAGCGGCGCGGCACAGCCGGTGAAGTAGGCCTGCAGACTGGCAGGGGCGCAGCATGCTGCGCCCCTGCCCCTGAAGCACGCAAGGGCGCGCTCTGCACCCCTCAAATCTGCCTTTCAATTGCAGGATTCTTAAAGTAGACTGGTGTCAGTCGTGGATCTCCACAGGCTGTGGTAAGGTACGCTTTACCGTAGTTCAGGTCTTCCTCCAGGTGCGCGAACATGACGCGCGGGTTTTGGCGCGGAGGGGGTGCGGCGACCTTGAGCGGATGGGGATCCAGGTCGAACCATGTCGATGCCTGCAACCGTTGAGTCCCTCACCTGGGGTCCGTCCGGCCATCCTGCCGAAGGTATGCCCGGGACGTTCAATCCGAGGAGCATTACGATGAGTCTTCGCCAATCCGCCAAGTCGAAGATCGCCTTCGCCTTTCTGCTGGGAGTCCTAGGCTTCGGAGCCGCGGCCTCGGCGGCCACGTTCACCATCTACATCGACAGCGACAACAATACGGGCACCGGCTGCACCAGCGGCTCGTTCAGCGGCATCGAGCAGATCCTCGTCACCACCGTCGACGCCACGCCCCAGGTCACGCAGGTGCAGCAGCAGACCTGCACGGGCGTGATCTTCGGGCCTGTCACGCCCGTTCCGCCGCCGCCGACTCCCCCTTGGCCGGTCGGCACGGCCGTGCCCCCTGACGGTCCCAGCATTGTCGAGACTTACATGCCCTTTACGCCGGTGGCGCCGGTCATCCGGCTGTACGTCACCTCCGACAGCGACGCCTTCCCTCCCGTTAGCGATGAATTGACTCAGGTCACGGGTGGAGGGCCCATCATTTACGCGCTGCCGTTCGATCCCACCATTCCCACCTTGGGCGAATGGGGGCTGCTGCTGCTCGCGCTCGGCTTGGCCGCGGCCGCGATGCTGACCCTGCGCCGCCGGCAGCGGGTCGCCTTTTTGATCCTCTGCGTGCTCGCCGTGGGAGCCACCGCGGCGTGGGCCATCACGGTGGACGGACAGATCACCGACTGGGGCGGTGAGTCGCCGATCGCCACCGATCCCTTTGGGAGCGATCCCAGCCCCGACCTGCGGGCTCTCTTCGTCCGCTTCGAAGCGGGGACGCTCTTCTTCCGCATCGATTGCCGGCTGAGCTCGGAACCCACGATCACCAGCTCGGCCACGCCCAGCGTGCCGGAGAACCAGACGGCGGTGATCGATGTGCAATCGACCGATCCTGACGGCGACACAGAGGGCGCGGGCCTGACCTACAGCATCACGGGCGGCGCCGACGCGGCGCTGTTCTCGATCGTTCCGGCGACCGGTGTGCTGACCTTCAACAGCGCGCCGAACTTCGAGAGCCCGGGAGACACCGGGGCGAACAACGTCTACGACGTGCAGGTGACGGTGACCGACTCGGGCGCCCAGACCGATGTTCAGAACCTGCAGGTGACGGTGACCGACGTCAACGAGGCGCCCACGATCACCAGCTCCGCTACGCCCAGCGTGGTGGAGAACACCACGGCGGTGATCGACGTGCAGTCCACCGATCCCGACGGCGAGACCGAGGGCGCGGGCCTGACCTACAGCATCACGGGCGGCGCCGACGCGGCGTTGTTCTCGATCGTTCCGGCGACCGGTGTGCTGACCTTCAACAGCGCGCCGGACTTCGAGAACCCGGGTGATGCCGGAGCGAACAACGTCTATGACGTGCAAGTGACGGTGACCGATGCGGGCGCGCTGACCGGCGTGCAGAACCTGCAGGTGACCGTGACCAACGACCCCGCCGAGGCGCCGTTCATCACCAGCTCGGCCACGCCCAGCGTGCCGGAGAACCAGACGGCGGTGATCGATGTGCAATCGACCGATCCCGACGGCGACACGGAAGGCGCGGGCCTGACCTACAGCATCACGGGCGGTGCCGACGCGGCGCTGTTCTCGATCGTTCCGGCGACCGGAGTGTTGACCTTCAACAGCGCGCCGGACTTCGAGGCGCCTGCCGACGCCGGGGCGAACAACGTCTACGACGTGCAGGTGACGGTGACCGATTCGGGTGCGCAGACGGGCGTGCAGAACCTGCAGGTGACGGTGACCGACGTCAACGAGGGGCCGACCATCACCAGCTCGGCCACGGTCAGTGTGCCCGAAAACCAAACCGCGGTGACCGACGTGCAGTCGACCGATCCCGAGGACTCGGAGGGTGCGGGCTTGACCTACAGCATCACGGGCGGCGCCGACGCGGCGCTGTTCTCGATCGTTCCGGCGACCGGTGTGCTGACCTTCAACAGCGCGCCGGACTTCGAGAGCCCGGCAGACGTCGGGGCCGACAACGTCTATGACGTGCAGGTGACTGTCACTGACTCGGGCAGCCTGACGGACGTGCAGAACCTGCAGGTGACGGTGACTGACACCAATGAGGCACCTTCGATCACCAGCTCGGCGACGCCCAGCGTGCCGGAGAACCAGACGGCGGTGATCGACGTGCAGGCGACCGATCCCGAAGGCGACACGGAGGGGGCGGGCCTGACCTACAGCATCACGGGTGGCGCCGACGCGGCGTTGTTCTCGATCGTACCGGCGACCGGCGTGCTGACCTTCAACAGCGCGCCGAACTTCGAGGCGCCGGCGGACGCCGGTGCCAATAACGTCTACGACGTGCAGGTGACGGTGACCGACTCGGGCGCGCAGACGGGCGTGCAGAACCTGCAGGTGACGGTGACCAATGTC
>DASYTJ010000025.1:0-2085 GCA_036002325.1 Thermoanaerobaculia bacterium | reverse complement strand
CGCTCTCGGACATCTACGGGGCGACCGTCGACAGCGGCTCGATGGAGGTAAGCGGCATCCAGCACTCCGGCGCAGGCCCCTTCACGCAGTTCTCCTGCGGCCAGGACACGCTCGTCAACGGCCTGCGCGTGAACTACGTCTACAACGGCGGGCCACCGCCACCTCCGCCACCACCACCGCCCCCACCGCCACCTCCGCCGCCACCTCCGCCTCCACCACCGCCTCCGCCGCCACCTCCGCCACCCCCACCACCGCCTCCGCCGCCACCTCCGCCACCTCCGCCACCTCCGCCGCCGCCGCCCCCGCCACCGGTGCGCTGCCACGTGCCGAGGGTGATCGGGCTGACGCTCGGCCGAGCCCGCGTGCAGATTCGCCGCGCGCACTGCTCGGTCGGCCGCATCCGGCGCGCTCGCTCCAGGCGACCCGGCCGCGTGCTTGCTCAGCGGCCGAGGCCCGGAGTCGTGCGACGGGCCGGCTTCCCGGTCAACCTGGTGGTCGGCCGCAGGTAAGCGGAACCGAAGCCAACGAAGACGCGAATCGGAGCGCCGGCGAGAGCCGGCGCTCCGTCTTTATCCCTCGAAGACCACGGCTTTGATCACGTGTAGCTCTGACGGAGATAGGTCAGTGCATCCCGGCCCGGCCCGCGCTCGACCGAGACAACCTCACCCACGAAGAGCGTGTGGTCGCCGGCTGCCTGCTCGGCTGTGAGACGGCACTCGAGCCAGCCGAGTGCGCCGTCGAGGAGCGGGGCGCCGAGCATCCCCTCGTGGGTGTCGATTCTTCTCCAGAGCCCGATCGGGGGGACGCCTCGCGCGAAGTGCTGCGCCAGTCCTTCCTGCCCTGCCGCGAGGATGCTCACGGCGAATTCGCCGGCCTCCCGTACCAACTCGTGCAGCGCCGCTTGCCGGCCGACGGCGATGCCTATGAGCGGCGGCTCGAGCGAAAGCGAGACGAGCGCGGTGACCGTGAGCCCGGCCCGCTGGCCCCCCGCGTCGACGGTGAGGACCGCGACGGCCGCCGGCACGTCCCGCATCAGCGCCCGGAGGTCGTCGGCACCCGCCACGGCGCCAATCGTAGGGCTAGCGAGCGCCGGCTACTTGGCCCGGCACAGCGAGTGGGTGAAGATCGTCGCCTGCTCCTCGTTCGCCGCTGCGTCGAGATCTGGATCGAAGGGGCCCAGTGCGGGCGAGCTCCAGAAGAGGATCGGCGTTACCCCCGGTCCCGACACGGTGGCGCGGTACGCCTCGCCCTTGCCGATCGGGCGGCTTCCGTGCCGGTAGAAGCCGTAGCAGAAGGCGCCGCTCGGACGGTGCGTCAGGAATCCGTTCTCTCGCTTCCAGCCGCGACCGTAGCGCGAGTTATAGGTATCGATGAAGACGTTCCGGCCCCAGGTGTCGAGGACCGCGCCGTAGCGCGAGTTGTTGAAGCCGTAGACACCCGTCCCGCGGTACGTCAGCCACCCATAGAGGTGGTCGAATCGCCGGTAGACCCAGTCGAGCTTGACGACGAATTCCGGCAGCTCGCCCGACCAGTGGGAGAGGTGCAGCTCCCAGGCCGCGCGGGTCCGGCTCGCGGGCAGGCCGTAATTCGGCAGGCGGTGCTGCCATTTCTGGAGCGCCCAGTGTGAGCCGTCCGGCGCCGTGCACGCTCTGATCAGCCAGTGGAGCTCCGGCCCTTCATAGGGCCCGCAGACGTTGCGGAACCTGCGCCAGGCGTTCTTTCCCAACGAACCCCAGCCGCCCGAGCGGTCGAGCTTGAAGGCGACCTGCCGCTCGCCCCGCGTCGGCCGCCGCGCGTTGATCGCTCCCCAGGCCAGCGTGTGGTGCAGCTGCCCGTTGTTCCGGTAGGTGAGGAGGGCGACGCCGTTGCGGTTCACAGCGAGCCGGACACCCTTCGCGTTGCGCGCAATTAGCTGCGACCCGGAGGCCGGGGCTGGAAGCGCCGCGAATGCGGCCACGACGAGGCTGATTGCAAGGCCGTATCGCAAGGTGACCCCTCTGTGTGGAAGGTTGACTGGGCCGGTCGCCCTCTACATCGGCGGAAAGTAGCGCAACACGAGACCTGTTGCCGGGATCGAGGGATTTG
>DASYTJ010000024.1:0-19866 GCA_036002325.1 Thermoanaerobaculia bacterium | reverse complement strand
GAGCTCGAGCAGTTCGGCCTTGACGTCCAGCGCCAGTATGTTTTGCGAATCCCTGATGCCGATATTAGCCGAATAGTTGGCGACCGCCTGGAGCAGTGGCGGCACCGCTTCTCCGTGGATGATGATAACGTGATGATGGAGGTTCGCCAGAGGAAGAATGCCTGAACGCCCCTTACTGATTCTTCCCACTCCCATCCAGGCTGCTCAGCGGCAACCGAAAGGGGGCGGCTCCGGCCGCTTTCATCGCCCGAGTCGTGAGCGCCAAGTTGCAAGGTTGACTCCCCAGTTTGAGCAACTTCAGCAAGTGTTCGCGGCACAGCGAGCCCGACTACAAACAGATGCCCAGGGCTTAGCGCCAGAGGAAGTGGTCGTGCTTGAGACAGTGGGCACGATCGAGGGCTTTCTCCGCGCAGTGGAGAACGTCCCCGGCATGGAATGGTTAGGCGAAATTGAAGAGGAGGACATTCCGCCTGACGACGACTTCTTTGTCTTGGACAGCCACGATGAAGCACGGCCGGATAAAGCACTTCGCGGTCGACTGTTTATGGTTTTCACAAACCAATTGGCACTGCGCCAGATGCTTTCGCTCTGGGCTTCTTGGCAGAGGAATCAGAGATTGCCTTACGGACTAGGCCGCTGGAAGACCCTTTTTGAACAGCTGCGCGACGTCAGGCTTTGGGGAGTCCGCGATCGCCTGCTCGAAACCGGAGTGCTCGACGATTGGAATGAGCGAATTGTTCACGGGCAGGATTTCGTCCCCGTTGAGATAGAGCTTTGGTTTAGACAATCACCCCAGCAGCGCCGTAGCGCGCGAGATCGCGTAGAAGATCTCATCGTCAGAGAAGAGGGTCTGATTTTGCATGAGGTATTGCTCGAAGACATTTCCTACCATGCGTTGCTGGCCCGCATACCGATTGGCGCAGTCCGCACTTTAGTCGAAGAGACCCACGAGGAAGCCGAATTAATCAAGTGCGAGCAGATCCAGTTCTTCCGTGCAAGCGGGCAGATGGTGGCCGTACTTCCTGATGATGAACGCCAATACGAGGGAAGACCCTTAGGAGCCGGACCGGCAGGTCAACCGATTGTGGCACTATTTGACGGGTTACCCCTACAGGCGCATCGAAGGCTCGAGGGGCGCCTTATTGTCGACGATCCGGATGATTTTGAGGCCCAATATCCAGCCAACGAAAGACGCCACGGCACCTCAATGGCCTCGCTGATTCTCCATGGAGATCTCTCTGCAGGAGAGGACTCTCTCGCCCGGCCCTTGTACGTTCGCCCAGTACTTCGGCCGGATGACCGTGACTGGAGAACTCCGCGTTACGAGACAATGCCTGAAGATACCCTCGAAGTCGACTTGCTTCATCGCGCTGTCCGCAGACTATTTGAAGGCGAGGGCAATGAACGTCCTGTTGCGCCGGAGGTCTCCGTAATCAACTTTTCCATAGGTATTTTGGATCGCCCTTTCGATGGATCCCTGAGCCCATTAGCTCGTCTCCTCGACTGGCTGGCTTGGCGCTATAAGGTCCTATTCGTGGTCAGCGCAGGGAACTATGCTCATAGAATCGAACTCGACTGCGCCAGGACTCAGCTAGCGGCCTTAGCGCCAGCAGAGCTTCAGAATCAGGTCGTACAAGCCGTTGCTGCAGATGCACGACATCGACGGATACTTTCGCCAGGAGAATGCTTGAATGGTTTGACCGTTGGAGCTCTACACGACGATGAGTTCGCTGGGCCGCCGCCACCCCAGTGGATCGACCCCTTCATGGAGAGAAAGCTACCAAGTCCGATCAACGCACAGGGTATGGGATATCGCCGCGCGATCAAGCCGGATATCCTGACGTCGGGTGGACGCGTCGTGGTCCAGGAGCATCTGGGTTCCACCACGAACGCAACTCTGAACATTTATGATCGTTCCTCGCCTCCTGGCCAAGTTGTCGCAGCTCCCGGAAGAATTCCTGGCGAAAGAAACGCGACGTGGAGCACCCGAGGCACGAGCAATGCCGCTGCGCTAGTGAGCCGGGGAGCTGCTTTGCTTCACGACGTCGTCGATGAGCTTCGCGGCGATCCTGGTGGCGAGATCATCGACACTGTTCCGCGAGCAGTTTGGTTGAAGGCTTTACTCGCCCATGGAGCGGCATGGGGGCCAGCAGGCCCGACTCTAGAGAACGTCCTTAAGACTCCCGAGAACAGTCGGCAGTTTAAGGAGTATGTGACCCGCCTCTTGGGTTACGGTGCCGTTGATATCGGGCGTGTTCGCGAGTGTACTGCATTCAGGGCTACGGCGATCAGTGGTGGATTACTCAGCGAAGATCAATCTCACGTTCATAGCTTTCCGTTACCTCCATCACTCAGTGGGCAACGGGGCTACCGAAGGCTGACGGCTACTCTCGCCTGGTTGACACCTGTAAATCCTCGTCACCAGAGCTGGCGCCGGGCAGATCTTTGGTTCGCACCACCCCAAGAGCCGCTTCGTGTCGAGCGGCGACAAGCTGACTGGCAAGCCGTTCGAAGAGGAACTCTCCAGCATGAGATTTTAGAAGGGCAGAGGGCCGCGGTTTACGTCGACGGCAGTAACCTGCAAATTCAGGTCAGCTGCCGCGCCGCCGCAGGAGCGCTTGTAGAGAGAGTCCCGTATGCCCTCGTGATCACGCTTGAAGTTGCGGAGGAAATTGGGATCGCGATTTACGATGAGATACGTATTCGGGTGCAGGAACGCGTACTCGTGGCCCCGGCGAGCTAAAGATAAGTCCAGCTAAGATAGTTGTTTGTCGCGGCTCCTATTCCTTACGGTCGGCCGAGCTGGGCTAATCCTCGAAGGCTTCCTGCAACGGAATCTCAAAGCTTGGCAGCAGCGCAGTCGTCATGTTATCTCCCGCCGCCGCGGAGAGCAGGGCCCTGCGCCGCAAGCCTTCGCCCGTCCGTTCCCAGACCTGGGTCGTATTCCGGCTCGGATCGAAGATCCAGTACTCCCGTACCCCGAACTGTTCGTAGGCTTTGAGCTTGAGGACCTCGTCCAGTCTGCGGGTATCGTCAGACAAGATCTCGATGACCAGGTCGGGCGCTCCCCGGATGTTCGCCTCCGTGAGGATCGACTCCCTCTCGTTGGAGACGAAGAGGAGATCGGGCTGAACGATGTCGTGCGGTGAGAGGAGCACGTCCAATGGACCGATGAAGATCTCGCTCGCGGATAAAGGAGTCGAGGGGAAACAGGAGCCGGCCGGCGATCCGCTGGTGCCGAATGAACGGCGTGCCGGTCACGAAATGCTCACCGTCGATGATCTGGTGGCGTTTCCCGTCGTCGGGAATGAGGAGATAGTCCTCGTAGGTGAGCTTGGGGGAGGGAGCTTGAGGAGTCATCAGGTTCTTCTCTCCTCTTCCAAGAGTTCTTCGACAGCCCGACGCAGCAAGGGCAATTCGCGCTGCGTAACCTGCCAGACCGCCTCCACGTCTACGCTGATGTAATTGTGGATTAAGACGTCTCGCATCCAGCGATACGACGCCAAGGGATATCGGGGCGCCGCTCGGTAGCTTGTGAGGAAAGCCGCTTTACCGCTTCACCAATCATCTCGAACTGGCAGACGACTGCATCCTGCCAGTGAGATTCGGCCATAAACTCTTTATAGCCTACCTGGACGTAGCGCTCGATCTTGCCTATGGCATCGAGTACGTGCCGAAGGTAAAGCTCGTCGCCGCTCACAGAGGAATAGCTTCGGAGAGAACACGCTCCCGCAGGTAGGGGGAGAGGGCCCGGTCGGTGACCACATCGACAGGACGACGGATGAGATCCTCTAAGTCTTGTTTGAGCCCGATAAGGTCCAGAAGCGAGCGTCCTTCCCCGAGGGTCACCAACAGGTCGAGATCGCTGCTCTCACTGCCCTCTCCTCGCGCCTGTGAGCCGAACACACGAACATTCCTGACTCCATGGCTCCTTGCGAGATCGAGGATCTGCTCGCGGTACTTCGGCAGGATGCTACTGCTCATGGGAGAGAGTTTATCAGGCCTCGCGCGGAAGCCGGTCCTCGAAGATCTCCTCCAACGGAATCTCGAGGCCCGGCAGCAGCGCAGTCGTCAGGATGTCTCCCGCGGCTGCGGAGAGCAGGGTTCTGCGCCGCAGGCCTTCGTCAGTCCGCTCCCAGACCTGAGTCGTTTTGCGGACCGGATCGAAGATCCAGTACTCCCGCGCCCCGAATTCCTCGTAGGCCTTGCGTTTGAGGACTTCGTCCAGGCGGCGGCTGGAGTTGGAGAGGATCTCGATGACCAGGTCCGGCGCGCCCTGAATGTTGGCCTCCGTGACGATCGGGCCTCTTTCGTTGGAGATGAAGAAGAGATCGGGCTGAACGATATCGTGAGGGGAGAGGATCACGTCCGTCGGGGCCAACAGGATCTCGCCGAAAGGGTGCAGGCGAAGGAAGGCTCGGATGTGGAAGTAGAGGGTCCCGACGAGCCTCTGGTGCCGGACAAACGGCGCGGCGGTCACGAAATGCTCCCCGCCGATGATCTCGTGGCGTTTCCCGTCGTCCGGGAAGAGGAGGTAGTCCTCGTAGGTGAGCTTGGGGGACGGGTCGTGAAGAGCCATGGATACGCCTCCTGTGACATGGTAGCACCGCCGTTCGGGCCGATCACGGACGGGGAAATCCGGCCGTTCTCCCACTGAAGACGGAAAACGGCCTTCTATCGCCCAACTTTTTTGCGGGACGCGCCAGAGCTGCCTACGCCCCGCAGGAGCTTCTGGAATCCTGGGCGCTCTCCTCCTGTGGCTGAAGCCGCAGGCTCTATGCCTGTGTCCCTTCGGGACGTGGCGTGGTCCAGCCGGGAGGCCCCTCCTCCGTAACCGGAGAGGGGGAACGCATGCGAGGGCGATAATCCCAAAGTAGGCCCTCCTATCGGCAAGACCGGCTGTGGCTCGTCCCCCCTCGCCCGTCAGGGAGAGGGGGGACAGAGGGTGAGGCTTCTTCGGGCAGACCGTCCGGGATCGCCGATCCAAAGGAGCCGCCACCAGAGGCGCGGATCAAGCTGGGGTGAGTCGAGCCGCCCGGCGCGCTATGCTCTCCGGCCGTGAAACGGGTCATCGGCTATGGACTGGCAGGCGGCGTGCTCATCGCGCTGCTGAAGGCGATCGAGTATCAGCACTTCGTGCGCCTCTATCCGACCGAGATCTATGGCGGTCTGGTGGCCGTGATCTTCACCGCCCTGGGCATCTACTTCGGGGTGCGGTGGTCGCGGTCGAGAGAGGTGGTGGTCGTCAAGGAGGTACGCGTTCCGGAAGGCGGGCCTTTCGTGCTCGACGCCGGAAAGCTGAAGGAGCTGGGCATCACCCAGCGCGAGCACGAGATCCTCGGCCTCATCGCGGAGGGGCTGAGCAACCGGGAGATCGGCGAGCGGATCTTCGTCTCGGAGAACACGGTCAAGACTCATTCTTCTCGCCTGTTCGACAAGCTGGGGGTCAACCGCCGGGTGCAGGCGGTTCAGAAGGGGCGTGAGCTGGGTCTGATCCCCTGAGCTCACGGCTCCTGTTACGAGGTGCTGGGAATCGGGGCCCTGCGCCGCCGCGTCCACCAATCGCGCAGCGAGGGCAGGAAGCTCAGCACGGCCATGTAGCCGTAGCCATGGACGAAAAGGAACAGGAAAGGGATGGAGTTCCACATTCCCACGGCCCAGGAGTAGACGGTGCAGCCCACGAAGTAGAGGGCCAGGACGGCCTCGATGGTACGAGTGAGGTCCGCGCCGGCGCGGTAGCGTTTGGCGGCCCAGTCCTGGCCGCGGCGCTCGATGCGGTATTTGGGCGTGCGGTGGAAGGTGCCGCCCCGCTGGAAGAATCCCGAGAGGACCGCCCGCGCGTTGTTGACCGACAGGCCGATTCCCACTCCCAGCAGCGCGGGGAGGTAACCGATCTGCCGTTGCCAGCCGGCGCCGGTCGCCACCTGGCTCATCAAATAGAAGGTGAGGACGGAGATCGTGGCCGAGAAGAACATCGGAAAGTCGACCAGCAGCAGCATTTCGACGGAGGAGCCCCGGCGCAGCAGCATGGCCGGGAAGATGAGCAGCGAGAGAAGCACCATCAGCGGATAGCTCACGTTGTTGGTGAGATGGACGAAGGCCTCTACCTTGACGCGCCAGGGCAGCGGCGCCCGCAGGATGCGGCCCAGCAGCTTGCGACTCGTCTGCGCCGCCCCCTTGGCCCACCGGTGCTGCTGGCTCTTGAAGCCGTTGACGTCCACGGGCAGCTCGGAGGGCACGGCGAGCTCGGGCAGATAGAGGAATCTCCAGCCGGCGAGCTGGGCGCGGTAGGAGAGGTCGAGGTCTTCGGTCAGGGTGTCGTGCTCCCAGCCGCCGGAGCTCTCGATGGCCTGCCGGCGCCAGATGCCGGCGGTGCCGTTGAAGTTGAAGAAGCAGCCGCTGCGGTTGCGCGCCGCGTGCTCGATCATGAAATGGCCGTCGAGCAGGACGGCTTCGACACGGGTCAGCAGCGAGTAGCCGCGGTTGATGTGGGACCAGCTCCCCTGCACCATGCCGCGTTGCGGATCGGCGAAGTAGGGGACGGACCGGCGCAGGAAGTCCGGCGAGGGGACGAAGTCGGCGTCGAAGATGGCGATCAGCTCGCCGCGGGCCTGCGCCAGGCCGGCGGCGAGGGCTCCGGCCTTGAATCCCGTGCGGTTGGAGCGGTGCAGGTGATGGATGTCGACTCCCCGATCCCGCTGGGCGGCCACGGCGCGGGCGACGATCTCGCGGGTCTCGTCCGTGGAGTCGTCGAGGACCTGGATTTCCAGCCGCTCGGCGGGGTAGTCGAGCCCGCAGACGGCGTCGATGAGCCGCTCGGCCACGTACATCTCGTTGTAGAGTGGCAGTTGAACCGTGACCACGGGCCAGGCCGCCGGGTCCGCCGGGAGAGGCGCCGCTCGCCGCCGGGTGCGGAGGTAGAGCGCCACCAGCACCAGGCGGTGAAGGCCGTAGATCGAAAGCACCGCCAGGACGGAGTAATAGAGTGCCAGCAGGGCCGGCGCCCAGGGAAAGCTCATCGTCGCCGCTCGGGCAGGCCCGCCGCCGGCTGGGTCCGGCCGCCCTCTCGTTGCCGCTCGTGGCGGCGAATCTCGGTCTGCTGCTGGTCTTCGATCTGGCTCATCATCTGGCCTCGACGCTGGCTCTCCTCGGCGCGGCGTTCCTGGCGCTCCTCTTTGCGGCCCGGCGGCTGGAAGCCGCGAGCGTACCTCTGGGCAGGACGGTCTTTTTAGGGGCCGTGCTGCTCCGCCTCCCCTTGCTGCCGCTCCCGCCGGTGCTCTCCGACGACGCGCTGCGCTACCTCTGGGATGGAAAAGTGGCTGCGGCCGGATTCAATCCCTACGCCCTGGCTCCGGCTGCCGAGAAGCTCACTCCCCTCCGCGACGCGACCTGGCGGCGTCTCCCGCATTCCGAGGTGCCCACGGTCTATCCGCCCCTCTCGGTCACGGCCTTCAGTATAGCGAGCCGGCTGCCGTTTCCGCTCTACGCCTGGAAGCTGATGGCCACCGCGGCCGATCTGCTCGGCTGCTGGCTGCTCCTCGCTCTGGCTCGCGCCCTGGGACTGCCGGAGGGGAGGACGGTCTGGTACGCCTGGAACCCTCTGGCGGCGCTGGAGGTTGCGGGCATGGGGCACGTCGACGTCCTCGGCGTGACGGCGGTGATCGGCGTCGTGCTCTGGCTCGTCACCCGCCGGCGGAGCGTGGCGACGGCGGCCGTGCTGGCTGCCGCGGGCATTCTCGCAAAGCTCGTGCCGGCTGCGGCCTGCCCCATGTGGTCGCGGCAGAGCGGCCGCCCGTGGCGGTTTCTGGGCGTGGCCGGCGGCCTCGCGGCACTGGCGGTGCTGCCGGTGCTCGCCGCGACCGGCGGCGTGCCGCCCGGCCTGGTGACCTACGGCGTTTCCTGGGAGTTCAACGGCCCGCTCTTCGAACCCCTCTGGCGGCTGCTCGACGCCGCCGGCGCCGCGCCGGCGCTGGCCCGGGGCCTCGATCGTCTGAAGGAGTGGACGGAGATCTGGGAAGCCTGGAATCCCATCTATCCTTATCTCTATCCTCAGCTCCTGGCCAAGCTCGTGCTGGCCGGCGCGGCCGGCGCCGCCGTCCTGCTCTCGCTGCGCGACCGCGATCCGGTGGCCGGAACCGGCCGGCTGCTCGGCCGGCTGCTGTTCTTCTCGGCCACGGTCTATCCCTGGTACGTGCTCTGGGTGCTCCCTTTCGCGGCGCTGCGCCGGCAGACCCCATGGATCGCGCTCTCGGGGCTGGTTCTTCTTTCGTACCTTGTGCTGCTTGGGGTGCCGGTGTGGCCGTGGGTGTATGCGGCGGTGTGGGGGCCGTTCGCCGTCCTGCTGCTGGTCGAGCGGCTCCGGACTTCGCCGGGGGGTGAGGGCTCGGGCGGGGGGACCGGTCGTTGACCACCTACCGCCTCCTCCTCTCTTACCGCGGCGCCGCCTACGCCGGCTGGCAGCGGCAGGAGAACGCGCTGGCGGTGCAGCAGGTCGTCGAGGAGGCACTGGAGCGTCTGGTCGGTCACGCGGTGCGGGTGGTGGGGGCCAGCCGCACCGACGCCGGGGTTCACGCCCGCGGACAGGCGGCCCACCTGGAGCTGCCGCGCCCCTTCGCTGAAAGGGGGCTGGTGCACGGCACCAACCATCACTTGCCGGAGGACGTACGGGTGCTCGCCGCGGATGTCATGCCGGCCGGCTTTCACGCCCGCAAGCATGCCTGGGGCAAGGAGTACGTCTACCGGCTGAGCCGCGCTCCGGTCCTCTCGCCGCTGGACGCGCCCTTCGTGGCGCACGCGCCGGGGGAGATCGACCCCGAGAGGGTGGAGCGGGCCGTGGCGAGCCTCCCCGGGCGGCACGATTTCTCGGCCTTCGCTCTGGCGGGAGGCTCGCATGGGCAGCCGTTCCGGCGTATTTTCTCGGCGCACTGGGAAGAGAGCGGAGAGGAGATGCGTTTCCAGGTGGTCGGGGAAGGCTTCCTGCGCGGCATGGTCCGTGCTCTGGTGGGCACGCTGCTCGAGGTGGGCGGCGGCAAGAGATCGCCGGAAGAGTTCGTCGAGCTGCTCGCCGGCCGGCGGCGCTCGGAGGCGGGGCCGACGGCGCCGGCGCACGGCCTCGTTCTGGAGCGCGTCCTCTATCCGCCCGAATGGCGGACGCCGGCCGATCTGGATGGATCCGCCAGGCCCCTGTGATACCTTATGGCCCTCTATCATGGCAGATCTGTCCAAACTCGCGGAACCGGGATCTCCTGAAGAGCTCCTGGTCCGCCGGATCGACATGGATCGGCTGCCGCGGCACGTGGCCATCATCATGGATGGCAACGGCCGCTGGGCCAAGGCGCGCAACCTGCCGCGGGTCGAGGGGCACCGGGCCGGCGTCGCCGCAGTGCGCGATACGGTGGAGAACTCGACGCGTCTGGGGCTCGAGGTCCTCACGCTCTACGCTTTCTCGGTCGAGAACTGGAAGCGCCCGCGCTTCGAGGTCTGGACCCTGATGAACCTGCTCAAGGAGTACGTGCGCAAGGAGCGCGAGGCGCTGGCGGAGAACGATATCCGCTTCAACGTCCTCGGCCGCTGGCAGGAGCTGGACCCGTCCGTCATCCGCGAGCTCGAGGCGACCGTCGAGGCCACCCGGCACTGCCGGGGGATGAGCTTCAACGTCGCGCTCAACTACTCGGGCCGCTGCGAGATCGTCGACGCCTGCCGCAGCATCGTCGCCGACTGGGCGGCGGGCAAGCGGGCGGATATCGACGAGGAGACGATCGGCCGCTACCTCTATACGTCCGGCCAGCCCGATCCCGACCTGCTGATCCGCACCTCCGGCGAGCTGCGCGTCTCGAACTTTCTGCTCTGGCAGATCGCCTACTCCGAGATCTGGGTGACCCAGACCCTGTGGCCGGACTTCCGCCGCCGCGAGCTCTACGAGGCCATCCTCGACTTCCAGCGGCGCGAACGCCGCTATGGCGGCGTCAAGCCCGCCGAAGAGGCGGACGTCTTCGCCTCCGGCCGGCTGCAGGGCTAGAGATCCGCCAAAAGCGCCACTCTTTATATGCAGCGCCTCTTAACCGCCGCTATTGGGACTCCTCTCGTGCTCGCGGCGGTCTTCTGGCTCCCCGGCTGGTGGTTCTTCGTCTTCATGGCCGCCGCGATCAACTGGGCGGCTTTCGAATACCTGATCATCGTGCGGCAACGGGCGCCGCGGGCGCCGTTGCGGCTGCTGCTCGTCCTGGCGCCGCTCGCGGCCTACGCCATCAGCTTCGCGCTCTCGGACAATACCGATCTCCCCGCGCTGCGCCTCCATCTGCTGGCCGGAGCGCTGGTCATCTCGATCGGGCTCGGCACCGTGCTGCTGTTCAGCCGCACGCCGCTCGAGGAGACCATCCCCGCGCTGGGCATTCTGGGTTTCGGAATTCCCTATTTCGCGCTGCCTGTCGCCAGCGTCTTCCGCCTGCGGCAGATCGACCCCTGGGTGGTGTTCCTGCTGCTGGCGATCGTCTGGCTGGGAGATACCGCCGCGTACTACGTCGGCTCCCGGATCGGCCGTCACAAGCTGGCGCCGGTGGTCAGCCCGAAGAAGAGCTGGGAAGGCTCGGCGGCCGGCTTCGTGGTGGGGCTCGTCGCCGCCCTGGTCTGGACCCTGCTGCGCCTCCGCCGGCTGGACGTGGGCATCCTGGCCGCCTCCGCGGTGACGGCCGTGGCGGCGCAGATCGGCGATCTCGTCGAATCGATGATCAAGCGGGGCTCCGGCGTCAAGGACTCGGGCAGCATCCTGCCGGGGCACGGCGGCGTCCTCGACCGCATGGATGCCCTGCTCTTCGCCGCGCCCGTGCTCCTCTTCACGCTCTGGCTGATGCAGGTGAATACGGTGCCGCAATAGAAGTCCTGGGTTTTGGGTTTTGGGCTAAAGAAGAATTCCAAGGACCCAGAACCCACGACCTCCCGGGAATCTCCGGCACCCCTCCAGCCGTTCGATATAATCGTCCGTTACGTTCTGACTCTCGCTACAGGTGCGAACGATATGGCACACGTCACCGACATTCTGACCAACCTCCTGGCGTTCGCGTTCGCCCTGGGAGTGATCATCATCGTGCACGAAGCCGGACACCTGATGGTGGCCAAGGCTTTCGGCGTCCGCGTGTTGACCTTCTCGGTCGGCTTCGGCCGCCGGCTGTGGGGCATCCGCCGCGGCGAGACGGAGTATCGGGTCTCGGCGGTTCCGCTCGGCGGCTACGTCCGGCTGGGCGGCGAGAATCCGGACGAGGTCACCAGCGACCCGCGCGAGTTCCTCAACAAGCCGCGCTGGCAGCGGATCCTCGTCTACATCGCCGGACCGGCGATGAACGTGGTGCTCGCAATCCTCCTGTTCGCCGCGTTGTTCATGGTGGGCATCGAGGTGATGAACCTGCCTGACATGCCGCCGCTCATCGGCGGCGTCGAGCAGGGCACCTCTGCCGCCAAGGCCGGCCTGCGGCGGGGCGACCTCATCCTGAGGGTCAGGGACGAGGCCGTCGACGACTGGCAGGACGTGGTGCTCGCCCTGATGGCCTCGCCTGAGCGGCCGGTGCCGCTGGTGGTCCGGCGCGACGGCAAGGAGCTGGCCGCCGCGGTGACTCCGCGCCGGGTGCCGAAGTACGAGATGGGCGATTTTGCCGGACTGCTCCCCAGCATCCGGCCGCAGATCATTCAGGTCTTCGCGGGCGAGCCCGCCGCCGCCGCCGGCTTCCGGCCGGGGGACGAGGTGCGCGCCGTCGACGGCCGGCCCATCCCCGACAGCCAGGCCTTCGTCGACGCCATCGCCAAGCGGTTCGGCCAGCGGATCGCGGTGGAAGTGGTGCGCGACGGCAAGCCGCTGACCCTTGTCGTAGTCCCCAAGAACCAGGGCGGCACCGGCAAGATCGGCGTGCAGATCGGCTTTTACCAGCGCTACGGGCCGGCGCGTGCGGTGGTCGAGAGCGTGCGCTACAACATCCAGACGGTGCGGGACACCTTCCTGATCCTGAGCAAGATCTTCACCCGCGAGCTGTCTCCCCGCGGCGCCCTCGCCGGCCCCATCGAGATCGCCGCCCAGAGCGGTGCGGCAGCGCGCAGCGGCTTCAAGTACCTGCTCCATCTGATGGGCTTCATCAGCATCAGCATCGCCATCATGAACCTGATGCCGATCCCGATCCTCGACGGCGGACAGATCTTCATCCTCCTGGTCGAAGGGGTGATCCGGCGCGACCTGTCGCTGCGCTTGAAGGACATCATCAGCCAGGTCGGCCTGGTCATGATCGTGGTGCTGATGCTCGTGGTGATATGGTTCGATCTGATGAAGAACCTGCCAGCGTCCCTGGTTCCCGGCTCCTGACCGGAAGGCTGGGGCTTTCGATCTAGGAGGAGCGATGCCCGGACCGGTCTCGATCGGCGATACAGCCCCCAACTTCGACCTGAGCTCGACGGAGGACGCCGTCCTGATGCTGAAGGACGAGGTGATCCGGACGGCGGTGGTGGTCTACTTCTTCGCCGACCTCGAAGGCGAGCGCGAGCGCCGCGACCTCGACGCGCTCAACCGCAGGCTCGATGCCCTCGCCCAACTGCGGACCCGGGTGCTGGCAGTCTCGTCCGTCAAGCTCGACGAGCTCAAGAAGCTGCAGGCCGAGCGCAAGCTCCTCTTCCCTCTCCTCCATGACGACCGCAACTTCTCGGCCTCCTACGGGGTGGTTCCCCCGCAAGAAGGCCGGCCCGCGGATCCCGCTCTGGTGGTGGTGGGCCGCCGCCAGGACGTGAAGTGGCTGGCGAACCCCGTCGCCTCAGTGGAGGACGCCCTGCCGCAAGTCGAGAAGCTCCTCAAGGATCTCCCTTCGCCGACGCGGAGCTATCCGAAGAGCGTCATCAACCGGTTCGTCGACCGCTGGGTGAACTAGCGGGCTGAGCGCGCCTTAGGGAGATCAAACCGGAGGGCGCACCGCTGATGAAAACCGCCCTCACCCTGTGTGCCCCCCTCGTGCTCCTCTCCGCCGGGTGGTTCCCGGCTGCGGCGGCTGAGCGTCCGGTCGAGACCGAGACCGTGGACAACCTCGTCATTCCCGACGTGCCTGTGCTCGATCAGGACGGCAAGGCGGTGCGCTTCTACAGCGATCTGGTCAAGGACCACGTCGTAGCCGTGAACTTCGTGTTCACCACCTGCACCACGATCTGTCCGCCCCTTGGTGCGAACTTCGCCAAGCTGCGCCAGCTCCTGGGGGACCGCGCGGGTCGGGACGTGCGCCTGATCTCCGTCTCCGTCGATCCCGCCACCGACACCCCGGAGCGGTTGAAGGCCTGGGCGCAGAAGTTCGGTGCCGGCCCCGGCTGGACCCTGGTGACCGGCGAACGGGCCGAGATCACGCGGCTCCTCAAGGCGGTCGGCGTTTACACCTCCGGCATCGCCGACCACTCTCCTCTGGTGCTGCTCGGCAACGACGCCCGCCACCGCTGGACCCGGGCCTACGGCCTGGCGCCGCCGGCCACCCTGGCCAGGCTGATCGAGGAGATGGCTCAGGAGAAGCAACCCGCGCCGTCGCCCGCGCGGCAGTACTTCGGCGACGTGAAGCTGGTGAACCAGGACGGCCAGGAGATGCGGCTCTACAGCGATCTGCTCGAGGGCCGCACCGTCATCATCGATGCCATGTTCACCGACTGCACCGGCGCCTGCCCGGTGATGAGCGGCACCTTCGCCAAGATTCAGGACCACCTGGGCGACCGGCTCGGCAAGGACGTGTACCTGATATCGATCTCCGTCGACCCGGTCAACGACACACCGGCCCGGCTCAAGGAGTACGCCGCCCGCTTCCACGCCAGGCCTGGCTGGTACTTCCTGACCGGCCCCAAGGAGAACGTCGAAGCCGCGCTGCGCAAGCTCGGCCAGTGGGTCGAGAGCCGCGAGGCCCATCAGAACCTCTTCCTCATCGGCAACGACCGCACCGGGCTATGGAAGAAAGCCTTCGGCCTCGCCAAGCCCGAGGAGATCCTGGCGATCGTCGACAGTGTAGTGAACGACAAGGGGTAGGAAGGTCCTGGGTCCTGAGGTCTTGGGTGATCTCGATGCACCTCCGTCGTCTTCGATTTCTCACGGCCATCCTGCCTCTGCCCGCCCTGCTCCTTGCCGCGGGACCGCCCTCTGCTGAGCGCGGGCGGCAGATCTACGTCGAAGGCCGGAGCCCCTCGGGCGGCGAGATCACCGCCGTGATGAGCGATGCGGGCGTCGAAGTGCCGGCTTCGGCGGTTCCCTGCGCGAGCTGCCACGGCCGCGACGGCAAAGGGCGGCCGGAAGGCGGCGTCGCTCCCACCGATCTCACCTGGGCGAACCTGACCAAGCCTTACGGCATCACCCATCCGAGCGGCAGGAAGCACCCTCCCTACGACGCGCGGCTGCTCAAACGGGCCATCTCGCTGGGGATCGATCCGGCGGGCAACGCGCTGCACGTGGCCATGCCCCGATTCCGCATGAGCCTGCAGGACATGGAAGACCTCGTCGCCCATCTGCAGCAGCTCGGCCGCGAGGCGAATCCCGGGGTGGGCGATTCCTCGCTGGCCGTCGGCGTCCTGCTGCCGCCGGCGAGCGACTTGGGGAGAGCGATTCAGGCCGTCTTGACCGCGCGGTTCGATGAGCTCAACCGGCGAGGCGGGGTCTACGGCCGGCGGATCGAACCACGTTTTCTCGAGACCCCGGGACCGCCTGAGCAGCGGCGGGCCTGGACGGCGGACTTCCTCGAGCGCGAGCAAATCTTCGCCGGTGTGTCCTGCTTCCTGGCCGGGGCCGACGGCGAGCTGGCGTCGCTCTTTCAGCAGAAGGAGATTCCGCTGATCGGACCGTTCACGCTCCATCCGCGCGAGTCGGTTCCTCCCGACCGCTACGTCTTTTACTTGCTGTCCGGTATCGAAGCCGAGGGCCAGGCGCTGGTGCGTTTCGCCGGCAGCCGCTCGGAGGTGAAGCCGCAGGCCGCCATCCTGGCCCCCGCGGACGGCGAGCTCGACGCCGCCGTCACGGCCGTCACCCAGGCGGCGGCGAAAGCGGGTTGGCCGCCGCCGCTCGCCATACGTCTGCAGAGGGGCTCCGCGCCGGGGGAGCTCCAGCGCCTGGCCGAGGCGAAGGCCGGTCCGCTCTTCTTCCTCGGCTCCGGCCCTGAAGCCGCCGCCCTGTTGCAGGCTCTCGATCGCCTGAGGTGGCATCCCCACTTCTTCGCCACTGCCGCGGCGGCGGACGGCTCGCTCTTCGGCGCGCCGCAAGCCTTCGACGGACGCATCTTCCTCGCGCTCCCCACATCGCCGCGGGGTCCCGACCCTGACGCGGCCTCTGCCTATCATGCGTTGGCCGTTGCCGCCCGCCTGCCGGCCGACAATGTCTCGGCCCAGCTCTCCGCGCTGGCCGCGGCCGAGGTGCTGATCGAGGGTCTGCAACGCTGTGGGCGGGATATCAGCCGCGAGAAGCTCGTAGAGGAGCTGGAGAAGCTGCGGAGCTTCCGGACCGGCTACGCTCCGCCCGTCACCTACGGCCCCAACCGCCGCCTCGGCGCCCGCGGCGCCTACGTCGTACGGCTCGACCTCCAAGGGAAGAGGTTCGAGGACCAGGGCGTCTGGATCGAGGTGGAGTAAGGAATTAATCAGGCCGGCGGATCGTCATCACCGGACACGGCGCGTACTCCACCACCCGCTCGGCGGTGCTGCCCAGCAGGAGATGGCGGAGGCCCGAGAGGCCGCGCGTTCCCATGGCGATCAGATCGGCTCCGCGCTTCTCGGCTTCCTCCGCCACGACGTGCGCCGGGTCGCCCTCGCGGGCGAGCGTCTCGAGGGTGAGCCCCTCGCGCTGCAGCGGCTGCGCCATCTCGAACAGCCGCCGCTCCGCCTCCAGCCCCGTGTCCTGCAGATAGGTGATGGAGGTCGGAATCGGGCCGTACGCCGTGTACTCGATCGGCAGGTTGAAGGCATGGAGGAGGATGAGGCGGGCGTCCCGCTCCAGCGGCGCGAGCAGCTCGTGAGCGGTACGAATGGCCAGATCCGCGTCGCGCGAGAAGTCGGTCGGCACGAGGATGGTGCGGATCTCCCGGTGACGGCCGAGGTCGCCCGGATGAACGGTGAGCACCGGGCAGCGGGCGCCGTGCACCACCCGTTGCGTGGTGCTGCCCAGCAGCAGGTGGCGCAGCCCGGTCAATCCCCGCGTGCCGATGACGATCGCCAGCGCGGAAATCTTCCCGGCGCGCTCGACGATCACCTGCGACGGCGTGCCCGGCGCCAGATAGGTCGCCACCTCGGTGCCCTTCTCCGCCAGGACGGCGGCCGTTTCCTTCAGGCGGTTCACGGCTGCCTGGCGTACGTCCGCCTCGAAGTCGAGCCCGGTGGTGGGAACGTAGCCCGGCATCGACGGCGGCACGGTCACCGCGTGCACCAGCTCGACGCGGGCACCCTGCTGCCGCGCCAGCTCGACGGCCCAGTCCAGAGCCGCGGCCGCGGTCTGCGAGAAGTCGGTAGCCGCGAGCACGACGGGAGAGGTGGAAGCGGGCTGCAGTTCCATGGTCGGACCCTCCTTCAGTCGAGCGTATTGTAGACGACCTTGCTGTGCTGTGCGCCCGCGGCTCGCGCCGGCCCTAGAGGCACGCGGCCGGCGGGGTTCGGATCCCAACGGAAGCGCGACCGCAGAACCTACGCAATAGCAAGTATTTTCCTGGAGCGCCGGGATGGAACACTTAATGCGCTAAGTTTCGCATCCGACTCGGTTCTTCCTGCAAAAGATCGTAGTTGACGCGGCGGGCAAGTGCCCGTACCATAACCATAACATCCACTTTTGGAACGACGAGTGTAGCCCTCCCGCAGGGTTTGTGGTTACTTTTTTCGCTTGAGGTCTGAGTTGGGCGAAAGGGAAGTCACATGGAAGCTAAAAACAGCAAGAGAACCACTCACGTCCCCTCCAGCGGCAGCGTCCGGCGACGAAGCGTTTATCTGGCCGTCGTGATGTTGCTCTTGGGCCTGACGGGCTCGATGGCCGCCGATTCGTTCGTCGTCATCGTGAACGAGGCGTCTCCCCTCTCCGCCCTGAGCAAACAGCAGGTCTCCGACGTATTCTTCAGAAAAACGACCAAGTGGCAGGACGGCACCGATGCCGTGCCGATCGACCTCGGCGAGAGCTCGCCGACGCGGGCAAGCTTCTCCAAGAGCGTTCTCGGCAAGGGCGTAGCGGCGGTCAAATCCTATTGGCAAAGAATGATTTTTTCGGGCCGCGCGGTTCCGCCTTCCGAAAAGGCCTCGGCGGCCGATGTGATGTCATTCGTTCGCACGCACCCAGGGGCAATTGGATACGTCCCACAGGGAACGCCTCTCGCTCCCGGAGTCAAGGCTCTGGCGCTGGAGCCCTAGGAGCCTCTGAATCAATGGATTTTCGTGAAGTCAAGGAGGGAATATGTATTCATGTAGACCGCGGGCGGGCGCACGATTTCTGTCCGGCTTGCTGTTCATGGCGCTGAGTTTGAGCGGGTCGTCTCTCATCGCCCAGGAAGAAGCCTCGGAGGAAAAATCCTCCGAGCTGAAGGTGACGTTCCACGGCTATCTCACTCAGGCTTATGCCCGGAGCGATGGCCATAACTTCCTCGGCATCACGGAGGACGGGACGGCCGACTACCGCACGGCGGCCTTGCAGGTCCGGGCCGACATCCGAAAGAACGACGCGTTCGTGGTGCAATTCAGCCACGAACGTCTGGGCGAAAGCGGAGCCCAGGAGATCAAGGACGACGTCGAGCTCGACTGGATTTTCTACGAGCACAGGTTCGGAGACTCGGCTGTCAAGGTGGGGAGGGTTCAGATTCCCTTCGGCATCTACAACGAAGTGCGGGATGTGGGCACGCTGCTGCCATTTTACCGCCCCTCGAACAACTTCTATGGCGAGGCCGCCTACAGCTCGGAGACGGTCGACGGCGTCGTGCTGTCGCACAGCTTCAGGCTGGGTGATTGGGGGCTCGACGCGGATCTCCATTACGGTGACTGGAAGTTCGTCAGCCGAGACTTCTTCACCGGAAAATTCGTCAGCAACGACGTGAACGACTCGATCGGCGCCGAGCTATGGCTCGATACGCCGATCTCAGGGCTGCGATTCGGAGCCGGAGGCATGCGCTACGACATCGACTTCGCCGGAGTCGAAAGCAAGTGGGATGTCTATCACGTCTCCGTAGCGGGAGATTTCGACCGCTTTGCCGTCCATTCCGAGTACAAGGACGTCAACATCGGCAGCGGGTTTCACGTTCTGTTCGACTACATTCACCTGGGAGTCAATCTCACCGACAAGGTGACTCTCAACGCCCAGCAGGACCGCTTCTTCACCAAACTTCGCGGAACATCAAAAGTCGAGGCCGACAAGGATCGAGCCGTCGGCGTCAACTACGCGTTCAATCCGTCGCTCATCCTCAAGACGGAGCATCACTGGGACGAAGGGAGATTCTGGCTGGAGGACGTGCCGCAGTTCGGGCCGCCGGGCTTGAAGACCCGCTATTGGCTCATCAGCTTGTCAACCAGCTTCTGATCGGTGAAAGGAGAAGTCATGCACCATTATGAGGAGCGCCGGGATCATGGTTCCCGCCGATCGGAAGCGCGATTTTCAACCGTTTTTCTTTTCGTGCTCCTGAGCTTGAGCGGGTCGGCTCTCGCAGCCCAGGAAGAGACCGTGGAGCCTGCGGAGGAAGGGAAGCCTTACGAGCTGAAGGTTACGTTCCATGGCTATCTCACGCAGGCCTACGCCCAGAGCGACGGCCATCAATTCCTCGGCATCAGCGAGGACGGCACGGCGGACTATCGTACAGCGGCGCTTCAGGTTCGCGCCGACATCAGCCGCGATGACGCATTCGTCGTGCAATTCAGCCATGAGCGATTCGGCGACAGCCGGATCGAGGAGATCAAGGACGACGTCGAGCTCGACTGGATCTTCTATGAGCGCAGGTTCGGAGATTCGGCGGTAAAGGTCGGCCGGGTCCAGATCCCGTTCGGCATCTACAACGAAGTGCGGGACGTCGGCACGCTGTTGCCGTTTTACCGTCCGTCCCATAATTTCTATGGCGAGGCCGCTTTCAGCTCGGAGACGGTCGACGGTATCGTGCTCTCCCATTCGTTCAGTCTGGGAAAGAGCTGGGGCCTGGAAGCCGACGCGCACTACGGCAACTGGGAGTTCACCACGAAAAACTTCGTCAATGGCACTTACGCCGTCCGCGACGTCGACGACTCGATCGGCGCCGAGCTGTGGCTGGAGACTCCGGTCTCCGGGCTGCGAATCGGCGCCGGCGCCATGAGATACAACCTCCAGCAGCCGACGGGCGAAGCCAAATGGAAAGTCTGGCACGCTTCGCTGGCGGGCGACTTCGACCGCTTCGCGTTCCATACCGAATATAAGAACGTCGATATCGGCACCGGCACCGCCGAGGCCGGTTACGCTCACCTGGGAGTCAATGTCACCCCCAAGCTCACCCTCAACGCCCAGCAGGAATTACTCTATCTGGAGACCCGGACCACCCGCAGGACGAAGCTGGATGACGAGACGATCGCCGGTGTCAACTACACGTTCCATCCCGGCCTTGTCCTCAAGACCGAGCATCACTGGAGCGAGGGGAGTTTCTGGCTCGAAGACGTGCCGGCGTTCGGGGTAGCCGGCACGAAGACCCGCTATTGGCTCGTCAGTCTTTCGACGAGCTTCTGATCGAGTTGTCTTCAGAGGGGCGCAGCGCGCCGCGCCCCTCCCTGTTGTATGCCCGGCATGGGCACCAGCTTGGAGGTGCAAGTCCTCCCGAAAGCAGGCCATCGCAATCGAAGCGAAGCGCAACCGCGGAAGGGCGACCGACCGTGGGGAGGAAGCGCGGAGCGCAACCGCTGGCCGACGTA
>DASYTJ010000023.1:0-20645 GCA_036002325.1 Thermoanaerobaculia bacterium | reverse complement strand
ATGGCGCGAGTTCTACTCTATTAGTAGCGCTGACGTCGCCGATGACCCGTCCCTGAATCACGATGTTTCCAGCGCGGATGGTGGCATTCACTCTCCCTTCGGAGCCGACAAGCACATCATTGCTTGTTTCGATGCTGCCATCCACCACACCTTCGATTTGAAGATTCTCTTCCGAAGTAATGTCGCCGCGAATGATAACGCTCTTTCCAATTAGAGTTTTTCCGGTTGGTTTGGAAACGGGCGCCGTCTTGGGCAGCTCGGGTGCGGGCATGTTTACGGTTGGCGCGGCTTCGGGCACTTCCAATTTGATCGGTTCGGGCTTGACTGTTTCAGTTCTCACCGGTTCGGTCTTCACCGGTTCAGCTTTTACTCGCTCGGGAGTCGGAGCCGGCGCTGCCGGAGGCGAAGGCGCGACTTTTGGATTATGTACAGGCGCAGAATTCTGTACGTTTGACGGTTTCGGCATCGAACCAATAGGATTCGGCGTTGGATCGTCTTTTTTCTTGGGATCAAAAAATTTCATAAATCATCCCTTTACAAAGAATTGGAGCGGGCAACGGGGATCGAACCCGCGACATCAAGCTTGGGAAGCTTGCACTCTACCAACTGAGTTATGCCCGCCCGATGGATCGAGCGGGGAGAAATCTAGCTGACCCGAAGCGATACGGTCAAGAGGTAGGCGCCGAGCGCTGCGACCTTGCGAATCCAGGCAAGACCTATATACTCAGGTCATGCAAGGTTCGGGGCGTGGCCGCGATAGAGTCGAACGCGGAGGATCGCTCTATTTCTTCCCAGACCAGAGGATCACCGAGCAGGAAGCGCTCCACTTTCTGCATCAGGGAACCCGGGAGCAGCGCGCCTGGGTCATCTCCCACCTCCTTCGTTACGCCCAATGGGACGATATCTGGACCTACGTCAGCCGCGAGGAGGTCAAAGAGATCTTCCCCGACCTCGATCTTCCCGAGAACCTGCGCCAGGCCTGGGCGCGGATGCTCAAGATCGAAGCTCCGGTCGCCTAGCCGTTCCCGCCACCCATGATGAGGTCCCCGAGGCTGCCGAGCGCCGAGCCTTCACCCTTGCTGCGCGGGATCGCCGAAAGCACCTGCTTGGCGAGGCGCTTGAACGGTAGCGACTGCAGCCAGATGGTGCCAGGTCCTGTCAGCGCCGCATAGAAGAGGCCTTCGCCGCCGAAGAAAGCGGTCTTGATCCCCGGGACCATCTGGATGTCGTAGGTCACAGTCGTCTCGAAGGCGACCAGGCAGCCGGTGTCGACCCGCAGCATCTCGCCGGGGACGAGCTGGCGGTCGAAGATGGTGCCGCCGGAGTGCAGGAAGGCGAGGCCGTCCCCCTCCAGCTTCTGGAGGATGAAGCCCTCGCCGCCGAAGAGCCCTGCGCCCAGTCGGCGGTTGAGGGCGATGCCGACCGAGATCCCCTTCGCGGCGCACAGGAAGGCGTCCTTTTCACAGAGGATCCGTCCGCCGTGCTGGCGCAGGTCGAGCGGCACGATCTTGCCGGGGTAGGGCGCGGCGAAGGCCACCTTCTGCCGGCCCGGCCCGCTGTTGCCGAAGAGGGTCATGAAGAGCGACTCGCCGGTGAGCACCCGCTTGCCGGCGGAGAGGAGCTTGCCCATGAACCCGCCCTGGTCCTGGCCAGAACCGTCGCCGAAGATCGTCTGCATCTGAATGCCGGGATCCATGTAGAGGAAGGCGCCGGCCTCGGCGATGCAGGCTTCGCCCGGATCGAGCGTGATCTCGACGAATTGCATGTCGTCCCCATGCAGCTCGAAGTCGATCTCGTGCGCTCTCGCGATTCCGGGCGGCGGGGGCGGCGGCGTGGTGCCGAAGGCGCCGGCGAACTCCGGTTCGGCGGCGATCGGCACCCAGTTGGCCATGCCCTGCGTGAACACGTGCGCGTCGCGCCCGAAACGGCCGTTGCGGACACCGGCGACGACCTCGTCCCGGCTCATGGGGCCCTGCTGCTGGCCTCCTACGGCCACAAACCAGCTCTTGTCACTCATAGGATTCTCCCCGGTCGGTTACTCCTTCGGCAGGCGCAGAGCCACAATCTGCGTCTGCGCCAGAGGGCTGAAGTTGTCGTCGCTCACCAGCACCAGCGTCGGCGAACCGTCGGCGAGAGACGGACCGAAGGTCATGCCTTCCAGATTATCGGGCGTGAAGCCGGAGCGGGCGAAATCGTAGACGAGCGTCTTGCCGACAGCAGTGTAGGTCCTGCCCGCGAGAGAGTCGAGCCGGGAGACATCCGTGGCACCCGCGAGCGAGACCCGGAAAAGCTGGATCGTGAAGCCGCGGCCCTCAACGTACTCGCGCTCCAGCGCCAGCAGATTTCCTCCAGGCAGGGCCAGCAGCTCCGCCAGGCCGCGGATCATGAAGCCGTCGCCGGACCTGCTGATCGGCTCGACTTCATACACGAACTGAGCCCCAGGAACGAACGCGCTCCCGCGCCGCTCGTAACGCAACAGGCGGACCGGGCTCGGCCGCGTCTCGTCATCGGGCGCGTCCTGCTGCAACGCGCGCTCGTTGGCCGTCCATAGGACACCTCCCGGGGTCAGAGTCAGGCTTTCGAAGCCCTGATTCTTTCGCGCTCCTGTCCCCTCGGCAGCCAGGAACGGCGGCGGCACCGGCAAGGTCGCCAGCAGCTTTCCCCCACCGGAGAATTCCTGGATCGACGGTTCGGTCTCGGAGGAGATCAGCAGCTTTCCCGACGCTTCGAGGGCGATTCCCTCGCCATCGAAGTTGCGGCCGTCGAAGCCTGCGAGCCGCATCACCGCCACCGGCACCTGACGCGCCGCCTTGCCCCGCGGCGGAGCGATTCCGTCTTCTCCCACCCTGAGTTCCAGACGGAACACCCGCGCCGGAGTCTCCCCTTCGTTGTCCACTACGGCGAGGTAACCGCCGTGCGCGGCGCGAGCGATCGCCGACAGCCCTCCCACTCGCAGTCCATTGACTTGAGTGCCGAACGGCACCACCAGAGGTGTGGGGCCTAGGAGGAAGACCTTTGCACGGGGCCCGGTCTGGGGCCGCTCCGAGTCCGGCGGTTGAGCGGCCAGGCCAAGTCCTGCGATCAGCAGCGCCGAGGTGAAAGCGAGACTTTTTGAGATCGTCATGGCCGCGGCGTGAAGGTCACCTCGAACATCTTGGGCCAGAGTTTGCCGGTGATCAGGAAGGTCTTTCGCGAAGGGTCCCAGGCGATGCCGTTGAGCACTTCCGCTCGCTGCCGTTCGGGAGGGGCAAGCAGGCCGGAGGCGTCGATGATCGCCGTGACCTTGCCGCTGGTCGGATCGATCCGCAGGATGTCGTCCGTCTGCCATACGTTGGCATAGACGCTCCCCTCCACGCACTCCAGCTCGTTCAGCCGGTCGATGGGCTGTCCGGCCAGGGTGACGTGGACCTCACCGAGAACGGCGAACGTCCCCGGATCGCGGAAGGTCAGTCGGTCCGAGCCGTCGGTCATCACCAGCCGGCGCCCGTCCCAGCAGAGACCCCAGCCTTCGCCATCGTAGCGGAACTCCCCCGCCGGCTTGAAGTCGGAGAGGCCATAGACGAAAGCCTTCTGCTCCTGCCACGTGAGCTGAATCAGGCGGTCACCCACCAGAGCCAGGCCTTCGCCGAAGTATTCGCTGGCGAGGTTCACCCGCCGTTTGACCTCTCCCGTCACCGGGTCCACCTCACGCAGGCTGGACCGCCCGGGAAGGCCCGTGCTCTCGAAGAGCGAGCCGCCGTGAAGAAGCAGCCCCTGCGTGTACGCGCCCGCGTCGTGGGGCCGGATAGAGAGCACCTTCACCGCCAGCCGCTGGGGGGCCACCTGCGCCGGAGGAGGAGCAGCTGGCTGGGGAGCCGAGTGCGGCGGAGAGGGCCGCACGAGCCAGAGGGAAAGGAGTGCGGCAATCGCTACGGCCATGACGAGAATTATGGACCAGCGCCTGGTGCGGCGAACGGGTTGCCGAAGCTGCCCCTTTTTTCTTGGCGGTCTCTGGCGCCCCACGATCTTCCTAACGAGGAGCGTCCCACGAGCATCCGTCGTCCAGGAACGAGCCGTCCTCCATGCCGATCGGCTGTCCCGGGGGCGGCGGCAGTGGCTCCGGACGACGAGCCGCATCCTCCTGAGCCAAGCGGCCGAAGTAGCGTTCGATCTCGCGGCCGAGGAACGCCCGGTGAGCGGACTCGGCTGCCGCGCCGGAGTCGGTGCGCGCGAGCGACTGGGAAAGGGTGCGCAGCTCGGCATCCACTCGCGCCCGGGCGGCCGGCGCGGCCTGGGGATCGCTTGAGAGACCGATCAGCCGGCGGACCACCACCCATTGGACGGCGCGGCGCACCTCGGCCAGCCGCTCGGATTTCGACCCGCCGCCGCCGAACGCCTTCTCCTCGATCGCATTCAGCACCTCCTCCAGCCCTGGCAGCGAGGGATCGCGACGGTGAAAATCGACGAGCCGCGCCGTCCGCTCCGGCCGCAGGAGCAGGTCCACCGCCATGTCGGCTGCCGTGGCGGCTGCTGACAGGGGATCGAAGGTCGGTCCGGTGAGGCCGGCGAACATCTCCTGGTTCGGCCGGTACTCCGCCGGACGCGGCAGCAGCAGGGCGATCGTGGTTTCCGGCAGATCCAGAGTCTCGGGCGAAAGGACCTCCAGGATGGCCGCGAGAGCCTGCCGTTGCACCTGGCCATCAACCGGCTTCGAGGCCGGCTGGCCGTCGCCGCGCAAGACGTAGGTGTACTGCAGACCGCCCACCAGCTTGGACGCAGCTTCGAGCTGATAACGGTGGTGGAAATAGAGCGGCACGAGGACCTCGTTCAGCAGGGCCAGCGGCTGCCCGGGAGCGATATTGTGGTCGCCGAAGTTGGCCAGGCCGATATGGCGCACGGCGAGGGCATGCCGCAGCCCTTCCGCCGCATCCTGGCCGTTGTCCCACAGGTGAGCCAGAGGGCTGGCTGAGCCTTGCGGGCGCGCGTCC
Source organism: Thermoanaerobaculia bacterium (assembly GCA_036002325.1). Lineage (GTDB taxonomy): Bacteria > Acidobacteriota > Thermoanaerobaculia > Multivoradales > UBA5704 > DATARR01. Next base: position 15,678 of record DASYTJ010000023.1, on the reverse strand, counting down.
TCGTCGGTGAGATAGATGAGACCGCGAGAGAGGCCCTCGCGGACGAGCGCGTCGAGGGCCGCGCGCTCGTCCGTTCCAGGCGGGAACTCGCTGTAGGCGTAGCGGATGGACTGCACGTCCCACTCCCCGATCCCCGCGGCATAGGCGCGCGAGAAATCGAGCCTGCCCTCCGGCGTGATCCCCACCAGGGGCGCCGGATAGTCCATCACCGAGGCACGGCCGTAGGTGGATGCGGCGAAGTTGTGCGAGAGACCCAGACTGTGCCCCACTTCATGAGCGGCGAGCTGACGAATGCGGGCCAGCGAGAGCTGCACCGGATCGTCGGGCGCTCCTCTACCCGTCTTTTCCGTGCCGGCCAGCCCCTCGAAGATCAATCGGTCCTGCCGCACTCGCAGCGATCCCAGGGTGACATGGCCCTTGATCATTTCGCCTGTTCGCGGATCGATCACCCCGCCGCCGTAGGACCAGCCGCGGGTCGAGCGATGCACCCACTGGATGACGTTGTAACGAGCGTCGAGCGGATGTACCCCGGGAGGCAGCGCCTTCACCTGGAAGGCGTCGATGAACCCGGCCCTATCGAAAGCGTCCTTCCACCAGCCGGCCCCGTCCATCAGGGCGCTGCGCACCGGCTCGGGAGCGCCGGAGTCGACGTAGTAGACGATCGGCTCCTTGACCCGGGAGCGCGGCGCGGCAGGGTCGACCTTCTCGAGCCGGTGGCGCACCAGGTAGCGGGTCTCGATCGGCTCCGAAAGCGGCGCTGCGTAGTTCAGGAAGTCGACCGCGAACGAGCCCGTGCGGGGATCGAAGCGCCGCGGCTCGTAACCGCCGTCCGGGAGGCGGAGCAGCGAGTGGTGCTGCACCAGGGTCATGGCTTCGGCCGTGGGTGCGATTTCGCGGACCAGCGCACCGGGCTCGGCCGACTGGTAAGTGAGCAGCGTCTCGAATTCCAGGTTCTCCGGAAACGCCAGGCAGCTCTCAGGGTCGATCACGCTTCGCCCCGCGTCGAGAGACCAGCTTCCCTGCCCCGCGCCTTTCAGCCGCGCGGCGATACCATGCGCGTCCCGCACCAGAAAAGTAGTGAAGTCCACCAGCGCCCGGCCGTTCCGGTCGAGCGCCGCGACCTCCCCGGCCCAGAGGATGGAGGTGGCGAACGACTCGCGCACCGTCTGCCGCTCGGCGGGATCCTCGGAAAGGGCGCGGAACTTCAGGTTCGGCTGCTCTACGAGCACGCGCCCGCCGATGCGGCGCAGAGTGACGATCCGTGTATCGCCGAGCTGTCCGCGATCGAGACCCACGGGATTGGAGCCGAGCCCGGTGAGCAACCCCTCCTGATAGAGATAGCTCGCCACTTCACCATCCCTGCCCGTCGCCGCGGGTACTTCCAGCCAGACCTTCCCCTTCTGCCGGTCGAGATAGAAGGTGAGGAGCCCGGCCCGTTTCTCCAGACCGGCGGTGAGCTTGGCGATTGGGGATGCCTCGCCAGCGCCCTGAGCGGACGCGGCGGACGGCTTCGCGGCTCCCGGCTTGGCTGGAGCAGCGGCGGAGAGGGGGACGGAAAGAAGGACAGCCAGAGCAGCGAGAGTCGAGGCGGAATTCTTCATGGAATTCTGACAGTGAAAGGAGGCTCGCATCGAGCCGGGGAAGTCTACCATCGCGCCGCCCTTGCCCGCCGAACCACGGATCGGCTATAAGCACGAGCCATGCAGACGCTGGCCATCCCGCAGCATCCCGTTGAAACCACTGACAAGAGCTTCGAATCGCTGGGACTCAGCCAACCGATCCTGCGCTGCATCCGGCTAGTCGGCTTCGAGCATCCGACGCCGATCCAGGCCGCGGTCATCCCCGTGGCACTCGCCGGTCGGGATCTGATCGGCCTCGCGGAAACCGGGTCGGGCAAAACCGCGGCTTTCACTCTGCCCATCGCCGAGCGCCTGGCCCATGATGCGAAAGCGCGCGCCCTCATCCTCTCCCCGACGCGGGAGATCGCGCTGCAGACCCAGGCCTTCCTCGACGCCTTCGGCGGCGACTACGGCCTGAAGACCGTCTGCCTGATCGGCGGCGTCAAGATGGGCCCGCAGCTCCAGGGGCTGCGCCGCCGGCCCCACGTCATCGTGGCGACGCCGGGCCGGCTCCTGGACCACCTGGAGCAGGGCACCGCCCGCATCGACCATACCGACGTGCTGGTCCTCGACGAGGCGGACCATATGCTCGACATGGGCTTCATGCCGCAGGTCCACCGAATCCTGCAGCAGCTCCCGCGAGAGCGGCAGACCCTGATGTTCTCGGCCACCATGCCCCCTCCCATCGAACGGCTGGCCCAGCAGTTCATGTCGGAGCCGATCCGGATCGACGTCACGCCCGAGGGCAAGGCCGCACACGGTATCAGCCACCGTCTCTACCTGGTCGAGCCCGAGAACAAAAAGGCATGCCTGCTCGCCCTCCTCCACCAGGAGCTGGGGAGCACCCTGGTCTTCATTCGCCGCAAGACCGACGCCGAGTGGCTCTCCGGAGTCCTGGAACGCGAGGGGCACCCGGTGGAGCGGATCCACTCGGACCTCTCCCAGGGGCAGCGGGTGCAGGCGCTGCAGGGCTTCCGCGAGGGCGAGCACCGCATCCTGGTGGCCACCGATATTGCCGCCCGCGGACTCGACATCCCGCGCGTCCGCCACATCATCAACTTCGACGTGCCGGAGACGGTCGAGGACTACATCCACCGCGCCGGCCGCACCGCCCGGGGCGCGGCGACCGGCATCGTCTCCACCATCGCCGCCTGGATGGACAAGGCCCTGATTCGGGAGATCGAGACGACCCTGGGAGAGGACCTACCCCGCTGCACCGTCCCGGGAGTCGAGCCTTATGTCGAGATGAAGCCACGCGTGGTTCTGGGGCGGCGTTCGGCCCCTAGAACCAAGCGGCGGTAGCCCTGAGGGCGTCCGTATCGGGCCGGCCTAAGAAGACGGGGGGAAGTGCAGTTCCGGGTTGTTGCGCGCGCGCTTCAGGAAATCGGAGACTTCCCGTACCAACGCCAGCCCCGCCTGATCCAGTCGCGCGGCATCGCGGAAGACCAGGAGGGCCGTGATGGCCTCCTGCTGTCGGTTGTGCTTCTGGAAGATGGCGAGGGTCTCCTCGGCGACGAGCCGCACATCGGCGGTCCGGCCCTGCACGATGTAGACCCCTGCGAGGTCCAGGGAGGCCAGCGCCGCTTCGTATTCGAGGCCGAGCTCGCCAAAACCCTCCCGCACCTCCCGGAACGCCACCTCGGCCTGTTCGCTCCGCTGCAGGCCGAAAGCCACCTGCCCCTCCATCCAGCGGAGCCGCAAGAGACTCGAGCGATCGCCTATCTTCAGATAGAGCGGCCGGGTATGGAAGAGCAGAGCGAACGCCTCGCGCGACCGGCCGCCCTCGTGCAGCGCCTTGATCAGTTGGTGCCGGGCCGAGAGGAACACGCGCGGCTCCGCTTGCGGATCGATCAGATCGAGCGCCCGCCGCAGCAGGGTCATCTCGCTGTCGCTGTCTCCCGTCTCATTGCAGACCAGCGATTTCTGGATGAGCGTGCGCCCGAGCAGGTGCCATTGTCCCAACTTCTTGTAGATGTAGGCGCCGCGGTCGAAGAGCTGGAGGGCTTCGGGAAACCGGCGCTGATCCAGCCGCAGCGAGGCCAGCAGGACGAGCACACGCGCCCGGTCGAGCAGGGCCACGGGCCCCTCCTCCACCAAGGCCTCGGCAACGGCATGGGCTTGCTCCGAGCTGGCGAGATCGAAGAGGATCCTGTAGGCGTTGCCCAGATGGGCCCAGGCCCGGGCCCGTAGACCGGTGAGGGCTTCCACACTCGGGCCGTCTTCCGGCTGCAGACGGTCCGCCGCCAGCGTCGCCAGCTTGGCGATCTCCACCGCCCTGCGGGGCTCCTCGAAACCGGCGGCAAGGCTCTCCTCGATCAGGCACTCGCACAGCATCCAGCTCTTGAAACGCTGGCTGTTGCTCAGCAAGAGATGCCGGCGCTCGGCGGAAATCTGCATCAACTCCGCGAAGAGCTTGCGGCCAGCGGCCCGCTGTTCCGCGACCACCGTCTCGGCGGCAAGCACTTTCTGGAAGACACGGTCCAGCACCTCATCGTAACGGTCGCGAGGCTCCTCGCGCACGGCTTCCACATCCTCAGCCAGGGAGAGCTCCTCCTCGCGATCAGTCGGTTCCCACAGAGTGGCCGTGACCTCGTGGCATCGCTGGCAGCCGGTCAGCAGGTGCCGCGCGATCTCTCGCATCTCCGGCGTGGCGAGCTGGCCCAACAGGAACTGCTCGAGAGCTTCCGGTGTCGGATGGATCTCAGTCATGTTCCGCCTTTTTCCCGCCTGGCCCGAGATAGACCATGTATCGCGCCAATGCGGCGATGCACCGCGTCGTGGTCTTGTTGATGCTGGACGGCCTGTAACCCAGCCGCTCCGCCAGCTCGGGAACCTCGTATCCCTGGCTGAAGCGGAGCGACAACAGCGAGCGGCAATGCTCCGGCAGACGCTCGAGAGCGTTGGCCAGGTCGTGACGGAGCTCGGTCTCCTCCTGTCCGGGAGCCTGAGGCCCGGCCAGCCCTTCCAGGAGGGCCCCATCGACCGTCTCGTAGAGCTTGCGCCGCCGCTCCCGCCAGTACAAGCGGCACTTGTTCCGGAGGGTCCCCATCAGCCATGCCTCCGGGTGCTGGATGTTCGGATGCTGATACACCAGCGCCAGCAGGGCTTGCTGCAGAAGGTCCTCCGTATCCGGGTGGGGAATCCTGTATTGCGCAAGCAACGCCTTGAGGCGAGGGTGGAGCCGCCTCAGCAAAATCACGACGGAGTCTTCGACTCGCGGCTGGTCCAGTGCACTCATCTACGCTGCAGAACGTCTCTTCAAATTTCATGACACACTAGCACCCTTCTGGACGAAAGTCCAGCCATCCCCGCCCGCGACCAGGTCGCCGGGGGGCTTCAGAAGAGGCTGCCGAGAGACTTAGTGGCCGTCGTCCGAGCTCTGGTGCAGCCCATCCGGATTCAGTGAAGAGCGGTCCTTTTCCAGCAGGCTGGCCAAGAAGCTCCACGCCAGGTGCTCCCAGTGGGCGACGATTCCGCGGAAGGAACGGCCGCCCTCCCGCTCGATGCCCTCACGGGGCGCAGCGCCCGCCGTCCCAACCGGCAGCAGCAGGACGGCGGATACCAGGACGACCGAGGCAAGGGCGCGACGAAGCTTCGTACCGAACATACCATCTCCTTTAAAGGCGCCGGGCTGGCAGGATCGCCAGCGGCGTCAGGGGCTCTTAAGTACAGTTACCGCTGGGGAGCTCCCAGGGACATTTGGAATGGGAAGTCGCTCCCGCCCTGACCGAGCTACAGCTCCGGGGCAAGAGTTCATCATATCGAAATGTATCTACGACTTAAGATTAGCAGTACCTCTCAACCGTGTCCAGCGGAGAGGGCCGCCCTACCGGCGGACAGCAGGCTGAAGACTGGCGGATGAGGGGAAAAGGGGCGTCAGCGGGGCTCGCGGAAGCGCAGCCCCCGGGCCGAGCGGGATTCCTGGAGATAGGTGCTGACGTCCCGGATGAGACCCTGGGTGGCACGCTCCATCTCCGCCGCCTTGCGAAAGACCAGCAGCGCGGCGATCGCCTCCCGGTGGAGGTCTTGAAACCGGAACATCGGGATCATCTCTTGCGCCAGGCGAAGCACTTCGGCGCTCCGGCCCTGGGAAGTATACAGGTGGGCCAGATCGAGCGAGAGGAGAGCCGCCTCGAACCCCAACTCGCGCTCGATCAGTTTCTCGCGCACCTCGCGCAGGACGGCTTCCGCCGCTGCGAAATGGCCGAGAGCGATCCCGATCCTTCCCTCCAGCCAGCGCAGGCGGAGCAGGCCCATCTGGTCCCCCACCTGATGGTAGAGCGGACGTGCGGTCTCGAGCAGCTTCATACCTTCCTCGTAGCGTCCGCCCTCCGTCAGATACAGGATCAGATTGTGCTGGGCCACCATGTAGAGACGGGGATCCGCGGACGGATCGATCTGGCGCAGACCCGCCGCGATGTGGACGATGGCGGCCTCCGGGTTGTTGGCCAGCCCCACCAGGAAGCCTCTCATGACCGAAGCCTTGCCGCAGAGCTGGCCGTCCCCGCCCTTGCGGCCGATGGCGGCCACCCGGTCGAGCAGCCGGAACGCTTCCCGGAAACGGTGCTGATGTCCGCGCAGCGAGGACTTGAGCAGGAGGAGCTGCGCCTTCTCCAGAGGATCCCCCGTGCCCTTCTTCAGCAGCCGCTCGGCCCGGACGAAGGCTTCTTCGGCCTGCCGGAACTCCGAGCAGATGCGCTGCGCGTTGCCCAGGCCTGCCCAGGCTCGCGCCTTGAGATCGTTGACCCTCGCCTCGCCATAGGTGGCTGCGTCAAGACGCTCGGCGATCTCGACTCCAAGGCGAGAGAGGTCCACGGCCCGGACCGGTTCCTGGAATCCCCACTCACGAGCGCCATCCAGGAGCAGCTCGCAAAAACCCCAGGTGCGGTGCCGGAGGCTGTTGACCGCCAGATGCTTCTGGCGGTCCGCCGGCTGGGCCAGAAGCTCACGCAGCAGCTCCGGCGCTTCGGCTCTCTCGGAAACCAGGGCCGACTGCCGGCGCGCGGTTTCCTGCCAGGCCAGCTCGAAGGCCGATCCATAGTCGGCAGGCGGCTCGCCTGCCGCCTTCCACAAGCGGAGAGTCGGGAAACAGCGCGAAGCGACCTCGCGACAGCAGCTCTCGCATTGCGCCAGCAGGTGCCGGACGATCTCACGGTTGCGCCGCCGGGAGAGCCTGCCGCGGCTGAAATCGGAGAGCAGCGAGAGCTCCGGGTGCTTATCCATCCTGGGGTTCGCCCTCGGGCTGGCGATCGAAGCCCACGGCCAGCAACTGCCGGGTGAGGGCTGCCAGGCAACGGTTGGTGACTTTGCGGATGCTGGAGGTCCTGTAGCCCATCTGCTCGGCCACCTCGGTGGGGCCATAGCCGAGGCCGTACCGCAGCTTGAGGAGCGAGCGGCAGCGCGTGGAGAGGCGTGACAGCACCCGGTTGAGGTCGCAGGTCAGCTCCGCTCTCTCCTGATCCGGCGCCTGCGGCACCGCGAGCAGATCCAGGATCGCCGTATCGACCGCCTCGCAGAGGCTCCCCCGGCGCTTCCGCCAGTACATGATGCACTTTTTCTTGACGGTGCCGATCAGCCAGCTCTCGGGGCTCCGGATCTTGTCCCACTTGTAGAGGAGCGTGAGCTGCGAGTCCTGAAGGATGTCTTCAGCGTCCTCGGGCGGAATCTCGAAGTTCCTGAGAACGCGCTCCAGCCGCGGCCGGGCGTTCTTCAGGAGAATGTTGAGAGATTCCCGCAGTTCAGGATGGTCGAGAGTTGCCATAAACGCGATGTCTGCCGTCGACAGGAAGGTAGGCTAACACCCTGTTCGCCCCCTGTCCAGATGAACGGGGGTCCCTGACGCACTTTTGGAACACCGTGCCACACCCCTGCCATTCCCCCGGAAGCCCGCAACCCGGACTGGTAAGATCCGCGCCGCGATGGGCGTCTTCTTCCTGTTCCTGCTGGCGACCAGCCTGGGCTCCCTCTCCACGCTCTACTGGATTCCCGAAGAGGATCTGGGGCGCGGCTATTTCCAGATGAACGCGCTGGTGGTCCTCGGGCTGCTGTCGCTCGCAGCGGCGGTCGTGACGCTGCACCCCTTTCATCCGTTTGGCGACCGTCCGGCGTCCGGCGTTACGGCGCTGGCCGCAGGCCTTGCCGGAAGCTTCCTCTATTATGCCGCGATCTGGCGCGAGCGCTGGGACCTCTGCCGCTGGCCGCTGACGCTGGCCGCGGCCGGCTGTGCGGCCGCCCTGCTGCTCTCCGGCCCTCACCTCGTCCCCTCGCTCACACCCCTGCCCCACCGCGGCGCGCTGCTGGCGGCCGGCCTCCTCGCTTCGGCGCTGCTCCTCGGCTGGTCGCTCATCACCATGCTCCTCGGCCACTGGTACCTGGTGGCGCCGAAGCTCACGTTCCGGCACCTGACGGTCTTCTGCCGGGTCCTGGTGGCTGCCGTCCTCCTCCGCCTGCTCGCCGTGGGAGCGAGCCTGGCCGTGGCCTCCCGCGTCGACGAGCTGGTGGAGCCTCATCCCCTGCGGCTGCTCGCCGGTTTCGAGGGGCAGGGGATGTTCTTCTGGTTCCGTCTGCTCTGGGGGCTGGCGATCCCCTTGGCGCTCGCCGGCATGGCGCTGCACTGCGCCCGTCAGCGCTCCAATCAGTCGGCGACCGGCATCCTCTACGTCCTGGTGGTCGGCGCCTTCATCGGCGAGCTGACGGCATACTACCTCAGCGTGACGACCGGCGTGCCGGTCTAGCTTCGGATGCGTATCCGTACGCAGTGCCGCGAGTGCGGCCTCCCCTTCCGCGCCACCCTCTCCCCGCAGATGTCAGAGCTGGCCTGCCCGGGCTGCGGCAAGGCCCGCGCCGTCGCGCCGGAGGGCTGGAGCGATGGGCCCGCCGCCGGCGTGGACATCTGCCCTCTCTGCGGCTGCCGGCATCTCTACCGCCAGCGCGACTTCAACCGCGCCCTGGGATGCGGCCTCGTCGTCTTCGGCGCGATCCTCGTGCCCTGGACGTTCGGCCTCTCGCTGATCGCCTGCAGCCTGATCGACCTCTGGCTCTACCGTCGGCTGCGCGACGCCGTGGTCTGCTACAAGTGCGACACGGTCTACCGCGACGCTCACGCGGCGCCGCGCCAGGGGGAGTTCGACCTGCTGAAGCACGACGTGCTGAAGTACGGGAAGGCGTGGGAGCAAACCCTCACCCCTGGCCCCTCTCCCGACCCCTCCCTCCCACCCTCACCGGGAGAGAGGAAAACGACGCCCTGAAAAACAAATTTTCTGCTGTTCTCCCTCCTCTCCCGGTGAGGTGGGAGGGAGGGGGCGGGAGAGGAGGGCCGGGGAGGTGAGGGCTAGGCGGAAACGGCCAGCTCGAGCCCGGCCGCCGCGCGCAGGTCGGCGGCGCGATGGGTGCTCTCCCAGCGGAACTCGGGTTCCTCGCGGCCGAAGTGGCCGTAGGCCGCCGTCTTGCGGTAGATCGGCCGCCGCAGGTCGAGATCCTCCATGATCCCCCGCGGCGCCAGCGGGAAATGCTCGCGCACCAAGCGCTCCATCTGGCGGTCGCCGATGACTCCCGTGCCGAAGCTGTCCACCCGCACCGAGACCGGGTCGGCGACGCCGATGGCGTAGGCGAGCTGCACCTCCACGCGCTCGGCGAGGCCCGCCGCCACCAGGTTCTTGGCCACGTGGCGCGCCATGTAGCAGGCCGAGCGGTCCACCTTGGTCGGATCCTTGCCCGAGAACGCGCCGCCGCCGTGACGGCCATAGCCGCCGTAGGTGTCGACGATGATCTTGCGGCCGGTCAACCCGCAGTCGCCATGGGGGCCGCCCACCACGAAACGCCCCGTGGGATTGATGTGATAGATGGTGCGGTCGTCCAGGAGCTCGGCGGGGATCTCGGTCTTGACGATCTTCTCCGTGACGGCCTTGCGGATCTCCTCGTTCGAGACGGCGGGATCGTGCTGCGTCGAGATGACCACCGTGCGCACCCGCACCGGCCGGTTTCCCTCGTACTCGACCGTCACCTGGCTCTTGCCGTCCGGCCGCAGCCAGGGGACCTCGCCGGACCGCCGGGCCGCCGCCAGCCGGCGGGTCAGCCGGTGGGCCAGCGCGATCGGCAACGGCATCAGCTCCGGCGTCTCGCGGCAGGCGAAGCCGAACATCAGCCCCTGGTCTCCCGCGCCGCCGGTGTCCACCCCCTGGGCGATGTCGGGCGACTGCCGGTTGATCGTCAGCAGCACCTTGCAGGACTTGCCGTCGAAGCCCAGATCGCTGCGGTCGTACCCGATCTCCTCGACCACCTGGCGGGCCAGGCCCACGAAATCGGCCTGCGCGGTGGTGGTGATCTCGCCCGAGAGGACGATCAGGTCCGTCGTCACCAACGTCTCGCACGCCACGCGGCCGGTCGTATCCTGGCGGAGCACCTCGTCGAGAACGGCGTCGGAAATCTGGTCCGCCACCTTGTCCGGGTGACCCTCGGTCACCGACTCCGACGTGAACAGGTGGATATCTCGTTCGCTCATCGTTCGCACCTCTAGCTTAGACGATCAGACCTGCGCACCTTGTCGGGGCCGGCGCTCGGCAAGGAAGGAGAGAGGATCTCTCGAATCGACTTGAAGGTGAATGCTACCAAATCGGTGAAAAACCGGTCAACGCCAGCTACCGGATCGGCCGGCTCTCCATCACGCCATAGAAGAGTGTCGCCAGGGCGTGGAACGTGGACAGGGCGATGTTCTTGCGCCGGGTCTCGACCCCGCTGGTCAGCGAGCTGGTGATGCCGCCGGCGCGGCGGGTGCCGGGGATGGCGAAGGGGATCTGGGCGCTGTCGAGGCCGGCGACGAGGCGGTCCGGGAGCTGGATGGCGCCGCTCGAGCCCCAGGCCTCCCCGAGGGGGCTGCGCATCACCGTCCAGTTGCGGATCAGGTAGCTCTGCTTGCCGTCCACCTCCAGCGACTCGATGCCGCCTTCATTGGCGATATAGAAGTGGTAGGTGTTGCCCAGGCGCTTCTCGAGCTCCATCACGCCCTTGCGGGCCTGCCTCACCACCTCCTCGTCGGAGACCAGGAGCCCCACCGGCTCCTCCTCCACCGACTGCGGCACCACGGCCACCGAGACCGTCCGGTCCAGACCGTCGTGGAAGAAGCGGAGAAAGCCGTCGCGCACGCCGAGGAGCTTGTCCGGCGTGTGCCCCGCCACTGCCACCTCGACGCCCGTTTGGAGCCGCTGCCAGAAGTACTTAAGATCCATGCTCATGATCATCAGTCGCCAAAATCAAAGGCTCAAGGATATTCGGCGGCTCCGGCGAAGTAAAGGCGAGCAGGCGCTGCTCGAAGGCCCCCATCTGGTCGGGGAAGCCCTGGCCGCCGGCTTGCCACTGGAAGAGATCATGGTGACTCCTGCCTTCCTCGATTCGGCCGAAGGACGCCGGCTGGCTCCCTCGTTTCCCGTCGAGCCGCTCCCGGTGAGCCCGGATCTGCTGGAGGATCTGACCGACGCGGATTCGCCCCGCGGCATCCTCGCCGTGGCCCGCCTCCCCCGCCGCGGAGTCGAGGCCCTGCCCGTCCGGCCCGGGCGGCCCTACCTCTATCTGGATGGCCTCCAGGACCCCGGCAACCTCGGCGCTCTCGCACGGGTCGCCGAGGCGGCCGGAGCCGCCGGCCTCGCCCTCTCCCCCGGCTGCGCCCATCCCAACCATCCCCGGGCCCTCCGCGCCTCGGCCGGCAGCCTGCTCCGCCTGCCGGTCGCCATGGAGGCCGAACCGGACGCCCTCGACCGCCACCTCGCCTCCGCCCAGCCCCACTGGGCGGCCCTCGTCCCTCGCGGCGGCGAGGATCTCTATCGTGCTCCTCTGGAAGGCACCCTCCTCCTCGCCGTCGGTTCCGAAGGCCCCGGCCTCTCCCCCGCCCTGTTGGCCAGGATCGACCTTCAGCTGACGATTCCGATGGAACCTGGGGTGGAGTCCCTCAACGCCACCGTGGCGGCGGCGCTGGTGCTGTTCGAGGTGCGGCGGCGGCTGCGAGCCGCATACGAATGATCACTTCAATTCGTTGACATCCGCTGCCGCCGCGCCTTCTCCTGAGGCCGATACGAGGCAGCCGCGGCGAGATCACGGATGGCCGGCTCGATCCGATCGTTCAGGATGCACTCGATGACCGAGCGCACCTCGGTGGATACGTCCATTTCCTTCTCGCCCAGGAGCATCGCGGTCTCCTCCGCTGCCACAGGGAGACGGGCGTGCACCTTCTCGAGACGGACGCGGACGGCCTCCAATTCCTCGACGAGGGTGCGCAGCTCGGCCTGCGCGGCGGCTTCGACTTCGGTCACGGCGCCGGTCGTCTTCATAGGACACCCCGCTGGCGGCTGTCGCCGGCCGTGGCCACGAAAGACGTCTCCCTTCCTCCCACCAGTGCCAGCAGACCGCGCGGCGCCCGGTCGGCGAGGCTCCACAACCGGCGGGTCACCTCCAGACAGAGCGGACAGCCGGTCAACATGTGCCGGACGACCACCGCCACTTCGGACCGCGGCTGCTCGCCGAGGATGAAACGCTCCAGTTGTTCCGCATCGGGGTGGGAAGGGTCAGCGGGGCTCATGGCTCTCCTCCATCTCATACGTCCTCTCCAAGGACACCGCGGACGGAGCCTGATATCCCTGGACGAGGGCTTGCAGCAGCCTCGTCGCACAGTCCAGAGCCCGCGGGCCGCCCGCCCTCTCGAGTTCCCGCAGGAGCCGTTGCCACTCCCCCTCGAGCCGTGTAGGAGCGCCGAAAACGAGCTCATCGAGGCCGGATCCCAGGGCCATGGAGAGACGGATCAGCTCGGGAACGCTGACCCGCGCCACGCCCCGCTCCAGCTTCGACAGCCGTCCCGGATCGATCTCGGCCCGGCGGGAGAGCTCCCGCTGCTTCCATCCCCTTCGGCCCCGAAGTTGCGTCAATCGAGAACTGAACGTCCGCGAGAACTCCCCCAAAGGATCGCCGGCCGGCTCCGGCACTGTAGAACGAGCATCCATATGCAGCATCATGGGCGTCATTCCAGGATGCTGTCAAGCGATAACAAGAGGATTGTAGCCTGAACATCTGAATCGTTTAGTTTAACCACAAATGACGCCGCTCTGGACTTTCTGTGTTGTCTGAGCGTCAACTTCTCCCGGGTCTCCGGAATGTAGGCCTTCGCTCGGGACAGGGGTCTCAAGGCGCCAACGGACGGCAGAGGCCCCGCCCGAGCTTGTTTGACTCCTGGACAACAAATTGCGCCGGAGAACGCAACTTAGAGGCAAACTAAAGGACCGCCGAATCGGCGATTCCGTGGCCGTCCGGCCAATACCGGACCGGCACGCGTCACGGGGAAACAAGGAGGGATGGACATGTTGCTGCGAGGAGGAAAAAAACGCGTTGGAGTTGTCTTGATGGCGGCGGCGCTCGCAATGGCAGCGGTTGCCCCGGCTGGAGCTGCGGGATGGGACTCCTGGAGTGAGACGAGGGAGCCGCTCAGCGGCTGCCTGCCAAGGGTTTTCTCCAGTCTCTGGCTCGCAGTCTCGCCGGTAAGCATGAAATGCGATCAGACCACGAGCGTTGATCCCAACGGCTGTCCCAAGAAGGGAGGAAGGCAAGAGGGGGAGCCAGCCAGAGGTACTCGAGTCAAGCCTACGGCAAGCACTTCCAGATCTCGGGGCTAAACGGTGCCAGGGAGGCTTCCGGGAACGGCGGACTGACCGTTCCCGGGTTTCTCTGGTCGTGTCTTTATGAGACAATTCTGTAGCGCTGGTGTGATTTCTTTTTTCTGGGAGACGTTTTTCCGATGATTCACCTCGGGAAGGGCGAGATCGAGGACTTCCTCACCGGTCGGTCGGATGCGGTCGACCGCCGCCGAATCGTCCACCACCTGCTCAGCGGCTGCGTCCTTTGTCAGCGACGGATGAGGACCCTGGCCGAGCCGTTTCTCGGGGAGGAACCGTGGACAGCAGCAGAACCGGTACAAGAGGACGAGTATGATGAAGCCCTAGTCCGCGTCGGCAGGGCTGCGCGGGACTTGGCAAAACGCTGGCGGAAGGAGACGGCTAGGCTCCGGCGAGCTCTTGACCTTCTCGATCAATCTCCGGCGGGGCTCGAAGACCCACGGTTCCCGGCGCGGCAGGCACAGGCGCTTCACGGATGGCCCCTTTGCGAAGCCCTGTTGCGGAAGAGCTACGAGGCGCGGTTCAGTGATCCCAAAAGAATGTTGAACTTGGCTGAGAGCGCCGCAGGTGTGGCCAAGCATATCCGGCAGGAGAAATACCCTTGGCCCGGTTTTCTCGGAGACCTTAGGGCTCGCGCATTCGCCGAGTTGGGCAATGCTTACCGCGTCAATGACCGGTTCTCAGAAGCTGATGCAGCATTCGGGGAAGCGCAGCAGTTCCTAGAGGAGGGAACGGGAGACCCGCTTTTGCACGCCCGAATCCTCGACCTGGTGGCCTCTCTCCGAAGTGCCCAACGGCGACTCGAAGAAGCCCTTGCACTGCTCGACCAAGCTCACAGCCTTTATATGGATGCCGGCGAGCCCCACCTTGCGGGACGTGCTTTGATCTCCAAGGGCATCAACACACGTTGCCATGGTCACGCGCGTGAAGCCGTTCGGCTAATCCAGACAGGATTGGGACTTCTGGATCGCCAACGCGACCCTCAACTCGTCAACATCGGACAGCAAGCGCTCCTAGACGCTCTTGCGGATAGCGGCGAGTACCAGCAGGCAAGCCGCCTTCTCTTACAGAGCGGATTGCGGGAAGCCTTCGCAGAAGAGCCGATCAATCTTCTTAGGCTACGAGCAGTCGAAGGAAAGATTCACGCCGGCCTCGGCCGATTGGCGCGGGCTGCCCATGCGTTCAGTGAGGTGCGCAATGACTTTCTACGTCGTGGACAGATGTACGACGCTGCCGTGATGGGTTTGGAACTCGCCGCGGTCTGGCTACGGCAGGGCCGAGTTGACGAGGTGCGGGAGCTAGCCGAGGAGATGCACGCGGTCTTCGAGGACCTAGGCGTGCAGTTGGAGGCGGCCAAGGCGCTGCAGTTCGTTCAGGAGGCCTGCCGCAGGAAGGCCGTCACCGTGTCGATGATCGAGCGGGTCCGGACGTTCCTCGAGCGGCTGCCCTGGCAGCCTGGACTGCGCTTCGAGCCCGAGATGTTCGTGCCGTAGGCGGAGAAGTCCCTGAATCGCGAACTTGAGAATGACGATAACGCTCGCCATTCCCTTCAGCAGCGGTAAACGTCCACGCCCTCCTCAGCTACCGGATATCGAAGTTCACAGTTAGCCAATAGATAACAGGCACTGGTTCCCCCTCCCAACGTCGCGGGCTTGAATCTCCAGTTCCGCACAGCATCGAGAATCGCCAGTGCCAGCGCAGGCTCCTGAGGTGGTTTCATCAGCAAGGTTCCTTTGGAACCCCGTCGATATCGATGACCGCCTGAACAGCGTCTCGCTCCAGTGCTCGGTCAGGGTTGCTCTGTCAGCCGTTACGACAACTGAGCTCCCGAACAGCAAGACACAGATCACTATGAGACCCGGGATGCTATGATGAGTCATAGGTTTAACTTATCTTTCGGATGATCCGGAGAGCTCTTCAATAGCGCGCTCCATGTCTCCGCGAACACCCTGGAAAGGCTCGTTGGCTGCTGCCTCGCGAAGGGCGGCGAGAATGTCACTGCGCCTTCTACGCGGCGCATAATGGTACAGCAAATTGGCCACCAAATTCCTCACCTTGAAATCTGGCGATCGAAGATCACCCAAGAGATCGGAAAGCACCTCATCAGCACCCTTAGCGAAAAGAGTACAATCTAGCGTAGCCCTTATCCGCCGACTCCGATCTCTGCGTCGCCGCTCCTTCAAGTACGGGATCGATTTTTCCCCGGAAATATCTGCGATGGCCATAAGTGCGTAGCTTCTCACCAGAGGTGACTTATGCTCCTCAGCCAGCCGGCGAAGTTGTTGCAGGCTTCTTTCGTCTCGCAGCAATGCAAGTGAATCACAGATCTCCGTCAAGACGAGAACGTTCCGCTCTCTTGCCAAGCGCGTCCTAAGCGCCGAACTACTGCTGGCCGCCTTTGCCAGAGC
>DASYTJ010000022.1:0-18652 GCA_036002325.1 Thermoanaerobaculia bacterium | reverse complement strand
CACCATCCCCTTCGGCCTGATCGCCTCGATCGTGCTCCCCGGCCGCGAAGAGCGCGGCGCCCAGCGCGCCAGGGTGACCCTCCATGACGGCGAGGAGCTGCAGCTCGAGCGCACCGGCGACCTCGGCGAGGGGAATGCCGGCATGCTGATCTTCGTCGACGGCCGTAAGCGCCCCGAGTACGTGCCCTGGACCGACGTCGAGCAGGTCGACTTCGACCGCCCACCGGCGATGTACCCGCCGCTCGGCGGGCGCTAGATCACGGGCGCTCGGCGGACAGGCGCTACGCGGTCCGCTCCCGCCACACCCCGATCCCCATCCACACGTTCCCGGCCGCGGTGGCCAGCGCGAAGACGGCGAGCGGCGAGCCGCCGGGCCAGAGCGCGGCGAGACCGCCGAGCTGATAGAGGATGCCGCAGGCGCGGAGGGGCGGGAAGGCGAGGCCGCCGAGCATATAGAAGGAATGGCCGAGAAGGAGCAGCCAGAGTCCCGGGAGCGCCCAGGCGAGATCCTGCCAGACGAGCAGCACCGATAAGACGAGCGCGACCAGCGACAGGTTGCCCTGCAGACGCAGCACCCACGCCGCGAGCGTGCCGCCGCTACCTTTGTGGCCGGAGCGCCGGATGGCCAGCATCTCGACGGCACCGCCGAGCAGGATCACTCCCGACCAGAGGAAGAGGACGCCGGAAGCGCCGCCGAGCCGAAACGCCAGCGGAGTGGCGAACGCCGCGGCGGGCAGCAGCGCGGCCCAGGTGAACCACGACCAAGGAGAACGCAGAAAAGGACGGCTGGCGGCGCGAAAGCGGTCCCGCACCGGCTCGAGGTCGTCGGCGCCGGTCGGGGCGGGATCGAAGAGCGGCTCGTATTCGGAGGGCATACGCGCCCCTGGCTCAGGCGGCGTGCTTGGCGAGCAGGTGGCGCTGCACTTCGGCGCTCCTGACCGCCTTCTGGCGCGCGGCGAAGTCGGCCTCGCTCACCATCGGCATCTCATGCGCATGGGCGAGCGCCCGTTCGACGGCGGCGGGATCGATCTCGTCGATCCGTTTCGCCTGCTCGGTCAGGAGCGTCAGCCGGTTCTCCACCATCTGAGCGAAGCCACCGGCGACGAACAGCACGTGGTTGCCCTCGTGGGATTCCACCCGCAGCTCGCCGATGCCCATGCGGTAGAGGAGCGGCGCGCGGTCGTGAAGGATACCGACCTCGCCGTCGTGTGCCGGAAAGGCGACGAAGGTGGCCTCGGTCTCGAGCACCGCGCGCTCCGGCGTGATGACGCTGCAGTGGAAGGTGTTCTTCGCCATCGCGGGATTATCCTTCCGCCAGTTTCTTCGCCTTGGCCTCCGCCTCCTCGATGGCGCCGACGTACATGAACGCCTGATCCGGGAGGTGGTCCCACTTGCCTTCGCACAGCTCATCGAAGGAGCGGATCGTGTCCTCGCGCGAGGTGTAGTTGCCCGCGAAGCCGGTGAACGTCTCGGCGACGTAGAACGGCTGCGAGAGGAAACGCTCGATCTTGCGCGCCCGGCGGACGATGACCTTGTCCTCTTCCGACAGCTCGTCGACGCCGAGAATGGCGATGATGTCCTGCAGGTCTTTGTAGCGCTGCAGGATCTGTTGCACGCGGCGGGCGACGCGGTAGTGGCGCTCGCCGATGTACTCGGGGGCGATGATGCGGCTGCTGGAGGCGAGCGGATCGACGGCCGGGTAGATGCCCTTCTCCGAGATGCTCCGCTCCAGGTTCACCGTGCTGTCGAGGTGGGTGAACGCCGTCGCCGGCGCCGGATCGGTGTAGTCGTCGGCGGGCACGTAGATCGCCTGGATGGAGGTCACGGCGCCGCGGCTGGTGGACGTGATGCGCTCCTGCAGCTCGCCCATCTCGGTGCCCAGCGTCGGCTGGTAGCCCACGGCGGAGGGCATGCGGCCGAGCAGCGCCGACACCTCGGAGCCCGCCTGCGAGAAGCGGAAGATATTGTCGATGAACAGCAGCGTGTCGACTCCCGTCTGATCGCGGAAATACTCGGCCATGGTCAGCGCCGAGAGGGCGACGCGCAGGCGGGCGCCGGGCGGCTCGTTCATCTGGCCGAAGACCATGACGGTCTGATCGAGCACCCGCTTGCCGGTGTCGCCGATCTTGGCTTCCTGCATCTCCAGCCACAGGTCGTTGCCCTCGCGCGTGCGCTCGCCGACGCCGGCGAAGCAGGAGTAGCCGCTGTGGAAGCGCGCCAGGCGGGCGATCAGCTCCTGGATGATGACCGTCTTGCCGACGCCGGCGCCGCCGAAGAGGCCGGCCTTGCCGCCGCGCACCAGCGGGCAGAGCAGATCGATGACCTTGATGCCGGTCTCGAACAGCTCGGTCTTCGAGGAGAGCTCGTCGAGCTCCGGCGGCTCGTGGTGGATGGGCCGGCGATCCGTGGCGGTGATCGGTCCCAGGCCGTCGATCGTCTCGCCGACCAGGTTGAAGACCCGGCCCAGCGTCTCCGTCCCGACGGGGACTGTGACCGGCGCACCCGTGTCGAGGATGTCGACGCCGCGCTGCAGGCCGTCCGTCGAGCCGAGGGCGACGGCGCGCACGCGTCCGCCGCCGAGATGCTGGGCCACCTCGCACCAGAGCGTGTCCTGGCTCGTTTCGCCGAGCACCGTCCGCGCCACCTCGACCCGCAAGGCGTTGTAGATGCCGGGAAGCTGGTTCTCGGAGAACTCGGCGTCGAGCGTCGAGCCGATGACCTGCGTCACTTTGCCGTAGTTGCCATTTTCCATAGGAGACTCCAATTAACTCAGTGCGTTCGCTCCGCCGACGATATCCAACAGCTCCATCGTGATCTGCGTCTGGCGGGCGCGGTTGTACTCCCGGGTCAGCGCCTTGATCATGTCGCCCGCGGCGTCCGTCGCCGCCTTCATGGCGACCATGCGGGCGACCTGCTCGGAGACCGCGGCGTCGTTGAAGGCTTGGAACAGCCGCGCCCGCACCGTTGCCGGCAGCAGCTCGTCGAGGAGCTGCCGCGGCTCCGGCGAGAATTCGTACTCCACGGGCTTGGCCTTGGCCTCTCCTGCCGCGCCGGCTTCGGGCTTGAGCGGCAGGAGCTGAACGACCACCGGCCGCTGCTGGCCGGCGGAGAGGAACTTCATATAGGCGACGTGCGCGGAGGCGATCTCGCCGCGCATGAAGCGGTCCATCAGCGCGTTGGCGATCGGCTCGACCTGCTCGAAGCGCGGCTTGTCGCCGACCCCGGAGGTCTGCTCGGCGACCGCCCGGCGCAGGAAGCGGAAATAGGCGATCCCTTTCTTGCCCACCATGTGGACGTCGGCCGCGGTTCCCCGCCCCTCCTGCTCCTCGAGATGGCCGAGCGCCGTGCGCAGCACGTTGGCGTTGTAGCCGCCGGCGAGCCCGCGGTCGCTGGTGAGCACGACCACCGCGGAGCGCGGCGCCTCGTCGTGCGTCTTGAGCAGCGGATGGTCGACGTCGCCGGCGGCGCGCGAGAGGTCGGCCACCAGCTCGGCGAGCTTCTCGGTGTACGGCCGGGTCGCCACGGCGCGGTTGTACGCCGCCTGGAAGCGGGCGGTCGCGATGAGCTGCATGGTGCGCGTGATCTTGCGGATGTTGCGCACCGATTTGCGGCGCTTGACGAGGACTCGCCGGTTCGCCATTCCTGGACCTTTCTAGGCGGCAGCCTCGCGGGAAGCGTGCGTCTTGAAGTCGCGGATCACTTGGCCGATCCTCTCGGCGAGCGCGTCGGGAAGGTCGCGTTTGCCCTCCAGCTCCTCGAGGATCTCGGGATGCTCGTCGCGGAAGTGCTTGAGCATCGCCGCCTCGAACCGCGGCACCTCGCGCGCCGGTACGTCGTCGAGAAAGCCGCGGGTGCCGGCGAAGATCGACAGCACCTGCTCGTTGACGTTGTAGGGCTGGTACTGCGGTTGCTTCAAGAGCTCCACCATCCGCAAACCGCGGTCGAGCTGGTGCTGCGTCGCGGTGTCGAGCTCGGTGCCGAGCTGTGCGAAGGCCTCCAGATCGCGGAACGCCGCGAGGTCGAGGCGCAGCGAGCCGGCCACCTTCTTCATCGACTTGCGCTGGGCGTTGCCGCCGACGCGCGAGACGCTGATGCCGACGTTGACCGCCGGCCGCACGCCGGCGAAGAAGAGGTCGGGCTCGAGATAGATCTGGCCGTCGGTGATCGAGATGACGTTGGTCGGGATGTAGGCCGAGACCTCGCCTTCCAGCGTCTCGATGACCGGCAGCGCCGTCATCGAGCCGCCGCTGTCCGGGAACCTGTGCACCCGGAATTGGCCGGCGTCCGGCAGGCTGGCCAGCCAGGCTTCCGCCTTCTTGCGCCCGTGCGGCCGGTGATAGATGCCGTTGACGTCGTCCGGCCGGTGCTCTTCGTTGGCCGCGAGCCCCTCGGGATGCTTGCGCGCCGCGCAGCGGTCGCGGCTGTCGGCGGGCGTGTCCTTGGGGACGATCGCGTACTCGTCGCGCAGCTTGACGCTGCGCTCCAGCAGGCGCGAGTGGAGATAGAACACGTCGCCCGGGTAGGCCTCGCGGCCCGGCGGCCGGCGCAGCAGCAGCGAGAGCTGACGGTAGGACTGCGCCTGCTTCGACAGGTCGTCGTAGACGCAGAGCGTCGCCCGGCCCTCCTGATACATGAAGTACTCGGCCATCGCCGCGCCGGCGTAGGGCGCGATGTACTGCAGCGGCGCCGGGTCGGACGAGCCGGCCGAGATGACGATCGTGTAGTCCATGGCGCCCAGCTCGCGCAGCTTGTCGACGAGGCCGACGACGGTGGACTCCTTCTGGCCGATGGCCACGTAGACGCAGATCACGTCGCCGCCGCGCTGGTTGACGATGGTGTCGATGGCGATGGCCGTCTTGCCCGTCTTGCGGTCGCCGATGATCAGCTCGCGCTGACCGCGGCCGATGGGGATCATGCTGTCGATGGCCTTGACGCCGGTCTGCAGCGGCTCGTTGACCGGCTGGCGTTCGGCGATGCCGGGGGCCTTGAACTCCAGCGGCCGGCGGTGCGGCGTCTCGATCACGCCGAGGCCGTCGAGCGGCCGGCCGAGCGGATCGACGACGCGGCCGATCAGCGCCGGGCCGCAGGGTACCGAGAGCAGCTCGCCGGAGCGGCGCACCTCGTCACCCTCCTTGATGCCCAGGTAGTCGCCGAGCACGACGGCGCCCACCGAGGTTTCCTCCAGGTTGAACACCTGTCCCTGCGCGCCGTTGGCGAACTCCAGGCGCTCGCCCGCCATGGCGCCGGTCAGGCCGTAGATGCGGGCGATGCCGTCGCCCACTTCCAGCACCTTGCCGACCTCGCTGAGGTCGACCTCGGTGCGGTACTTGCGGATTTCCTCTTCGATGACCGACGCGATCTCGTCGACTTTGAATCTCATGAACGCTCCTTACCTTGGCTACGACTCGGCAACGTAGGCCCTGCCCGTATGAATCTCGCGCGAGGCGCGGGCCAGCAGCGTCTCGCTCAAATCCCGCAGCCGGGACGCCACGCTGGCGTCGATCTTCTTGCCCTCGACCTCGACGACCATGCCGCCGATCAGCGACGGATCGACCTGCTCCAGCAAGGTCGGTTTCCTGCCGGTGAACGCGGCGATGGAGTCCGCGAGCCGGCCGCGCAAGCCTGCGGAGAGCGGCACGGCGGTGCGGACGTGGACGTCCACCAAGCCGCGCAGGTCGCGATGCGCCCGGCGATAGGCTTCGGCGATGGCGCGGAGCTGGGCCAGCCGCCCTTTGCGGTTGATCACCTGCAGCGAGTCGACAAGCAGGTCGCTCGCCCGGCCCCGGAACAGCTCTTCGATCACCCGGGCGCGGCCTTCTTCATCCACCATGGGGCTCGCCAGGAAATGCTCGAGCTTCGGGCTCTGGTCGAGAGAACCGACGAGATCCTGCAGCTCCTCGAGCAGCGCGTCGCTCTCTCCGCGCTCCTCGGCGAGATCGAGCATCGCCTCGGCGTACAGGCGGCCGACGGCGAAATCGCGGTTGTCCACCTTCGCCATGGCTCAGTTCCGCCCGGCCGCGTCGAGCCCGTCGATGCCTTCGGCGATCAGGCGCTCGTGGTCCTGCGCCGAGAGCTCGCGGCCGATGACCCGCGCCGCCATCTGGGTGGCCAGCCTGGCGGAGAGCTGATAGAGCTCCTTGGTGGCGGTGTCGGTGGCGATCTGGATCTCGCGCTTGGCGCGCTCGATGGTCAGGTCCGCCTGGCGCTTGGCCTCTTCCTCGATGCGCCGCTTCACCACCTCGGCGTCGCGGCGGCCTTCGTCGACGATGGCGGACGCCTCGGCGCGCGCTCCGGCCAGCCGCTCCTCGTACTCGCGCAGCCGCGCCTCGGCCTCCTCGCGCTCCCGCTTCGCCTTCTCCAGCGCCTCGCGGATGAAGTTCTCGCGCGTCTGCAGCGTGTTGAGGATCGGCCCCCAGGCGAACTTGCCGAGGACGACCAGCACGACGAAGAAGATCAGCGCCGTCCAGAAGGAGTTGCCGAGGTCGCCGGCGAACAGGCTCGGCGCCTCGTGCTCCGCTTCGGCGGCCAGGGCCGGCACGGCCACCGCCAGCCCTGCCAATGCGATCAGTGCCCTCCTGATCATCGGCGCCTCACAGCGAGGCCAGCAGGCCGACGACGACGGCGAACAGCGTGGCGCCTTCGATCAGCGCCGCGGTGATGATCATCGCCGTGCTGATCTGGCCGGAAGCCTCCGGCTGGCGCGCCATCGACTCGACCGCGCTGCCGCCGATGCGGCCGATGCCGGCGGCGCCGCCGATGATGGCGAGACCGGCGCCGATCGCGCCGCCCAGCTTGCGGGCGCCGTCGGTGGTGAGGAAGTACGACTGCTCGCCGCCGCCGGCCGGCGCGGCGGCCGCCGCCGGCTCCGCCTGCGCGTGCGCCGGCAGCGAGGCGAACATCAGCACGAAGCCGAAAGCGATCATCGTCAACGCGAACTTGGCTGTTCTCTTGCTCATCGAAAAAGATCCTTTCCTAGGGTCTGTTGGCGAATCGAATTCCAATCAGTGCGCCGCTGCTCCCTCGTGATGGTCGTGGTGGAAGACCACGGCCTGGCCGATGAACAGGGTCGTCAAGAACGTAAAGATGAAAGCCTGCAGCAGGGCCACGAAGATCTCCAGCAGAGTGATCGCGACGCTGCCCAGCACCACCGGCACGGCGACGCCGAGCCCGCTCGCGATCCCCTTCGCCGCCGCCGAGAAGATGAAGCTCAGCAGCACCGCCAGCAACACGTGGCCGGCGATCATGTTGGCGCAGAGACGCACGATCAAGGCGAAGATGCGGGCGAAGAGGCCGATCACCTCGATGGGGATCAGCAGCCACGACAGCCAGATCGGGCCGGGGCTAAAGTGGGCGAGGAACTGCTTGCCGCCGAGCCGCAGGCCGTTGACCACCACCATCCCCAATGTGATCACCGCCATCGTTCCCGTGATCCATGGGTTCGCCGTCGGCGTGCCGCCGATGTGCGCGCCGAGGATCTTGATGCCGCCGATCGGCAGCAGCCCCAGCAGATTGACCGTCAGGATGAAGAAGAAGACGCTCCAGATGAACTTGATGAAGCGGTCCGTATGGTGCTGGAGATTGGGCTGCGCGATCTCCTTGCGCAGGTATTCGCAGATGGCTTCGATGGCGTTGCCCGCTCCCGTCGGCACCAGCGCGCCGACCGGATCCGTGCCGCCGCGGCGCCGCACCCAGACCGGCACCAGCAGCACCAAGAGAAGCGCCGCCAGCATCAGCATCACGATGTGGCTGTCCAGCAATGTGAAGCCGTTCCGCTGGATCATCGGATGCCGCACGATGTGCTCGAGCGGGTTTTCAGCTAGGAACGCGATCAGCATCAGAGTCCTCGCACCATGTATCGAACGTCGAGCGCCAACTGCGCTATGTATCCGAGACCGATCCAGAGCAGCAACGGCCGCGTCGCGAACCACCCGGAAAGCCCCGCCGAAAGCCCCAACGCCAGCACGGCCGCGAAGCGCAACGCCATCGAGACCAGCATGCTCTGCAGCGGCGCCGTTTTCGCGCCGCGGCGCCGGGCCAGCATCACCGGCAGCGCGCCCACCGCCGAGGCCAGGACTCCGATGGCGCACCCCGCGAACATCGCCGGCAGCGCGTCCTCGCCTCCCAGCCGCCGGGTCGGCGCGGTTCCCAACAGGACGAGCGCCAGCCCGACCGCGACCGCCCACACCAAGAACCGCAGATACTCCGCGGCCGGCGACCGGAGGGCGGTCATCGCTCCTCGTCGCCGTTCGTTGTCTTGATCCCGGCTCCAGCTTCCCGGGTGGCCACCAGCGACTGGCGGATCAGGTTGTACATTCCGCCGATCAGCCCCAGCACGGCTCCGATGAGAACGCCCCACGGCTTGGTGCCGAAATAGCGGTCCCACCAGTAGCCGGCGAACGTAAACCCCGCAACCGCTGCAACGAGCTCGAATCCGATGCCAGACAGCTTGACCCAACTACTCGGGGACTTCGGTTCTTCAGGCATCGCAGGTGCACCGGAACCGCCCCTGCGGCGCCGCTCACCAGGGCGAGCCGCGCCTCCCCTCCCTCTCCGGGCAGGCGGAGTCTAGCACGCTTGTGCGACTTTTCACAAGCTGGTCTTCCCTCAAGATCGGGCTCCATTTTGGCTTCGGACTTTGGACGGATCTGCCCTCCGAAACGGGCATGCCGGTACGCGAAACGCTTTAAGGCGGCGGCGACTCCTCCTCCGGCCTCTCCTCTTCCTCGCTGCCGTTCCCGCCGTCGTTCGCCTCGCCCCCGAGGATCCGGCCCAGCCGGTTCCTCAGCCAGTCGCTGAAGCGGAGGCCGAAGCCGCGGGGATCGATGGCCGGCGCGTGCTCCAGATTGCAGACCTGGGTGGGCTTTTGGCCGGGGAGGAAAACCTCGGCGATGCGGGAGGGACAGTCGGAGCGGGCGAGAAGGCCACTCTCGCGGCAGAGGACGGCGTGCTCGAGGCCGGGCGGCTCGACGAATTCGGCGGGCGGCGCATCGCGCAGCGCCGCTTTCATGTAGCGGCCCCAGATGGGAAGGGCGGCGCGCGCGCCGGAGAGCGTGGTCGCTCCGGGGTTGTCCCGCCCTACCCAGACGACGGTGACGCGGTCGGGGCGGTAGCCGGCGAACCAACTGTCGCGCGCCTCGTTGGTCGTTCCTGTCTTGCCGGCGAGCGGCCCGGGAATGCCGTAGCGCCGCACGCCGCGGGCCGTGCCGCGCTCGACCACGCCTTGGAGGACCGCCGTGGCGATGAAGGCCACCTGCGGCGTGAGGACGCGCTCGGGCTGCTGCGGCCGGCGCTCGGGCACGGGATTGCCGTCGGCGTCGATCACGGAGGAGAGCCCGTGCAGCGCGGGCCGCACGCCGCCGTTGGCGAGGGTGGAGTAGACCGTCGCGACCTCGCGCGGCGTCACCTCGGCGGCGCCGAGCGCCAAGGCCGGCAGCGCGGTCATCTCGGAGTCGATCCCCATACGCCGCGCCGTGGCCGCCACTTTGTCGAGGCCGACGTCCATGGCGAGGCGGATCAGCGGCACGTTGCGGCTCTGCTCGAGGGCGGTGCGGGCGGTGATCCAGCCGCGGAAGGTGCCGTCGGCGTTGCGCGGCGTCCAGCGGTTGACGCCGGTCCCCAGCGTCAGAGGCTCGTCGCGGAGCTTGGTGGCAGGCGAGATCCTGCCGCTCTCGAGACCCGCCACCAGGACGATCGGCTTGAAGCAGCTCCCCGCCTGCCGGTGAGCCTGGGTGACGCGGTCGAACTCGCTGCGCGAGAAGTCCCGGCCGCCGACGTAGGCGAGGATGGCGCCCGTGTGGGGATCGACTGAGAGGAGCGCGGCTTCGAGAGGCTCGGCGCCGCGGCGGCCCCGGCGGTCGAGCTGGCCGAGCACGTCGGCGACCGCCTCGCGGGCGATCCGCTGGTTGGGCAGCGAGAGAGTCGAGAAGAGCTGCCGGCCGCGGTTTCCCAGCCGGCTCAAGCCGAAGCGCTCGCGGGCCTCGGCGGCCATGGCGTCGGCGAAATGCGGCGCCGGCCGGTCGCCGAGGCGCATGGGCGAAGTCTCCACCGGTGCGGCGAGGGCCCGCTGGAGGCGCGCGGCGTCGATCCATTCGAGCCCGGCCATGCGCCGCAGCACCTCGTTCCGCCTCTGGCGCGCCCGCTCGGGATGGGCGAGCGGCGAGTACCAGGCCGGCGACTTGATCATGCCGGCGAGCAGGGCCGCCTCTTCCAACGTCAGCTCCGTGGCGTCCTTGCCGAAATAGGCGCGGGCGGCGGTGCCGAGGCCGTAGTACTGAATGCCGCCCGCGCCGCCGAGATAGATGCCGTTGAGATAGCCCTGGAGGATGCTCCGCTTGGTGTGGTGAACCTCGACGGCGACGGCGATGACGGCTTCGCGGATCTTGCGGAAGAGGCTCCGCTCCGAGGTGAGAAACGCGTTCTTGACGAGCTGCTGAGTGAGGGTGCTGCCGCCCTGGGTCACCGCGCCGCGGCGCAGGTTGACGAACAGGGCGCGAGCGATGCCGGTGGGCGAGACGCCGGGATGCCAGTAGAAGGCGGCGTCCTCGGCCGCGAGCACCGCCTGGACGACGTGCTCGGGAAGGTCGCGGACGCGCACCGGCCACTTCTCGCGGGCCTCCTCGCCGTAATATGTGGCGAGGACCGGGGCCTCGAGCTCGGCCCGCTCGGCGGGCTGGCCGTCCAGCCGCAGGTCCGCGACTTCGCCGCGCCGGAAACGGATGAGCAGGAGCTGTCCTCGGACCGGGCCGTGCGGCGTCATGTGGCGGCGGAGACGGACGACGAGCACGTCATCCCCCACTCGGTAACGGCCGGGCGGCAGCGGCTCGCCGGCGGCGGCGGGGTAGCCCATCTCGTCCAACTCGGCGGCGAGGGACCGCGGGGTCGCCGCCATACCGAGGCGGACCTCCGGGGCCGCCCCGTACAGCCGTGACGGCGCGTTCTCCGGCCCCGCGCCGATGTCGCCGAAGGCGCGCAGGTAGGGAAAGAGAAGCCAGACGGTAACGAGGAAAAAAACAGCGAGCGTTCCGCCGAGGATGTAGACGGTGCGGCGGAGCCGCGGATGCATCCGCAGCAGCCGGCGCAGGGCGGCTACCCTAAGCCTTTTGCTGTTCTCCCTCCTCCCCCGGTGAGAGTGGGAGGGAGGGGTCGGGAGAGGAGGGCTGGGGAGGGGAGGGCTCACGGCAGCGGCAGCAACGGCGCCCAGGCCCACTCGGGCCGCTCGCCCGCGGTGGGGGCCATCTCCTGTTTTTCGCTCATCAGGTCGAGCGGCTCGGCGGCTTTGCGGAGGCTCTCGTACTCGGCGCGATTGCCGCGCACGGCGCCCTCGATCCAGGGAGTGTTCTGCGACGAGGTGAGGTCCTCGGCGGCTTCGAGGGGGAGGAAGAAGGCGTCGTCCGGCTCGGTCAAGAGGCCGCGGTCGGCGGCGCTGCGGGCGAGGGCGCGGTAGAGCGGCGCGAGCTCGCAGAGGGCGGCGCGCCAAGCCTCGCGAAAGCGACCGCGGTAACGATCGTGGCCGGGGAGCGGATGCGGCTGCAAGGCCTGACGGGCGGCGACGGCCAGCTCCGGCGCGTCCGCCCAGCAGGGAGCCAGCAGGTCCGGCAGGCCGAAGCGCCGCAGATCTCCCCGCCCGCGGGTCCGCAGGGTCCAGGCGCCCTTGCTCAGAGCGGGCGGCACGTCCTCGCCGCGGGCGCGCAGCGTGCGGCGATCGATCGAAGAGACGAGGTCCGCCAGCAGAGCGTCGTTGGTGCGGTTCAAAACTCGGGAGAGGCGCTCGCGAAACCGGCGCCAGAGATCCTCCGGCGTCTCGCCGCCGGTCAGACCGGACGGGCGCTCGGCGGGCGGACGGAACGGCAGGAGGCGTACGCGATGAAAGGAGAGGGCGGCGCTCAGGGGACGCGCGATGGCCGGCAGTGAACCGATCTCTCCCGGCTCGAGCAGCGCCGCGACGACGTCTTCGCCGCCGGGCGCCGGCGTCAGCAGACCGCGCAGCTCCCGCGCGTCGAAGTAGAGCCGCAGGCGGACGATCTTCACCGGCGGCGATTCCGGCAGCGGCAGCCCGAGGTGGTAGAGGGAGTAGCGCAGGCCGGTGCCGACGGCGTGGCGAAGCAGGGTCACGCCGAGGTGAGACAGCGGCGGCAGCGGCCCCGGCAATAGCAGGGCGCGGCTGTAGACGGGGCGCGGCTCCGGCTGGATCCTCACGCTCCGCTTCACCTTCCTGCGACGGCTTTCATGGATGTCCTTCGGGGCCTCCCGGTGAGCAAGGATCAACCCTACCACGACCTTCGGGCCGGCCCGCCATGCCGCTCCGCGCCTTGACTTTTCGTGGCCGCGGGTTGTAAAAAGGCTCGTTTTTTGTCCCTTTCTGAAGTTTTCCCTGGCTGGCGGTCGATGTGCCCGGAGTTTCGATTCTCGCTGTGCCTGTAGGGACGCGGACCGGTCCATCCCGCCGCCTTTTCCGGTGGAGGTCCTCATGGACGGTAAGCGGATTCTCGTCATCGCTCTGACTCTCCTTCTGGTCGGCGCCGGGCTGGCGCTGGCCCAGGAGACCGGTCGGATTCAAGGCAAGATCATCCGGCAGGACGGCACCCCGCTCGGTGGCGTCTCGGTCCGCGTCGGAGATCGGGACGAAGTCGTCGTGACCGACTCGGCAGGCGCCTATGCCATCGACGTCCCGCCGGGCACCTACGTCCTGACCTTCTCCTTGAGCGATCACTCGCTCCAGGAGCCGGGCGTGGCGGTCGCGGCGGGAGAGACCCGGACGCTGGACAAGCAGGTCGACTGGGACGTCAGCTTCGCCGAGACGATCACCGTCTATTCGGTATCCCGCCGAGAGGAGCGGATCACCGACGCGCCGGCGGCGGTCACCGTGGTGCCTCCCGAGGACATCGAGCGCGAGTCGGCGACCGGGCAGGTGCCGAAGCTCCTGGAGTTCACGCCGGGAGTCGACTACACCCAGAGCGGCCTCTACGACATCAACTTCAACACCCGGGGCTTCAACAGCTCGCTCAACCGCCGCATCCTGACCCTGATCGACGGCCGCGACCCGGCGGTGCCGTTCCTCGGCTCGCAGGAGTGGGCGGCGATCTCGTTTCCGATGGACGAGCTGGCGAGCGTCGAGCTGGTCCGCGGTCCGGGCTCAGCGCTCTACGGCGCCAACGCCTTCAGCGGCGTGCTCAACATGACGACCCGCTCACCCCGCGGCAGCGAGGGCGGCAAGATCCGCCTGACCGGCGGTGAGCTCTCCACGAAGCGGGCCGACCTGCGCTACGCCGGCGCCCTCGGCGGCGACTGGTACTGGAAGCTGGTGGGCGGCTATCAGAACAGCGACGACTTCACCCGCTCGCGCAGGACCTCCGTGGAGTATTCGACCCCCTGTCTCTCCGCCGCGCAGACGAACTGCCTGCGGCGGGAGGCCGTCGATCTGGCGCTGGACGAAGCGAAGATCGGCTTCGGCGGCCTGCGGTTCGACCGCTCCTTCGGCGAGAGCTCGACGCTGACGATCGAGGGCGGAACGGCGAGCCTCGAAGGGCCCACGTTCGTCACCGGCATCGGCCGCGTCCAGGTCACGGACGTCAACCGCCCTTGGGGCCGGCTGAACTTCAGCACCTTGCACTGGAACTTCCTCGGCTCCTACGACAAGCGGAAAGCCGAGGACCAGATCGCGCTGTCCTCGGGCGCCCACCTGTTCGAGGACTCCTCGAACCTGAACACCGAGCTCCAGGGCAACGCCGGCTTCGCGGGCGGCAAGGGCTTCCTGGTGGGCGGCGTCGCCTACCGCGAGCAGAAGGTCGACACCGCCAACAACCAGGGCGTGCAGACGCTGATGGACTCGGCCAAGGACGAGCACTCGCAGTCCGCCTTCGGGCAGCTCGAGTACAGCTTCACGCCGAAGCTCAAGGGCGTGGTGGCGGCGCGGGTGGACGACAGCACGCTGCACGATACGCAGTACTCGCCCAAGGGATCGCTGGTCTTCGCGGCGACGCCGAACCATACGTTCCGAGTCACCTACAACGAAGCTTTTCAGGTGCCCAACTACTCGGAGTTCTTCTTGCAGGCGCCGGCCGGCGCGCCGATCACCGCCTTCGCGCCGCTGGAGGACGCCCTGGCTCCCCTGCTCGGCGGCCAGACCCTGGGCCTGCGGAGCATTCCGCTGCTGGCCCGCGGCAACAACGACCTGACCGTCGAGGAGATCACCAGCTACGAGGCGGGCTACAACGGCGTCTACGGCAGCAAGCTCTTCCTCACGATCGACTATTACAAGAGCCGTCTCGAGAACTTCGTCACCGACCTGCTGCCGGGGGTCAACTCCGCCTTCGGACCGTACACGCCGCCGTCGTTCCTGCCGGCGCCGGTCGCGGCTCAGATTCTCGGTACCCTGCGCGCCGGTCTGGGGGCGGCGAACTTCGCCGGCTTGACCACCATCAACGGCCGTCCGGCGCTGGTGTTCTCCTACGCCAACGCCGGCAAGGTGGACACCCAGGGAATTGACGTGGCGTTCAACTACTACGTCACCAACCGCTGGGTGGCGGACTTCAACTATTCCTGGTTCGACTTCGAGGTCAAGGAGCGGAACGAGCGCGACCAGCTCCTGCCCAACGCGCCGGAGAACAAGGCGAGCGCGGGCCTGGCCTACAACGGCGACCGCTGGAGCGGCTCGCTCAAGTACCGCTGGGTGGACGACTTCCCGTGGGCGGCCGGCGTCTTCGTCGGTCAGGTGCCCTCCTATGACATCGTGGATGTGGGCTTGAGCTTCCGGGTCAACGACAACTGGAGCCTCGGCGTCGACGTCAGCAACCTGCTCGACGACGAGCACTGGGAGTCCTTCGGCGGCGATCTCGTCTCCCGGCGAGCGCTGGCGAACGTGGCGTTCTCCTGGTAGGCAGGTAAGGGGGTGAGGGCGGTCGGGAATTTGACTCACCCCCTGGGCTGTCTTATATTCAGCCGGCGCATTTCCGTCGGGGCGTAGCGCAGCCTGGTAGCGCACCTGCCTTGGGCGCAGGGGGTCCTCAGTTCAAATCTGGGCGCCCCGATATCGACGGCGATCCCGCAAGGTCGAACCGGGTCGCGCAACACGGCTGCCTGTAGCTCAGTTGGATAGAGCGGCGGCCTTCTAAGCCGCGGGTCGGGGGTTCGAATCCCTCCAGGCAGGCCACCGGTTCTTCTTCATCCGCGCGTTTGAGCGCCCTTAGCTCAGCTGGATAGAGCGACAGCCTCCGGAGCTGTAGGTCAGAGGTTCGAATCCTCTAGGGCGCACCATCTAAGCCGACTAAAATCAGAAGTTTACGGCCAGGGCCTGAATCTGGCTCCGGAGCGCCTTTCCGCTCAAGGACCACTGGAGGACCACTGGCGCAGGTGCTTCCCGCGCTTCCGGCTGGCAGTTCGGTCCCGCGGGCCTCTCGGCTTACCTCACCCCAAAAGACGACCGGCGCCGCGTGGCGCCGGGTTTCTGCTTCCGTTTCCCGTGAGGGGAGCGGACCAACAGACGGCCCGGCAGGGTGCTAACGACACCCCACCGGACCTAACCCGAGCAAGGAGCCTACCCATGCCCGAGAGTTGTGTCCGTCAAGTTCTGCAAATCGGTCGAGGCCAGTAAGGGCTCCGGGTTGATGGTTCTCCTGGGCGCCTGGGGGACCTAGGTCCTCCAGGCGCCGCGCGAATACGAAGTTAGGCTGCCTTCTCCAGTTGACGCAGCAGCGCCTTGCGATGGTCCCGGAGCAGTTCCATGTTCAGATACCGAGTGGCCTCGATCCAGTTCTCGTGCGTCTCCATCGCCAGCGCTCGCACCAGCCGTAGACAGCTCGCCTCGTGAGGGAAGATCCGCACCACGTGCGTCCGCCGCTTGATTTCCTCGTTGAGCCGTTCAAGCATGTTGGTTGACTTCAAATGCTTGTGGTGCGCCAACGGCAGACGGTAGAAGCTCAGCGTCTCCTCGATGTTCTGCTCGACCCAGTCGCAGAGCTTCGGGTACTTCGCCTGCCACTTCGAAAGCCAAGCCGCCAGGTCCCGACGCGCTTCCTCCAGATCCCGCCGATCGTAGAGCCAGCGCAGCTCCTTCATGCAGTCGTCGTCGGCCTTGCGCGGTAAGTGGTCCAGGGCATTCCTCAGGAAGTGCACATAGCAGCGCTGCCAAACCGCCTCTGGCAGGCATTGCAGGATCGCCTGGCGCAATCCCTGGTGATCGTCGCTGACCACGAACTCCACGCCACAAAGGCCCCGCTGCTTGAGTCCCACCAGGAAGTCCCGCCAGCTCGTCGCGCTTTCCCGGTTGGCCAGCTCCACCCCCAAAATGCACCGCCGACCATCCCAGTTGATCCCGATGGCCACCAGCACCGCCCGCGAGCGAATCACCCCTCCCTCCCGCACCCGTTCATAGCGGGCATCCAGGATCAGGTACGGGTACTCCTCCGACTCCAGGCTCCGGTGGGCAAATTCCTCTAGCTGCTCGTCGAGCCGCTGCGTGATCTCGCTGACCGCGCTGGCCGAAAAGGCGTGGCCGCACAGCTCCTCGGTGATCGCCTTGACCTTCCGCGTCGAGACCCCCTGCACGTACATCTGCGCCAGGGCCAGCACCAGCGCCTTCTCGCTGCGCTGGTACCGCTCAAACACCTGCGTGCTGAACCGCCCTTGCCGGTCCTGCGGCACCCGCAGCTCCAGCCGCCCCACCCGCGTCAGCAGCGTCCGAGAGTAGGAACCGCACCGATACCCCAGCCGGCTCTCCGTCCGCTCCCCTTTGCCGGCCTGCAACGCCTCGTCCATCTCCGACTCCAGGACCTGTTGAACGACCTCCTGCACCACCCGACGGAAAAACTCCCCGTCCTCACCCAGCATCTCTTTCCATCGCCTCACAACTGCCGTAGCCTTCTCTTGGGCCATGACCTCCTCCTGAGCTCGAGCTCGACACCCGAACTCTATGGCGGAGCCACCATGGCCCATCCCTTTTGCAGAACCTTCCCGACACTACCTGCCCGAGCTAACCCCGCAGTCTACCAGCCCATCCTCACCCGTCCCGCCGCCGGTTCCACCTGGAACCCTGCCGATCCCGCCCGAGACGATTCCGCCCGCCATCCCGCCGATCCTAGATCCTGCCTTGTGGGAGGACTATCCGGTCTTCCGCGAGACGTTCCTGATGTACATCTCGGAGCCCGAGTTCAACGCCTCCCTGCGAAGGGTGGGGGAGTATTTCTTCGGGATGCTTCTGGAGTGCTATGGAGACTGGCCGGAATGGCCGGAGAGTAGCACTCGCACGGAACTGAGGGCCGCCGTCGCCGATCTTCGCCACCTGGAAGGCTTCCTCGCGGCGGTAGGGCAAGAGCACGCCGTCGCCTCCCTCCCCTGGCAGGATGCCCGCCTGTCGCGCTTTGCGGCCCGTCAGGCGGCAGAGGTTGCCAGGATCGCCCATCGGATAGAGCAGGAGCTGGCGCAGTGGGCCGGCGAAGCAGAGGGAGCGTAGCCATGGGCGGCCCTGGAATGCAGCCCGTTCACACTCAGAGCATCACTCTCACCATCCGCGCCTTTCCCCCTCAAGCGGAGCGATGGGAGGCCGCCGCGGCGATCCACGGTTACAGTGTCGCGGGTTGGCTTACGGAGGTAGCCGATGCCGCGGCGCGAGAGCTGGCGCGCTCGGGCAAGGCGAAGCCGCTCCACTGGCGGAATGACCTCTTCATCGTGTCGCTCATAGACCGGAGCGTGCGGCCTGAAGTGCGCGCGGACTGGCGGGTGAGCGGCGAAGTCGAAGTCTCCGGCCGTTTCGGGATCTTCCGGGGCAACGGCGACGGCCCCGGCGAGCCCGGCTGCTGCCGGTTTTCCATCGTTCACCTCCCATCCCGGCGCATTATCGACACGCTGCCGCTCCGCAAGGCGTGCAAGGCTCTGGCGGCCGAGCTGGCGGTCCTCCGCGTCAACTGGCAGGAGACGGACCCGGAGAAGGTCGTGAAGGGCTCTCCCGACCAGGAGAAGGCGCAAGCGCTCCTCCGGCTCTTCGACAAGCTCACCTGTGACTAGCAGGAGTTCGGGGCGGTCCTCCCGCCGCCCCGCAATTCCTTCCGGCCGCCCGTTCAGGGATCTCTCTCCTTCTTGGAATGCCCGTTTTAGGCGTAGCAACGCCTGCTGACGCGAGATCTCGCGGTAAGCGTACTTCCTACCTGCCTCAGTTGCCACCTGGCCCGAGAAAACATCCTCCCTGCTAGCATGCTGGCTATGTTGAGAGCGAATCGGTGAGAATTACCCCGCGGATCAAGCACAAGGCGGCCAGCTTTATCATTGCCTCCTCACTTTGGGCGTGCTGGATCAAGCTCTTCGCCGTCCCGGGCCTCCCCCAGCTCTTCGGGGAACCGCACGACACGCGGTACATCTTCTCCTCCCCGATCATCTACCACCTCGGCAACCTCGGTTGGACACTCTACGTTTTCGGCGGAGGAGCGCTTCTCATCTTCGCCTATCGTCGGGTAGCTCTATGGCGGCGAGCCTTCGAGAGGGAACACGGCGTTGATGAGGATGTCGTGATGGGACCAGACTCTTGAGGGGGTATGACCGCCTGGAAGCAAGCGCACTGGCGCGATTCCGAGGACAAGAGGGGGGGAGGGCCTTCCGGGGGACCCTGGCGGGGGAGGTTAGGAAGGGGGTGTTTCCGGAAGGGGGTGGGCTGCCGGCGGAGATG
>DASYTJ010000021.1:0-1881 GCA_036002325.1 Thermoanaerobaculia bacterium | reverse complement strand
CCGGTGCCGAGGGGCGTGCTGCTCCACGCGAAGATCGGCCTCTTCGACGGCGAGCTGATCGTGGGCTCCGCCAACTGGACGGTCAGCGGTCTCGGCGTCAACCACGAGCTCGACATCAAGACGAGGGACCCGTACGCCTTGGCGGAGTACGGGTCCCGGTTCGAATCGGATTGGTCTAGGTCGGTGCCCTAGGTGACGGCCTGCCAGTTATCGGTGAACGTGGTCTTGGCGATCAGCTCCGCGGCGTTTGCGTTCGAGGTCGTGGATCGGGTCGCGACGACGGCCATTCCGGCCGCCGCAAGCAAGACCGCGGCAAGGATGAGCGCGATCGCCCGCGCACGAATGGGCAGGACGTGTATGGGCATGGGCACACTCCTCTGGAACATCGCCGGGCCGCAACCGGCCGCCGATATTCTGGTGCCGCGTCCGGCCTGGCCGAGCCGGCTTTCGCTAGCTTTGTGGCGGAGGTCCGACCGAACCCGGCCCGGGAGGCCCGGAGGGCCCCGCGGCGGGTGGCATGGAGCCGGTGGCGCCGGCCGGCGGCGCGGTGTTGAAGCTGACCTGCGGCACCGCCCGGTCGCCTTCGTCGGCCTGGAAGAAGCCGAACGGCTTGAAGCCGAGGGCGCCCGCTATGAGCGATGTGGGCAGGGTCTGCAGCTTGGTGTTGTAGTCCCTCACGTTGCCGTTGTAGAAGCGCCGCGAGAACTCGAGCTTGTCCTCGGTGGCGGTCAGGGCCTCCTGCAGGTTGGTGAACGCCGAGATCGCCTTCAGGTCGGGATAGTTCTCGGAGACGGCGAACAGGCTGCGCAGGCTCTGGGTCAGCATGTTCTCGGCCTGGCCGATCTTCTGCGGATCACCAGTGGCGCCGGCGGCGACCGCGGCAGCGCGCGCGTTGGTGACCGCTTCCAGGGTGCCGCGCTCGTGGCCCATGTACCCCTGCACGGTGTTGACCAGGTTCGGGATCAGGTCGTGGCGGCGCTTGAGCTCGACATCGATCTCAGACCAGGCTTCCTGGGTCCTGTTCCTGGCCGTGACCAGGCCGTTGTAGGTGAGGACGAGCCAGATGAGGAGGAGGACGACGACCCCGACGACGATCCATTCCATCGCGCCGTAAATCCTACCTGCGCCCGGCTAGGCGTGCGCGCGGCGCTGCCACCGCGTCTTCTTGAGCATCTTCTTGTGCTTGTGCTTGCGCATCTTCTTGCGCCGCTTCTTGATTACCGAGCCCAATCCAACTCCCAGAGCGTGTTTGATCTAACGGTTGAGGTCCGGCCGGGAATCATACCGGAAGGCGGCATACACTCGTTGCCGCATGTACTTCACGGACGCCCACGAGGAGCTGCGTCTGGGCATTCGCAAGTTCCTGGAGAAAGAGGTCCAGCCGAATCTCGAGGAGTGGGAGGAGAAGACCTTCCCCGATTCGATCTTCCGGCGCTTCGGCGAGCTCGGGTTCCTGGGCCTGCGCTATCCGCCGGAGTACGGCGGCCAGGGTGGCGACTACTTCTCGGCGGTCGTCCTTTCCGAGGAGATGGCCCGGATCGGCAGCGGCGGGCTGGGGATGGCGGTCGCGGTCCAGGCGGAGATGGCAACCCCGCCCGTGTTCCGCTTCGGCACCGAGGAGCAGAAGCGCCGCTGGCTGGTGCCCGCGATCCGTGGTGAGCAGATCGCGGCGCTTGCCATCACCGAGCCCGACGCCGGCTCCGACGTGGCCGCTATTACCACGGTCGCCCGGCGCTTCGGCGACGAGTTCATCGTCAACGGCCGCAAGATCTTCATCACCAACGGAGCCCGATGCCAGTGGGCGCTGGTGGTGACGAAAGGCGAGCGCGATCGCGGGCACTCGGGCTTCAACCTGCTCGTGATCGAGAAGGGGACGAAGGG
>DASYTJ010000020.1:0-28958 GCA_036002325.1 Thermoanaerobaculia bacterium | reverse complement strand
CCGTCAGGGAGAGGGGGACAGGGGGTGAGGCTTCGAAGGGCAGATCCGTGCGGCCTTCGACGCTCGCCCGGACCTCCCGGGCCTACCCCTGCGGCCCCGCCAGCTTCCACACCGCCGCCAGCGTGAGCTCCGCGATGCGGTGCAGCTCCTCGGGCGTGAGGTATTCGTCCGTGCCGTGACCGCGGTAGTGCTCCATGTCCGTAGCGGGACCGAAATCGACGCCGCCGGGGAAGAGCCGGGCCTGGGTGCCGCCGCCGATGGCGATCGGACGCCCGGGCGTGCCGGTGACGTCCTGCCAGACGGCGAGAAGCCCTGAGACCAGCGGCCCCTCGGCCGGCGCGAGGTGCGGCTCGCTCAGGATGGCCGTCTCGGCAGCGACCGTCGCGCCGCTGCGCTTCGCGAATGCCGCCGAGCGGTCGGCGAGGCGGCCCTGGATCTGATCCTTGGTGATCCCCCGCGGTACGCGGATGTTGATCTCGGCGACGGGAGCGCCCTTGTCCTCGCGCAGGAAGGAGAGGTTGGACGTGAGCTCGCCCATCACCTCGTCGCGATGAGCGATGCCGAGCGATTTGCCGTCCGTCTCGGTGCCGACGGCGATGCCGGTGAAGGCGGCGAGAGCGCCCCAGGGATCCATCCGCAGGTTCAGCGTGGCGAGGAAGGCGGTCAGATCGCCGAGAGCGTTATGGCCGCTCGCCGGCGCCGAGGAGTGGCCGCCGCGCCCTTCAGCCGTCACCTTGAGAAGATCTCCTTCGAAGCTCACCTTCAGCTTCGCCGGCGGATGGGCCTTGG
Organism: Thermoanaerobaculia bacterium; assembly: GCA_036002325.1. Lineage (GTDB taxonomy): Bacteria > Acidobacteriota > Thermoanaerobaculia > Multivoradales > UBA5704 > DATARR01. The sequence goes on along the minus strand of DASYTJ010000020.1, from coordinate 28,169 downwards.
CCCAGCGGTCGGCGAGCCGCGAAAGCTCGAGGAAGGCGCCGGACCGCTCCCGGGGCGTACCGGTGCGCTCCAGCAGGGCCTCGCCTCGCTCGGCGATGATCGACATGCCGCTGCCGCCGCTCATCTTCACGATCCGCCATTTGCCCGGCCGCGGCTCGGCCACCGGCTGAGCACGGAAGGTGAGGACTCCGTAGCCCTTCTGCGCGTGCGTGACCGGGTAGGCGGCGTCGATGCCGATCGTGCGCTCCGGCTTCGGCGCGCGCTCCAGGTAATAGGGGATCTCGTCCCAGCTCGACTCCTCGCCGTTGGCGATCAGCAGGCGAATCGCCGAGTCGAGGGGCCAGTCGGTGTCAGCCAAGGCCGCCATGGCGTAGAGGCTCGCGACAATCGGCCCTTTGTCGTCCTCGGTGCCGCGGCCGATGATTTTCCCGTTCACCAGCTTGCCCTCGAAGGGAGGTGACGACCACTGCTGCCCTTCGACGCCTTGCACGTCGCCGTGGGTGAGCAGGGCGAGGATCGGCTTCGGCCCGCCCAGCGTGATCTCCTCCACGCGTCCGTCGTAGCTTTTGAAGTCGAGGCCCAGCTCCGCGGCCCGATTCTGCAGCCACTCGCGTTGCCGCAGGAACTCAGGAGCGTTCCAGTTCTCCGTGCCTTCCACGACGAAGGTGCGGAAGCCGACCATTTCCTGCAGGTCTTTGACCATGCGCTCGCCATAGCGGGCGAGGAGGAAACGCCGCAGCAGACAGGAGGCGAGCCCGGCGTTGGCGGCCGGCACGGGAGCGCCCGAGCGCAGGGAGAGAATGCGATCGGCCACCCCGGCGGCTTCGCTGCTGCGCGCCACGGACGCGGCGGTCTGTTTGAAAAGGACGAACGCCTGCGCGCCGGTGGCGCCCGGATCGGCCATGGACTGCGCCGCCACGTCGAGATAGGGAGCGAAGTCTTTGCAGGTCTCCGCGTCCAGGCGAGGTGCGGCGCAGAGCAGAAGCGCGAAGCAGAACACCGGCACGGCTCGTCTCATGAGCCGTCCTTCTATCACAAGCGCCGGTGACCCGACCCGGGATGCGAAGGAAGAGATCGGGCGGCGTTACGAAAATCGGCGCGCGGGTGCGCCGCCGGAGCTCGCCAGGGGGCGCGGTCCGGTGCGCCGGGATCGGAAAACGGTGCGGCCACCCGGGGAAAGCTATAATTTCAGCAAGAGGGACCACCAATGTCCGCCTGTCGCTGCCTCGGCCTCGCGCTCCTCGTCCTGCCGCTCTCCGCCGCGTCAGCCGAGCCGATCCGCGTCACCGGCCGGGTGATCGCGATAGAGGAGCAATCCGGTAAAGCCGGTGCCCTCGTCGAATTGCTCCCAGCCTACGAGGATGACATCACCGCGCTCCGCCGGCTGAGGGAAGGTGAGCCGGCGCCCCTCGCGAGCGCTCGGACCCGGGCGGACGGTTCCTTCGAAATCACCGCGCCGGAGAGTGGCGGGTTTCGGGTGTCTGTCCGGGCAGAGGGGTATCTGCCGGTGGAAGTTCCGTTTCTTTTACTGATCGGAGAAACGGAGCTGCCGCCGACCCCTCTCGTGCCGGGAAAGCCTCTCGAAGTCCGGACGGTGGGAACGGCCGGCCAGCCACTCGCGGGGATCGAAGTTCGGCTCACCGATTCGCAAGCCCGATGGCAAGGGTTGCGCGAGGAAGATCCATCCGACTGGAGGATGGCCGAGCGAAGTGCAGTGAGCGGCAGCGACGGTCGTCTGACGCTGCCCGTGTTCGGCATGGAGCCTTCGACGCTCACCGCGGTCTCGCCGGCCTTCCTGGGCCAATCCACGTCGAGCGCTCCCGGTTCGCCGGCAACTCTTCGTCTCAGCTCGCGCGAGGCGGTCACGATCGAGCTTCAGGACAAGGAAGGCAAACCGGTTCCCAACGGCCTGATCCGCTGGCGGGGCGAGGCCGTATTCGCGACCGGGCCGGACGGCCGGCTCTCGATCGCGATACCCAGCGGAGAGCCGCCTCTGGTGACGGGTCCGCAAGGCTGGGCGGCCAGGATCGTGCGGCCGGAGGGGAGCGGAGCCGGCACGGTGGCCGTTCGGCTGCAACCACCGCGGCGAATCGCCGGCCGAGTCGTCGATCTCGCCTCCGGACGGCCTGTGGCGGGCGCCCTGGTGTGGAGCGGATGGCCGCTGCTCGCTCCGGTGGCGCGGACAGACGGTCAGGGAGCGTTTCAGCTCGAGGTTCCCGCAGGCGAGGATTCCTGGCTGCAGGCGGCCGCCGCGGGGTTTCTCGGCGGCGATCGCCAGCCTGCACAGCCGGGGGGCTCCGCCAACGTGCTGAAGCTGACTCCGGCGGCCGCGCTCTCCGGCGTCGTCGTGGACTCGGCAGGCAGGCCGGTGGCGGGCGTGAAGCTCATGGCGAGCCCGTCAAACGCGTTCATGCGGCGCCCGGATTGGGCAGCAGGGCAGAGCCGGAACGACGGCGGCTTCCGCCTGACCGGGCTCCGTCCCGGCGAGGTCTACGAGCTGCGCGCTTCGCGCGAGGGCTTCACCGTCACGAAGCTGACGGCGCGGACGGCCCCGGCCGGAGGCGTCTCTGCGCCGCTGTGCATCGTGATGAAGGAAGGGGGAATCGCCTTCGGCCGGGTCGTCGACGAGGCCGGCCAGCCGATCGCCGGAGCCGAGGTGAGACTGACCGATACTGCGGGCGGTGCGGAGCCCAAGGCGAGATCGGATCAAGGCGGAAGATTCGAGTTTCACCACGTCGGCGCGGCAGTGTATGACTTGCTGGCGCGGGCCCGAGGCTACTCCTTCGCACAGCGGTCCGGCATCGAAATCCCGGCCGAGGAGACGCCTTTCGATCTCGGCGCGGTGACGCTGCCCGCGGGCGCCGTGGTCGAAGGCAAGGTGACCGACACTCGAGGGACCGCCATCGAGGGCGCCACGATCGGCGTGGACCCGTCTCAATTTTCCGCCACCGGCGCGGAGCTGATGGAAAACGATCAGCTCTGGGACATACAGACAGGAGCGGATGGAAAATTCCGGCTCGAAGGGCTCCGGCGCGGTGAACGCTACGACCTTTCCGTTTCACATGCCGGCTACGTCATGGCCACCGCTCCAGGGGTCCAGGCGCCGACGGCGGAACCGATCCGGATCGAGATGAAGGCGGCGCGCAGCATCGCCGGCCGGGTCGTCGGCCCCACGGGCGAGCCCGTCGCCGGAGCTTCCTTGAGCCGGATCGAGGAATTGCGGTTCGGAGGCACGAGCTCAGCTTCGAGCTCGTCTGTGGGGACGACAGACTCGGAAGGCCTGTTCCGAGTGCCCGGGCTCCCCGCCGGAACGGTCAATCTCGCGGTCTCGGCGGAGGGTTATGAGGCGCGCAAGGTCGAGGGCCTCCAGATTCCCGAGGGCCGGGACCTCGAAGGTGTCGAGATCCGCCTCCAGCGCGGCGCCATTCTGGAGGTTCAGGTATTCGACGCCTCGGGCGAGCCGGTCCGCGATGTTTCCGTGGACGTCGATTCCGAGAAACCGCCCGATTTCGAGAGTTTCCAGATCTGGAGGCCGAGCTTCGGTCAAACAGACTCTCGAGGACGCTGTCTTCTGAGCGTAAAGGGAGGCGAGACCTACCGCGTCACAGCTTCGAGGAATCTTCAATCGGCGACGGCACGCGTCACGGCAGGCCCCGGTACGACGCCCGTCGAGTTGCGGCTGCCGCCCGGAGTCGAAGTGTCCGGCCGGGTGATCGGTAGCGACGGCGAAACAGCCCGGGAAGCCTCGGTGCATTTGGAGGGACAGGACCAACTCGACTTTTCGGTCCCGGTGACGGCGGACGGCAGCTTCGTCTTCTCCGGGGTGCCCGATGGAGACTTCAGCCTGCAGGCGCAGGCTCGCAGCGGCAAGGTCAGCCATCCACTGGAGGTCACGATCGCCGGACGGCCACTGCGGAACCTGGAGCTCAGGCTCGATCGAGAGGACGAGCGGCCCACGCTTTCGGGCCGCATTCTGGGGCTTTCGCCGGAGAAACTGGAGGGAGTCTTCGTTACAGCCGTTCCAGCCGAAGGAGGCTCCATGCTCCAGGGAACGGTTGGCCCGGAAGGCGAATACCGCATTGAGAAAGTCGAACCCGGCGTGTGGCATGTGCAGGCCCAAACCGAGGATTCCCGACAGGCGTCGGCGTCGGTTGAAATCGAGCCCGGCGTCCGCAACGCGACGCAAGACCTCGAGTTTCCGTCCGGAGCCCTGACGCTTTCCGGCCGCGTGCTGCTGGACGGCGCGCCCCTCGTCGGCGCGGTCGTTGGGGTCGCGATGCAGGGCGGCAAAATCTCGGGCGGTCTCGTCGCGACGGCTTGGGACGGCAGCTTTTCGCTCGGCGATCTCGCCCCCGGCGCCGCGATTCTGGTCATCTTCAATATGAGCGGGATCGGAGCGAGCCGCACCCTCGAGCTCACGGAAAGCCAGGAGATGGTGATCGAGCTCGTCAGCGGTCGGCTCAGAGGCACGCTCATCGGGGCTTCGGGCGAGCCGGTGGCGGACGGCGTCGTGACGATCGAAGGGTTGATTGGATCGGCGACAGAGAGATTCCCTGCCGGAACCTTCCGCAGCGGGCCGGACGGTGCGTTTCAGTCACCCCGCCTGGTTGCCGGGATGTACAACCTCACGATCGAGAAAGAAGGCTTCGCGCCCACGAAGCTGACGGTCGAGGTCCCTGGCGGCAACGAGACCAACCTGGAGATCCCGCTCAGGCTTCTGAGCCCACCCTAGAGCTACACTAGCCGGCCGATGGCAACCGTCGGCCAGCTCCTCGCCGAGGCCCGCCCGCGCCTGGCGGCGACGCCGTTCGGCGCGTCCACTCGCGAGGCGCTGCTGCTGCTCGGACACGTCCTGAGTCTCTCGGAGGCGCAGGTGCTGGCGCGCGAGGAGAGCGGGATTTCCGCCGAGGCGGAGCGGCGATTCAGGGATCTGCTGAAGCGCCGGCTCACCGGCGAGCCGGTCGCCTATCTGCTCGGCGAACGGGAGTTCTACAGCCGGTCCTTCTACGTCGACTCGCGGGTGCTCATTCCGCGGCCGGAGACGGAGCACGTCGTCGAGGCCGCGCTCGCCGAGGCGCTTCCCGCCGCGCCGCGTCTCCTCGACGTCGGCACCGGCTCGGGCTGCCTCGCCGTGACGCTGGCGCTCGAGCTGCCCGGCTCGCGGGTCGTAGCGACCGATCTCTCGCCAGGGGCGTTGGCGGTGGCGGCCAGGAACGCCCGGCGGCTGGGCGCGGCGGACCGGGTCTCGCTTGTCCGCACCGACCTCACGGACGGGCTTGATCTCTCGCGCTTCGATCTCGTGGTCAGCAATCCGCCGTACGTCGACCGCTCGGAGATCCCGGAGATCTCCCCCGAGGTTTGCAAGTTCGAGCCTCACCTGGCACTCTTCCCGCCCGGCGCCGGGGATACGATTCTGGCGCGCCTCTTCGACCGGTGCGCGGAGCTGCGTCCGGGGATAGCATTGGCGGTCGAGATCGGCCGCGGACAGCTCGACGCCGTCCGCCGGCACGTCGCGGCCGCCGGTCTCGAGCTGGCCGGCGTGCGAGAGGACTACTCCGGAATTCCCCGGGTCGTGGTGCTTCGACGCTCCCTAACGTAGAGGATCCATGGACAAGTTTCACATCGTAGGGCCGACGCCTCTGATGGGCAGCGTGCGGGCGAGCGGCGCCAAGAACGCCGCGCTGCCGGCGCTGACGGCGAGCCTGCTCACCGACGAGCCGCTGAAGCTCCGCAACGTGCCGCGGGTGCGCGACATCCGCACGATGCAGAAGCTGCTCGACCATCTCGGCATCGTCACCGAAGACACCGCGGGCGCCTTGATCCTGCGCCGCGAGCGGCCGGACCCGGACCCTGACGCTCCTTACGATCTGGTCAAGACGATGCGCGCCAGTGTGCTGGTTCTGGGGCCGCTCGTCGCCAAGGAGGGCCACGCCCGCGTTTCGCTGCCCGGCGGCTGCGCCATCGGCGTGCGGCCCATCGACCAGCACCTGAAAGCGCTCGCCGCCATGGGCGCGGACGTCCACCTCGCTCATGGGTATGTCGAAGCCAGAGCCGAGGGTCTGAAGGGCGTCCGCTTCCGCTTCGACATGCCCACGGTCACCGGCACCGAGAACGTGATGATGGCCGCCTGCCTCGCCCGCGGCACCACGGTACTCGAGAACTGCGCCCGCGAGCCGGAGGTGACGGACCTCGCCAAGCTGCTGTCCGCCATGGGCGCGCGCATCTCCGGCGCCGGGGAGGAGACGATCGTGATCGACGGCGTCGAGAGCCTGGGCGGGGCCGAGCACGCCATCATTCCCGACCGGATCGAAGGCGGCACCTACCTGATCGGCGCCGCGCTGACCCGTGGCGACGTGCTGCTCGAAGGCGCCGAGGCCGCCGATCTGGCGCCCTTGCTGGACAAACTGGCCGAAATCGGCGCCACCGTGGAGGTGCGCGAGGGCGGGATTCGCGTCCGCGCCGGCGGCGATCTGCAGGCCCGCGACGTCGAGACGGCGCCGCACCCGGGCTTTCCCACCGATCTCCAGGCGCAGTACATGGCGTTGATGACGTGCGCCCGCGGCGTCGCCACGGTCAGCGAGACCATCTTCGAGAACCGCTTCCAGCATGCGCCCGAGCTGATGCGGATGGGCGCCGATATCCGGGTCGACGGCCGAAGCGCCCGCATTCACGGTCCCACGCCGCTGACCGGGGCCGGCGTGATGGCCACCGATCTGCGGGCCTCGGCCTGCCTGGTGCTGGCCGGCGTGGCGGCAGAAGGAGAGACCGTAGTCGACCGCATCTACCATCTGGACCGCGGCTATGAGCGTATGGAATTGAAATTGCAGAGTCTCGGCGCGCGAGTCGCGCGATGGTCGGTTCCCATGGGCTCTTGAAGGGTCCTCCCTCGCCGGCTCCCTGTCTGGGATGTTCGGTACCATTACTCTCGCCCTCGCCGTCACCGTCGTCGCGGATCCGCGGCCGGAATTGGTCGAGCTGCAGCTCGCCGGCCAGCAGCGGCAGGCCCGCGCACGCGTCGAACAGGAGCTGGCCGAGCGGCCTGAGCCGTCGCGCCGGCTCGGCCTGAGCTATCTCTACGGCCATCTCCTCGATGGCGCCGGCAAGCTGAGCGAGGCCAGCCAGGCGTTCGTCAACGCCATCGGCGAGACGCCGACCCTTCAGCTCTACAGCCGCTACCGCGCGGCCTTGGACCTCGACCGCATGGGCCATCCCGAGATGGCTGCCGGCCTGGTCGCCACAGTCCCGGCCAGCGATCCGAAGTCGCCGCTGATCCCCGAGGCCGTCCGCCTTTTCGTCCACACCCTCAACGAAGGGGGCGATTGCCAGTTGCTGCGCGGCGTGCGGCCGGAGGCTCTGCCCTCGCCGCAGCGGCGGGAGATCCAGCTCGCGCAAGGGGATTGCGCCCTGCGCACGGACTATCCCGAGCTCGCGCGCAGCCTGCTGGCGAGCTTGCTGGCGGAGAACCGCACCGACGAGCCGGCCCGCGGCGCCGCCGACCGTCTGACCCGCCTGGTCTCGCAGGCCGAGCGCGGCCGGCTGCCGATGCTGATCGGCTTCACCTTCCACCAGCACGGCGACTTCGATCGCGCGTTGCGGCACCTGCAACAGGCCAACGGCCGGGGCGACGCCCTCTCCGGGCGGGACGCCTACGAGACGCAGCACATGATCGGCCTGGCGATGCTGTCGCAGCAGCGTTACACCGATGCGGCGCTCGCCTTCGCCCGTCTCGCCACGCTGGCGAAGACCCCCGCCGACCGGGCTCGCGCGCTCTACGAGGAGGGGCTCGCTCACGAGCTGCGCAGCGCCTGGCCGCTGTCAGCGGCGAGATTCCGGCAGGCCTATCTGGCTGAGCCGCAGGGCCGGGAATGGGCCGCACCGGCACTGCTATCGGGCCTCCGGCTGGAGTGGCGGGGCGGCGCCGAGGCCGGCGCTCTCAAGCTTTACCAGCGGCTGACCGAGAGGCCGGAGTGGCGCTCCGAGGCGGCGCGCGCGGCGCTGTTCCTCGCCGCCTCCGACCTCGTCCGCGGCCGGCACGACCGCGCTCGGCCCTGGCTCGACCAGGCTCTTCTCGGCGGCCGTGAGGACCGGATCGACGCTTCCTACTGGAGCGGCCGGCTGGCGGAGCTGGAGCACAACCGGCGCGGGGCGGTCGCGCGCTACCTGGAGGTGCTGCGAGCCGATCCGCATCACCCGCTCGCCCGGGCGGCCCAGGCTCGCCTCGCCGCGGAGGCTCTCGCCCGCACTGCGGCCGCGGAAGGCCGGAGCCTCGCTTCCTCGCGCAACGTGGACGACGTCTACGGTGCCTGGCTGCTGCTCGGCGGCGAGGACGCGGCGGGGAAGACGGCCCAGCGCAAGCTCGAGCAGATGCTGCTCGCGGACCGCAGCGCGGCTCCCTACCTGCGGCTCTCCGAGGTGCCCGTGCGGCGCTGGCCGTTATGGAAAGCCGAGGTTTCCACCCCCGAGGAGATGCTGCTCGGTTTAGGCATCTGGCACGAGGGAGCTCCCGCCGTAGGCCGGCACTTCCCGCTGAGCGATCCGGCCCTCGGCTTCACCGGCGGCGTGCTCCTCGCGCGCGGCGGCGACATCGCCCGTTCGATCGCCATCGCCGAAGCGCTGCGCTCGCGCGCTCCCGGCCGGTTGCCGCTGGCGCTCCAGCCTGCCGCGTACCGCCGGCTCCTCTATCCATTCCCTTATCAGGAAGCGCTGATCGCCCAGGGACGCATCCGCAGCGTCGACGTCTATCTGCTGGCGGCTCTCATTCGCGAGGAGAGCCGCTTCGATACCTCTGCGCTCTCCCCGGCTGCCAGCCGCGGCCTCACCCGGCTGAGCCTCTCAACGGCGCGCCGCGTCGCCGAGCAGCTCAATCTGCAGCGGTTCGCTCCCGGGGACCTCTACCGGCCCGAGGTGTCGATCGCCCTGGGCGCCGCCTATCTGGGGGCGTTGCTCAAGGATTTCGGCGGCGCCGCGATACCGGCCATCGCCGCTTACGATGCGGGAGAGAACCAGGCCATGGTCTGGCGGAGCCAGTGCTTCAGCCAGGAGCCCGAGGAGTACTTCACCAAGATCGGCCGCCGCGAGACCCGCGACTACACCGCACGGGTCCTGGCGGGCCGGGCGCAGTACGCGGACCTGTATTGAATTCACCCGGCGCTTCCGCACCGGGCGAAGGGCGCTACCCGCCGCCGGGCGGCTTCTTCGCCGGCTTGTCGATCCTCTTCACGACCGGGGGCAGCGGAGCGCCGGAGGACTGGGAGCCGTAGACGACGACGTCCGCGCGGTTGCGGAGCTCCTGCGTCCACTTCTCGATCTCCTGCGTCAGCTTCTGCTGCTTGAGGACCTCGCGGATGTCGTCACGCACGTCCTCGACGGGCGGCACGGGCTGACCGCGGCGCCGCATCTCGGGCGTCAGCACGTCGCGATAGTAGCGGTTGATCTCGTCGAGACTGACGAAGACGCGAGGACCGAGCCGCTCGTCGACGTAGGTGAGCACCAGGAGCTGGCGGGCGACGAGTTGACGGAGCTTCTTGGTATCGAGCCCCACCTCCCTGAGGGCCTTCTGGAACGACGCCTCGTCCGCGAACCGGACGCGAATCTTGGCGACGTTGCGCTCGATCTCGTCGACCGGCACCTGCTCGAAGCCGAAGCGATCGATCTCATGGAAGCGTAGCCGCTCCTCGATCAGAGCCTTGATCACCCTGCTGCGGAACGCCTCGGCGGATTCACCGGGGTTCGGCTGCTGCAGACCTAGCTTGACGACACGGTCGACATCCGAGGCGAGAATCGGATCCTCGTCCACGACCGCCAATACCCGGTCCTGCAGCACTTCTTTTTGAGCCCGGGTTCCGGAGAGAGGCGCCAGCAGCAGAACGGCGAAAACCAGGCCCGCCAGGCAGGGAGAGCGCGAAACGTTCCTCATGAAGGGCATGCTAGCATCCGGCCCGATCATGGCCGAAACCGGCAGCCTCCTGAGGATCGGTCTGGCGCAGATCGATTGCCGCCTCGGCGACGTGGAGGCCAACGCCGAGCGCCACCTCGAATGGATCGAGCGAGCGCGAGAGGCCGCGGTGGACCTTCTGGTCTTTCCCGAGCTGTCGCTCACCGGTTACCGCCTCCTGCATCTGACGCCGCGAGTGGCTCTGCCGCCCGAGTCGCCCGTGATGAAGCGGCTGGCCGAGGCCGCCGGTCCGATGCGCGTGCTCCTCGGTTTCGTGGAGGAAGGCGAGAGCGGCGTGCACAACAGCACCGCTCTGCTCGCGGAAGGAAAGCCTGTCCACATCCACCGCAAGCTCTACCTTCCCACCTACGGTCTCTTCCAGGAGGAGCGCTTCTTCGCCGCCGGCAGGCGGCTGGAGCCGGCGGCGCTGCCGTGGGGCAAGGCGGGCGTGCTGATCTGCGAGGACTTGTGGCATCCCGAGCTCTCCCGCCGCCTGGCGGTCGCCGGCGTCAAGCTCGTGATCTGCCCCTCGGCCGGTCCCGGCCGCGTCGGCGCCGGAGAGCTCCCGGAGAGCCACGAGTCCTGGGAAGTCATCACCCGCGCGACGTCTCTCCTCCACACCTGCTGGGTCGTCTACTGCAACCGGGTGGGCTGGGAGGAAGGCTCCTTCTACTCCGGCAGCAGCCACGTCGTGCGGCCGGGCGGCGAAGTCGTCGAGCGGGCGCCCGTTCTCGACGAGCATCTCCTCCTTGCCGAGCTGGACCTGCGCGAATCCGACCGCCTGCGCTGGCGGCTGCCGCTGCTCGACGACGAGCGCTCCGACATCGAGGGCCCCGCCTCGTGATCCGGCGCGAGCAGGTCCGCGGTCGTCTCGAGCTCAACGCACCGCTGGCAACGGCGGTGCTGGTCAGCTTCATCCGCGACGCCGTCGCGACCTCCAGTACGCAGGGCGTCGTGGTAGGTCTCTCGGGCGGTGTCGATTCCGCCCTCTCGGCCGCCCTCGCCGTTCGCGCTCTGGGGAGCGAGCGGGTGCACGGTTTTCTACTTCCTTATCGCACGTCGCATCCGGAATCGGAGCAGCACGCCCGGGCCGTGGCCGGGACCTTGGGCATCCCGCATCGCGTGATCGACATCTCGCCGATGGTGGACGCCTACTTCGTCTTCGAGCCCGACGCTCCCGCCGACCGTTGGGGAAACAAGATGGCCCGCGAACGGATGACCATCCTCTTCGATCAGGCCAAGAAGCTCGACGGCCTGGTGCTGGGCACCTCGAACAAGACCGAGATCCTGCTCGGTTACTCGACCGTGTTCGGCGACAACGCCAGCTCCCTCAATCCGCTCGGCGACCTCTACAAATGCCAGGTGCGGCAGCTCGCCCGTCATCTGGAGCTCTCGGCCGAGGTCGTCGGCAAGGCTCCCTCGGCCGACCTCTGGCCCGGCCAGACGGACGAGGATGAGCTCGGCTTCTCCTACGAGACGGCGGACGAAGTGCTCTATCTGCTGTTCGACATCGGTCTGCGGCCGGAGGAGGTGATCGATCGCGGCTACGATGAGGAAGTGGTGCGGCGGATCGTGAGCCTCGAGCAGCGGTTCCGCTACAAGCGCCGGCTGATGCTGATCGCCCGCCTCTCCGGCAGCGCCGTCAACCTGGACCAGGAAATCCCCCGCGACTGATGGCCGGCAAGCTTCTGGTCGTCGCCACGCCGATCGGCAACCTCGACGACCTCTCGCCGCGCGCCCGCGCCGGCTTCGAGTCGGCCGACCTCGTCGCCTGCGAGGACACGCGCCACACCGGCCGTCTGCTCGCTCATCTGGGAATCAAGAAGCCGCTCGTCTCGCTCCACGAGCACAACGAAAGGCAACGCCTGCCGCGGCTGCTCGCGGATCTCCAGGAAGGCAAGACGATCGCCCTCGCCAGCGACGCCGGCACGCCTCTCCTTTCCGATCCCGGATTTCTCCTCGTGCGCGAAGCGGCGGCGGCCGGCATCCGCATCGAACCGATACCCGGCCCGGCCGCGCCGCTCGCCGCGCTGGTCGTCTCCGGTCTGCCGCCGTACCCGTTCACCTTCGCGGGATTCCCGCCGCCGAAGACGGGAAAACGCCGCTCCTTCTATCAAGGATGGAAGGATCTCGGCCACACTCTCGTGATCTTCGAATCTCCCCACCGTCTGCTTGCCAGCCTTGAAGACGCCCTCGCCGAGTTGGGCGACCGCCCCGCCGTCATCGCGCGCGAGCTGACCAAGATGCACGAGGAGATCTTGCGCGGCAGGCTTTCTGATCTGCTTGCGGAGATGAAGGGACGCGCTTCGGTGAAGGGAGAATTTGTGGTGGTGATCGGGGCGGCCTGAGGAAGCGTAAAGGGTACGCCTCGCGGGTACCTCGGGGCCCGGAGACACGTTTCCTATGTTGACTTTAACACTTCTTGGAGGCCGCGGAATTTCGTCGCTGCGGCACCGTCGGAGCCGTTGTCTTGCCGCACAGCGGCGATGAAACCGCTCGGTTCCCCGGCTTAAAATCAGTGCTCAAGTGGACGGGCGATACCACATCGAGACCCGGGAAGCGCCGGACATCGCCTCTCACCCCAGCCGGTTCCGCGTCCAGGTCAAGAAGCACAAGCTCGTCGCCATGGTGCTGCACGAGCTGTTCTTCGAGTACCGCGGGCATCCCAAGGTGGCGCTGAGCCGGCCCTGCGTCTACGGCGTCTTCGGCCGCATCGTCGGCGGACTCGCGCCGAAGCACGAGCTGTGCGTCGGCTGCCTGCGCTGCACGACCCAGTATCCCGAAATGGTGCAGATCCTCCCCAACCCGGCGCGCCGGAAGCTGGGGGATTCGTTCCTCACCCCGGATCTGGTCGATACGATCCTTTCCGAGTCTCGCAGCGGCGCGGTGCCGGTGCGCGGCGCGGGCTATCGCGGCCGTTTCGGCGGGGAAGGATGGGACGGCATGTGGACCGACATGTCGGAGATCGTCCGTCCGACGCGCGACGGCATCCACGGCCGGGAGTTCATCTCGACCGCCGTGGATCTGGGAGGGCGACCCGCGTACCTGCGTTTCGACGGCCGCGGCGAGCCCTTCGATCCGCTGCCGCAGGTCCTCTCGCTGCCGATTCCGTTCCTCTTCGATCTGCCGCCGGCATCGCTCCGCACGCCGACCCTCGCCCGTATCCTCGCCGGTGCCGCGCGCGCCCTCGGCACCCTCGCGATCCTGCCGATGGCGGACGTCCTGACCTTGGGTCTCGCCGGTCCGCATGTCGCGCCTCTCGTGACCGCGGCGGAGGTGCCCTTGCTTTCGCGTCTCCCGGAGGCTCCGCGCATGATCGAGCTCGCCGGCTGGAGCCGGGAGCCCTACGCCGAGCTGGCGGAACGTTTCCCCGCCGCCGTGATCGTGGCGCGGGTCTCCATGGACACGGACCCGGTGCCGCTCGTACGCGAGGGGGCGCGCGCCTTCCATCTGGTCGCCGACTATCACGGACGAGTGGGAGACCGCTTCGTGAAGGATCTGCTCCTCGCGGCGCATCAGCGGCTCGTCACCGCCGGAGCGCGCGAGGAGCTGACGCTGATCGGCAGCGGCGGCATCGCCGCCGCGGAGCACGTGCCGAAGGCGATCCTCTGCGGCCTCGACGCCGTGGCTCTCGACACCGCCGTCTACACGGCGCTGCAGGCGCGGCTCGACGGCGAATGCCGCGACCCCGAAACCGCTCGGCTGACCCTCCCTCGCTGGCCGGAATCCTGGGGCATCCAGCGCTTGCAGAACCTGGTGGCGGCGTGGCGCGATCAGCTCCTGGAGATCCTCGGCGCCATGGGCCTCCGCGAGGTGCGGCGGCTGCGCGGCGAGCTGGGGCGCTGCATGTTCCAGGAGGATCTCGAAGCCGAGGCGTTCGCCGGCATCGAAGGGTTCGTCCCTCGCGGCCGCAGCCAGGAGGCATCGCCGGAGCCGATACGATGACGACCGACTCCACCACCTTCGACCTGCTCGTGCGCAAGCACCGCGAGGCGCTCCACTACGGCTTCCACACCTGGCCGACCCTGGCGCTCGGGATGCCGCCGGCGCTTGGAGACCCGCGGTGGACGGACGAGCTGATCCTCGCCACCTGGCGGCAGGCGGAGGAGAGCCGCGCGCCGGCGGACGGCCTCGAGTTCCGCGTCGGCCGTTCCGGCGGGGGCTTCGACCGCCTCGACTTCAAGACATTGCCGGCCGAGAGCCGGCTGCAGGCCACAGCCCTTGTCGATCTTGCGATTCCGCTCAACCGGCGGGGCTTCGACCGCGAGGTCGAGATCCCGGTTCCCTGGTATGGCGGCGGCATGTCCTACGGCTCGGTCTCCGAGCAGATCATGCTGGCGCGCGCCATGGCGGCGAAGGAGTGGCGGACCTTCACCTCGACCGGCGAGGGCGGCTATCCGCCGTCGCTCGCCGCCTATAGCGATCACGTCATCACCCAGATCGCGACCGGCATGTTCGGCGTGCGCGAAGAGACGATCCAGTGGGCGCCGATCCTCGAGTTCAAGTATGCGCAAGGGGCGAAGCCCGGTCTGGGCGGCCACCTCCTGGGCAGCAAGAGCACGATGACCGTGGCGCGCATGCGCGAGAGCGTCCCCTGGGTCAGCCTGTTCTCCCCCTTCCCCTTCCACAGCGTCTACTCCGTCGAGGATCACAAGAAGCACATCGATTGGGTGAAGACGGTGAATCCGGCGGCGCTGATCTCGGTCAAGGTTTCCACTCCCAACGACGTCGACATGGTCGCCGTGGGGAGCTACTACGCCGGCGCGCACATCCTGCACATCGACGGCGGCTACGGCGGCACCGGAGCGGCGCCGCAGATCGCCAAGAAGAACATTGCCATGCCGATCGAGCTGGCGATCCCCAAGGTCCACCGTTTTCTGCAGCAGGAGGGTATCCGCGACGAGATCGTACTGATGGCGAGCGGCGGCGTCCGCACGGCGTACGACATCGCCAAGGCGATCGCCCTCGGCGCCGACGGCTGCATCCTCGGCACCTCGGAGCTGGTCGCCATGGGTTGCACGCGCTGCAGCAACTGCGAACGCGGCCGTGGCTGTCCCTTCGGCTTGACGACGACCGACCCGGAGCTCTCCGAGCTCGTCCAGCCCGAGTGGGGCGCGCAAAGGTTGAGCAATCTCTATCGCTCGTACGCGGGGCAGCTCTCCGATCTCCTCCGCGGACTGGGGCTGAAGAGCATTCGCGAGCTGCGGGGGCGGACCGACCTTCTGCTCTATCGAAACGGTGATGGAGGAAGCCATGGTTGATCCGGCAACCGTGGAGCGCCTGCTCGGCTCCAGGCGGCAGCTCGGGACTTCGTCTCCGACGCCGCTGCGCCCCGCGGACGCCGAAGGAGGTTGCGGCGTCATCGGCATGGCGGCGAGCGTGCCGGTCGCGGGCCGCCATTTGCTGCAGGCGCTCGCCCAGATGCGCAACCGCGGCAACGGCAAAGGAGGGGGGATCGCCGCCGCCGGGCTCGATCCCGTTTTCTTCGGCACCACGCCGGAGGTGCTGGAGAACGACTATCTGATTGCCGTGGCCCTCCTCGATCCGGCGGCGAAGGCGGAGGTCGAGAGCGAGTTCCTCGAGCCGGTCTACGAGATCCATCACGCCGCGGCGGTGCCGGGGCTCTCCGACTTCCGCAGCTTGCCGGGGCTCGACGTCGCGCCGCCCGCGGTTCACGCTTACTTCGGCCGGGTGCGTCCGGACGTTCTGCAGCGCTTCCTGCGCGAGCAGCAGCTCGATCCGCGGGAAGCGGCGAAGGCCGAGGACGAGATCGTCTATCAGACGACCTACCGGCTGAACCGCGCCCTCTACGCCTCGACCGGCGAGAAGCGCGCCTTCGTTCTCTCGCACGGCAAGGATCTTCTCGTTCTCAAGATGGTCGGCTACGGCGACGACGTCGTGCGCTTCTACCGTTTGGAGGACCTCTGCGCCCGCGTGTGGATCGGTCATCATCGCTACCCCACGAAGGGGCGCGTCTGGCATCCCGGCGGCGCCCATCCGTTCCTCGGCATGCACGAAGCGCTGGTGCACAACGGCGATTTCGCCAACTACGCCTCGATCTCCTCCTACCTCGCGCAACGCAATATCCATCCGCTGTTCTTGACCGACACCGAGGTTGCGGTTCAGGTCTTCGATCTGCTGCACCGGATCTACGGCTATCCATTGGAGTACGTCATCGAGGCGATGGCGCCCACCACGGAGCGCGATTTCACGTTGCTGCCGCCGGAAAAACAGCGGATTTATCGGGCGCTCCAGGCGATCCACATCCACGCCTCGCCGGACGGTCCGTGGTTCTTCCTCATCGCCCAGTCGAAGACCGCCGAGCGTCTCTACCGGCTGATCGGCATCACCGACACTTCGATGCTGCGGCCGCAGGTCTTCGCCCTGCAGCGCGGCCGGGCGGCCGTGGGATTCGCGGCTTCCGAGCGGCAGGGGATCGACGCCGCGCTCGCCAGCCTGGCGGCGGAGGACTCCCGCTTCTGGCCGCGCGCCGATCTCTTCTGGAACGCCCGCGGCGGCAGCCACACCGACGGCGGCGCTTTCCTCTTCGAGGCGACGGCCGCGGACGGCGGCGCGCTCGTCTGCACGGACAAGTTCGGGCGGCGGATCGACGTCGATGGCTCGAAGCGTCCCTTCTGCAGCGGTTTCCGTCCCGCAGCGGCCGACCCTGCGCTGTCCTCCGCGGAGATCGGTTTGCCCGCCGAAACCGTGTTCGCCGAGGCCTCGCGGCGCCTGCCGCGGTGGGGATACGAGGAGCTGCAAAGCTTCCTTGACGGCCTCGAGGGACGGGCCCGCGAGGACGCCGAGCGGACACCGGTGATCCGGACTCTCACGCTGCTGCTCGACCGGCGGGTGCCGACCGGCGGCATGAAACGGAGCGGCGTCGTCTGGAGAATCGACGAGACCCTGGCGCGGATTTTCGACGACGTGCGCGAGCGGCCGGGGCCGACCTACGCCTGGATGAGCGCCGAGAGCGCCGTGCCCGAGCCGGCCTCGCCGGAGCAGACGTTGGTGATCGACGCTCGCGGCTATCCGCCTGAGGGGAACGGCTCGCTCGCCCGCGCGCTCGTCGACCTCGCCAGCCGAGGCTTCCGCCGATTTCTCGTGGCTCACGCGCGCGGCCACCGCTTCCTCGGCGCCGGGCTCGGACCTGGATCGGAGGGGATCTCGATCGACGTCTACGGCTCGTCCGGCGACTATCTCGCCTCGGGCCTCGACGGCGCCGAGATGGTCGTCCATGGCGCCGGTCAGGATCAGCTCGCCCAGATCATGAAGTCGGGCAAGCTGGTAGTCCACGGCGACGTCGGTCAGACCTTCCTCTATGGCTCGAAGGGCGGCCACATCTACGTGCTCGGCAACGCCGCCGGCCGGCCGCTGATCAACGCCGTCGGCCGGCCGCGCGTGGTCATCAACGGCACCTGCCTCGACTACCTCGCCGAGTCGTTCATGGCGGGCGATGCGCTCCAAGGCGGCGGCTTCGTGGTGCTCAACGGCGTCGCCTTCGACGAGGACGGCGAGATCCACGACCTTCCGGCGCCCTATCCAGGCGGCAACCTTTTCTCCCTGGCCTCAGGAGGCGCCATCTACGCCCGCGATCCGCACCGTCTCTTGACTGAGGACCAGTTGAACGGCGGCGCCTTCACCGCCCTCTCCTCAGCGGATTGGGAGCTGATCCGCCCCATGCTCGAAGAGAACGAGCGGCTCTTCGGCATTCCCCTCCGGCGCCTCCTCAGCGTCGATGGCGTGGAGCGGCCGCCTGATGCGGTATTCCGCAAGATCGCTCCGACCGGACTCAAGGCCTTGATGCCCGAGGAGGCCTGGGTTCACAAGGCGAAGTGAGTTAGCGAAACTTCGACCCGAGGACGGCCGTAATCTGTGCCCCGAGCATCCGGTGATGGCAATCCGCGATAGGGACGGCATCTCGGTGGATGAATGCCCGCTCTGCGGCGCTGTCTGGCTGGACGGCGGCGAAGTCGAGGCGATCCTGCGCCCTTATGCTGTGAACTTCCAAGCGCACGGAGAGGAGGGCGTCGGGCAAGGATCCGACGGTGGAGCCTTCGTTCATGGAGTAGGTTTCTTTGTCGACGCCGTGGAGATCCTCGAACCGTTGGTCTATGTCGGAAGAGCCATCCTCTACGTGATCGGCAGCCTGGCGCATCTCGGGTGACGTGCCGGGGCGCTCTTGCGCTCGGCTCCGGCTTGTTCCAGACTTCGCGGCCAATGATCGGCATCGGAGAGAGCCCGCCGCGTCCGGACGGCTTCGCCAAGGTGTCCGGAAGCGCGCGATACGTGGACGACGTCTCGCTGCCCGGGATGTGGCACGGCGCCACGCTGCGCAGTCCGCACCCTCACGCCCGCATCCGCTCCATCCGCTTCAACGCTGCGAAGGCCCCTGAGGGGGCCGTCTGCGTCACCGCGGCGGATCTCCCCGGCCCGAACGGCGTGCAGCTTCTGGACGACGGCTGGCCGATCCTCGCCGATGGGTTCTCCCTCCACGTCGGCGAGCCGATCGCGTTGGTCGCGGCGCCGACTCGGCTCGCGGCGCGGCAGGCGCTCGCGGCGTTCACGGTCGAGTACGAGCCGCTCGATCCGATCCTGACGCTCGAAGCCGCAGAGACGCTGCCGCCGCTCTACGAGCTGCGTCTCGAAAACGGCGATGTGGAAGCCGCCTTCGCCGCGGCCGAGCACGTCATCGAAGGCACCTGGCGGACCGGCCATCAGGAGCACATCTACATCGAGTGCAACGGCATGATCGCCAGCTTCGAGAACGGCGGCGCGCTGACCCTCCTCGGCTCGATGCAATGCCCCTACTACGTCCACAAAGCGCTGACCCACGCCTTCCAGCTTCCGGAAGACAAGGTCCGCGTGCGCGCCTCGGTGGTGGGCGGCGGCTTCGGCGGCAAGGAGGACTTTCCCAGCGCTCTGGCCATCCACGCCGGACTGCTCGCCCGCGCCTGCGGCCGGCCGGTGAAGATGATCTACGACCGCCACGAGGACATCGTCTCCACTTCGAAGCGCCATCCGGCGGTCGTGTGCCACCGCACGGCCGTGAGTGCCGACGGCCGGCTGCTCGCGCTCGACGCCGAGATCCTCATGGACGGCGGCGCCTACAAGACTCTCTCTCCCGTGGTGCTGTCGCGCGCTCTCCTGCACTGTTTCGGCCCCTACCGCTGGCCGAGCGTGCGCGTGCGGGGCAAGGTGCTGCGCACCCACACGGCGCCGAACAGCGCCTTCCGCGGCTTCGGCGCGCCGCAGGTCGAGTTCGCCATCGAGCGCCAGATGGACCGCATCGGCCGGGAGCTGGGGCTCGATCCCTACGAGATCCGCGACCGCAACGTCGTCGAGCCGGGAGACCGCTTGCCGACCGGACAGATCCTCGACGCCAGCACCTCGGCCCGCCTGTGCCTCGAAGAGGTGGAACGGCGGACCGGTTTCCGCCGGCGCTGGAAGGAGCTGGAGGAGGCCCGCGACTCCGCCGCGGACGGCGAGCCGCGGCGCGGCATCGGCCTCTCTCTCTACTTCCACGGCGCGGGTTTCACGGGCAACGGCGAGCGCAAGATGAGGTCCCCCGTCACCGCGCGACTGCTCGAAGACGGCCGCATCGAGGTGCTGACGGCCATGACCGACATGGGGCAGGGCTGCGCCGCCGTCTTTCCGCAGATCGCCATGGCGGCGGGCGGCGTCGGAGCGGACGACGTGATCTTCGCCGAGCCGGACACCGGCGACGTTCCCGACTCCGGACCCACGGTCGCCTCGCGTACCACCATGATCGTCGGCGGCCTCATCGCGCGCACCGTCGCCGAGCTGCGCGACCGCGTGCTCGCCTGGCGCTCCGCGAGCGAGAAAGAGAACCTTTCGATCCGCGAGGGCTGGATCGAGAACGCTTCGGGTCGGGCCGAGCGCTTCCGCGATGCGGCGCGGCGCTACCGCGAGGAGACCGGCCCGGTCGAGGTGACGATCCACAACGAGCCGCCGGAGTGGCAGACCTTCGACGAGTCCACCTACCGCGGCGCGGCCTATCCAACCTACGCCTGGGGAGCGGACGTCGTCGAAGTGGAAGTCGATCCGGACACCCTTGCGGCGCGCCCCGTCCAGGTGACCGCGGTCTGCGAAGTCGGCCGGGCGATCCACAAGACGCTCTGCGCGGGACAGATCGAGGGCGGCACTCTCCAGGCCCTCGGCTGGGCGCTCATGGAAGAGATCAAGCTGCAGGACGGCCGGTATCTGAACGACCGTCTCGCGACGTACATCATCCCTACCGCCAAAGACAGCCCGCGCATCGACGTCCATCTGCTGGAGCGTAGCTGGGAAGGCGGCCCCTTCGGCGCGAAGGGCGTCGGCGAGCTGCCGATGGACGGCGGCGCGCCGGCCGCCGTGCAGGCGATCGAAAACGCGACCGGGGCTCTCGTGAACGAGATTCCGGCGACGCCGGAGCGGCTGATGAAGGCGCTTGGAAGTTCGAACGTTCTGCCCTCCGAAACCTCACCCCCTGGCCCCCTCTCCAGCGAAGCTGGAGAGGGGGAACGCAGGCGAGGCATACCGTCATGAAAACCACCTTCTCCCTCAACGGCCAGCCGGCCGAGGCCGACGCTCATCCGATGGAGCGCCTGCTCGACGTGCTGCGCGAGCATCTCGGGCTGACGGGCACCAAGGAAGGCTGCGGCGAAGGGGAGTGCGGCGCCTGCACGGTGCTGATGGACGGTGAACCGGTCCTCTCCTGCCTGGTTCCTCTTTTCCAGTGCGAAGGGCGGCGGATCGAGACGGTCGAGGGGATCGCGGAAGGTCCGGCGCGCGAGTTCCTGGAGCGTTTCGTCGCCACCGGCGGCGTGCAGTGCGGCGCGTGCACGCCGGGGATCGTCGTCACCGCCTGGGCGCTCCTCCAGCGCAACGGGCAGCCGAGCCGCGAAGAGGCGCGCGAAGCGCTGGCCGGCAATCTCTGCCGCTGCACGGGTTATGAAGGCATCCTGCGCGCGCTCGCTCCGGAGGCCGAGCGGTGACGATTGCTCTCCGTCCGCGCACGCTCGATGAGACCCTGCGCCGCCTCGCGGAGGATCCGGCTTTGGTTCCCACCGCCGGCTGCACCGACCTGATGGTGCGTGGCCCCGAAGCGCTTCACCGCATGGACCGCGTGATCGATCTCCTCGGCGTCTCCGAGCTGCGCGGCATTCGAGAGATCGACGGCGCGCTGGAGATCGGCGCGACCACTTCTTTCAGCGAGATTCGCCGCTCGCCCGCCGTCCGCGCCGCTTTTCCCGCGCTGGCCATGGCTGCTTCGGTGGTCGGCGGCTGGCAGATCCAGAACCGCGCGACCCTCGGCGGCAACATGGCGAACGCCAGTCCGGCCGGCGACTCGCTTCCGGTGCTGCTCGCTCTGGACGCGGTGGTCGTCGCTGCCAGTTCCCGCGGGCTTCGCGAGATCCCTTATGCCGAGTTCCACACCGGCTACCGCAAGACCGCGCTGCAGCCAGGCGAGATCGTCGCCTCCGTTCGTCTGCCGTATCTGCCGAAGGGCGCGGTCCAGGCCTTCCGCAAGGTGGGAACGCGCGAGGCACAGGCGATCAGCAAGATCGTCGTGGCGATGACCGGCTGCATCGATGACGGCCGCATCGCCGAGCTGCGCCTCGCCGCCGGCAGCGTCGCGCCGGTCCCGGTCCGTCTGCGCGCCGCCGAGAGCGCGGCGATCGGAATGGCTCCGGGAGCCGAGGCCGCGGAGGCCACCGGCCGCGCGGCGGCGGGCGAGGTGACGCCGATCGACGACGTCCGCTCTACCGCGGAGTATCGCCGCTTCGCCCTGGAACGTGTAGTTCGGCGGCTCGTGCTGGGATTACAATAAGCAAGTAACAAACTCGCGCGCCCGGCGCCAAAACGGAATGCATGCCTGAACCGCCGTACGGCGAAATCGCCGATCTGTTGAGCCAGGGGCAGGTCGTGCCGTTTCTCGGCGCCGGCGTCAACTTCGGCACCCGTCCAGCCGGCGCCGGCTGGAGCCTCGAGGCGGGTGAATTCCTGCCGAGCGGCGCCGAGCTGTCGCGGTTCCTCGCCGGCAGGAGCAACTTCCCTTCGACCGACGATCACGACGTCACCGATCTTGCGAAGGTCGCCTCCTACTTCGTCGAAGCGAGCGGCCGGAAGCCGCTGCGCGAACGCCTGCGGCGGATCTTCGATCGCGACTTCACGCCGTGCGACATCCATAGTCTGCTGGCGGAAATCGCCGCGCCGCTCCTGATCGTTACCACCAATTATGACGACCTCACCGAGCGCGCCTTCGCCAAGGCGGGGCGGCCTTACGATCTCGTCATCCATCCTACCGATCGCAAAGACGTGCAGGCCTCGGTGCTGTGGTGGAAGCACGGCGAAAGCGAGCCGGCGGCGGTCCCGCCCAATCAGCTCTATATCGATCTCGAGACGACGACCGTCATCTACAAAATGCACGGGACGGTCGATCGCGTACGCCGGGCGTGGGACAGCTACGTCATCACGGAAGAGGATTACGTCGATTTTCTCTCCCGCATGACCGGCCAGACCGCGGTGCCGGCGCTCTTCATGCGCCACTTCCGCACCCGGCACTTCCTGTTCCTCGGTTACGGCTTGAGGGATTGGAATCTCCGCGTCGTCCTGAAGAACCTGACCGGCGCCGCGGGCGCCGCTCCCGCGCAGACGGATGACGACGAAGAACTGGAAGACTTGCGCTCGTGGGCCATCCAGTTCCGCCCTTCCGAACTGGAAATCGAGCTCTGGAACGCCCGCAATGTAAAAATCTACGACGTCGACATCAACGAGTTCGCCGCGCGGCTTCGAGAGCAGAGAAGCTCGGGATGAACGACGATCCTCGCGCGGGGTTCTGCCCCTATAAAGGGCTTCAGCCCTACACCGAGGCGGACCGCGCCTACTTTTTCGGCCGCGAGCGCGATCAGGAGATCATCGCCTCGAACCTCTACGCGGCTCCGCTCACCGTCCTCTATGGCGCGAGCGGCGTCGGCAAGAGCTCCGTCCTGTTGGCGGGCGTCGTGCCCAAGCTGCGAAAGACCCCTCGCCTGGCGGTGGTCGTCTTTCGGGATTGGCAGAACCCGGAATTCCAGACCGAGCTGAAGAACGAAGTGCGGCGGGAGATCGAACGCGGTCTCGGCAAGCCGTGCGACGTCGACGCCGGACTCCCCTTCGACGACTTTCTCGCCGCGTGCGCGCGCAGCCTTCGCGGCCCCGTCTTCTTCCTGCTCGATCAGTTCGAGGAATACTTTCTCTACCATCCCGCGGCGGGCGAGAACGGATTCGACGCCGCCTTCGCCCGCGCCGTCAACCGCGAAGAGATCGGCGTCAACTTCATGCTGTCGATGCGCGAGGACGGCATCAGCAAGCTGGACAGGTTTCAGGGCCGCATACCGAACTTGTTGGCGAACCTGCTGCGGCTGGACTATTTGGATCGCGAGGCGGCGACGCGCGCGATCCGAAGGCCGCTCGACGAATACAACCGCCGGCTCCCCGCAGGGCAGACACCGATCGTCATCGAAGACAAGCTGGTCGAGACGCTGCTGCGCGATCTACGCACGGGACGCGTGACTCTGGACCAGGCGGGCCAGGGCCAAGGTGGTATCGGAGGTCCGGCCGACGCGCGAATCGAGACCCCTTTCCTGCAGCTCGTGCTGACGCGCCTCTGGCAGGAGGAAGTGGCGGCGGGCACGGGCGCCTTGCGGCTGGCAACGCTCGACCGCCTGGGCGGCACGGAGAACATCGCGCGCACGCACCTCGATACGGCGATGGAGGAGCTGAGCGAGCCCGAGCGCGACGTCGCCGCCCACATGTTCCGCTTCCTCGTCACGCCGTCCGGTTCGAAAATCGCTCAAGACCTCCCCTCGCTCGCCGCGTGGTCCGAGGTCAGCGAGGAAACAGCCAAAGCGGTGCTCCTGCGGCTCACCGCCGGAACGCGGATCCTGCGCACGGTGAGCGCGGCGGGCCAGGCCGATCGCTACGAGATCTTCCACGACGTTCTCGCGCCCGCGATCCTCGACTGGCGCCGGCGCTACGTACAAGCGCAGGAGCTGCGGGAGGCGGAAAGGCAGGCAGCCGAGCAGAAGAAACGCGCCGAAGAACAGGCACGGGCCGCTTCCAGATTGCGATGGCTCGCTGGCGCGCTGGCGGTGGTGACTTTGTTGGTTCTTGCTGTCGCCATCTTTGCGGTCCGTGCGCAGAGGGTGGCCAATTCTCAGGAACGCATCGCTACGTCCCGCGAGCTTGCCGCCGCAGCCGAGAAACATCTCGGGGATGAGCTCGGGACTCTGCTGGCCATAGAGGCGGTACAGGCAACCCACGCCTTCGACGGAACAGTGACCAACGAAGCGAGAGATGTCCTCGATCGGGCGGTCGGCGGCGCCAAGGTAAAGCTCAGCCTGCCGGGCCATGAGAACGTAATCTTCTATATGGCCTATAGCCCAGACGGGCGCCGCATCGCGACCGGCGATGGGGACCATATTCTCAAAATTTGGGATGCAAACTCTGGGCGGCTGTTGAAGACGCTTACAATGAAGGGACTCACCCCTCACCTGGGGATCGCTTTCAGCGCTAACGGCGAGCGGGTCGCTACCACTTCGGAATCTGGAACCATTGTTCTCGACGTTTCCTCTGGTATAGAACGGCTGAGCCAACCTGGTTGGCATGACATGAGGGACAACTTCGTCCTCAGCCAAGATGGGGAACGCCTTGCCGTCTACACTGCTGGCCGAAAAGTCAAGATCTCGGGTCTCCCTGGCCGCCCCGAGCCGTTGGTCCTCCCGGATACGGATGCGGAGGATTGGACGAATCGAAGCCTTGCATTCAGCCCGGACGGTGCACGTCTGACCGTCGCCAGCGCCAAGACCGTGACGATTTATGATGCCGCTACCGGTTCCGTGTTGCGCACCTTTCCAACTCCAGCGGCGGACGCGCAGAACGTCGTGCTCAGTCCGAATGCGAGGCGCATTGCGACGGTGAGAGAAAACGGCGAAGTTGGCATCTGGGACATAGAAGGTGGCCGGGATCTGCCGGGTTTCAGAGCCGAAGAGATCAAAGATCTGAGATTCAGTTTCGATGGTACACGCCTGGTCTGCGCCAGTGTTAAACAAACCCTGATTTGGGACGTCGATGCCGGCGCGAAAATCCGCGAGATATCAGGGTACTTCGATATAGCGGTCAGCCCGAAGGGCGACCGGCTCGCGCTGAATGCCTCGGGCCAGGCGAGCTTCTCTGTGACGGATGCAGTCTCTGGAAAGACGCTTTTCACTTCCTGGGGAATCAAGGAGATGAAAATGCGTGGCGTCGCCTTCAGCACGAACCACAAGCTCGTTGCCGCCACCGTCGGCGCAGGAGAGATTCAAGTCTGGAGCCCGGGGTTCGGCCGTGAGATGCCTGCCCCCGCCGCAGGCCAGCTCAGAGTCTGGGATACGGCTTCCGGCCGTGAGGTCCTTGCCATCGAAACGGGAACGGCGGGCGGATCCCTCGCCCTCAGCCCCGATGGGAAGCGCATCGCCATGTCTATGGACAACAAAGGGACCGCTACACTATGGGAAACCGGGACCGGAAAACTGATCGAAACGTTGGCCGGCCACGAAGAACGAATTTATCGCGTCGCTTTCAATCGTGATGGCTCGCGACTGGCAACCTCCGACGGCTACATGACCATGATCTGGGATGCAACCTCAGGCGCCTCGCTTTACAGCCTGCCTACAGGCTCCTTCGGTATCTCGTTCAGTCCTGATAGCGCTCGACTGGTAACGGCCCGAGGCGAGGTCTGGGATCTCGCTTCGAAACGTAAGATTTTTGCATTCTCCGCCTACGTGTTAGGCTGTGAAATAATCCGCAGTCCCGATGGGCGACGGCTTGCGATTTCCTCGATCGACTCAAGCGGCACGACGGTATTCGATGCTGCCTCCGGAAAAAGTCTTTTTGGGGTCAGGGGAGGTGCCGAAGACATATATGCAATCCTTGGCGCGTCCGGTGTTGCGTTCAGCCCAGATGGCGATCTCCTGGCTACGGTGCTGGAGCGCAACACGGTAAAGGTCTGGAACGCCCATGATGGGACGGAGTGGGCGACACTTTACGGTCATGGGAGTGTCGTCCGCGGCATCGCTTTCAGCGCCGACGGCTCCAAGCTCATCGCGGTGACCGATGACTGGACGATGCACGTTCACCCGCTGCGTATCGAAGACCTGATGGCCCTCGCCCGCACGCGCGTGAAACGGGAATTGACCGCTGACGAGCGGAAGAAGTACCTTCACGAGCCGTAACCAACAGCACCTATCCAAGGAAACCGACATGCCGAGCTCTCTCAGCGACGATGTGGTCCGCGGTGTCTCCGCGCGTCTGCGCGACGCCAACCTCGCCTTCGCGCGGCGCTATCCCGGCGAGTCCGAACGGCGCCAGCCCGTCCATACCGTCTACGGCGGCGCGCACCTCTTCAAGGCCGACACCGCGAGCCGGCTGGGGACGCTCGCCCGGCGCGCGCTCGAAGAGTACGCGCCGGAGCCAGCGGATCTCGCCGCGGCGATCGGTCTGCCGGACGTGCTCGCCGCGACCATTCATGCCCGTGTTGCGGAAAAGCTCCGCCGTGAAGCGGTCGAGGACTTCCGTGCCGACTTCGAGGACGGCTACGGCAACCGTCCGGACACGGAAGAGGACGGCCACGCCGAGGCCGCGGCGCGCGAGATGGCCTCCGGAATGGCCGCCGGCAGTCTTCCTCCTTTCATCGGCATCCGTATCAAGCCGTTCACCGAAGAGCTCCGCGAGCGGTCGCTGCGCACGCTCGATCTGTTCCTGACGACTCTGACGAAAGAGACCGGCGGCGGCCTGCCGGAGAATTTCGTCGTCACGCTCCCCAAGGTGACGATCCCCGAGCAGGTCGCCACGCTGGCCGACCTTTTCGATCTCCTGGAGCCGGCTCTCGGATTGCCGATCGGCTCGCTGCGGCTTGAGATCATGATCGAAACGACGCAGTCGATCCTGAACGAGCGTGGAGAGTCGAACCTGCCGCTTTTTGCCGACGCGGCGCGCGGCCGGTGCGTGGCCGCGCACTTCGGCACCTACGACTACACCGCCTCCTGCAACATCACGGCGGAGCACCAGACGATGACGCATCCGGTCTGCGACTTCGCCAAGCACATGATGCAGGTCGCCTACGCCGGCACGGGACTCTGGCTGTCGGACGGCGCCACCAACGTCCTGCCCGTGCCGCCGCACCGGGCGCCGTCAACTCCAGCTCAGATCGAAGAGAACCGCGTCGTCGTCCATCGTGCCTGGAAACTACACGCCGAGCACGTCCGCCACTCGCTCGTCGGCGGCTTCTATCAAGGCTGGGATCTTCACCCGGCGCAACTCGTCACGCGCTACGCCGCGCTCTACGCCTTCTTCCTCGAAGGCCTCGACGCCGCGTCCGATCGCCTCTGCAACTTCGTCCAGAAGGCGGCGCAGGCCACCCTGGTCGGCGAAGTCTTCGACGACGCGGCCACGGGACAGGGGCTCCTCAACTACTTCCTGCGCGCCATCAACTGCGGCGCGATCACGGAAGAGGAGGCGCTGGAGAGGTCAGGTCTGACGTTGGACGAGCTACGAGGGCGGTCGTTCGTGAAGATTTTGAAGCACCGGCGGGGGTAATCACCTTCGCCGCATCGTTCCCTCAATCAGACCGTACGGCTCCGTCGTGGCCACGAAGATCTCGTTGCGGTTCTCCAGACCGAACGGCGTGAGATCCACCGGCAGGTGATGCTTGTTGGGCATCGAGATGTGGATTTCTTCGACGTCGAGCGTCTCGAGCACCGCTTCGCCCATCGCGTGGAGGGTGTGCTGCACCGAGCGGCTGTCGTGCTCCGCGAAGGCCTCGAGCAGCAGGCGGCGCACTTCGCGCCAGAGGGTGCCGAAGGCCACGGAAGGACGCGAGTAGCGCCAGGTCGCGCGGAGGGCCGTGGCGAAGATGCGGTCCGAGGTCTCTTTGAGAGTCGTGTACCGGTCGCGCGGGAAGCCTTCGAAGCCGGACTTCGTGGTCTTTAAAACCACGAGATCTTCGATGCCGGCCAGCACTTTCGCCGCGTTGCGGTCGCGCGTCACCACGGCGGTGCGCCGCTCGCCGGCGCCCTTGCGAAGGGCGTACGGGTGGGCGGCGCCTCCCACTTCGATCGGTTCCCAGAGGTGCTCGGTGAGCTCGACGCGGACGCTCGACGCGCGGGGGTTGTTGGTCACGAAATGATCAGTTAACGCGAGGCCGAAGTCTTCG
>DASYTJ010000019.1:0-49917 GCA_036002325.1 Thermoanaerobaculia bacterium | reverse complement strand
CAACTGCACGCTGCGCTTCCCCGGTGACGCCGGCTACTTCGCGCCGGGCGGCACGGGCGACGTGACCAACCAGAACATCCTCTGGGGCGACTACTTCTACGTCAACCCGGGGCAGAACTTCGCCCAGGGCGAGACGCTGGTTCACGTCGAGGCTTCGGCCACCAATCCGGAGACTTCGGTCGCCGGTGAGTACACGTTCTACGGCCGGTACGTGGCGTGGACGGCGGCGGACAACCGCGAGCCGTTGGCCACCAACTTCGCGGGCCGGTTCGTCAACGGCGGTGCCTTCGACGGCGGCACGAGCTGGCTGTGCTGGCGCGACTCGAAGGTCAACCAGGCGGCGTTCACCTGCCCGGCGGTGGCCGGCGTGCGTCCGCCCTGGTTCGCGCTGGGTCAGGAAGGCGTGGTGATCTTCGACGAGCAGGAAAACCCGGAGGTGCCGACGTCGTTCCCGGTGTCGCCGCAACCGCCGACGACGACGAACCTGCTGTGCCCGGCTGAGGCGCAGCGGACGGTGATCGGTGGCAGCCAGTTCCCGGTGACGCCGGACTTCGGCTGGATCTACGCCAACCTGAACCAGTCGAACGCCACGGCGGGCGCCAACCCGCCGGAGGATCCAGCGGCGTCGCAGGCGTGGGTGACGATCGTGATGGACGCTCAGGGCCGGTTCAGCGTCGGCTTCGACGCCATCCAGCTCGACAGCGCCTGCACCGCCCTGCATTTCCTGCCGGCCGCGTTGCTCGACTGATTCTCTTCCTTCCCAGAGGCGGGGCGGAGACGATCCGTCCCGCCTCCCTCAGTCTCCTTGGTAACGCTCAGTCGTAGATCCCGTCCGCGTACCAGGCGCCGGTTGCGCGCTCCCGGTAGATCCGGTAGAGTCCGCGGCCGGCGATCTCGATATCCCAGTAGTCCCGTCCGACGGGATCGTCGGCCCACCACTCCTCCTCGAGTCCCCAGGGTCCGGAGGCTACCTTCACCTTCCCCTCGACGCGTGGACGCTTCGCGGTCGTGCCGTCGGTCAAGGCTCGGATCTCCACCGGCATGAGATTCGCCGGATCGTTCTCTCCGGTCAGCACCTCGATCTCGACCGGTGGCCGGAGCACCCGCACGGCAAGGAGGCCGCGGCCGGCGCGCGGCTCGCGGCGGACCTCCGGAGGCGGGGGAGGAGCGAAGTCCACCAGGGCGAAGCGTTCCGGGCGGTGGCCGTCCACCGGCCGCGGGGAGCCCACCCGGTCGGGGCCGAGCAGTGCGAAGAGGCGGGCGAGGGTGGTGGCCAGCTTGTCAGGCGAGAGGGCCGCCGGCCCATAGAGGGAGAGCTGCGCCTCGCGTGGACGGTCCGGATAGGCGACGAAGGTGAAGCCGGCCACGGGCGCGCCCGGCGGCCGGGCCTCGAGGTCGAGGCGGACCAGGGTGAGCAGCGTTTTGGCGTCGCGGGTGGGAGCCGGCAGGTCGATCGAGCGCGACTGATGGCCGTCCGGCTCGTGCCGCAGCTCCAACTCCAGCCGGATGCAGGCGAAGCCGCGGGACTCCAGGCGCTGGCAGAGCCGGTCGAGTGCCGCCCGGCCGACGAACAGGAAGGGCTCGAGGGAGACCAGCGGCCATTCGAGGCTCATCCCTTCGTGGAAGAGAGGAGGCGGCTCGCGGGGGATCAGGGGCTGGGGATCGATCCCCCGCGCGATCGCATGCAGCTCGCGGCCGATGCGGCCCAGCCGGCTCGCTACCCGCGAGGGTGGCAGGCGGGCGAAGTCTCCCACCGAGCGCACGCCCCAACGCTCCAGAGTGCCGGCGATCTCCACCTCCGGGCCGAGGCGGTGAAGGGGCAGCGGGGCCAGGAAGGAGGCCTCCTCTCCCGCGGACACGACGACCGGCGGCTCGGGGAGGCTGGCGGCTACCCGGGCCGCCAGTTTGCTCGACGCGATTCCTACCCGCGCCGGCATGCCGGCCGCCTCGGCGGCGCGCATCAGGCAGCGGCCGAGCTCCAGCTCGGGAGAGGGGCCTGGATAGTGGCGCTCGACGCCATCCACGTCGAGGTACGCGACGCCCTCGCCGGCGTCCTCCACCCGCGGCGAGAAACCTTCCGCCACCTCCAGCAGCGCTTCCTGCGCCGCCCGCTCGCAGTCGCCGTCGCGCTGGCGGGCCACCAGCTTCGGGCAGAGCGCGCGAGCCTGGATCAGCGTGAGCCCCGGCCGCACGCCGGCCGCGCGGGCCAGCCGGGTGGCGGCGACCACCCGGGCGGCGCCGCCGTTGCCTTCGGCCGCCACGAGCGCTTCCCGCGCCAGCTCCGGCTCGCTGCGCAGCCGGGCTGCGAGGGGAAAGAGCGGCAGGAGCAGGCAGGCGATGCGGGCCCGCACTCCCCCTGCTCCTATCGGGGAGATTGCGGCACGGTCCATCGGGATCACCCCACAGCCACCCGCGGATAGAAGATCGAAGGCCTCTGCTCGCGGACACGGAGTTGCGATCCCGGCAAGATGCGCGCCCGTGAGAGCCTGGGGGCGTCTGCCATGGCGAAGGCGAGATCCCCGGTCCGCCCGGGAAGCCGGCCGCGGCACTTCTCGAGCGCGAGCCGCGCGGCGATGCCGGTGAGAAGCCAGGGCGAGCGGTCGCCGCCTCGCCATGAGGCGCGGCTTCGGCCGGCTTTCAGCACCGCGGCGGCGGCGGTGCCGCTCACCCGGCAGGGAGCGCCCACCAGCAGCGCCGAGTCGTGGGCGCGGGCGGCCCGTGCCAGCCGCAGCCAGGCGGCCTCCGCTCCCCTGCCTCTGCGCTGGCCGAGATCGAGCACCACCAGGGGGAAGCCGCCGACGATCAGCATCTCGGTGGCCGCCAGGGCCTTCTTGAGCGTGGCCGGCCGGACCCAGAGGAGGCGCTGCAGATCGATGCCCGCGCTCCGGGCCGCTTCGGGATCGAGCCCGTCCCCCAGGTCCACCAGGGCCGCCGCCTCGCCGGCGGTAGTGGCAGCGGCGAGCGCCGCGAGGAGGATGGAAAAGCGGCCGCTGCTACGCGAGCCGATCAGCTCCACCAGTTGGCCGCGCGGCAGCCCGCCCTCGAGGAGGCGGTCGAAGGCGGGCACGGCGGTGGGGAAGGCGCCCGCTCCCGCGGCGTCCCGCAACTCCCGGTCGAGCTCGCGGGCGCTCCGCAGGCGCGAGCGCAGGACCTCGGGCAGCGACGCCCGCAGACGGCGCACCGTCGGGCTCGCCACCGCCGCGGTGGGCGGCGTTATGATCGTTTCCCTGGCGAGCAGCGCGGTCATCGTGGCCTTCTCCTCGTTGGGAATATAAAGCGTAATGTCGGCGTAAGTCAAATGAAATCAAGTATTTAGAATCGACAACAAGAATCGTTTCGATCATCGCCATGCGCGATATCTCCTGCCAGAAAATGTGATCGATTCGGGTCTGGTGGCCGGCAGGTGGTATTTCGTGGCCCCCAGACGAACTTCTCCCTGGCGGCGACGGGGACTAGAATCAGCGCCGAGGAGGTCGCGCATGACCCTGACTCTGACGTCCGCCGATTTCGCGCCGAATGGAGAGATCCCCTCCCGCTTCACCTGCGAGGGCGAGGATGTCTCGCCCGGCCTCACCTGGAGCGGGGTGCCAGCGGCGGCCCGGAGCTTGGCGCTGATCGTCGACGATCCGGACGCGCCGGATCCGCGGGCGCCCAAGACCACCTGGGTTCACTGGGTGCTCTACGATCTTCCTCCCTCCGCCTCCGGCCTGTCGCAAGGAGTCGAGCCGCGCCGCTTGCCGTCAGGGACTCGCGAGGGACTGAACGACTGGAAGCGCACCGGCTACGGTGGACCCTGTCCGCCGGTGGGGCGCCACCGGTACTTCTTCAAGCTCTACGCCCTCGACGCCGAGCTTCCCGATCTCGGTCGCCCCACCAAAGCCAAGCTCGAGGCGGCGATGGAGGGGCATGTCCTCGCCAGGGCCGAGCTCGTCGGCACCTACCAGAAGCGAGGCGGCCGGTAGCCTCCAGGTCATGATCGACGCTCCTTGCGACGTCGCCGTCGCCGGCGGCGGCCTGGTCGGCCTCGCGACGGCGATGGCTCTGGCCGGGCGCCGCGGCTTGCGAGTGGCCGTGCTCGAGGCCGAAGACCGCATCGCCAGCCATCAAAGCGGCCACAACAGCGGCGTCATCCACTCCGGCCTCTACTACAAACCGGGATCGCTGAAGGCGCTTCTCTGCGTCGAGGGGGCACAGGCCCTCTACCGCCTCTGCGCGGAGGAAGGCATCGCCCACGAGCGCTGCGGCAAGCTGGTGGTGGCGACCTCGCCTGAAGAGCTGCCCCGGCTCGACGAGTTGGAGCGGCGCGGGCGTGCCAACGGCATAGCCGGAATTCGCCGGCTGGCGGCAGCCGAGATCGGCGAGATCGAGCCCCGAGCAGCCGGCATCGCGGGCCTCCACATTCCGGAGACCGGCATCGTGGACTATCAGGGAGTGGCCCGCACCTACGCGCGGCGCGTCGAAGCCGGCGGCGGCCGCGTGATGACCGGCGCCCGCGTCGAGGCCGTGCGGAGGGACGGCTCCGGCCTGGTGGTGGAGACGCGGCGCGGCGCCATGTCGTGCTCGCTCCTCGTCAACTGCGCCGGGCTGCAGTCGGACCGGCTGGCGCGCCTCTGCGGCGCCGAGCCCGACGTGCGAATCGTCCCCTTCCGGGGCGAGTACTACGAGCTGGCGGCGGAGCGGCGAGGGCTGGTGCGGGGTCTGATCTATCCGGTGCCCGATCCGCGCTTTCCCTTCCTCGGCGTTCACCTGACGCGCCGGGTGGACGGCACGGTGGAGGCCGGCCCCAACGCCGTGCTGGCCTTGAAGCGCGAGGGGTACCGCTGGCGGGACGTTTCCCTGCGCGACGTGGCGGGCACCGCGGCGTGGCCGGGCTCCTGGCGCCTCGCGGCGCGCTTCTGGCGGATCGGCGCCTACGAGGTCCGGCGGTCGCTGCTCAAGGGGACCTTCGCGCGCGACCTCAAGCGCCTGGTCCCGGAGATCCGTCCTCACGACCTCCAGCGGGCCGGGAGCGGCGTGCGGGCGCAGGCTGTCGACCGCCGGGGAGAATTGGTGGACGATTTCCGGATCGTCCGCGGCGAGCGGTCGGTCCACGTGCTCAACGCTCCCTCGCCGGCCGCTACCGCGTCGATTCCGATCGGGGAGCGGATCGCGGCGATGGCCGTCGAGGCGCTGTAGCTTTGGGCACGTGGAATCGGTCCGCGCTAACTTCCCGTGAGCCGCGGAATCTTGCCGCGGTCCTTGCTACCGTGCCTCGGGCGCGCCGTCGACCCAGATCCGCACCGTCTCGTCCTCGCCGCTCACCGTGACCAGCTCGCCTTCACCGTGGCGGGCGAGGGCCTCCAGGGCGGCGGCCACGTCGAGCTCCTCGCCGGAGCCGGAAAGGAGCGCCCGCACGACGGCCAGCGGGATCCGCGCCTGGACGTCCCCGCCGTCGGAGCGGTCGGTCGCCTCCATCACCAGATATCCGCCGCGCTTGGCGACCCGCGCTTTGGAATCCGGCTCGTTGACGGTGACGTAGGTGGCGTCCGGGCCGTTCTCCAGCTCTCCCCAGATCCGCCGCAGCTCGGCCACGCTGTAATCCCGGTCGTCGATGCGTACTCCGCCCCCCGCCCGGCCTCTGCCGTGGATTATCGGCGCCAGCTTGTCCACCATCGACAGCGGCAGGTTGATCGTGGCCTGCTCGCCGTTCTTGCCGCCGTCGACCTTGACGTGGAACCACAGCTCGGCGGCCGCGGCGGGCCCGAGGGTCAACCCCGCCGCGAGCAACGCCGTCCCGAGAGTTTTCTTCGCGTTCATCGTTCCTCCTTGAAAAGCCACGCGTCTCGTTTCAACCGACAAGACGAACGGGACGAGGAGGACGTTTCAAGACCGCTACAGCTTCATCTCCTCCAGCTCGTCGATGCGCTCGCGCACCAGGTCGAAGCCGCCCTGCCAGAAGGAACGGTCGGCGACGTCGATTCCCACCTCGGCGAGGATGTGCTCCGGCCGGGCCGAGCCGCCGTAGGAGAGCAGGCGCAGGTAGCCGGGCTTGAAGGCGTCGCCCGCTTCCTGGTAGCGCCGGTAAAGGGCGAGCACCAGGAGCTGGCCGAAGCTGTAGGCATAGCAGTAGAAGGGAGTCTGGTAGAGGTGCGGGATGGACAGCCACTCGTAGCGGAACTCGGGAGCCACGTCTACGCTGTCGCCGAACTGCTCGTGAAGCTTGCCCATGTAGAGCTCGCACAGCTCGTCGGTCGAACGGCCGGCGCGGATGGCCTCGTGGGCCTCGACCTCGAAGAGCACGAAATAGGCCTGGCGCAGGACGGTGGCGTAAACGTCGTCGACGGCGGCGGCCAGCAGCTCGCGGCGGGCGAGCGGATCGGCCTCCTCGCGCAGCAGCCGGTCGGTCATCAGCATCTCGCCGAAGACAGAGGCGGTCTCCGCCAGAGGGAGCGAAGCGTGCTGGGTGAGGCTCGAGTGACCGCTCGCCAGCATGCTGTGGACGGCGTGACCCAACTCGTGAGCCAGCGTCGCCACGTCGCGCACACGGCCGGCGAAGTTGACCAGCACCCAGGGGGTGTAGCGCGGCAGCACGGTGAAGCAGAAGGCGCCTCCCCGCTTGCCCTTGCGGATCTCGCCGTCGAGATGGTTCTCGGCGAAGACCCGCTCGGCGTGGGCCGCGAACCGGGGATGGAAGTCGTCGAAGGTTTCCAGCACCGAGCGGACGGCGTCGGGGTAGGCGATCTTGCGGTCCGAAGTGGCGAGCGGAGCGTAGATGTCGTACCGGCGCAGCCGGTCCCTGCCCAGCCAGCTCGCTTTCAATCGGAAGTAGCGCTGGAAGAGAGGCGCGTTCTGGCGCGCGACGTCGAGCAGCACCTCGACTGCGCGGTCCGGAATGTCGTTGTCGAGGTTGCGCACGGCGATCGGCGAAGAGTAGCCGCGCAGCCCGACCTGCTCGTCATACCAGTCGCGCACCCGGCTGACGTAGATCTGGCCGAGCACGTTGGCGTCCTGCGCGTAGACCCGATAGAGCTCCCGGTAAGCGGCAGCCCGCAGCTCAGCGCGGGGCGAAAAGGCG
The DNA here is from genome assembly GCA_036002325.1 of Thermoanaerobaculia bacterium. GTDB lineage: Bacteria > Acidobacteriota > Thermoanaerobaculia > Multivoradales > UBA5704 > DATARR01. The sequence continues at coordinate 42,863 of DASYTJ010000019.1, read as the reverse complement.
TGGCTCATCAGCTCGTCGCGCGTCAGCCGCCTGGACTCGCCATCCACCTCGAGAGTGAACTCGAGCCGGTTGGTGAGCATGGAGTAGAGAGTCATCACTCCTTCGATGCCGTTCTGATCCTTGAGATTGATGATCTGCTCGCTCTTCTCGTCCAGGGTATGGGGCTTGAACCGCCGCAGCTCCTGCAGGTAGTGGCGATAGTCAGCATTCTCCGTCTCGCCCGGCAGCAGCCGCCAGGCTTCTTCGTCGGAGAGGCTGCGCCACCAGAGAGTGAAGAAGAGCATGCGGTTGCCCGCCGCCGTGGCGGCTTGCCGCACACGGTTGCGGAAGGTAAGGGCCTCCTGGCTGCCGGTATCGGCATAGAACCAGAGAGCGGCGTACCCGGAGATCACCTGCAGGCGATGGTTGAGGTCCTCGTACTGCCGCAGGAGGTCGAGGAAGGCGCGGGGATCCATTCCGGGGTGAAGGTCTCCACGCCGCCGCTCGAAGGCGGCGAGGGCCGCTTCGAGGTCCGCCAGCCGGTCGGCGAAGACGTCCTCGCTGGGACCCGGCAGCAGCTCCGAGAGATCCCAACCGCTCAAGGTATAGGCAGGAAAAGATCGGGTGATGACATCCATGCGCGGTGTCTTTCGTCGGCTGAGGTTTATCGGTTTGGCGAAAACGGGCCGGCGTGGCCGGCCCGCCGAGACACTATTTTAGCCGAGCCGGGGGGACGATGACCGCTGCCACCCCTTTCTCGCGGGACAGATCGTTGAAGCGGACGAGATCGCCGTCCCAGATCGCGCGTAGCTTGGCAAGCTCGGCGTCGATGGCCGCCGTCAGCTCGCTCTTCACCTGCAAAGCCTGCGCCGAAGGCCGGTTGTCGCCCAGCGCCACCGAGCCGGCGACGGCGTTCAGCTTGTCGTTGAGCCGGACGGGGAAGTTGAGCGGGTCCTGGCGGCTGCGGTTCTTGGTCTGGTAGAGCGCTTCCTCGACCTCCGTCATCTTCTTGTCGAGCTCCTTGGCCGCCGCGACGACGGGCTTGCGTTCCTCGTCCTTGCGCAGCCGCTTGCGCATGTCATCGAGCTGGGCCCGCACCTCGCGGATGCGCCGTATGGCGTCGTGGGTCTCCGTAAGCTTGTCCCGCGCTTCGAGGAGGAACTGGAACTGCGCCTCGAGGTCCGCCTGGGTTGCCGCGGAGCGCGGGTCCTTGCGGATCTCGAACGGCTGAGTCGAGCTCTCGCCGCCCACGGTGAGGCGAACCTGGTAGCTGCCCGGCACCGCCAGCGGCCCGAAGGGATCGCCGCTCCACAGGATCATGCCGGGGAACTTGCTCCACTTGGGCCAGGTCATGTCCCAGACGAAGCGGTTGAGACCCGCCTCGGTCGGTACCTTCGGTTCCTCCTCCTCTTCCTTGTCCTCGTCGGCCTTCTCCTCCTCGGCCTCCTTGCCCTTGTCCTTGCCGATCTCCTGACCCTGCGGACCGGGGACCGGAGTCGTCGCAGACGGTTTCTCCGCTGGTTGGGTCTCCTTCTCGCTGGCCGCCGGTCCGCCCATGGCCTTGGCTTCCGCGGGACCCTGCGGGCCTTCGGCAGGCTTGCCCTGGAAGGTGCGGATCACCTTGCCGTCCTGCGTCAGAATCTCCAGCTTGACCTCCTTCGCCTGATCGGCGGGCGGGGCCTCCTTCAGGTAATAGGCGATGACGACCCCGGCGGGCGGGTTGGTGCCCATTCCCCGCGGCGCTTCGGGCGGATTGCCCGCGCTCCACAAGCGGTAGCTCGGCGCCGGCGGATAGAGATAGGCCTTCGTCCCGGCAATGGCAGTCCCTGACGCCGCCGCGCGAAGGGGAGTGAGGTCGTCCAGCACCCAGAAGGCGCGCCCCTGGGTGGCGGCCACGAGGTTGTCCTCCTTCACCGTCAAGTCTGTGATCGGGACGATGGGCAGGTTGAGCTGCAACGGCTGCCAGCGGGCGCCGTCGTCGAAGGAGACGTACATCCCCCGTTCGGTACCGGCGTAGAGCAGGCCCCGCCGCGCCGGGTCGGCGCGCACGACCCGGGTGAAGTGCGTCGGATCGATGCCGGTGTCGATGCGGGCCCAGGTCGCGCCGTAGTCGGTGGTCTTGTAGAGGTAGGGGCGGAAGTCGTCGGACTTGTACAGGGTCGCGGCCAGGTAGGCGCCTCCCTTGTCATGCGGGGAAGCGTCAATGGCGTTGACCATGATCCATTCCGGCATTCCCTTCGGCGTCACGTTCTTCCAGGTCTTGCCGCCGTCGCGGGAGATGTGGACGAACCCGTCGTCGGAGCCGGTCCACAGCACGCCCGCCTCGAGCGGCGACTCGGCCACGGTGAAGATCGTGCCGTAGTACTCGACGCTGGTGTTGTCCTTGGTGATGGGCCCGCCGGAGGGGCCCAGCTTGGACTTGTCATTGCGCGTCAGATCAGGCGAGATCGCCTGCCAGCTCTGCCCCTCGTCGCTGCTCTGGAACAGCACGTTCGCCGCGGCGTAGAGCTTCTTCGGATCGTGCGGCGAGAAGAGGAGAGGGAAGTTCCACTGGAACCGATACTTCAGGTCGGCCGCGCCATGGCCCATGGGATCGTCGGGCCAGGGGTTGACGTCGCGCAGCTCGCCCGTGCGGTGGTCGAGCCGCGTCAGCAGGCCGCCGTACGAGCCGCCGTAGACGACGTCCGGGTCGGCGGGGTCCGCCACGATGTAGCCGCTCTCGCCGCCGGAGGTCTCCTGCCAGTCGTCGGGGCCGATGCCGGGCCCGGCGCCGCGCGAAAGGATGCGCACCGCCGAGTTGTCCTGCTGGGCGCCGAGGATGCGGTAGGGGAAGTGGTTGTCGGTCGAGACGCGGTAGAACTGGGCCGTCGGCTGATTGGTCTGCGGCGTCCAGGTGATGCCACCGTCGGTCGAGACGTTGGCGCCGCCGTCGTTCGACTCGATCATCCGCAGGGGATCTCCGGGGTCGATCCACAGGTCGTGGTTGTCGCCGTGGGGCACGCGGATGGTGGTGAAGGTCTTGCCGCCGTCCTTCGAGCGATGGAACTGGACGTTGAGGACGTAGACGACCTCCTCATCCTTGGGATCGGCGTAGATGCGGGTGTAGTACCAGGCGCGCTGGCGCAGGGAGCGGTCTTCGTTGGTCTTCGTCCAGGTCTTGCCGCCGTCCCTGGAGCGGAAAACGCCCCCCTCCGCCGCCTCGACGATGGCGTAGAGGTTCTCCGGGTTGGTCGGCGAGATGGTGATGCCGATGATGCCCAGCGTACCCTTGGGCAGGCCGGGGTTGCCGGTGAGCTCGACCCACGTGTCGCCGCCGTCGGTGGTCTTCCAGATCCCGGACCCCGGGCCGCCGCTCTCCAGGCTGTAGGGCGTCCGCCGCACGTTCCACGTCGTGGCGTAGAGCACCCGCGGGTTCGCCGGGTCCATGGCGAGGTCGACGGCGCCCGCCTGGTGGTTGACGTAGAGGATGCGTTGCCAGTGGCCGCCGCCGTCCCGCGAGCGGTAGACGCCGCGCATCTCGTTGGGCCCGAAGAGGTGGCCGAGAACGGCGGCGTAGACGAGCTCCGGGTCCTTGGGATGGATGCGGATGCGCGGGATGTGCCGCGAGTCGGCGAGGCCGATGTGTCTCCAGGACTTACCCGCGTCGGTGGACTTCCACATCCCATCGCCGTGCGAGACGTTGCCGCGCACGGTGACCTCGCCGCCCCCGGCGTAGACCACGTTGGCATCCCAGTCGGAGACCGCCACGGCGCCGATCGAGCCGCCGAAGAAGCCGTCCGAGACGTTCTTCCACGTCCGGCCACCGTCGGTCGTCTTCCACACCCCGCCGCCGGTGCCGCCGAAGTAGTAGGTGTTGCGGTCCGCCGCGAGACCCGTCACGGCGGCCACCCGGCCGCCCCGGTAGGGGCCGACCTCCCGCCACTTCATGGCCTGGAACAGTGCGGCATCGACGGCCGGCTTGCCGGTGGTCGCCGGAACGGCAGGGCTCGCCTGCTTCGGGGGTCTGGCGGCCGCGAGGGGCGAGCTGAGGAAAAGGAGGAGCAGCGGGAGCGGGGAAAGCAAAACAGACCTGCAAAACAAGATTTTTTTCATGTTCTTGAAAGGCTCCGTGGCAGCGTTCGCCGCTTTCTACCACAGAGGAGGGCAGGAGAGGTGAGGGGCGGGCGGCGGCGGCCGCCCGAGTCTTACCGGTAGTCTTGAACCGAGAGCTTCTCGAACGGCAGTCCGAAGGGGTGGAAGAGGTTGAACACCACGCCCGGAAAGTGCGGATCGATGACTTCGGCGGCGAAGCGCATGAAGAACGGTCCCCACTCTTCGATGCTGGAGGTCCCGGCCTCGATCTCCCGGTATTCCTCGACCGGGACGCCGAGCTTCTCCGCCAACGCCTCCTGGCTCATCCCCTTCGTCTCGCGATGCTTGCGGATCAGCTCTCCCGCCTGACCGGCCCGCGTGTCGGACCACTTGCCGGTGGTGGCGAACATCCGGCTGGTCGGAACGCCGAGCGCCACCGCCAGCTCGCGGATGAGCGGTCCCCACTTCTCCGCCGGCGAGTCGCCCGCTTCGATTTCGAGATACTTCTCGGCGGGCATGTCCAGCCTCGCCGCCAGATCCTCAGCCGAGAGCTTCTTGCGCTCCCGCTCTTTCATCAGGACTTCTCCCTGTTTCACTTTCTTCTCCTTATAGTGCGGACACCCCCGCCATAGCAGGGTGCGGGCTCCGCTCCCGAGCGGGACAAGCGGTCAATGCCGGCGGTCGGTGGAGAGGGCCTTCAGGGCGTCGATGGGGCGGCGGTCGGGGCTCATCTGCTTGATGGCGCGGCGCAGGTAGGTCTCGGCTTCCTCCCGGTTGCCGAGCTGGCCGTGGATCTCGCCGGCGTAGTAGGCCGCCAGGCCGCAATTGGGATCGCGCCGCAACGTCTCCTTGAGCTCGCGCAACGACCGCTCGCCATGGGCCGTCGAGGTGAGGAACCGGCAGTAGGCGAGCTCGGCCGCGTAGAGGCTGTTCTGTGGATCGCAGTCGGCGGCGAATTCGAGGAACTGCAGCGCGTCGCGGACCTTGCCGGTGTCCATCAGCGCCCTACCCTTCTTGTACTGAGCCTCGGAGTCGAGCAGGTCGGTCTTGATCGCGAAGCTGGCGGCGGGCCTTTTCGCCCGCTCTTCGCGCAGGGTCTTGCGCCGGAACAGCAGGGTGCCGCGCTGCTCGCTGTCGCTCAGCTCGGCGTAGGCGCGGGCGGCGGCGAGGAACAGATCGCGGGCCTTCTCGGCGAGCTCCGGGGGATCCACCTCCCACGGCGCGAAGCGGCGGGCGAGCTCCAGGAAGTTCTGGGCGAAGAGGGCCGGTGTACCGTCCTCCGGCACGCCGAGCAGGTCGAAGGCATCCTGCCGGCGGTAGGAGAGATAGGCCTGCATGATCTCGTCGCGGCGCCGTGAGAGCTCAGGAGCCGGTACCGCCACCGGCACGGTGGGAGCGGGTGCGGGCGGCGCCGGCGGCGATGGGACGGGCTGGCGCACCGAGCCGGTCTCGGTCACCAGGCTCCTCGGCAGACCGTCCACCGGGGCCACCAGGCCCAAGGTGCAGAAGGCGTGGAGCAGGCGCGCGATCTCGTCGACCGGCAGGCCGGTCATCTCCGCCAGCTCGCCCATCCGCCGTCCCGGGCGCAGGGCTTCGGCGAGCTGGCTCTGGCGCTGATTGAGGCGCAGCTCCTCCAGGGGAAAGGGAGGAGACGGATGGAGCGCGAGCTTCTTGCCGACCAGCGGCCCCACCGCCATGTCCACCTCCTCCTGGGGAGCGAAGCGGGTGAGGCCGGTGAAGACGAGCTGCGGCACCTTCACCTTGAGCGACGACTCGGCGGCGGGAGGCTCGTCGAGCCAGCGGAACTCCCCTTCGGTCCAGGTAAAGAGGTCGAGCAGCTTCTTGGCCAGGTTCTGTTGCAGGAGCTTGAACAGGTCGGAGGCGGTGACCAGGCCGTGCTCGATCAGGATCTCGCCGAAGGGCACGCCGCGCGCCGCGGCGCGGGAGAGGCAGGCGGTGAAATCCTCCTCGCCCAGCTTGCCCTCGAGCACCATGTAGCGGCCGAGCGTCTCGTGCGCGAGGTTGGAGCGGCAGTCCACCGGCACGCCGTGCTCGAGGACGATCCGCTTCCAGACCTGGCGCCGCCGCACCTCGAGGCCCAGGGTATGCTGGTGCAGGGCATGGGCGAGGAGCAGGGGAGCGATGGAGACCTCCTGGAGGCTTCCCTCATGCAGGCGTGAGATTTCCTCCAGTCGCTGGGGCGTCGGGATCACGGCGTAGGCTCGTCGGTGCCGGAAAGGCGTGGGGAAGTATATAGAAAGGATGGGGCGGCGAGATGGACAAGGAGATGCTCTTCGACGGACCCGCGGAGGGACCCGCGATCGTGCTCGCCCACGGCGCCGGAGCGCCGATGGATTCGCCGTTCATGAACACGATGGCGAAGGGGCTCGCCGCGGGCGGCTTGCGGGTCGCCCGCTTCGAGTTCCCCTACATGCGGCGGCGCCGGGAGGCCGGTGAGAGGCGTGCGCCGGACCGCGAGCCCGAGCTGCGCGAAGCGTGGCTCGCCGCCGTCCGCTCGCTGGGCGGCGGGGGGAGGGTGGTCATCGGCGGCAAATCCCTGGGCGGCCGGATCGCCAGCCTGATCGCCGACGAGGCCGGCGCCCGCGGCCTGGTTTGCCTCGGCTATCCTTTCCATCCTCCCGGCCAGCTCGAGCGCCTGCGGACGGCCCATCTGAAGGATCTGCGGACGCCCACGCTGATCGTCCAGGGGACGCGCGACCCCTTCGGCACCCGGGAGGAGGTCGCCGGCTATTCGCTTTCGCCGAAGATCGACGTCCTTTGGCTGGAGGACGGCGATCACTCGTTCAAGCCCCGTGTCTCTTCGGGCCGCACGGAGCGGCAGAATCTGGAGGAGGCGGTAGAGGCGGTGCTGGGCTTCATGGCCTCCCTCGGCTAAGCTTCGCGCCCGTGCCCGCGCCCTCCTATGCCGGCCAGCTCGCCGCTCTCGGCACCGCCACTTTCTGGGCCTTCGCGGCCCTCTCGTTCGACGCGGCGGCACGGCGCATCGGCGCCCTCAGCCTCAGCCTGATCCGCCTCGTCATCGCTCTCGGCTTCCTCTGCCTGGCGGCCTGGGCGATGCACGGCCGGCCGCTGCCCGTGGACGCCTCGCCCCGCACGTGGAGCTGGCTGGCCGTCTCCGGGCTGATCGGCTTCACCTTCGGCGACTTCTGTCTGTTCCGGGCCTACGTGATGATCGGCCCCCGCCTGTCGCTGCTGATGATGTCGCTCGCACCGCCGCTGACCGCCGTCATCGGCTGGCTGCTGCTGGGGGAGACTCTGGGCGGGCGCGATCTGCTGGGCATGACGCTCACCGTCGCCGGCATCGCCTGGGCGGTGCTGGAGCGGAACCCACGGGGGGCGGAGACCGGCAACGCCCCTCGGCGGCCGTCGCCCTCCGGCCTCGCCATGGGCTTCGGCGGCGCCCTCGGCCAGGCCGGCGGGCTGGTGCTCAGCAAGCTCGGCATGGGGAGCTATGACGCGGTGGCGGCGACGCAGGTGCGCGTGCTTGCCGGCATTCTCGGCTACTGTCTGCTGTTCCTCCCCTTCCGCTGGTGGCCGCGGGTGTGGGAGGCCCTGCGCGACCGGCGCGCCCTCGGCTTCGCCACGGTGGGCGCGTTCTTCGGACCCTTTCTCGGCGTCTCGCTGTCGCTGTTCGCCGTCCGCCGCATCGTGGCCGGCGTGGCGGCCAGCATCATGGCTCTGACCCCGATCATCATCATCCCTCTCGTGGTGCTGCTGCGGCGGGAGCGGGTGGGGCTCGGAGGGATCGCCGGCGCGCTCGTGGCGGTCGCGGGAGTGGCGTTGCTCTTTCTCTAGACACTCTTGACACGTATGGCGCACCGGCATAGACTGGTGTCGTATCCGCTGGACGTTCACCTTACCAAGGAGGAGAAGGGTATGAGATCGAAGGCGTGGCTGTCGCTCGCCGCTCTCGCCCTGCTGACCGCTGTCCCCCTGTTGGGAGAGCCACGGCCGGTAGGCACCGAATTTCGCGTCAACGGCAATGTCGAATCCAAGCAGCGCAATCCCGCTGCCGCCTATAACGCGGCTGGCACCGCCCTGGTCGTCTGGGAGAACGACAAGAACGGCTTGCGCGGCCGCTTCTACGGCCGCGATGGCGCACCCGTAACCGGCGAGCTGGCGCTGGTGGCGAACCAGAAGCTTCCCGGGGTGCCGGCCCAGGGCACCGAGATCCTCCGCAAGGATGCGGCGGCCGCGTTCCTGGCGTCGGGCGAATTCCTGCTCGCCTGGACCGAGGAGCGCTCCAACGTGCGGGTCGACATCTTCATCGAGCAGCGCGAGATCGTCGACCGCGACGTCTACCTGCAGAAGTTCACCGCCGCCGGCTCGCCGATCGGCTCGGCCATCCGCCTCAACGCCACCACCGGCGGCCTGCAGAGCCTGCCCAAGATCCTGATCCGCAACGGCGCCGACGCCATCGTGGTCTGGCAGAGCGAGAAGACCGGCGCGGCCGCCGGCAACGGCATCTTCGGTCGCCTGGTGCGCACCAACGGCACGCTGAACGGGGGCGAGTTCAAGGTCAGCGTCGGCTCCGGCGCGGCGACGAACCCGGCCATCGCCGGCCGGCCCACCGGAGAATTCCTGGTGGCCTGGGAGGCGGCGGACGGCAGCTCTTTGGGCGTCTTCGCGCGCAGCTTCGACCGCTCGGCCAGCCCGCTCAGCGGCATCTCGTTCCGGGTCAACACCGAGGTGACCGGCCTGCAGCGCCGCGCGGCGGTGACGGCCGACCGCGGCACCGGCGGCTACCTGGTGATCTGGCAGGGCCAGTCGGACAGCAACTTCCGCCACGCCCAGATCTACGGCCAGTTCCTGGGCGCTGCCGGCAGCCTGATCGGCCCGCAGTTCCGCGTCAGCGAGGGCGTCACGCCCACCCTGATCGCGCCCTCGGTGGCCGGCTCGATCGCCGGCAACTTCCTGGTGACGTGGGTCGCCTATGACGACGTGTTCCCCGTCGGCCTCTATGGCGTCGAGATCGACGGGCTCGGCCACGCGATCGGCGACGAGGTGAAGATCAACTCCTCGCAGATCAACGCCGTGACGCGGACCTCCCTCGCCACCAGCCCCTTCGGCGGCGTCCTGGCTCCTTGGGAAGGCTTCACCGGCAGTCAGACCAAGCCGGTCATCTCCGCCCGGAGAGTGGAGTTCTAGAAGAACCCGGAAAGGGAGGCGCGGGGTAAAACACCGCCGCGCCTCCTTCGCTCTCTCTTACAGGCAGCAGCCACAGCCGCAGGCGAGACAGCAGTCACAGCCGCACGGGCTCACCGGTTCCAGGCAGAACCCCAGGCTGCAGCCACAGCCGCAGCACAAGACTGGAACAACTTCTGCGTTACCTCCAAAGACTGAAGTCATTCTCGATGTCTGACCGGACGGCGGATAGAATGGGCACCCATGAGTGAGATCAAGCTTTCGGAGGGTGCGCGGGAGGGGCTCCTGGCGGTCGACGCCGGGGCGCATCTGGCAGGCTCCCACAGACATGGCACGCCGCGGTACAGGCTTTCCGGCCGCTTCGTCGACAATCCCGAGGACTTCGAAGAGCTCCGCCGGCACCGGCTCATCGACACCCGGCCGCTGCCCCCGGCCGGCCGCGAGGTCGACCTAACTCTTACAGAGAAAGGACGTAGGGAGGCCGCGCGGCTGCGATCCGAGTAGGCCGAGTCGGGGTTCGAAACTCCAGAACTTTAGCGGTACTAAAAAGTGGCCGGCCCGTTTACGAATTCGTGAACGCGTCTACGAGCTCGTCGACGTGTTCACGAAACGCCTTCGCGTCTCTCCAATACCTCGCGAAGCTTCCCGAAGTCGTTCGGGATCTCCCGCGCGAGAAGGGGCCGGTCGAGCAGACAGGAGAGGGTCTCCGGGATCGGCACCTCGATTCCCAATCTCTCGTAAACGGGTAAAAACTTGGCCGGATGGGCGGTGGCCAGGAACACGCCGGTCTCACTGGCGGCGAGATTCTCGTCCAGAGCTCCGTACGCCACCGCAGAGTGGGGATCCGCGAGGTAGCCGGTCGCTTTCAGGTTGCGAATCGTCTCCTCGGTCTCGGCGTCGCTCTGCCAGCCCCAGCGCAGCGCCTGGCGGAGGGCGTCGAGATCGCCGCCGAAGAGGTGCTCGATGCGCTCCCAGTTGTTCGGGGCCCCCACGTCCATGGCGTTGGAGAGGGTCGGCACCGACGGCCGGGGACGGTAGGCGCCCGTCTCCAGGTACTCGGGCACGGTGGTGTTGGCGTTGGTGGCCGCCACGAAGACCTTCACCGGCAGCCCCATCGCCCGCGCCAGCAGGCCCGCACAGAGATTGCCGAAGTTGCCGCTCGGCACGGCGATGACCGGCGGCTCCTGGATGCCCAGGCGCCGCAGCGCCGCCACCGCCTCCGCGTAGTAGAGGGTCTGGGGGAGGAGCCGCGCGACGTTGATCGAGTTGGCCGAGGTCAGGCCGTGGCTGGCGGCGAGCCCCAAGTCCGCAAAGGCCGCCTTCACCAGCGTCTGGCAGTCGTCGAAGCTGCCGGCCACGGCGAGAGCCGTGACGTTCTCGCCCAAGGTCGCGAACTGTCTTTCCTGGAGCGCCGAGACCCGTCCTTTCGGATACAGCACGACGGCCCGCACCCCCGGCCGGCGCCAGAAGGCGTGCGCCACCGCGGCCCCGGTGTCGCCGCTGGTGGCGGTGAGGATGGTCACCGGCCGTCCCGGCTCGCGCACCAGGTCGAGCACGGCGGCGAAGAAGCGGGCGCCGAAGTCCTTGAACGCCAGGGTCGGCCCGTGGAACAGCTCCAGGGCGAAGACGCCGGGCCGCACGGCCACCAGGGGCACTGGGAAGTCCAAGGCCGTGCGGACGGCTCGCTCCAGGGCTTCACGCTCGATCTCGCCCTCCAGCAGGCGGTCCAGCAGCAGGACGCAGCGAGCGCTCCAATCCATCGCGAGCAAGTCAGGCCAGCTCTCGATCGCGGGCGGCCGCTCCGGCATCCACAGGCCGCCGCCCGGGGCGATCCCCGCCAGGACCGCCTCCCGGAACGTAGCGGTGGTCGCGGAATCCCGAGTGCTGACCAGCCTCACGGCAGGATCCGGGCTCCCTGCCGGTCGAGACCGCAGAGGCGGGTCTGCGAACGGAGGCCGGCTTCAAGCAGGGCCGCCTGAACGGCCGCCGCCACCTCGTCTCCATGCTGGGGAGATTCGGCGACGGCGAAGATCGCCGGCCCTGAGCCTGAAAGGGTGCAGCCCAGCGCTCCCGATCGCAGGGCCGCGGCCTGAGCGGCGTGGAAACCCGGGACGAGGGGAGCGCGATGGGGCTCCGCCAGCACGTCGCGCAGGCAGCGGCGGAGGAGCGGCCGGTCGCCGGTCTCGAGAGCGTGGACGAACCCCGCGAGGTTCTCGGCGAAGGCCAAGGTCTCGGCGAGCGTGAAACAGGAGGGGAGGACCTGCCGGCTGCGCTCGGTGGCCAGCGCGAAGGCCGGGGAAACCACCACCAGGACAAGGTCGTCCGGCCAGGGCAGGGACCGCGACTCGGCTGCGCCGTCGGGGCCCGGAACCAGGAGCTGCAGGCCGCCGACCAGGGCCGGGACGACGTTGTCCAAGTGTACCGAGCCGGAGGCGAGCGCCTCGGCCCGGCCGGCCACGGTATAGAGCTCGGCGCGCGAAAGGGGTTCGCCCAGCAGGGCCTGGCAGGCAGCCAGCGTGGCGGCCACGGAGCTGGCGCTCGATCCCAGGCCGCTGCAGAGGGGGAGGTTCTTGTCCAATCGAAAGGTGATCTCCGGGCAGTCCAGGTCCTTCTCGCGCAGTGCTTCCCGAAACAGGGCGAAGGTGCGGAGGACAAGGTTCCGTTCCGGGTCCTCCGGCAGGCCCGAGGCGTACGCGCCGCCGACCGTCAGGCGGGTCGCCGCGGCTGCTTCGGCTTCGACGACGTCGCCCCATAGGGAGCCGTCGAGAGGCGCGACGGAGGCGCCCATCAGGTCGAAGCCGGCGGCGAAATTGCCGATGCCGGCGGGTGCGTAGGCCTGCAGTTTCATTCCGATGTCTCGCCGGGGGGATTCTCGCACGGGGATCGGATTGCGCGGTTGACGGCAAGCTTTCGGCGTTCACGGGAAGCTCTTCCATGAGTCCCGGAAGGACTTCCGTGGAACGCGGAAACCCTTTGCTGGCCACCGCTCCCGGGCATCCGGGGGTCCGTTCAGCTTCGTAGTGCGAATGATGAGAGCGCGCATCCTCGTCGCAGGTCTGCTCCGGAGCCTTCCGGAAATCCTCTTGCTGATCCTCATCGGCTGTCGGCCCGAGAGGATCTCCGGGCCGGAGATATCGGCCGACCATCCCGCGCCGCTCCACCCCGGTCGGACGCTGCGGGCGAAGCTACAGCCAGACGGCATCCACCGCTACCTCGTCAACTGCACTGCCGGCCAGGCGGTTGAGGTGGAGGTCCGCCAGCGTGGGATGAACATTCTGTTGGCGGGCCGTACCCCCGGCGGCCGCGCCTTGGATGGAGTGGACGATCCCTTCGGACCGTTCGGCCGCGACTCTCTGATGCTGGTGGCAGGATCCGGCGGTGCCTGTAACGTCGAGGTGCGGGCGGCGGCGGACCCGACACGGCCGGCAGGGTACGAGATCACCCTCCGCCGGCTCGAACCGGCGCGGCCGGCTGATTCGACAAGGGTGTCAGCCCAGGAGCGCTTCGCGGCGGCGCGACGGGCGGAAGCGAAGGCCACGGCGGAGGGTTACGCCGAAGCGGTTTCCACGCTTCAGGAGGCCCTCGGGCGATGGCGCGCGGCGGGCGCTCACGAGGAGGAGCTGCTCACCCTCAACCACCTCGGTTATCTCTGCCTGCGGACCGGAGAGCCCGAGCGCTCCCAGGCGGTGCTCGCTCAGGCCCTGGCGCTGGCCCGACGGCTCGGCACGGCGCACGGCGAGGGGCTGACGCTGAGCAACCTCGGCAAACTGGCCAAGGTCCGCGGCGACGACCGGGCCGCCCTCGGCTTCCACCTGGCGGCTCTGCCCCTCGTCCGCGCCGCCGGCGACCGCTTCAACGAAGCGCTCATTCAGATCGACGCCGGCACCGCCGCCACCTTCCAGGGCAAGACAGAGCTGGCCCTTTCGAGTCTCGAGGCCACGCTCGCGCTGAGCCGCGCGCTCGGCTCGAGAGAGCTTGAGGCGGCGGCGCTGCACAATCTCGCGACGGTCCACCAGCAGGCCGACGAGCCGCGGCAGGCGCTCGCCCTCTTCCGCCGGGTGCTGGCCCTCGACGGCCCCGGCGGCGGCCGCGGGCGTGCGGCGACGCTCAACCAGATCGGCCTCCTCTATCGCCGCTTGGGCAGGCCGGACCTCGCCCTCGACCAGTACCGGGAGGCGCTCCGCCTCGTCCGCAGAGCGGGAGACCGGGAGTGGCAGGCCCGCCAGGTGCAGAACATCGCGACCGCGCAGGAAGAGCTCGGAGACCGGCGCCAGGCGTTCGAGCTGCACACCCAGGCTCTGGCGCTGGCCCGCGAGGTGGGAGACCGTCTCGTCGAGGCGCGGAGCTCGAGCGCGCTGGCCAGGCTTCTCCAGGCGCGCGGGCAGGGCAGGCGGGCGCGGGAGCACGCCGAGCGGGCACTGAAGATCAGCCGCGAGCTCGGCGATCCTTATGGTGTCCTGTTCGCCTCGCGAATCAAAGCCGAGATCGCCGGCGCCGAAGGCGATCTGGCCACCGCCGGCAGGGCCTATGACGAGGCGCTCGCGCTCAGCCGCGACCTCGGCGCTCCCTCCATCGAGGCCATGGTGCTGCTGGGCCGCGCTCGCCTGCGGGCGCGGCGAAACGCCCTCGAGCCGGCGGCCACGGACGCGCTGGCCGCGATCGACCGCATCGAGTCCGTGCGTTCCCGGGTTCTCGGCGACGACCTGCGTTCTTCTTACGTGGCGTCCGTCCACGCGGCCTACGCCACGGCGGTCGATCTTCTGATGCGGCTGCATGCGCAGCACCCGCGCCGGCAGTTTGCCGAGCGTGCTCTGCAAGTCAGCGAGCGCGGTCGCGCTCGCGGTCTCGTGGAAGCGCTGGCCGCGGCGCAGCTCGACGTTCGACGGACCGGGGCTTCCGGCCTCGCCGAGCGCGAGAGGGCTGTGCGGCGCCGCCTCAACGCCACCTCCGCTCTACGCTTCCGGCTGCTGCGCCGCGGCGCGCCGGCCACACAGCTCGAGCCTCTGGAGCGCGATCTCCGGGCGCTGGAGAGCACCTACCAGGAGATCCTGGCGCGCCTGCGCCCACGCGACGCCGCCTTGGTGCAGCCGCCGGTCCTCGAAGTTTCGGAGATCCGGGCTCAGCTCGATCCTGGCACCCTGCTCCTGGTCTACAGCCTCGGCGACGAGCGCAGCTACCTCTGGGCCGTCACGCGCGAGAGGGTGGCCGCTCACGTGTTGCCGTCACGCGCCAGGATCGAGGCGCTGGTGCGGCCGCTCTATGAGGCTCTGCGGCACGGCGAAGCGACGGAGCAGTTGCCGGAGCTGAGCCGGCTACTCCTCGGCCCGCTGCCGGCACCGGACCTCGCGGCCTCCCGGCGGCTCGTGATCGTCGCCGACGGCGCCCTTCACTATGTGCCTTTCGCGGCCCTTCCGCTCCCGGCGCTCGCCGGACCGGACCGGCCGATGCGTATCCCGCTCCTCTCCCACGCTGCCGTCGTCCACCTGCCGTCCGCCTCCGTCCTGCCGTTGCTGCGCAGCGGAGCGGCGAGGCGAGCCGACGCCGGCAAGACTCTGGCGATTCTGGCCGATCCGGTCTTCGATCGGCACGATCCTCGATTGCGGCGCCAGATCGCTCCCCGATTCGATCTGACTTCGTCCGCGGCGGCCTCGAGCGCTCCGAACCGTTCGTTCCCACGGCTGCCCTATACGCGCCGGGAAGCCTTGGCTATCGCCGGACTGGCCGCGCGCGGCAACGTCCTGCTGGCGCTGGGTTTCGACGCCAGCCGGGATCTGGCCACCGGCGGCGGGCTCGCCCGCTATGACATCGTCCACTTCGCAACCCACGGCTTCGTGGATGACGCGCATCCTCTCCTTTCGGGAGTCGTCCTCTCCCTGGTGGACCGGAGAGGCAGGGAGACCGACGGGCTCCTGCGGCTCCAGGATCTCTACGGCATGGAGCTCGACGCCGATCTCGTCGTCCTCAGCGCCTGCTCGACCGCCGTCGGCCGCGAGCTTCAGGGCGAAGGGCTCATCGGATTGAGCCGCGGCTTCCTGCACGCCGGGGCACGCCGCGTCGTCGCCACCCTCTGGCCGGTCGACGAGGCCGCGACGGCGCACCTGATGCAGACCTTCTACACCGGCCTGCTCCGCCAGCATCTTCCTCCCGCGGAGGCTCTCCGGCGGGCTCAGTTGGCGGTGGCACGCGAGCCTCTCTGGCGATCGCCTTCCTACTGGTCCGGGTTCGTGATGCAAGGAGAGTGGCGCTGAAATGGCCCTCAGCGATCGCACCTGGTCACTGACCGGCGGGGCGCTCGCCTTGCTCCTCGAGCGCCTCGGCCGGGATGTCGAGACGGCGGCACAACGCTATGAGGAGCTGCGGCGCCGGCTCGTCCGCTACTTCGAGTGGAACGGCTCCAACGCGCCCGAGGAGCATGCCGACCGCGTCTTCGACCGACTCATGCGGCGCCTGGAGCAAGGCGAGAAGATTGAACGTGTGGAGGCCTACGCGCACGGAGTCGCCCGTCTCGTGCTGCTCGAGTCCCGGCGTGAAGAGGAGGCACGGTCGACGGCGGTCCGCGATGTCCTGGCTCCGGCGCGGCCCATGTGGGCGGCACCGAAGGAAGACTCCGCGAAATACGAGCAACGCCTCTTCGCGCTCCGGCGCGGCTTGAGCCAGCTCCCTCTTGTCGAACGTGAGCTGGTGCTCGCCTACTATCGTGACGAAGGAGAAGGCCGCATGGCCAAGCGGCGAAAGTTGGCCGCGCAGCTGGATGTCCCCGCGCACGTGTTGCGGGCACGGGTCCACCGCATTCGCCTCAAGCTCGAACGGTGTCTGCGCTCTCCAACGGAAGGCTCTGAAGGTAGCGCGCGATGAGCGGCGATCGTGACCAGGACCTGGCCAAGCGCTATCTCCTCGGCGAGCTGCCGTCGGAGGAGCGCGAGCGTGTCGAGGCTCGCTATCTGGAGGACGAGACCTTCTTTCAGGTCGTCGTAGACGCCGAAGCGCGGCTGCTGGACGCCTACGAGGAGGGCGGCCTCACGGAGGAGGAGCGACGGCATTTCGAAGCCTATTACCTCGCCTCGCCGCTGCGCCGCCGGCGGGCCGAGGTCGTCAGGGATCTCGGCGAACTGGCCGGCGTTGCGTCCACTGCTATCCCTCCTCCAACCGTCCGTCCTGCCAGGGATTGGAGAGGCAGGCCGGTCTGGATCGGTGCGGCGGCAGCGGGACTGGTGGTGCTGCTCGGCTGGGCCGTGATCGGAGGACTGCGGCTGGATTCGACGCAGACAGCTTCGCGTCCGCCCATCATGCTCACGCCCGGGCGGTCCCGCGGCGGCGATGGCATGGAGCTCGATCGGCCGCGGGAAGGGCAGCTCGTCCTGGAGCTGGCCCTGCGTCCGCCGTTCGCTGCCGAACCTCCTGCAAGCTATGCGCTGACTCTCGAGACGGCGGACGGTAGGGCCGTTTGGAGGCGGTCCGGTCTCAGGGCGAAAGCCATGGGCCACAGCGCGGCAGTCCTTGTAAGTATTCCTGACGCGTTCCTCAAGCCGGACGACTACGTGCTCCGGCTCGAAGCCGTGACTCCCCGCGGCGAGAGCATCCGCGCCGGGGAGTACTTCTTTCGTCTCGTCGATCGGTAAGGCTGCCGCTGCTATCTGACCGAGCGAACGTTTTTTCACTCCCAAATGAGGAGCCGAGTTGGTTCCGGGGATGGAACGCGGTGCTCCATCCAGTCGCCCGGTCTCCGGGAGTGGAGAAGCGATGTCCTATCGAACGACCCGACCGAAGCGTATTGCTCTACTCCTCCTGATCTTCACGCTTGGATCGTTTCATGTACTGGTGGCTCAGGACGGCGGGCCGGTCGCGTCCGGAGGAGACGGCGAAGGACCGCCGCTCATCGAGCGTGTCCGCGCCGCGTATGCGAGGCTGGAGGACTTCACGCAGGCTTCGGAAGCTCCGGCCCACTTCGAGATCTCGCAGATCGCCGAGGGTACTACTGCCGAGATTGCGGACCGCCCGGCCGCCGAGCTGCTGACCTTCGACACGGTCTACACGATCACTTTGGGCAGGACCACCACCGAAGATCCGCTTGGCACCACGGCCATCTATACGCTAAGTCCCCAGGCGGTTTATGCAACGCTTTCTTTGAGTCAGGAGTTGTCGCTGCGCGGCCTGTGGGAGTTGGCGCAGAGTCATGACGGGTGGCGCCCAGACCTCTCAGCCATCCAGACGGACCCGTCGCTCACGCCGATCCCGGAGTTCGACCGCTACGTCGCTTATGACGTCCGCCTTGAGATCGATGCCGCGGTCCTCAGCTACAAAGCATTAGGTCTGTACCGATCGAGCACGGATACTCTCGCCCTCATGGACGTAGTCGTTCCGGTGGTCCACCGGGTAACGGCAGAGCCGGCGGCCCCGGCCTCCCCCTCGGGTAGAACTCCGGAAAGGACGTCGAACGTCATGCAATTGCTGACTATGGGCGAGCGGCGGCCGCTATGCCATGAGTACCATCAATTTGGGGAGCGCGACTCGGATAGCAATTCCGGGACGAGCGACCATCTCATCTATGGATCTCATTCGGCGGCTGCCGAAGTCACTACCGAATGCGTGTGTACGGCTGATTGCAAGTCGAAGTGTAACCCTTTCGCTTCCGCCATAGCCGGAGAAATAGGTGTGGTGGGCGGGTTAGGAGGGCCGACTTTCTGGCATATTCCGGCGCAGGGCGAGGTCCGCAAGTCGTCCGGGGTCTCAGAGCCCGACCCCTTCACCGGGATCGGGCCGGGCTCACATTGCGAAGCAGGGGCGGCGGCGTGTGTAAGGAAGTGCTTCACTCCGTTCTGCAGCACGGTTATTGGGATTGGCGCCGAGCCGATTGGAGTCGAGGTCACCCTCCCGGAAGATTGTATCGCTGATGGCGAGGCGAAGACCATTCTCTTGGGACGCCCATGCTCGCCATGTACGCCGTTTGCTTTTCGGAACGACGGAAGGTGTGACCCCGAAGAGAATCATGCCAATTCACCGGAAGATTGCCGGTGCGGTGACGGGATCTGTGACTCGTCGCTAGGTGAGACGCCGGAAACCTGCGCGGACTGCCAAGGACAACAGTTTTATCTGGAAGAAGGCGGCTATTGTCGAACCTCCGAAGGTCACGTCCTCAGACCGAACGGCACGAGAGCGCAGTGCAGGCAGGTCGACCCGAGCCAGCCGCCTCCGCCGAAGGTTTACAAGAGTTGTGAGGCAGCCGTCGCCGAGTTTTCGGCGTGTCCCTTGCGATACGAGTACGACTTCAAAGACTGCCGGCGGGCGGATGGTTGGGCTACCGGCCCGTGCAAGAGTGTCGAGCCGACGACTGAGAACGTCTGGGGAGGCGCCTATGGTACATGCGCAGAAGCCTTGGGGCATGTCCAGGACTGTCGATATGCGTTTACCAAAGAATGCCGGTATGGTTTGAGCCTTGAGAGCCAAGGTGAATGGTGTAAGGAGGTCGGGCCGGCAGATCCAGCCTACAGAACCACAATCAGTACAAGTTGTCTGTCCGCTTGGCTCGGAGCAACGGAAGAGTGCCCGCAGAAATGTGGACAATACGGTTGCCAGTCAGCGCAGGGAGAGAACCAAGAGAACTGCTGCTTTGACTGTGGCTGCAAAGATCAATACGACTGCCTGACGTCGGACATCACCAAAACGGCTCCTGAAGACTATCGCTGTCAGTGCGCGAACTTCATGCCTGAGCCGACAGAGTGCGGCGAATATCGGGATGCTTGCGGTGAGTTGAAAGAGAAGAAGTGTCCTCCGGGTGCGCTCGACTGTGTATTCGGCCACTGTACCTTCCCCGAGCCTGCCGGTGTTGTTTGGGGCGGCGGAGGCGGCTTCGGCGTGAACGACTGGTGCTGCGATCAGAACAACGACGGATATGTTGCGGAGACGGAATGCACTCAGTGTTGCGGCGGGCATATCGTTACGAGGGACTATGAAGGTACGCCCGTAAAGATGTGTCAGGTCGACACCGCCATCACTGCCGAATGCGGCGACGGCCAGTGCGACGGCAACGAGACCTGCTCCTCCTGCAGTGCGGACTGCGGCACGTGTCCACCGCCTCCACCTTTCTGCGGCGATGGTCTTTGCAATGGGAGCGAGACGTGCATTTCCTGCCAGACGGACTGCGGCGCCTGCCCACCTCCGCCGCCAGCCTGCGGTGACAGAGTCTGCAACGGCAGCGAGACCTGCTCCACCTGCGCGTCCGACTGCGGTGCTTGTCCGCCCCCGCCGCCGGTTTGCGGTGACGGCCTCTGCAACGGCAGTGAGACCTGTTCTTCCTGTCAGGCTGATTGCGGCGTCTGCCCGCCTCCGCCTCCGGCCTGCGGCGATGGAGTCTGCATCGGCAGTGAGTCCTGCTCCTCCTGTCCGAGCGACTGCGGCGGGTGCTCGTTCTGTGGTAACCACAAGTGCGATGCCGACGAGTCGTGCTCGTCCTGCCCTGCCGACTGCGGATTGTGCGAGGGCGGCCCCGCGTCCTGCGGCAACGGGCTCTGTGAGTCCGGAGAGACCTGCGGCACGTGCTCGGCGGATTGCGGCTCGTGCGCGCCGCCGCCTCCGCCGGGTCCGGTTTGCGGCGACGGGATGTGCAACGGCAGCGAGACCTGCGCCACCTGCGGCAGGGACTGCGGCGCTTCCTGCACGAGTCTCGGCGCGCGGTGCGGGACCATGATCGACAACGGCTGCGGCTACATGCTGAACTGCGGCACCTGTCCCGGCGGCTCGACCTGCACCGCCGACCATCGCTGCATCTGCCCGGACGGCAAGCCTCCCAAGGTTTGGTACGTGGACTGCGACAAGGACGGTTTCCCCCCCTCCTGGGCGACGGGCCCTGCGTACTTCGTGGAGAGCTGCGCAAAGCCGACCGTGGGTCCTGCGAGCTGCCCGCAAGGCAGTTGGACGTCGGGTGTCCCCGACGCACCCCGAAAGACGGACTGCGGCGACTCGAGCGCCCTGGCGCGGCCAGGGCAGACGGGATTCTTTCAGACCGGCTACACAGTCGACGGCGTTACCAGCTTCGACTACGACTGCGACGGCAAGACCACCCTCGAGTTCGGTATTCCGACCAGCTCGACGACCTGCACGGCGGACAGCGGATTCTGCGACGGCCCCGTGAACTACTTGAACAACGGTCTGCCCGCAACTCCGCCGTGCGGAGCATGGAGGCAGATCAGCTTCTGTGACGAGGATCCCAACAACCCGCTCAGGTGTGTGCGCAGCAAGAAGTTCACCTACGCGAAGTGCCGTTGAATCAGGCTCCGATCTTCAGAATATCCGCAGCACGCCGGCGGCGGTGACCTTGCCGCCGGCGCCGTAGCCGCGGACGACCAGCGGCGTCGGCCGGTAGTGCTCGGTGAGGAAGGAGAAGGCGTTCTCGCCGCCGCGCACAGCGTAGAGCGGGTGGTCCGGTCCCACCGCCTCCAGGCCCATGAGCGCCTGGCAGACCGTCAGCGTGGCGGCCACGGAGCTGGTGCTCGATCCCGGTGTCCGCTGCAGACGTTGTCGCCCCATAGGGAACCGTCGAGAGGCGCGACGGAGGCGCCCATCAGGTCGAAGCCGGCGGCGAAATTGCCGATGCCGGCGGGTGCGTAGGCCTGCAGTTTCATGGTCCGATCGGTCTCGCCGAGGGCGATTCTCGCACGGGGAGATCACGGAGGAGGTTTTCCCCCGCTCGGGGGAAAATCTCCCCCGCGTGGGGGAAAACCTCCCCCGGGCAATGTGAAGCCCGCTCGAGCAGGGGAGACAGCGCCCCGAGTTGGGGAAGAGGCGCCCCGAGTAGGGGGCAGCCTCTCCCGAGCAGGTACGGGCCTCCCCCAACTCGGGGCGGTCGTTCCCCAACTCGGGGGAGGCATTCCCCAACTCGGGGCCGGCCGTTCCCCAGTTCGGGGGGCGCGTCCCCCAACTCGGGGTGGCCGTTCCCCAGTTCGGGGGGCGCGTCCCCCAACTCGGGGCGGTCGTTCCCCAGTTCGGGGGAGCTTTCCCCTGGCTAACTCGTTCGGCGCGCGTGGAGCCTCATCTCGGCGCGGGCCTGGGACGTCGCCCGCTCCAAGGCTTCCAGGACGACGCGCTGGGTTTCAGGAGCCAGGCCCTCCTCCTCGGGAGGTTTCACACCGGTCGGCCTTTTGCCCTCCATCGCATCCCTCAGGCGCCGGATGAACGCCGTGATCTACGGCAGGAGAAACGGCGGCAGCCCCCACCGCCGTGGCGAGCCGTTCCTGGGTCCGCGGCGAAGGGGTCTCCCTGCCCTGCTCGTAACGCGAGATCTGGCTTTTTGGCGACGCCGGAGGCCTCCGCGAGCTCCGTCTGGCTCCACCCCCGAAGCGCACGGAGCAGAATCACACTCGCCCCTAGATCTTCCGGATCTCCGTATCTCGAGGCGTCGGGGAATGTTCATCCAGAATCTAGAAGGTACCGGCGAGGGCCATCAAGCTCCGATCTTCAAAATGTCCGCCAGCACCCCGGCGGCGGTGACCTCGCCGCCGGCGCCGTAGCCGCGGACGACCAGCGGCGTCGGCCGGTAATGCTCGGTAAGGAAGGAGAAGGCGTTTTCTCCACCGCGGACGGCGTAGAGCGGGTGGTCCGGCCCCACCGCCTCCAGGCCGACGCGGCAGCGGTAGCCGCCGTTCTCCGCCTCGACGACGGCGGCGTGACGCAGCACCTTGCCTTCGGCGGCGAGGCCGGCGCGGCGGGTTTCGAACAGCGGATCGAGCTGCGGGAGGCCGGCGAGAAACTCGTCGACGCTGCCGGAGGCGTCGTAGTCCGCTGGCAGCACGCCTTCGACCTGCACGTCCGCCAGCTCGCAGGCGGCGCCCAGCTCGCGGGCGAGGATGAGCAGCTTGCGGGCGACGTCGAGACCGGAGAGATCGTCGCGAGGATCGGGTTCGGTGAAGCCGCGTTCGCGGGCGATCCGCACGGCCCGGGAGAAGGGGAGGCCCTCCTCCAACGCTCCCAACAGAAAGGAGAGCGAGCCCGAGAGGATGGCCTCGATGCGCAGTACCCGGTCGCCCCCCTCGAGCAGGCTCTGGAGGGTGCTGATGACGGGGAGGCCCGCGCCGACGTTGGTCTCGTAGAGAAAGCGGCGCTTGAGGCGATCGCTCTCCTGGTGCAGCCGGCGGTACTCCTCATAGGGAGCGCTGTTGGCCTTCTTGTTGACCGTCACCACGTGCAGGCCGGCAGCGAACAGCCGGCCGTACGAAGCCGCCACGCCGTCGTCGGAGGTGCAGTCCACGAAGACCGGATCGACCAGCCGGGCGCGGCCGAGGGCTTCGAGCAACGGGTCCAGGGAGGAGGGTAGAGGTGCGGCTTCGAGTTGCGAAGTCCAGCCGGCGGGATCCATCCCTTCGGCGTCGAAGGCGAAGCGCTTGGAATTCGCCACCGCACAGAGCTTGAGGTCCACCTGCCGGCGCTCGCGGACCTGATGCTCGGCGATCTTCCGCAGCAGCTTCGAGCCGACGTTGCCGGCGCCCCAGACGAGGAGCTGCAACTCGGGCCGGCGCTCGAAGAGCTGGGCGTGGATGTGGCGCACGGCGCGGGGAGCATCCGCGGCGGCCACCACGGCCGACACGTTGCGTTCGGTGGAGCCCTGGGCGAGGGCGACGATGCTGACGCCGACCGCCGCCAGGGCGCCAGCGAAGGTGCCGACGATCCCCAGGCGGTGGCGCATGCCGTCGCCGACCAGGGAGACGACGGAGCACCCCGGCCGCAGCTCGATCGGATCGAGGAGGCCGGCGGCGAGCTCGGCGGTGAAAGCCTCGCGGAGGGCCGCGGCGGCGCGGGAACCGTCGGCCTCGGCCACGGCGAAGGAGATGGCCAGCTCGCTGGAGCTCTGGGTGATGAGGATCACCGAGATGCCCGCCGCCGCCATCGCCTGGAACACCCTGGCGGCGACGCCGGGAACGCCGGCCATGCCCGAGCCGGTGACGTCCACCAGCGCCACGCCGGGGAGGAAGGTGAGGCCGCGGGCGCCGGCCTCGGCGGGCGCGGCGCCGCCGTGCACCAGGCTGCCGGGGTTCTCCGGCGCGAAGCTGTTGCGAACCCGCACCGGAATCCTCTTCTCCCGCGCCGGCTGGATCGTCTTGGGGTGCAGCACCTTGGCGCCGAAAAAGGAGAGCTCCATCGCCTCCTCGTAGCTCACCTCGGGCAGCACGGCGGCCTGACGGACGAGGCGGGGATCGGCGGTGTAGATACCGTCGACGTCGGTCCAGATCTCCAATAGCTCGGCGTCCAGGGCCCACGCAACGATGGCGGCAGAGTAATCCGAGCCGCCGCGCCCGAGGAGGTTGATGCGGCCGTTGGCGTCGCCGCCGAAGAAGCCCGGCAGGACCGCTACAGCGGGTGGCTCGGCCTTCAGGAGCGCGAAGGCCTCGCGTGTGGCCCGCCAATCCGGGGATGCCGCGAGCGGCGATCCGGCGGTGCGGATCAGCGCCTTGGGATCGAGCAGCTTGACGTCGATCCCGCGCGCGGCCAGCAGGCGCGAGATCAGAGCGCAGGATGCCCGCTCGCCCAGCGAGGAGAGGACGGCGAGAGCGCCGGGCGGCTGCTCGAGCAGCAAGGCGAAGCCGCGCAGCAGGTTCTCGAGCTCCCGCTCCAGCGCTCCGAGATCGGACTCGGCTTCGGCGGCCCGGCCGGCGCCGAGCTCGTCGCGCAGCTCGCCCAGGATCTCGCGATGCAGCGAATGGAAACGCGCCAGGGCGGGGACCAGCGAGCCTCCGCCGGCCGTCTCCTCGGCACCGCGCAAGAGGCCGTCGGTGACCCCGCTCACGGCGGAGATCACCACCACGAGCGAGCCTTCGCGCGCTTGGCGAGCGATGATCTCGACCGTGGAACGCATCCGCTCCGCGTTGCCTACGGACGTTCCGCCGAACTTGAGCACGCGCATCGCAGGTCCTCCTGTTTGCTCTCCTGAAAGCAAAAGCCCCGCGACCATTCAGGTGCGGGGCTCGGCTTGCTTTGAGACGTTTGGATTGGGCTAGGCCGGCCGCACCTTGCTCCTGGCGGTAGTCGTCGTGGTCGTGCCGGTGGCGGTCAGGGCTTCGCGTCGCATCGCTGGGAAGTATGGATCGGAGTCGATAGAGGAGTCAAATGGGCATCATCCATGCGCTGAATTACGTGGGGCAGATGAACCCGGGGATCGGTACGGGTTGGCATCCGGGTCTGTGGAGCCCCGCCACTGGTCTCTACCTTGAGCCCGTGACCGGTACTGGATATTTGGATCCTCGGTAACGACGGTGGGTTGCTCTTTTACAAAGTGCCGCTCCGCCCGGTTCCTCAGCGGGTCCTCGAATGCGTGGGGCAACGCATCAAGGAGGCATTGCAGAAAGTGCCACGGCCGTCAGCACAGCAGATTCAGGAGCTCGTAGCCAGCATCGACAACTGGGTCATGAGCCATCAGGTCGAGCTCGTCACCACGTTTGCGGTTGCGACGATGAGTTTGGATGAGTTTGATGGTCGCGATGATCGTGATGCAGACCAGTATGCCGTCCGCCCGCTTCGGGTTCTGTCTTCGACGATAGGGTGAAGGAACCGGCCGCGCCGGACACCCATGTTCGCGAGGCCGTGCGGGGCTACCCGCCTGCGGGACCGCGACCTGGAGCGCCGGCTCGGGATCGGCCAAGGACGGCCAGCTCGACCTGCGCGTCCGGCATCTCATCGGTCCTCAAATGCCTGGGGGCTGTCTCGGATTGCGTGAGGGGAGTCCGAGCTTGCCTTGCGGCTGTCTCGAAATTCCTCAGGGGTGTCTGAGAATTCTGTAGATCTGTCCGAAAAGGGGCGACTCGGTCCCGGGCTGCTGCCTCGCCACCTCACCCCAACCCCCTCTTCGATCAACAAATCCCTGGGGCACTGTGTCTTCTGAAGGAGGATGCCCCGAGACTACGACGATTTCGACCTCGAGATCGGCCGGGAAGGCGAGGTCTGCGTCTCCCGTGTCCGCGTTCCGGGTATGGGGGACGCGCGGCATCCGTTCGCCGTTCCCTTTGACGAGGGCGAGCTCGAAAGATTGCTCGCCGGCGTGGGCGTCGTCCGCCGGGACCTGAGGCTCGCCACCGGGGAGCGGGACATCCTGCAGGAGATCGGGCAGCGCCTCTTCGCGGCCCTCTTCGGCGGTCATGTGGGGAGGTTCTGGAGCGCCTGCCTGGAGCGGGCACGCGAGTCGGAGAAAGGGCTTCGCCTTCACCTGCGCCTGCGGAGCCCCGAGCTCTGGGACTGGCCTTGGGAGTACCTCTACGATCCGGACGCGGACTTCCTGGCTCTCCTGCCCGACGTCTCCATCGTTCGCTATCCGGAGATTCCCCTGCGGACTGAACGGCTCCAGGTCCAGCCGCCGCTGCGGGTCCTGGTCGCGGCGGCGCGGCCACGGCAGTGCCGACCGGTCGGGACGGAGCGGGAATGGGACGCGGTGAAAGCGGCCTGGGAGTCCATCGCCTCTCCTGGCCGCGTCGAGCTGGAGCTGCTGGAGGGCGCCAGCACGACGAAGGTAAAGAAGGCCCTCCGCCGGCCGTTCCATATCTTCCACTTCATCGGCCACGGGCAGCTCGAAACCGCGCGCCGCCGGGGCGTGCTGCTCTTCGAGAAGGGATCGGGGGAAGCGGATTCCGTCACGGGCCGGGAGCTGAGCCGGATCCTCAGACGCCAGCCCGCGTTGCGGCTGGCGGTGCTCAACGCCTGCGAAGGAGCGCGGGCCATCCGGGAGGACCCGTTCACCGGCGTGGCCCAACAGCTCGTCCACGGCCGCATCCCCGCCGTGGTGGCGATGCAGTTCCGGATCGCGGACGAAGCCGCCATCGCCTTTTCACGCCGTTTCTATGAAGCCTTGGCGGAAGGGATGCCTGTCGACGCGGCCGTCTCCGAGGCCCGGCTCGAGCTGGCCGACGAGCGCTTCGCTTGGGAGTGGGGCAACCCGGTGCTGTACATGCGGGCCGAGGACGGCCAGATCTTCGTCCTGCCGCCCGCCGAAGCCGAACCATCACCGGCTCCATCCAGAGAATCCAAGGCTTCCGGCGGGACTTGGCGAAATCCCCTGACCGACAGGCGTAGCTGGGTTCTCTCCACGATCTTGGTCCTCGCTCTCGCCGGAACCTTGTGGCTTCAGCGAGAGCGTCCCTCGCAAGCGCGCCTCTTTACGCCTTCGGACCCTGATTGTCCTTCGCCTCCCGGCCTCTCGATGTCCTTCGTGAAGATCCCACCGGGCACATTCCTGATGGGCTCCGATGACGGGCCTGCCGATCAGCGGCCGGCGCATCGGGTGACGATCACCAAGCCCTTCTGCATGGGGCGGTACGAGGTCACGCAGGAGCAGTGGAAGAAGGTCATGGGAAAGCTCCCACGCCTCAAAGTCATGGGACCCGACCTGCCCGCCGGAAACATCTCTTGGAACGACGCCCAGGATTTCGTTGACGCACTCAACCGTCGCGATCCAACCGCCCATTACAGCCTGCCGACGGAAGCCCAGTGGGAATACGCGGCCCGGGCGGGAACGGAGGGACGCTTCAGCTTCGGGAGCGATCCAGACGTCCTGTCGGACTACGCCAATTGCCGAAGCCCGGCCCGAAGCGACGGTTACGAGGATCTCGCGCCGGTCGGCTCATTCCGGAAGAACCCCTGGGGGCTGTACGACATGTATGGCAACGCCTCGGAGTGGGTGGCGGACTGGCTCGGACCGTATCCGGCGAGCCCTATGAGCGATCCCGTAGGACCGGCGACCGGGACAGAAAGGGTGCGGCGTGGAGGGAGCTTTGAGTACAAGGTTCACTGCGACTCGATCTGGCGGACTGGCTCGAAGCCGGGGATTAAGAGCGAGGCGTATGGGTTTCGGGTGGTGCGGGAGCCGGGCTAGCAATCAGCTCCCGAGGCTCACGCTAAACAAAGTTCTTCGCCAAGGGTTCTCGGTGAATCGGGACCTGAGGGCGATCCCTCGCCAAGGATCCAGGAACGGCGGCTTCACGTTTTAAAGGAGGTTGGACATGAGCGAGCGCTACAAGACCGGCCAAGAGTGCCCCCGCACCGGCAGATATCAGTTCGATGGCTATGTCGATGGGACGTGGACACCTGCACCCACGGCTGAAGAAAAGGAGATTCCGCTTTCGAAAGGGGAGACATTCCCGCCGATCCGCTCCCAGAACAAGGCGTGCTGGTGGCGGCCGATCTGAACTTGTTAGAGAGGGAAGAAGAATGGCAGACATACAGCTACAGCGGTGAAAGGGATGCCTGAATGGGAGGAGGAGAAATCGAATGAACGCGAGCTATATCTACAAGATGGTCCAGGTCCCGCCTACGATCGCCGTGCAGGCCAAGAACCACCGCGGCAACGAGGCCGCCGTTTACATGGAGTCAGTGGTCAACCAGATGGCCAATGAGGGTTGGGAGTTTCTCAGAGTCGATGCAGTCGGGGTGCAAGTCCAACCGGGCTGTTTGATGTCCCTCCTGGGACAGAAGACGACGGAGACAACCTATTATGTGATCAGCTTCAGGAAGCCTCGTTGAGAAGTGAAGGTGAACATCGGGGTTGGCCGGAGCCCGAATCTAAACAAATGGCAGAGCTTCATACCTTGCAACAGGGTAAGTGAGAGCCCATGACAGAGATTCTCTACGAGGACTTTTCCCTTTGGATCGAACCCCGGCGAAGCGGCAGTGGCTACCGCGTGAATGCACGCTGCCGGGCCGGCGAAGACTCGGCCCTGTTCGATCTCCCCGGAGAGATCGGAGAGATCCCGCGGACCCTGACGCAACTCGCGTCCATGACAAGTGGCAGGGAAGCGAGCCCCTTCTCCCCGCCGCGCGACCTCGCGGGGGCCAGTCCGTCCGCTTCGCACCAGCCGCCCCTCAAAGCCTGGCAGATTGGGGGTTTCCTGTTCCGGGCTCTCTTCTCGGGAGGGGTCCGCCAGCTCTATGACCGGGTCTGCGGCTCATCCACCGAGCCGAATCGCGGCGTGCGGATCAAGCTCCACTTTGATCCCGATAACGGCGCCGGACTGTACGACCTTCCCTGGGAGCTCCTGTACGCGTCGGAGACCAAAGACTACCTCGGCCTCAACCGCCTGAGCCCGATCGTGCGTTACCTGGAGCTGCCGAGGCCTAGCGAAGCTGCCTTGTTCTCTCCTCCGCTTCGTGTCCTGCTCGCCGCCGCCAACCCTTCAGGGAGCCATCCTCTTGATCTCGACGCGGAAGGCCGTCTGATCCGGCAGTCGCTAGCGTCTTCCGAAGTCGAGGTCGCGGTGCTTGCTCACTCCCATTTGGAAGCACTGCGGGAGTCGCTCCTTCGCGGCTCGTACCACGTCCTCCATTTCATGGGTCACGGCACCTTCGACGCGCGGACGGGCATCGGCAGCTTGCTCCTCGAATCGGCAGCAGGCCACCAGGAAACCGCCTCCGGCGAGGTTCTGGCCAATCACCTGAAAGGCTGCTTGCCGCAGCTCGTCGTGGTCAACGCGTGCCACTCCGGCCGGGCTGCTACCGACCACGGGCACGATTTCTACGCTGGGATTGCCTCCTCGCTGGTGATGGCAGGCGTGCCTGCCGTGGTGGCCATGCGGGCTCCCGTCACGGATCGCGCCGCCATCGCCTTCAGCAAGGCACTCTACCGGGAGGTTGCCGCCGGCGCTCCGGTCGACGCGGCCGTGGCAGAGGGGCGCCTCGCCATCTATCGCGCTGATCCTTTCTCTCTTGAATGGGCCATTCCGGTGCTCTTCATGCGGGTGCCGGACGGCCGGCTGTTCAAGAGTGCCACGGAGCAGGAAGCTGTTCCTCCTCCATCGGGCCGGAGCCTCGAGAACGAGGACATGATCCGCATTGGAGGGGATGTCCAGGGCGGGATCCTGGATATCGGAATTCAGCGGGGGAGCGATTCTTCAGGAGCGTCGCGGAGCTCGCTCCAGATCGACGGCAGTGTAACAGGCGACAACGTAACCATCGTGAATCGCAAATCCGTCTGACTCTTGGTAGGAGAAAGCCCAGATGGAAGACGCGCCGGCACCGTCGAAAAACGTGAGCGTTGGGCTCGCTGAACCTGCGACACCGGTATCGCCGGTGGAGGGAAACCTGACGCAGCAAGAGAAGCTCGTTCGGCGCCTGCCCGAGCCGGCTCCCTATCCCGATCACTACCTCCTGATCTTCAAGAGATCGGGAAAGGAATGGAAGCTCCTGGCCTCCCGCGGCCCAGGGGAAACCTACAGAAAACCCTTCTTGATATCGCCCGACTCACTGGAAGCCTATATCGTACCGAGCGATCAGCACCTGCGGTACCGGTTCGGCAGCACCTACAAAACCCACGACCAGCTCCACTCTTTCAAGCTCCGGCTTACCCTTGAGTACCGGGTCTCCGAACCCGTCACTCTGGTGCAGAAACGTGAGCAGGATCCCCTTCGCCGGGTGGTGGAGGAAATCGACTCCTTCCTCCAGCAGAGGATCAAATCCCTCGACTGGACAGCGGTGGAACTTGAGAGGATCGACCTCGAACAGGTCCTCTTCCGCGATCATGACCTCGTGCAGGGGCACGAGGTTGTCTCGGGCTTCACGAAGCTCCAAAAGTTCGCCGATCTGCGTGGGCTCTGGATCCAGCGGATCGCCGTCGTGCGCGAGCTTCCCGAAACCGAGTTTCAGGTCGCCGCCACAGCGTTGCGGAGCTCCCGCGAGCAGCAGACGGCAGTGCTGGAACACGGCACGGAGGAAATTCGGCAGACCCTCTCTCTCGACTTGGCAGGACAGAAGAATGCCTTCGAACGACGTACGCAGGTCGCACAGGGGTTTACTGACAATTTCGTCCGCGCGATCGGCCAGGCCACGGACAGCATCCGCAGCCTCGATGACATCCAGCGCGCCGTACCTAAAGTCGCCGCCATCCAGGGCGCGATCGCGGGTGTGGCCACCGGCGCCCTTCCCGGATCAATACCGGTCGGCGCCATACCGGGCACGCCGGCCGCTGGTCTGCTCGCGGATACCACCACGGCGACGCCTCTCGCGACGCTGCTCAGCGAATTCACGAACTCCATCGAAAGCCTCGCCTGCGACCCTGCGGCGCGCAAAGAGCTCCTCTCCTTCGGGCTTCACGTGGTCGCGGAAGCGCTTCGTGGCCGGGACGCCAAGACCGATATCCTCGAAACCTACGTGGGCGCCATCACCGGCAAGCTCTCCAGCCTGCTCCCGATTCTCAGCCAGGAGCAGATCAAGCTCCTCAAGCGATTGCAGGACATCGAGACCCTGAGAAAAAAGCTGGGTTGAAGAGGCCGCAATGAGTGTGGAACAGAATCAGAGCCCAGTCACGGAGACCATCAGAATTGACGTGGAGCCCCGGTCGGGTGGTTCGAACGATCAGGAGTCAAGGCCCAAGGAAGAAGGCCAGGATTCCGATACTCGCGAGTTCCTCAACAATCTGGGAGTCGGCCGTGACATCTTGGGTCATCAGGTCACGGTCGCTAACGAGGTGCATTACCATCAGCTCTCCGACGAAGGCCGCACGCAGCGACTCTCTCTCAAGCTGCACTTCGAGCTTTGGAGCATGCGACGCCTCATAGCAGAACGCAGAAGGCTATGCTTTGATCCGGACGTAGTCAGCTCGCTCGCTCTCAGGCTGCGGGAACGAAGAATCTTGATTCTAACTGGAGAGTCGGCAACCGGGAAGACGAGCCTGGCGCTGCTGGTCGCATCCTTTTTGGGTCCGCTCGCTGATGTGTCGTTTCAGGATGCCGCGCTCTGCCGATTTCTTCCGGGAAAGCTCTGCGTCGATCTCGGCAGCCTCACCGGCAAGGAAAAGGACTTCCACAAGAGGGTTCTCATCCTCAAGAACCCCTTTGCCAACAGCAACGAAGATCTTCTCCGCTTCGCCAACCAGCTCTCGGCCTCGCAGCTCGACTCCTATGTCCTTCAACTGCGCGACAGCCAGTCGTTCCTCCTGCTCACAGCTGATACTCAAAGCCTTCCGGCGCCGGAGAGATTGAAGGGCCTCGGCATCGTGGAAGAGGTGCCGAGGCCTTCACCCCGAGAGCTGATGGAGGGCTTGCAGCAGCTCGTCCGGCAGATGGAAGACGAGCAGAGGATCTGCGAAGCGGACAATCTCACGCAGAAGATTGCTCTTTTGCTCGACGAGAGCGGGCCTCTGCTCACCGCGGAGCTCGGCTCGATGCCGCGGCTGGCGCGCTTCGTCCGCGAACACCTCATCGAGGTCGTCCGCGGCACCCTCGCTCTCGAGGACGCGATGAAGCGCACCACCGAGCTCGGTCCATGGCTGTTGGAGGATCTTCCCGCGGATCCAGAGGCCTGGTGCACGGTGGTGGCTCTCACGCTCTGCTCGGCGGACCGGAGCATCCAGGGCATCCCATGGTTCAAGTTCGACCTCCTGCGACGCGCCCTTTTCCGGTATCTGGGCCGCGAGCTCCATCCCGAGCTTCGGCGGCGCGAGATCCACGATCTGTGCCGAAGCACGCAGGTCCTCAGGCGAGCCAGGACGGAGGTCGTGACCGCGCCTTTCCCAGAGCCTGACATGATCCGGTTCCTCGACGAGCGCCAACCCGATCTGCTGTGGTGCGCTCTTCTCGGCCCGGGAAAGGGAGTGGCGACCGGCCTCCTCCCACTCCTTCTAAGGCTCACCTCGGACGAGGACCCTTACTTGCGGGAGTGCGCTGCTCAGGCCTTGGGAAGGCTGGGCCAGATCGATCCGTTCTACATCACCTATCGGTTGATGGACGAGTGGACCTCACAGGCCACCACGAGGCGCAACGCTCTCGATCATGGCAACCTCCTGGGGCACCTGTTCGAAGGCATCCGGAGCGCCCGAGAAGATGTCCAGTATCAGCAGGAGTGCCTGCACATCCTACGCTGGAGCGCCCGCAACGCGAGCTCCAGAACCGTCCAGATCGTGCTCTTCAGCCTTCACCGCATCGCTACGCTCGACCGCGAATGCTTCCTGCTCACCCTGGACATTTTGAAGGAAGTGGCCGAGAAGCGGCTCAAGGTTCGCTGGCAGGCTCTCCACGGGATCACCGAGAAGTTCCGCACCCGCGAAGAGCTCGCTCGCTTGGTCGAGCACGTCTTCGAGCTTCGCGGCGGGATCGATGAAGTCAGAAGGAAGGCGGAGCAAGCCTTGCAAGCCATCGCCGTGACCGAGCCCGGTGTCCTCGAGGCCTACCGCTTCATCCTCGCAAGGCTC
Organism: Thermoanaerobaculia bacterium; assembly: GCA_036002325.1. Taxonomy (GTDB): domain Bacteria; phylum Acidobacteriota; class Thermoanaerobaculia; order Multivoradales; family UBA5704; genus DATARR01. The sequence continues at coordinate 10,498 of DASYTJ010000019.1, read as the reverse complement.
TTCTTCTGGCCCCGCTTTCAAGGCGAGACTCTGAGTCGGCTCCTCGGCTGGATCCATGCGGACCCCGAGCACTTCGGTCCGCTTACCGCTTTTCTCTTCCTAGGCAGAGGAGGAATCGCCCACTGGCTAGAACGGACGACCTCCCTCGGCCACGTTTCGGGAAGCGCGGGCGTCGGCGAAGGAAGCTTGCTTCTGGAGTCAATCCAGCAAGACGAGGAGCTGGCTTCGGTCCTCCACGGTTTTGTCGAATCCCTCTTCATCCACCTCAAAGCCTTCCCTGGGCTGCTTCGTGAAGCTCTTGAGCGTGGATTCCTGCGTCTTCTCGCGACTTGGGCCCGCGAGGCACGCTCCATCGAGCGGCTGCACGACCCCGTGGCTGACCTCCTGGCGCGTCTTTTCTCGTCGCGCGACGAAGAGCTGAGCGAACGAATCCTCCGGCTGGCTCAGGAGCCCGCCGCCTCGCCAGAGCTCGAGGATCTACGAGCCCTGGCCATCGCGGCCATCACAGGTCAGCGCCGCCGATGCCAGCCCGAAGAGTCGACGCGCTAGGGGAGTAGGGGGCCGCCTGTCAGCGGCCCTGATGAGACGGTTGTTCCTAGTGATGCTCAAGAGTGATCTCGAGGACGACCGGCTGGCCCGTGACATTGACGCCATAGGTCCCGATTTCTCCGGCTTTCCTCGTCTCGGTCTCGACCACCAGATCCTTGCTGCCCTGAACGTTCCGTACGTTTTGGACCAGCCCCTTCGTCTCTCCCTCGTTTAGGTTCTGCCGAAGCGGAAAGCGGTCGAGATCCTCGCGGCTGCGAGCGAACAGCACGATCAGCTTCTCCGTGCCGGGTTTCTCGTCGAAGCGGAACCAGGCCGCCTCGTGGGGAAGGACCTTGTCCTCGCCGGCCATCAACCGGCTTTCCGTGAGACCCTTTTCAGGATCCGGAAAAAGAACCTGGGCCGTGCCCGAAGAGCCGAGCTGGAGGAGGGCGATGTTGCCATCCGAATTGCTTCGGAAGTGCAGCCGAATCCGCTCTCCGGAGTGGAAGGCGCGGTGCTCCGTCACCTGCGTACCGGGGCCGCCTTCGGACTTCATCAGCTCGATCCAATAGCTGAGCCCCAGCACCTTCTGCGAGGCCCGCGCTTCGGGAGTCGACGGCAAAGTGACCGGGCGGCGTCCGTTGTTGTCGCGCGCAGCCGAGGCATGAACCGGCTGCCTGAAAGTCGTGGGCTGTCCAGCGGGACTTGACGCAGAAGAGCCCGGTGAGACGCGGGTTGCGGTTGTCCCTGTGGGATCATAGAATAGCTCCTTGGCCCCCTGGATTGGTTCCTGGGCCAGAGCAACTCCCACCCACGCGCAACCGATCATAACGGCGATCATCTGGTTCATGATTCCTCCTTTTGATTTTTCACCGGCCCTTGCCGGCCTTCTTCTTGGTCGACGGCACCGGGGTGGCCTTCTTGCCGCTAGCGATCTCTTGGATTCGCAGGATGATCTTCTTGTCTACTTTGCCTTCAGACAACTCGATCAACCCTTTTGCCGATACGTCAAACTGGTGCCGAGGTGCTGAATCGATCGCTTTCAAGATAATGTCCCGCTCCAGTCCGGCTTTGGTCATGCTGAGGACAGCGGCGTTGTCCATCTTTTCGCCGCCGCCTTGCTCGAGAGATTTCGCGTCCTCGGTCGCCTTGGAGGCGATCAGGCTCTCGTAGTTGTCCTGGAAGTCCTTGAGGCGGCGGTAGCTCACCAGGGCGGACTGGACTCGCTGGAGGGGAGGCGGAATCCTGCGGTCCCTCTTCAACAGGCTGTCATACTCCTGAGAAAAGTACTTCTCCCCAGGATTCGCCTCAATGGCTTTGCCATAGTAGATGGAGGCCTGCTCCAGGTACTTAAGGGTCACCTCAGGCTCGTCGGCGGCATAACCAAGGGCCTCGTAAGCCGTCCCGAGAGCATACAGACGATAGGACTCGTCTTGCGGCTTCGCACTTGGCTGGCGTTTCTCCAAAGCTTCCAGATAAAGATTCCACTGCCCGGCCTCCGCCAGGTTCCCCATACTCTCGAGGGTGCCTTTCGGGACCAGCACATGGATCAGCTCACGGGTTGGAGTGATTCGCCGTGCGATGGTGTCCACCACTTGGTTGATCGCGGAGCTTTCGAGGGTGAAGACCTCGGGAGCGTCTTTTCCTTCACGGAAGTCGCCCTTGAAGTTGGAGGGCACCGAGTCGCCGTCGAGGCTCGCTCCTTTGATTAGATCCTTCACCTTATAAGCGGCGGAAAAAGCATGCGTCACGATCTTGTACTGAACAGTGACCGGGTAAGACTCAAAGATTGGCTTACCTTTGGCGTCTTTCCCGACTTGACGGACTGCCATCTCGCGGCGATTCTCCCACTTCTCGTTAGCCTCGTTCTGGAGGACGGCCACCTCGATGAGCGTCTCGGGTCGGTTTGACTCAACGGTCAAACGGCTGTCGCGGCTGATTAGCTCGCTCTCGAGCTGGCTCTGTAGACGCTCGGCCACGCCATTATCTTTGGCATTCGTACTAGCTGCCTTGACCTGAACTTTGGTCCGCATGAGGAAGACCGCAGGCGGGCTCACCCGAGTCACGGCGGCGGCTTTCTTGGTCATGAGACCAAAGCCTTCTTTGGCTTGAGCCGGTAACACTCCCGCGAGCGCCGCGAGAGCCAGCAGTGCAAAGCGCGTGGGCCATCGGCAGTTGCGATCCATGGCTTTCCTCCTCTTTATTCCTCATGATTTGTAGGTGCAGCAAGCGGCGCCACCCCGATGCGCAGGTCGCCAGGACCGCCAGCGGGCACCATCTGCGGGTTTTGAGGCTGCCCTTTGTCATGGGCAACGGCCGCCGGAACCTCTTGCTTTAGGAAGTCGAAGACTTCCCGGATCGCCGGCGGTTCGCCTTCCCTTTGTAGGGCTTTGACGAGAAAGTGGGTAAAGTAGCTATTGCGCAGGGAGTCGCTCTCGAAGGAGCGCTCGTTTGCTTTGCTCGAGGTGATAACGTAGGTCCCCTCCCCGGAAAGGAAGAGGCGAGCGGTCTTCGGATCGATTCCGGCAGGCTCCACGAAGAGGGCTTTCTCGCCAGGCCGCGGGATCTGCCCGCTGAAGCAGGTGTCGAGAAAGACGGCCTTGCGGCGTGCCTTGAGAAGGGAAACCTGCCGGGAAAAACTCTCATATTCGAGGGCGTCGACCCAAAGGTTGTTTAGCGAAGTATCGCTGGTGACGATATAACCGACGCCGCCCAGCCCGCGGTCATTCTGGCGGGGGGACCCATGGCTGCTGACATAGATGAAAGCCAGATCGTCCTCCTGCGCCTTGAGGATGATGTTGTTCATCGCGTTCAGGATATTGGCCCGTGTCGCGTTCTCGTCGGTCAGCAGAGTGACGTTGGCTGGATCGAAGCGACCGTAGCGCGGATCCTTGAGCACGGCCGCGAGATCTTGGGCATCCTTGGCTGCATACCGGAGGGTCGGGATTGCGGGATCCTTGAACCGGCCGATGCCCACGACGAGCGCATACTTCGACCGCACACGGCTCGGCAACGGGGCCACGGTCGGCCGTATGAGGGTTCCGTCTCCTGACGGGCAAGCGAGGTCGGAGATGTTGTTGAACAGGGCGCGATCCCGATAGATCCGCGCTTCTGCCTCTTTGCCCAACGCCAGGGCACTGCAGTAAGAGAACTTCCAGGCCTTGCCAAGTGTCGAGCAGAGGTTACGAGCGGTGGTCAGCTTGCCCAGAATGAGAGCATGGTCCGGAACTCCCGAGGCGTATAGCTCTTCCACTTCGGCAACGATCGCTCGCGCTTGCGCACACGCGGGCGTCTCGGATCGCGCCTGCCAAGTAACGGCAAAGGTGACGGCAAGAAGCGCGAGGGCGATTGCAGCAGCTCTCCCATGGAGCCTGATCACGGCAGCGCTCCCTGTCCTCCGGTGCCGCTCAGGAGGCTTGCGAAACGCGGATCATCTCGCATCTCTTCCAGCGCAGGCTCGCGCATCAGATCCTTGATTACCTCGAGGCGTTCCTGGTTCGCCTTAGGTGGTAGGGAAGCCAATGCCCTTTCCAGATGCTGGAATGCCGACTCACGGTCGCCCTCTCTCGCCGCCAGAAGGCCAAGGTTGTAGTGGGCCAGCCAGTTTTCGGGATCTAGAGAGAGCGCCTTGTCATAGTAAGAGCGGGCCTCGGCGGTCTTACCCAAGTGGACATAGACGGCACCCAAGTTTGCCCAGGCAAGGGCATTGCCCGAATCGATCTGGGTCGCCCGACTGTAAACGGCGCGGGCTTCCTCATACCTTCCCAGTTCGGCGAGAGACCTACCCTGAGCCAAGCTACGGTAGGAGTCGTCGAGGCGCCCTTTGATCTTGTTTGTGAAAACCTCAACCGCTTTCGGTGCCAGGCGTTGCTCCTGGGTGAACTGATCGAGCGCGACCTGCTCGTCCGACGAGATCCTCCCATCGCTATAAAAGTCCCGCACAAGGAACTCCATTCGGTGTTGAACATCCACTGTCAAGGTTCGTGGCAGGTGGGCGATCAGACCTTTTGATGCCTCTTTCACGCGCTTCATCTGCTCGTCCGAGAGCTGCCGCTCGGCTTGGACGGCAAGGGCGACGGCGTCGACATCGGAGGCAGTCGCCCCCTGCAGCTTGCTCTGGAAGTACACCGTAGCTTGCGACAGGTGCTCGGCGGCACGCCGTTCGAGATAGAGATGGGTGAGATAGGAAAAGCCGATCACTAGCGCGATCGCGATACCTGCCGCGATGGCGATCGCCCGCCAATCCACCTTCTTGACGGGAGCTAGTGGGCGCTGGCATACCTCACAAAATTCGACATGCCGGCCCACACGTCTTCCCCGCATCTCGCAGGCGACGTTCTCGCACTGCCGGTCCACCGCAGTCCAGAAGAGATGCAGCATGGTGAGATTCCCTCCCGGGGGCTTCCCCCTCCATCTTTCCCGAGACACTAGGGAACCTGAAATTGGTTAGAAGGAGAGCAAGCATAAAGGGGCCGTTACTGAAGACGAGATGAAGCCGGCCTTCCCTGGGCCGACAAGAGCTGCCGACGGGTCCCCCGCTTCACCGCCGGGGGCGAACGAGGGGGCTCGATCCAGGGCTCGATGCTGTCCCTGGAGGAAACCTCCCCCGACCGCGGCGCCTGCCGGAGTGGTTGGAGAAGCAGGAAGGTAGAACGCAGCAACACCCTCGTTGCCTACACATTCCGCATCGGCCAGTGTCTTTCAGTGTATCGGAGCCAAAGAAGAGGAGATCTCAACATGAGCGACATCCTTGCTGGGGTTCTTGACCGGATCGACTCACGGGTGCGCGATATCCATGCATCTATTCCTCCGATGGTCCAGGCGCTCGCGGTCATCGGTTCGGAGGTGCAGGCCATCGATCATCAGGTAGATGTGCTTCAGACGAGGCAGGGGGAGACGCAGAAATTCCTGGTCTCCTTCTACGAGGAGTTCCACGGCTACGTCGAGGACTACCGCCGGCGGACGGAGTTGCAACTCGCAGAGACGCGCATCGTCAAGGTCCGCCAGGAACTCGAGCATAAGTTCGGCCACTATGACGAGGTGCGACGCAGGGTGACGGGAATCCTCCAGGCGACCGACCTCGCCATCGTCCGCGCGGAGACCGTCCGGACAACCGCCGAGGAGCTGATGCTGGGTGCTCCCAGATATTGGCTTGCGCCCGGCCTGGTTGCACTCATGGCGTGGATCGTCGGCGAGCGAGACATCGCGGACCGAGCGCTTGCGGAGGCTCTTCGGTGCGACCCATACAAAACCGATCTCTTTCTCACTCTGGTCTGCCGGCGCGCCGGCCGATGGGAGGCCATGAACCGCTGGTTGGAGCTGTACCTCCATCTTCTCGATCCTCAAGCGGTCGATCGCGAGGTGGTTGTGGTTTTGGATGCCGTCGCCACCGGCACCCTGGGCCGGAAAGCGCAGGACGTCTTCTGGCAGACCAGCCTCGAATGGATCGAAGCGTTACGCCGGATTCCGGGACAGATGGAGGAGCAAGCACGGCGCTGGGTCGAGGTTCTGGATGCCGAGCGCGGTCGGGTGGAGCCGGAGGAATTCAAGCTCCTGCGGACTCATAGTGCCACCTGGCCTGCCCTGGAGGCTTCGCTGGCCAATGTTCGCCGGAATTCGCGCGTCGTCGAACGCTTCCGAAGGATCGTCGAAAGCCCAACCCTTCTGCCGCCTTCCGTAGTCGCCGCGGTTGACGAGCTGCTCGATACTCTGGTTGCTCGTTTCGACGATGAGGAGTTACCGCTGCGGAAGCAGGAGCGCTTGTTGCAACTCATCCTCGATGAACAGGGGGACAAACGGAGAGCAGAGGAGAAGATGGCTGTAGAGGAGGAGGCGTTGGCGGAGAGGGTCTCGTTCGTGGCGCGGCTCACGGATATCCTCATGTATCCCGATCAGGCCGGAGCCTCTCTCGCCGCGCAACGGTATGCGGCGGCCTTTTCCCGCGACTGGATCCTGGCAGCCCATCAGTTCCTGGTGAAGAGGGACGCTGAGCAGGTTCCTGGAGAGATTGTACTCAAGATGGGAGATTGGCAGGGGACGAGCCGCGACGGCCAGAACGGCCAAGAGCTGGCCGAGAGCGCCCGGTCCTTGTACGAGGCCAGAAAAACAAGGGAGCTGGCCGAGATCAAGCTTCCTACTTATGCGTGGATGGCCCCGGTGGCGGGCCTGGCCTTCGTCGGCCTGTGGTTGGCGGGAGGGGTGTCCTTCGCCTTCGCCTTGATCATCCTGGCGATCGGCGGTTTGCTCTTTGTCAATGGAAAGCAGAATCAGAAGAAGCAGCGGGAGGCCCTGGTCGCAAAGCTCGACAGCGAATTGGGAGAAGTTCTGCGGACCCTTGAAACCTTTCTCGGTGAGCTCGCGAGCTATCGCAGGAACTGGGTTATTGCTCACAACATGGCCATAGACGTCGAAGAGCTACTCCGATCCATTTCGCTGGCGGATACCCTCTATCAGGGACCCCAGGACGAACCGGCCGCGCTCCTGAGAGAGTCCAATGGTGGAGACTCAAGCCGCCAAGGTGGGGAGAGTTTGGCCGAGGGGCTGGCCGATTGGGATCTCGTGCCTCCTCCTTCGATGGTACATGGCCTCTCGTAGTCAGCCAGAAGAAGGGTGGCCTCATGGCCGCCCTCTCCGCCAGTGATGATCCGATTCTCTTACTTCCTTTCACCTCCCCCAGCGCCTTCTTTCGCGCCGCCTCGAACTCATCTCCCGGATTCCACGCCGGCAACTGCGTCGTGTCGGCGATGGAGAGGCCGGCGTAGAAGGCGAGCTGGGCGTCTTCGATCATGCCGTCGTTGGTCCAGCTCGGATTGAACTCGTCGCTCGGCTGATGGTAGCGGTGCTGCTCGTAATCCTCCACCTGCTTCTTGCCCCAGTCGTCCGGCTTGCCGGTTGACGGCTCCGGTCGATCCGCGTAGGCTGGCGATGCTTGAGCTACCTGTAGGTACGGAGGGGTCTTTCGATGAAGCCTCTCCCCACCACCATGGAAGCCTGGATCGCCGAGATCCGCGCTGCACAGGAAGACGCGGCTGAGGCGATTCCTTTCGGTCCGCTGGCGGGAGTTGAAATCGAGCCTGAGGACCTGTTCCATCTGGCTCCCAATGTCGCCTTGAAGTTCCGCGGACTGGCTCCGTCCCGGCGTAATATCGCGCGAGCGACCGACGCGGCTTTGGCAAGCTACGTCGCCACAACGTCTCAATCGCCGGACCTCGTGCGCTTTCCAACGATCTGTTTTGCGTTCGCCTATCTGGCCAGCCACTACGGTCTCGGGCTCATGAGCGAGCCGCAGGTCGACGAAATCATGGCCTACATTACGGACAACCCGGAGGCTTTGCTCGCGCCGGTTCTCGAAGCCAAGCTTGTGGTGGCACTGGAGGAAGAGCCCGAAGAGATGGCCGCTGAGGACTGGGAGCGGCTCCGGGCCCGGGTGCGGCAGGAGGCGACCGGCAAGAGAAAGTGAAGCGGCCGGAGCACCTCCGCTATAGGGGCGCCCCTGTGTGGGCGCCCTGGGTGGAGAAGGGCGGCCACTTAGGGCAGCCCCTACAAGACGCCAAGCCCAGCCCCCTCGGTTTATCGGTCTCGGCTGTGGTTACTCCCACCCTCCGCCTCGATGAGCTCAACTACGGCGGTCACCACCTTCCGGTGTGCTGGCTGCCCGAGCTTGGCGACCGCTCGGAGGATGACCCTTTCGCTTGCCGTGAAGAGTTTCGCTGGGCGGGCGTAACTCGTCCTTGCAGAGTGCCTTGTTCGAAGCTTCCTTCGCCCAGCTCCACCGCCCGCAGGTCCGCGTAGGGGTTGCTCGTGATCTGGCAAAGGAGGAAGTCGCCGCGGCCGGCGTCGGCGAGCACCAGGGCCGGCCTGAGCTTGGTCCGAGTCAGGTCGGAGAAGGGAAATCGTACGAGGACTACTGCGCCGGCTGCAAATGCCGCCACGCTTCTTCCTCTTCCGGTCGGTCCCAGTCCTCCGCAAGCGCCGCTTCGCTGAGCAGGGTCGTTTCGCTTTCGCTGTCTTCGTCGAGGATGGTGACCAGCGCCCGCCGCGGACGCGCGACGCGCACCGGTTCCACCAAGCGAACGCTTCCATCCGTTTCAATGACAGCTTCAACGGTCTTTAGCATGACGAACTGATCCTGCCATGACCTATTTCCCCTTCACCTCCCCCAACGCCTTCTTCCGCGCCGCCTCGAACTCATCCCCCGGATTCCACGCCGGCAACTGCGGGGTGTCGGCGATAGAGAGGCCGGCATAGAAGCCGAGTTGGGCGTCTTCGATCATGCCGTCGTAGTTCCATTTGGGATCGAATTCGTCGCTGGGCTGGTGGTAACGGTGCTGCTCGTAATCCTCCACCTGCTTCTTGCCCCAATCGTCCGGCTTGCCGATGTATTCGGTGCCGGAGTCGAGGTAGATGGCGGGGACTCCGATCTTGGCGAAGTTGAACTGGTCGGAGCGGTAGAAGAAGCCGCGGTCAGGGAACTGGTCGCCCAGGAGCTTGCGGTTCTGGCGGGTGGCTAAATCCTTCACGAGCGCATCCAGGGAGGACTTGCCGAGGCCGATGTACGTGAGGTCGCGCGTCTTCCCGAGAACGTTGCCGCCGTCGTAGTTGATGTTGGCCGCGATTTTCCCGGCCGGCACCGTCGGATGGGTCGCCAGGTACTCTGAGCCGAGGAGCCCCTGCTCTTCCGCGGCCACGAAAGCGATCAGGATGGAGCGGCGGGGGCGCTGCGGCAGCTCGGCGAAGGCCTTGGCGATGGCGAGCACCTGGGCGCAGCCGGAGGCGTTGTCGATGGCGCCGTTGTAGATCTTGTCGCCGGTCTTGTCGGGCTCGCCGATGCCCAGGTGATCGTGATGGGCGCTGTAGAGCACCACTTCATCCTTGAGATTGGGATCGCTGCCGGGGAGATGGCCGAGCACGTTGGCCGTCTTCACCCGGGTGAGCTTGTTGGTGAGACCGAGCGAGGTGGTGATGCCGAGCGGCACGGGTTTGAAATCGCGCTTCTTCGCCTGCTCGATGAGCTGCGCCAGGTCCTTGCCGGCCGCCGCCACGAGCTTGCGGGTGGCCTCTTCGGTGGCCCAGCCGGCCACCTGGATGCGCGGCTGGCCGGCGGCGGGAAGCTCGAACTGCTCGCCGCTCCAGGAGGTCTGGACGACCTGCCAGGGATAACCGGCCGACGGCGTGGTGTGGATGATGATGGCTCCGGCCGCTCCATGCCGGGCCGCGCTCTCGTATTTGTAGGTCCAGCGGCCGTAGTAGAGCCGGGTCTTGCCCTCGAAGAGCTTGGGATCCCAGTCGGGATCGTTGTTCATCATCACCAGGACCTTGCCCTTGAGGTCCATGCTCTTGAAATCATCCCACTGGTATTCGGGAGCCTGGATGCCGTAGCCGACGAAGACCAGCTCGGCGTCGCGCACGGTGGCCGTGGGCTCCTGGACACCGCTCGCGGCGATGAAGTCGTCCCACGACTTGAGAGCCACGGCTTTGCCGCCGGCCTGGAACTCCCACGTCTTCGGCACCTCGGAAGTTATGCCGACGATGTCGAACGCCTGCTGCCAGCTCCCGCCCGGAGCTCCCGGTTGGAAGCCGAGGGATTCCAAGGCCGTCGCGAGATAGAGCCGCGCCAGGACGTCGCCGCGGCTGGCCGGTCCGCGTCCTTCCAGGAGGTCGTCGGCCAGGTAACGGATGGGCGCCTCGAGCGCGCCGCGGTCGATGGCCTGGGCCGCCTTCTCCGCTCCGGCGGGGAGGTTGAGATCCGTCGGGGCGGCCTTCTTGTCTTCAGCGCGGGAGAGGAAGGCCGGGATCAGCAGGAGCGGCAAGGCCAAGAGCAGGATCGCCGGTCGCAGTCGTTTCGGGGTGTTCATGCGGGTGACTCTAGCAAAAGCGGGGCCTGGGAGCCCTCGAGATCCAGGAGGACCCTTGCCGGATGGAGCGGCGTGCCCTTCGAAGCCCTCACCCCCTGTCCCCCTCTCCCTGACGG
>DASYTJ010000018.1:0-7048 GCA_036002325.1 Thermoanaerobaculia bacterium | reverse complement strand
CCCTCCTCTCCCCGAGGGAGAGGAGGGATAAGACAGGATCCTTGGTAATTTGTTCCCCTCTCTCCCTAGGGAGAGAGGGGCCAGGGGAGTGAGGGCCGGCGCCTAGAATCCCGGCCCGGGGCCGAAGCCGAAGGGCAGGTGGCCGTCGTGCATCTCCAGGAACGTCTCGAACTTCTCGAGCTGCTCGGCGGTCAGCAGAGCCTTCACCTGGGTCGCGAAGTTGTCGAACAGAGCCTCGATCTGTTTGATCGTGGCGTGAGAGGCGATCACCTTCTCTCCGATCGTGGTGGGATCTGGATCGGTCTCGTCGAGCAGCGTACGGATCTCCTCGAGCTGCGCCTTGTGCTGGTCGCGGAGCGGCTGAACGTTCGTCTGCAGCGTGTCATAAAGCGTCTGAATCGCGGTCTTCTGCTCCGCGGTGAGATTGAGGATGCGGGCGAGATGATCCACGAAATTCGCCGCGCCCGAGGTGGCCGTACCCGAGCTGCTCGTGCCGGAAGTCGTCCCCGTGTTGCGGCGGGAACCCTGCGCCGCCCAAAGAGCCGTGCCGAAAAGGAAGGTGAAGACGAAGCCGAGCGTCAGAAGTCTTTTCAACATTCCATCTCCTTTCTGGAGCGCCCGCCGTGCGGGGCTCGCTGCCGTCATGACCAGCAGCGTAGGCTCGCGCCGGCGGGCAGTCTTCAGCTTGGAGCAAAGAATCTGTAAGGAATGTAAAAGACTGCCGCAAAAAAAGCGGGCCGGCCGCTATGACTGCAGAGCCGGCCCGCATGAAAAGACGGATCGTCGTCGAGAGCCCGACGAACCCGTCCAGAGCAATCAACCCCTCAGGGCTCCGGCGCGGGAACTCCCGTAATGAAAGGCCCGCGCTCGCGGCGCATCGTCTGGAAGTTCTTGAATTTTTCGAGCTGTGCCGGAGTGAGCAGAGCGCTGAATTTGGTCTCAAAGTCATCGTGCAGCGCTTTGAGCTGCTGGCCCGTGGCATGGGCCGCGATCATCCGTTCGCCGATCTCGGCGGCGTCGGGATTGACGCCGTTCAGCAGCTTCTCGATCTCGTCCATCTGCTGACGATGCTGGTCGGCCAGAGGTTTGGCCTTGGCGGCAAGCGCCTCATGGAGCTTCTGGGCGGCGGCCTGCTGAGTGGCGGAGAGATCGAGAGCCTTGGCGAGGAACTCTCCATGTCGCGGGAGCCCATCGGGTGAGCCAAAGGCGTGGTGGAAGCCCTGGCCTTGGGCCCGAGCGCCGAGCCCGGCGGCGAGCAGCAGAGCGAGGCAGGATGAGAAAGTGAGAATCCTTTTCATGATCTTTTCTCCTAAGGTTACGAGCTCAGCATAGATCCGCGTCGGCGGGGAGTCCTCAAGATCTTGCAAGGTATTTGTAAGGAATGTAAACCTCCTCAACCGGCGAAGCGGTAGCCGCGGCGGTGGACGGTGAGGATGAGCTCGGGCCGCGACGGGTTGCGCTCCAGCTTCTGGCGTAGCGAGGCCACGTGCACGTCGACCGTGCGGGTGGTGGGCATGGCGTCGTAGCCCCACACCTTGTCGAGCAGCTCGTCGCGGGTGAGCAGCGCGCCGCGGTTCTGAATGAAGTAGGCGAGCAGCTTGAACTCGAGCGCCGAGAGCGGGGTCCGCTCGCCGCCGCGAAACACCTCGGCACGGCGGAAGTCCACCCGCACGTCGCCGAAGGCGTAGGTTCCCGCCGGCGAAGACGACGGCGTGCGGGCGCGGCGGAAGAGCGCCTCGATGCGGGCCAGCAGCTCGATCATCTCGAAAGGCTTGGTGACGTAGTCGTCGGCGCCGAGCTTCAGACCTACCACCCGGTCCACCACCTGGCCGCGGGCGGTGAGCATGACGATCGGCACCTCGACGCTGCGCGAGCGCAGCTCGCGGCACACCTCGAAACCGTCGCGGCCGCCGGGCAGCATGACGTCGAGCAGGATGATGTCGAAAGAACCCTCGAGAGCGCGGGAGAGGCCTTCGTCGCCGGTGCCCGCGGTCTCCACCTGGTAACCCTCGCGCAGCAGCCGGTCCGTGAGCGTGAGCACCAGGCTGGGCTCGTCCTCCACCAGGAGGATGCGCCGCACCGCCGTACCGCCGGCGGCCGATGACGGCTCGACCATCACGCGGGCTCCTCCACCGTCTCGATCTCCGCGATCTCGGGTGGCGCCGCCGGCAGGTGGAGGGTGAACACGCTTCCCTCCCCCGTCTCCACCGTGACCCGGCCGCCGTGCGCCTCGACGATGTAGCGAACCAGGCTCAAGCCCAGGCCGCTGCCGGGGACCCGGCGCGCCGCGGCGTCGCGGCCGCGGAAAAATGGCTTGAACAGATGGGGCAGGTCCTCCGCGCCGATACCTGGTCCGCGGTCCGCGATGGTGATCTCCACCTGCCCCGAGGACGATCGCCGCGCCCGGACACCGATCCAGCCGGCCTGGCCCCCATACTTCACGGCGTTCTGAAGGAGATTGTGAACCGCCTGCCGCAGGGCCACGGCATCGGCCAGGATCGGTGGCAAATCCGGCTCCACCTCTCGCGCCACCTCGACGCGCCGCTCCTGCAGCAGCCAGCGGGAATCGAGCAGGGCACCCTCGATGATTTCCGCGATCTCCACAGGATGCAGGTGATAGCGGCGCCGGCCGGACTGGATGCCGGCGAACTCCAGCGCCTGCGCCACCAGATCGGAGAGGCGCCGCCCCTCGTTGGCGATGAGCGCGCCGTAGCGCTTCACCTGCACCGAGTCGGCCACCACGCCGTCGGCCAGGTTCTGACCGGCGGAGCGGATGGCGGTCAACGGCGTGTTCAGCTCGTGAGTGACTCCGGCGACGAACTCGAGCTGCTGGCGCGCAAGGCTCTGTGCCCGCTGTGTGGTGACCATCATCATGGCGATCGTGGTGCCCAGGAGAGTCAAGATTCCCAAGCTGATCGCCAGGTTTCGCCGCCGCACCGCGACGACCGCCTGCTCAAGGGAGCCGTCACGCCGCTTCGCGACCAGCCGCCACGCCCCGTCTTCGTGCCGCGCCACCTCAGACGGCCCGCCGATGCCGAAGGCGCCCGCAGTCCAGGGTCCTTCAGGCGGCGGCCCGCCGCGTCTCGCCAGGGATTCGAGGCGAGGTCCCTCGGGAGGCGGCGATCCGCCTTCTGTCGGCGGAGGTCCAAACGGCTCGGGGCCCCGCCTCAGGACGAGATTTGCGCCGCGGCCGGCTTCGCGAGTTCTCAGCTCCTCGAAAGGCCGCAGCCTGAAAAAGCCCAAGCTGAGGTCACCGTCGCGAAACGCCGCCGACGGCATCTCCGGCTCGGAACGAAAGATGATTCGGCGGGGATCCTGGGCGTCCACGACCGCGACGGCGTACTCGCCTTCCGCGCCGGCGTCGAAGTACTGCCGGCTCAGAGCAGGCAGGATATCCCTGGAGATCGTCTCGAGATCGAGCTGCACCAGCAAGTAGAGCTCGGCGAAGCGATCCGCCGCGGGATCACCCCATCGCAGGTGCGAGAAGGAGAGGGGGAACACCAAGGCGGGAATCTCTCCCACCACCATTCGGTCCCTGATGAAACGAGCGGGCGGAGGCGGCCGCCCTCCGCTCCAGCGTTGCTGGATCGCGGCGAGCGCCGGCGGCCAGGGGCAAGCCTCGAAGCGGCGCTGTGACGGTCGCAGGATTTCCAGCTTCGCTCCTCCGCTCGCGGCAGGGCGGATCAGGAAGATGTTGCGGATCAGATGCGGGTAGGGAGCCTCCGCGGTCCATCGCTCGTACTGACGGTAGAAGCGATCGAGCTGATCATCCGGCGCCGCGGTGGCATCGGGATGGAAGAAGGAGAAAGCGCGGGTAATCTCCCGGTCGAAGTCGCGACTGAAGCGGAAGCCGGCGGCGAGCAGGTTTGAGCGCATTCGCTGCCGCTCCATGGCGCTCACCTCGCCGATCCAACGCCACTGCAGCACGGCGAGGACCGCCAGCAGGAGCACCAGCAGCACTGCCATGGCGATCGGCAAGTACCGTGCGGCAGCCCGATTCCTCATGATTCCAGTCTAGCAGCCGTCCGCCGGACCCCGGCGCTCAGCGTTGCAGACTTTACATTCCTTACATTCCCTTGCCCGCGAAGGGGCTCCGCCTTTCTGCCACTTCAATCGAGGTAGCCCAGCGAGCGGAGCCGCTCTTCGGTCCCGGGGTCGATGCGGACCGCTTCCGGAGCGCGGGCGCCGGCACGGCTCCCCGCCATCCAACGCCGCAGCCGCTTTTCCAGCGGCCGGGCCACGTCCGGCCGTTCGTCGATAAGGTTTCTCTTTTCGCCCGGATCCTCCTGCAGATCGTAGAGCTCCAGCTCCCGCCCTTGCATCACCCGCCGGTCCTCGGAGTCCGGCACAGAGATCAGCTTGTATCGCTCGCTGGTGATCGACCGCTGATAATTCTCCGCGTATCCTGACTCAGAAAAAGCGGTCCAGCGTCTACCAGTTTCTCGGTCTCCCACGAGGAGAGGTCGGAGGCTCTTGCCTTCCGCGTCGGGGGAGGGCGGGAGAGCCGCGAGCTCGAGGACGGTTGGGAGGACGTCGATCAGCTCGACAGGGGAACGCACGAGCCGGCCCGGCGTCCCTGTGCCCGGACCGCGAAGGATCAGCGGGACCCGGACGCAGTCGTCGTACGGGAAGCGTCCGTGCTCGAAAAAATAATTGTGCTCGCCCAGGCTCTCGCCATGGTCCGCGGTGAGGATGACGAGCGTGTTCGAGGCGAGCCCCAGACCCTCGAGCGCTCGGAGCAGAATGCCTATCTGCTCGTCCACGTAGCGAATCTCGGCATCGTACTGGGCCACGTAGTAATCGATTCGATCTTCGCGTCCGAGGCGCGACTGGACGGGGATGCCTCCGAGGTCCCGGCGCTTGCGCGTGTGCAGGGGCGCCCGGCGCGCCGGATCGAAGTACCGGTCTCCCACGAACATCTCGTCGAGGGCCCCGGGAGGCTCGTAGGGCGCGTGCGGATCGAAGTAGTGGAGCCAGAGAAAGAATGGACGGCGGTGGAAACCCCGCTCCAGGAGCTCCAACCCGCGGCGGGTCACGAGCTCGGTCCCCGAACCGTCGTCCTCACCCTCTTCCCAGATCTCGCGATAGATATCGAAGCCCTGATGGAAATTGAAAACCTTTCCGAGATTGACGTTGGCGACGGCGGCGGAAGTGTCGAAACGGGCGGCCTTGAGGAGCTCGGCCACTGTGAAGAGGCGGTCCGGCAACCGTTGGCCCGTGGTACGGACGAGGCCGTTCGTATGGCCGTAGGTGCTCGACAGCATGGAAGCGAAGCTCGGGCTGGTCTTCGGCCACTGCGAGACGGCGCGCCAGAAGACCACTCCTTCGCGCCCCAGCCGATCGATGTGGGGCGAGGTCGGCCGGGGATAGCCGTAGGCTCCGAGATGGTCGGCCCGCAGGGCGTCGACGGTGATCAGCAGCACGTTGAGGCGAGGACGCGACCCCTGATCGGCGAGCCGCCAGGCTGCGGCGTTGACTCCGGCCAGCAGCAGCAGGGAGGCGGCGGCTACCTTCGCGTTGCCGAGCACTCCCAGAGCTTGCCCTAGCCACCCTGCCAGGCGCTCAACGTACCGTTCCGCGAGCCAGGAGACGTACGCCCCCGAGACGCTCACACCCAGGCGCCGCGACGCGAGAGAGACGGCGAGACCGATACCGGAGAAGACGAGCACCGTACCCAAGGTATACCGATCCACGATGCCGCGGCAGGCCATCAGGGCGAGCTGCGGATAACCGGCGGTGAGATAGCGGTTGGTTATGGCGAACGCCACCGCCGAAACGGATCCCAGAAAAACTCCGGTGGTGACTCCTGCGATCAGCAATCTCCGCATGCCGTCAGCATAGAAACCGGCCGACGACAGGTCCTCAAGTCGAGGTAAGGAATTTGTGAGCCATGTAAGGACCGAGCTTTACATCCCTTACAGGTCCATTCCCTGAAGACCCTAGAAACTCGTACCGATGCTGAACTGAAACGCCTCGAAGCTGTCCTGCGGCCTGGGATCCAGGTTTTTCGAGTAGATGAAGCGCAGCGGCGCACCGAAGACCGGCAGCAGGACCCGCAGCTCCACTCCGGCGGTCGTGCGCAGGTTCGAGAGATCGAACGTCTGGTTTTCACCGAAAACGTTTCCGGCGTCGGCAAACAGCAGCAACCGGAAGGGCCCGCCCAGAAGGAAGTGGTACTCCAGGTTGAGCTGGACGAAGCTGTCGCCGCCAAGAAGGGTTCCATCCTCGTCGAGAAGGGGATCGCCCTTGGCGTCGCGCAGGTAGATCGAACGGGAACGGTGGCCACGGATGCTGTTCTCACCGCCCAGGAAAAAACGCTCGAGAGTCGAGACGCCATAGTCCCCGAGAGAATGGATCAGGCCCGCCTCTGCGTTGAACGCCAGCACCGTCTTGGTCGGATAGTTGCTCACCGGCTGGAAGAGAGTGAACGTCGCCTCCGGGCGGATGAAATAGTTGTCGCCACCCAGGAAACCTCCCGCGTACTCCACCGCCAGGGACAGCCGCTTGCCGCGAGTCGTTTCGAAGGGGCTGTCCCGGCTATCGAAAGCCCAGGCCGGCCGCAACGAAGAGTTGTCGATGAGCGAGTGGACCGTGACGACGGTGCCATCCTCCGCTACGGCGTTGTAGTGGTCGTCGTAGCGCGAGCGGTTATAGCTGATGCTCGCGGCCTGAAAAAGCCGGAAGTTCCGGCCGTAGGTGAGCACGGCGCCCTGACTGTCGCGCTTGTAATAGTCCAGGTCGGCGATGACGCCGTACTCGAGAGCCTGGTTGTAGGCGCGGATGCCGATGCTCTGCGGCCGGTCGAGGAACCAGGGCACGGCGTAGGAGAGGTCCAGGTAGTCGCGCTGGCCACCGGTCTGGAAAGAGGCGCCAAGTTGCTCGCCGCGCCCCAGGAAGTTTTTCGTGCTGATGGCGAACTGGCCGAAGACGCCGTCCAGCTCGCTCCAGCCGCCGCCGAACTGCAGCTCGGTGCGGTCCGCCTCCTCGCCCTTGAAGACCAGGTTGACCTTCTTGTTCTCCGTGTCGGTGTCGATCTCGACCGGGTCCT
>DASYTJ010000017.1:0-30406 GCA_036002325.1 Thermoanaerobaculia bacterium | reverse complement strand
CTGGAGCCTGCTCCTCTGCCTCCTCCTGACGGCCTGCCGCCGGGAGGCCGAACGCTGGAACGTGCTGCTGGTCGTCGTGGACACGCTGCGCGCCGACCGCATGAGCCTCTACGGCTACCGGCGGCCGACGACGCCCAACCTCGACGCCCTCGCCCGCGAGGGAATGGTGTTCAGCAACGCGCGCAGCCAGGCCGGCTGCACCTTCCCTTCCGCCAACTCCCTTCTCACCTCGCGCCAACCGGCCGTCTTCCTGCCCCAGGGCGGCGCCGCTCGGTTCGTCATTCCGCCGGCGGCGCGCTCGCTGCCGGAGATCCTGCGGCAGCATGGGTACTTCACCGCCGCCGTCTCGGCCAGCCCCATCGTGCGGCACACGCCGTCGCGCGAAAATCCGGCCGGCGGCTACGGTCGAGGGTTCCAGGTCTTCGACGAGTCGTGCTTCTGGAAGCACGGCGACTGTATGAACGAGAGGGCCCTCGGGCTCCTGGAGGCCTTCCGTGAGCCCTGGTTCTTCTACCTTCATTACATGGAGCCGCACGCGCCGTATCGGCCGCCGCGAGGACACCTCCGGCGTTTCGCCGCCACCCCGGGTCGCGCCCGCGAGCTGGGGGTGCATCCCTGGGCCCGGCGCGGCGACAGCTGGCCGATCGCGCAGCGCCTCTATAACGGCGACCCCCGGCTCGATTTCAACCCGCAGGACCTCGCCCACCTCTCCGATCTGTACGACGAGGAAATCCTCTACCTCGACGAGCAGCTCGCAAAGCTGTTCGACGCGCTGCGCACGCGGCACCTCCGCGAGCGCACCCTGATCGTCCTGGCCGCCGACCACGGCGAGGAGCTCTACGATCATGGCCAGTACAATCACTGCCGGAATCTCGCCTACGAGACGCTGTTCCGGACGCCCCTCGCGATGTGGATTCCCGGCGTCGAGCCGGGGTTGCGCCGCCAGGCGATCGCCGAGAACCTCGATATCGTCCCCACCATCCTCGACTACCTTAGGATTCCGGCGGAGAGGCTCGCCCTCGACGGCGCGAGCCTGCGGCCGACGATCGAAGGAGACCGGCCGGTCCGCCGCCTGTCCTTCGGCCTGCAGGGCTTGAAGCGGACGGTCCTCGACGGCACCCGCAAGCTGACCTTCGACCTGGGCTCCGGCCAGGCGCAGCTCTTCGACATCGAAGCCGATCCCGGAGAAAAAAGCGACCTCTCAGCCCGATTTCCCGAAGAAACCCTCCGCCTCAAGACAGCGCTCCTGCGGTGGACGGAGAGCCACGAAGGCCCGCTGGCGTCCGGCGAATCCCGCCGTCGAGCGACCGAGTTGGAGAAGCGGCTGCGGGCGTTGGGGTATCTGTAGCCGTTCAGCTCCGCCCGCTGCACGTTCAGCCCGGCCCGTTACGCGTTCAGCTCGACCCTGTACGCGTACAAAAGGATTTGCAGGCTTGCGGCAAGGCGTCGTACGCGTTCAGGGCTGCCCGTAGGCGTACAGGGTCTCCCGGAAGGGATCCGCTTCGGAGTGCGACGCTTACCAAAAAAAATTTATGTCTTCAGCTCGACGCTGTACGCGTTCAGGTCGGCCCTTTACGCCTACAAAAAAAGTTTTAGGCGTCCCAAGAAAATCTGTAGGGCTTCAGGGGCACCCTGTACGCGTCCAGGACGAAGCGATACGCCTAAAATTTTTTCTGTACGCGTACAAAAAAAGTTTTACGCGTTCCACGAGACCCTGTACGCGTTCCGCGAGACTCTGGACCCGTAAAATTTTTCCTGCAGGCTTACAGGAAAAATTTTACGCGTGGAGGGAGATTCTGTACGCGTACCGGGAGAAGCTGAACGCGTACCGCATGACCCGGAACGCCTAAAAATCTTTTTGCAGGCATACAGGGTGGACCGATACGCGTACGGCGCCGACCTTGATGGATGCGAGGAAAAATTTACGCGTACAAAAAAAGTTGCAGCCCTTCCAGGAGACGCTGGATCGATCCCGGGCGGCCTTGAACGTCTACAAAGCCGTTTTCGAGGCTTCCGGCGCGCCGGCGAACCCCTAAGCCGTGCGGCGAAACGCCTGACCGCACAAGGCCAGCGCCAGCAGCGCCGCCCCGACGAGCTCCGTCGCTCCAAACGCTCCGCCGCCTTTTCCTCCACTGCTGTTGGTGATTTGCTGCCCTTCTTTGTCGTACATCGCGATGGCCGGGGTGCCCGGCCCCTGCACCGTGCCGTTCCTCGCCTGCTGCTCGAACTGCGCCAGCGCCGTGTTCAGATTCGCGATCAGTCTGTCGGTCGCCTCCTCGAACCCCGCCGCCGCGAACTTCCGCCGCTTGCGGTCGACGTTGAGCGGGCTCGATCGTCCCTTGACCGTGCTCTCGCCGGCGGCCCGGAAGAGAAGGGCCCGCGACGGGATGTCGTAGATCACGGCGTCGACCAGGGTGCGGGTGTCGTTCTTCTCTCCTTCGATCAGGAAAGGCCCGACGACGGTCAGATAGGTCCAGGAGGCGCGCGTCGATTCGGTGAACTGGGCCTGATCGTAGGAGAGCAGCACCACGAGGTCGAATCCCAACAGGCCCTTGACCTGGTCGAGATTGGCGAAGCTGCCGCCGGACTGGAGATAGGTGGAGGGGACGACTTCCAGATGTCCGATCCCCTCGTGCGCCTTGAACGCCTGGGCGACCTCGGCCAGCAACCTCTGCTTCTGCTCCTCGGTGATCGGGTCCGGCTCGGGGGAGTCGTTTGGAGCGAAGGCGAGCCCGACGCGAACCGGTAACTGAAGGACCACCTGTTTCGCCGGAGTGGCGGCCACGACCCCCTGTGGATAGAGGAAATCGAGCGCGCTGTTGGTCCGCCGGGTCGGCCGCAGAGTGGTTTCGCAGCCTGCCTGCAAAATCAGGCACGGCAGTAGGACAAGAAGGAAAGCGATACGCTGTCTCATGGCGAGATCCTCCAAGAGTCAGCAGTCCGGGAGAGCGAGGTCCGTGCCACGGCGATGCCGCGGGCCGAAGTAGCTGTGCGTGCTGGTCTTAGGCCGATCCTGCGCAGGGTGGCCCGCCGCGCCGAAGGTCTCCGGCGGACAATTCACGCACCATGGCCGTACAAGGAATGTATACCTGGAGAATGCGGCTGTGAACGCACGGCTCAAACCGAGCCGCCAAGACCACTCTTCAAGCGGGTTCGCAATCTGCGTATCGGCACCTCCCGTTCACGGCACGGCATTGCTATCGCGACCCGAGGTCCGGTCCCGAGCCCCGTCTCGCGTGCCAGAGTGCCCTAATGACGACCTCGCGATCGTCGTAGGTGTAATAGAGATGGGAGGTCAGCCGCGCGATGTACAGACGGCGAACACCGCCAATGGAAGCGCCGGGATAGGACGAACCGATCCCCGGCAGGACGGAAAGCGTCCTAATTGCCTCGTCCAAATCGTGGTCAAGGATCTCAGGCCGCGCTGAGTTCTCTCGCCACCACCGCTTGAGCAGTCGAAGGTGTTCACGGGCGACCGCCGTGAAGCGAACCTTGCGCCGTGTCACAGTTCTCGTAGTTCCCGCAACACCTCTTCAGCGTCTACAAGGCGGCCGGCCTCGACGTCGTCCTGTGAGGCGGCCAGCGCTCGATGAAGGGCGGCGCGGTCATCCGGGTCGAGCCAGTCACCCGGATCGAGAGGAAGGAGATTGACCTCAGTTCCCTCTGGTAGTTCCGTCGGCTCCTCTACCACGAAACGGCCATTGTGAACGCGGGCTTTGAGAGTCATAGAGAGAGGATAGCATGGCTCCCGTTTGACACCCGCCCCAACCTAAGCTTGAATACCGCAGGACTCGAGATCGGAGGCGGCAGGTATGACCTACGCGGACGTTCTCAGGCGGCGGTCGTTCGGCGAGACCATGCGGCGCGACGCGTGGTGGGTGCAGCCGCTCGTCACCTTCCTCGTCTTCTCCGCCTTCATCGTTTACGCCACCTGGGCGGCGTTCCAGGGCGCGAACTACCGCTCCGGCGGCTATCTCTCGCCGCTCTATTCGCCCGAGATCTGGGGCGACGCCGAGACGAGCTGGTTCGGCGGCAAGCCGGACTGGTGGCCCGGATGGTTCCCCTGGTCGGCGGCCTTCTTCATCCTCTGGGCCCCGGGCGGCTTCCGCCTCACCTGCTACTACTACCGCGGCGCCTACTACAAGGCGTTCTGGGCCGATCCGCCGTCGTGCACGGTGGGCGAGCCGCGCAAGCGCTACCTCGGCGAGCGCTCGTTCCCGCTGATCCTGCAGAACGTCCACCGCTACTTCCTCTATCTCGCCCTCATCTTCCTGGTGTTCCTCGCACGCGATGTGTGGGAGGCGCTGTGGTTCACCGATCCGGTCACGGGCACGGTCTCGTTCGGCATCGGCGTCGGCACCCTGGTGCTGGCGATGAACGTCATCCTGCTCGGCGGCTACACCCTGGGCTGCCACTCGCTGCGCCATCTGGTGGGCGGCTATCTGGATCAGATCTCGCGCCGGCCGGCGCGCTTCGCCGCCTACCGCTGCGTCGGCTGCCTCAACCGGCGCCACATGGTGTGGGCGTGGATGAGCCTGTTCTGGGTGGCCTTCGCCGACGTCTACGTCCGCCTCTGCGCCATGGGCGTGTGGACCGACTGGAGAATCCTCTAGGTGGCCGACTTCCCGCGGTTCTCGTACGACGTGCTGGTCGTCGGGGCGGGCGGCGCCGGCCTGCGCGCCGCCATCGAAGCTTCGGCGGCCGGCGCCAGGGTGGGAGTGATCTCGAAGTCGCTCCTCGGCAAGGCGCACACCGTGATGGCCGAGGGCGGCATCGCCGCGGCCCTCTCCAACGTCGACGAGCGGGACAACTGGAAGGTCCATTTCGCGGACACCATGCGCGGCGGCCAGTACCTCTCCCATCCGCGCATGGCCGAGCTCCACGCCAAGGAAGCTCCCGAGCGCGTGCGCGAGCTGGAGGCCTGGGGCGCCCTCTTCGACCGCACCCAGGACGGCCGCATCCTGCAGCGCAACTTCGGTGGCCACCGCTATCCCCGGCTCGCCCACGTCGGCGACCGCACCGGCCTGGAGATGATCCGCACGCTCCAGGACCACGGCATCCATCAGGGCATCGAGTTCCACATGGAATGCACGGTGACCGCCCTGCTCAAGGACGGCGACCGCGTCGTGGGCGCCTTCGGCTACGAGCGGGAGCGAGGCCGCTGCCTGGTGTGGGAGGCCGGGGCCGTGATCCTCGCCACCGGCGGCATCGGGCGCGCCTTCTCGATCACCAGCAATAGTTGGGAGTACACCGGCGACGGCCACGCCCTGGCCTTCGACGCCGGCGCCGAGCTGATCGACATGGAGTTCGTGCAGTTCCACCCCACCGGCATGGTGTGGCCGCCCAGCGTGCGCGGCATCCTGGTCACCGAGGGGGTACGCGGCGAGGGCGGTGTGCTGCGCAACAAAGACGGCCGGCGCTTCATGTTCGACGACATCCCGCCGCTCTACACGAGTCAGACGGCGGACAACGAGGAGGAGGGCTGGCGCTACTGCCAGGGAGACAAAGACGCCCGCCGGCCGCCGGAGCTGCTCACCCGCGACCACGTGGCGCGCTCGATCGTGCGCGAGATCAAGGAGGGCCGGGGAAGCCCGCACGGCGGCGTGTTCCTCGACATCTCCTGGATCCGCGAGCGGGTGCCCCACGCCGAGGAGCACATCAAGCGTAAGCTCCCCAGCATGTATCACCAGTTCAAGCAGCTGGCGGACATCGACATCACCAAGGAGCCGATGGAGGTGGGGCCGACGACGCACTACATGATGGGCGGCGTGCGCGTCGATCCGGAGAGTCAGATGTCGAGCGTGCCCGGCCTCTTCGCCGCCGGCGAGTGCGGCGCCGGCCTGCACGGCGCCAACCGCCTCGGCGGCAACTCGCTCTCGGACCTGCTGGTGTTCGGCAAGCGGGCCGGCGAGCACGCCGCGAGCTTCGCCCGCGAGCACGGCGCCGGCCGCGCCGACGAGGCCGCGGTGGAGCGGGCGGCGAAGGGGCTCTTCGATCCGTTCGACCGCATCGGCGGCGAGAACCCCTACCAGCTCCAGCACGAGCTGCAGACGATGATGCAGGACCTCGTCGGCATCGTCCGCAACGGGCCGGAGATGGAGCGCGCGCTCGCGGGAATCGGCAGCCTGCGCGAGCGGGAGCAAAAAGTCCACGTCGTCGGCAACCGCGAGTACAACCCCGGCTGGCACCTCGCGCTCGACCTGCCGAACCTCCTCACCGTCTCCGAAGCGGTCACCCGCGCCGCCTTGGAGCGCCAGGAGAGCCGCGGCGCCCAGTTCCGCGAGGACTACCCGGAAAAGGACGAGACGCTGGGCCGGACCAACGTCATCGTCCGCCGCGGCCCCCACGGCGAGATGCAGGTCGCGCGCGAGCCCGTCCCGCCCCTGAGCCCCGAGCTCGCGGCGATCATCGAGGAGATGAAGTGATGGCCCGAGCGACGTTCAGAATCTGGCGCGGCGACCGCGGCGGCGGTGAGCTCAAGGACTACTCGACCGAGGTCTCCGAAGGCATGGTGGTGCTCGACGCGATGCACCAGATCCAGGCCGAGTCGGCGCCCGACCTCGCCGTGCGCTGGAACTGCAAGGCGGGCAAGTGCGGCTCCTGCTCGGCCGAGGTCAACGGCAACCCGCGCCTGATGTGCATGACGCGGCTGAACGACCTGCCGCTCGCCGAGCCGGTCACCGTCGAGCCGATGAAGGCCTTCCCGCTCATCCGCGACCTGGTGACGGATGTCTCCTGGAACTTCGCGGCCAAGCGGCGGATCAAGAAGTTCAAGCCGCGGCCGCCCGACGCCGCGGACGGCACCTGGCGCGTCGCGCAGGAGGACGTCGACCGGGTGCAGGAGTTCCGCAAGTGCATCGAGTGCTTCCTCTGCCAGGACGTCTGCCACGTGCTGCGGGAGCACCACCTGCACGACCAATTCATCGGTCCGCGGCTGCTGGTCTACGCCGCCGCCCTGGAGATGCATCCCCTGGACGCCGAGGACCGCCTCGGCGAGCTGAGAGGTCCGCACGGCATCGGCTACTGCAACATCACCAAGTGCTGCACCAAGGTGTGCCCCGAGGGGATCACCATCACCGACAACGCCATCATTCCTCTGAAGGAGCGCGTGGTCGACCAGTTCTACGATCCGGTGGGGAAGCTACTCCGCACCTTCAGGAAGTGAGACCGAAAGGAGGCAGTGCGATGTTCGAGCTGAAGCCTCTTTCCCGAGAAGCGATCCCCGCCGCCCTGGAGAAGGCGCACCGCTATCGCCTGCTGAACGAGCCTCTCGAAGCCGAGAGCATCTGCCGGGACGTCCTGGAGGTGGAGCCGGGAAACCAGGACGCGATGGTCATCCTCCTGCTCGCCCTGACCGATCAGTTCGACGAGCGGCCGAACCCCTGCCTGGAGCAGGCCCGCGAGGTCCTCGCCCGCATCCGCGACGACTACAGCCGCACGTACCACACCGGCATCCTCTGCGAGCGCCGGGCCAAGGCGCAGCTCAAGCGGGGCGGCTCGCACGCCGGCCACATCGCCTACGACTGGTTCAGGGAGGCGATGGAGCACTTCGAGGAAGCCGCCGCCATCCGCCCGCCCGGCAACGACGACGCCATCCTGCGCTGGAACACCTGCGCCCGCATCCTCATGGCGAACCCTCTGCTGGTCCCCGCGCCGGAAGAGGCGTTCCGGCCCTGGCTGGAGTAAAAGGCCGATCCGACGGCGCTCGTTGAGCAGACCGCGGTCCGCGCCGTCGGGCCCCTCACCTCCCCAACCCCTCCTCTCCCACCTCACGCCCGCCCAGCCGGGAGAGGAGGGGCTTTGAAAAAACAAATCTGAAAAAGTCTCCCTCCTCTCCCGGGGGATGGGAGTGCGGTGGGAGAGGAGGGCCGGGGAGGTGAGGGGCCCGGCGGCGCGGATTACGACTCGCTCATCGACAGGATTGGAATCGGCGCTCCAGGCCTTGACACCTCCTGCTCACTGTATTACTATCCTCATACACTGACTCACACGAACGACTACGAGTCCATGCCCCCGACCCTGCGCATCGATCCCCGCGACGCCCGCCCCATCTGGCGGCAGATCGAGGAGAACGTGCAGCACCTGGTCGCCCGGGGGGCCCTGCCTCCGGGGACGCTGGTGCCGTCGGTGCGGGACCTCGCCCGCGAGCTGCAGGTCAATCCCGCGACGGTCTCCAAGGCCTACCAGAGGCTTACGGACTCTGGGGTGCTCACCGTCCGCCGCGGCGAGGGGACGTTCGTCGCCGAGGTGCCTCCCCCGCCCTGGGACACGCGCCGCAACGGCCGGCTGCTGGAGGAGGCGGTGCGTTACGCCAGCCTGGCGGTGACGCTCGGCGCCGATCGCGAGGAGGCTCTCGCCACGTTCGAGGCCGCTTGGCGGAGCCTGAAGGATGGAAGCCCGGAAGGAGAAGAGTCATGAATCCCATCGCCCTGGAGGGCCTGACGGTGCGCTACGGCAGGTGCCTGGCCCTCGATGACGTGTCGCTCGGCGTCCCGGAGGGAGCGGTCTACGCTCTGCTCGGCCGCAACGGCGCGGGCAAGTCCTCGCTCGTGCGTTGCCTGGTCGGCGAGCAGAAGCCCGCCGCCGGCCGCGTCTCGCTCCTCGGCCGGAACGTCTGGCAGGAGCGGGCCTCCATCCTGGCCGAGGTGGGCGTGGTGCCCGAGGAGCCGGACATGCCGCCGGCGATGACTCCGCGGCAGGTCGCCCGCTTCTGCTCCCGCCTCTATCCGCACTGGGACGCCGCCGGCGTGGAGGCGCGGCTGAAGCGCTTTGCCGTACCGCGGGACACTCCGTTCGGCCGGCTTTCCAAGGGACAGAAGGGGCACGTCTCCCTCGCCCTGGCGCTCGCCTTCACACCGCGCGTGCTGGTGCTGGACGATCCGACGCTGGGGCTGGACGCCGTGGCGCGCAAGGCGGTGTTCGAGGAGCTGATTGGCGAGCTGGCCGACCGCGGAACGACGGTGTTCATGACCACCCACGATCTCGCGGGAGTCGAGCGGATCGCCGACCGCGTGGCCGTGCTGCGGCAGGGCAAGCTCGTGCTCGACGAGGAGATGGAAGCGCTCAAGCGGCGCTTCCGGCGCATCAGCTTTCCGCGCTCCCAGACAGCGGAGGCCTCGCGGCTCGAAGCGCTGGCGCCGGTGGCCGTGGCGTCCCGCGGCCTGGCGGTCGAAGCCGTTGTCTCCAACTACGATGAGGAACGCTTCAGAGCGGCAGGGCCGGAAGGGCGGGAGGTCTCGGCGCTGACCCTCGAGGAGATCTTCATCGCCCTGACCGGTGAAGGAGAGGAGCAGCCATGAGAGGTTTTCTCGCCGTTTTCGAGCGTGAGCTCGTCGAGCGCCGGCTGCTCGCCGCCGCCGCTCTGCTGCTTGGGCTGGTGCCGCTCACCACGCCTCTGCTGCCGGGGACCGGACAGCGCGGCGGTCCGGAGGTGCGGAATGCCACGGCCCTCGCTCTGGCCCTCTGCTTCAGCTTCGGCCTGGCCCTGCTCCTCGGCGCCTCGATCATCGCCCGCGACCTGGCCGAGCGGCGGCTGGGTTTCTACTTCTCGCGGCCGATCGGAGGCTGGGCGGTCTGGTCCGGCAAGCTGGCCGCGGCCTTTGTCCTGGCCCTGAGCGTCGGCGTTCTGATCCTCCTCCCGGCAACCGCCATCGATCGGCGGTTTGATCTCGGCGGCCTGTTGAGTGCGCGCCTCATTCCGTTCGGAACGTTTCCCAGCGTCGCCCTTTCGGCGCTGCTCTGGGTGGCCACCGTGCTGCTTCTCGTGCTCCTGAGCCACGCCGCTGGCGTCGCCCTCCGTTCCCGATCGCCCTGGCTGCTCCTCGACTTCGCCGGCCTGGGTCTTGTGGGCTGGCTGGCCTCGGCCGCCGCCCGCCGGCTGATCTTTGTGGGCGCTCTTGGAGCGGCCGCTGTGGCGACGGCGGGGCTGCTCGTCGCGGGCCTGCTGGCGCTGATCGCCGGCGGCGCCAACCAGGTTCTGGGAGGACGCACGGATCTTCGCCGCGGCCATCGGCTGCAGTCGTTGACTCTATGGGGAACGCTGCTGACGGCGAGCCTGCTCGCGCAAGGCTATGCTTCCTGGGTCCTCGCGGCAGAACCGGAGGATCTGGACAAGGTGTACATAGCGGCAGGGGCTTCCCGTGGCCCCTGGATCTCGATCACCGGTGCCGCCGCCCATCGGGCCGAGTATCAACCGGACTTCCTGCTGAACGTGTCCTCGGGACGGTTCGTCCGCCTGCAGACGCCCAGGAGCTTCTGGGCTCCCCCACGGTTTTCCGCCGACGGACGCTGGGCCGCCTGGCTGGAGCCGCGGGAAGGCGCCTTGCGTCCCGGGCCGTCCGAGCTGGTCCGCCTGGACCTGCGCGATCCCCGATCGCAGCCCGAGCGCACCGGCATCACCTACTCACAGCCGTTCCCCACCTTGGCCCTATCGGCTGACGGCGGCCGCGTCGCCGTCGCCGCCGGCGGGCGGTTGACTCTCGAGGAAGTGCCCTCCGGTCGCCTGCTCGCCTCGGCGGAGCTGCCGCGTGAGCTGTTCCGCTACGAGGATTCCCTGCGCTTCGTGGATTCGAATCGGGTCCAGATCCTCGGCGGCGATCTGTTCTCGAAAGATGCCGCCATCAACGAGCCCGGCCCCTTCGAGGTCGCGGAGTTGAAGGCCGGCGGCGGACTCGTCCGGATCGCGCGAATCGAGCAGGTGGCCGACCCGCGGGTGAGCGGGGATGGCACGCGGATCCTCGCCCGCCGCCGGAGCGACCAGCGCTGGCTCGTCTTCGACGCCGGCACCGGCGCGGTCCTGGCGGAGCTGCCCGCCGCCGGAGATCGGTCGAAAGGCGCCTTTCTCGCCGACGGCCGGATGGCCATCGTGACCGGCGCGAGAGAGAAGGAGCTGCAGATCTTCTCGCCCGCCTTCGTCCCGGAACGCACCTTCCGCTTCAAGACCGCGATGGCCGTGCGCCTGGGCGGGCAGCCCGCACCGGACCGCCTCGTGGTGGCGACGGCGCCCCGCGGACCGGAAGCCTCGCGTTGGGATCTCTCCAGGACGATGCTCCTGGACCTGGCTACCGGCTCGGTCCGCCGGCTCGGCATCGGAATGCTGCCGGTGACCGGTCCTCATTGCGGACCGGAAAGCATCGCCTCCCGCCTGCTCCAGCGGGGTGAAGACCGGCTCGTCCAATTCGATCCGGAGACCGGAAAGCAAACCGTCATCGCCGGCCGTCGGTCCGGCTAGAGCACGCGCCGCACCCGTGCCTTTGCGGTCCCTCGCGCGCATCCGCCGGGGCCTGATTTCCGTATTCCTTGTAGAACCGCGCTCCTCTGGCCGGGGAACATACAGGGGAGGCGTAACGGTTTCCGGTCGGCGTGCGTTTACGTCTAAGAGAGGCGGGGCCTCCGGGCTGGTCCTGAATCTGCAATGGAAGGGAGAGAGGAGGACGGCATGACGCACCGATCGAGCGAGCATCCGGCGCCCAGGGCCCTCGGTTACGGCTCCGTCCGCCGTAAGACCGTCGATGCGATCGTGGACTACCTCCGCGCCGAGCCGCCTCCTCCCGAGCCGCGGCCGGACGCGGAGCTGCTCGGCCGCCGGCAGCACCTGTTGCGCCAGCCGTGGCGCCAGCCGCACCGGCCGGGGAGCGAGGGCGCCTCCACCATGGAGCTCATCCGCCGCTTCGAAGCCCGCCGCAAGGCCCACTGACCCTTCTGTGTCAAGATTCCGCCCATGCGGCCGGTCTCGTTCCCCGTCGTCCATGAGCTCGACGGCTGGGAACTTTTTTGGATCCGCATCGCGACAGGCGCCGGAGAAGCGGAGCTGGCAGACCTGCGGCGCGAGACGAGCGAACGCGCCCGGTCGGTTTTCGCCCCGGAGAGCCTCTCGTCCCATCCCACGGCCGCCGCGCTGCGGGGCCTCTTCCACGCCGCCGGCTGCGACCCCACCCGCTACCGGCCGTCCTCCGAGGCGCTGCTGCGGCGCGTGCTCAAGGGCGAAGACCTGCCGGCGATCCACCCTTTCGTCGACCTCAACAATTGCCTTTCGGTGACGCTCGCCGTGCCCTGCTGTGTGGTGGGAGAGGGGAGCTTCACGCCGCCCGTGGTGCTGCGGGCGGGGACGGCCGGCGAGAGCTACGAATCATTGCGCGGCCCCTTCAATCTCGCGGGCAAGCCGCTGCTGGCCGACGCCGCCGGACCCTTCAGCACTCCGATCACCGACAGCCAGCGGGTCAAGGTGACGGACGGCACCCGGCGCGCCTGGATGGTGGCCTATCTACCGCGCGGCGTCGTCAGCCCCGAGGCCGCCGGCGACGCGCTGGCCGGGCTGCTTGCGGCGGCTCCCTTCGCCGGGATCGAGGAGACCGGAGTCTCCCGGTGACGGCGATCACCCATCTATTCACCGACCTCGGCGGCGTGCTGCTCACCAACGGCTGGGACCGCGGCCTGCGCAAGCTCGTCGCCGGCCGCTTCGGCATCGACGCCGCGGAGATGGACGAGCGGCATCACCTGACTTACGACACCTACGAAGCCGGCAAGATCGATCTCGCGGAGTACCTGCGGCGGACCGTCTTCTGGGAGCCCCGCAGCTTCACCCCGGAACAGGTGATCGAATTCATGCTGGCGCAGGCGCGGTGCTTCCCCGAGATGATCGAGCTGGTGCGCGGCGTGAAGGAGAGACACCATCTGAAGGTGGTGGTGGTGAGCAACGAGGGACGGGAGCTGACGGCCGACCGCATCCGCCGCTTCGGCCTCCGCGAGTTCGTCGACTTCTTCGTGGTCTCCAGCTATGTCCATTTCCGCAAGCCGGACGCGGACATCTACCGTGTCGCCCTTGACGTGGCGCAGGCGGATCCCGCCGAAGTGGTCTACCTCGACGACCGGCAGATGTTCGTCGAGGTCGCCGGCCGGTTGGGGATGCGAACGATCTGGCACCGCGACTCCGCGGCGACCCGCGCGGCGCTGGCCGAGTTGGGACTGAAGGTGTAAAGGATGGCGAACCCGACGGTGTTCGTGATCTTCGGCGGCGGCGGCGACCTGACCTGGCGGAAGCTGGTGCCGGCGCTCTACAACCTCTGGCTCGACGGGGCTCTGCCCGAGTCTTTTAAGGTGATCGCCCTCGACATGAAAGACATGGCGCCGGCCGCCTTCGTCGAGCATCTGCGCGAGGGAGTCGACCGCTTCAGCCGCCGGGGCAAGTCGGAAGAGGAGCCGTGGGAGCGGTTCGCCGGGAACATCTCCTACCGGCGGGCCGACTTCGCCGAAGGCGCGGCGTTCGCGGCGCTGGCGGACGAGCTGGCCGATCTCGAAAAGAGGTGGGGCCAGCCGGCCATTCGCGTCTTCTACCTCGCCGTCCCCCCGGCGGCGATGCAGGTGATCGCGAGCCAGCTCCACCAGTCGGGCTTCGCGGCCGACGCCCCGCGCGTGCGCGCCGTCTTCGAAAAGCCGTTCGGGCACGACCTCGCGACCGCCCGCGAGCTCAACGTCTTCCTCGCCGATCTCTTTCAGGAGTCGCAGATCTACCGCATCGACCATTACCTGGGCAAGGAGCCGGTGCAGAACATCCTGGCCCTCCGCTTCGCCAATTCCGTGCACGAGCCGCTGTGGAACCGCCGCTACATCGACTCGGTGCAGATCACCGTCGCCGAGCAGGAAGGCGTGGGCACCCGCGGCGGCTACTACGAGCGCGCCGGAGCCTTGCGCGACATGGTGCAGAACCACCTGATGCAGGTGCTCTGCCTGGTGGCGATGGAGCCGCCGGTGACCTTCGAGGCCGACGAGCTGCGCAACAAGAAGCTGGACGTGCTGCGCGCCATCCGCCGCCTGAAACCTGAGGAGGTGCACCAACTCGCCGAGCGCGGCCAGTACGGGCCGGGGCTGATCGCCGGCCGTAAGGTCGCGGGCTACCGCAGCGAGCCGGGCGTCGATCCCCATTCGACGACGGAGACTTTCGTGGCGCTCAAGCTGTTCGTGGACAACTGGCGCTGGCAGGACGTCCCTTTCTATCTGCGGACGGGCAAGCGCCTGCCGGTGCGCGCCTCGGAGGTGTGCATCCAGTTCCGGCCGGTGCCGCACCAGGCTTTCCCGCCGTCCGCGATCGGCGAGATGGAGCCCAACCGCCTGCTGCTGCGCATCCAGCCCCGGGAGGAGATCGTGATGCGTTTCCAGGCCAAACGGCCGGGGCCGGACATGCGCCTGGCGCGGGTGGAGACGCGCTTCTGCTACAAGGAAGCGTTCGACACGCCGGAGCCCGAAGCCTACGAGACCCTGCTGCAGGACATCATCGAGGGCGATCCGTCGCAGTTCATGCGCCGCGATCAAGTGGAGGAGGCGTGGGAGGTCGTCATGCCGGTCCTCGAGTACTGGCAGGAGCAGGGGCCGTCCGATCTGCCGGTCTATCCCGCCGGCACCTGGGGGCCGGAAGCGGCCCACTTCCTCGCCGCCCGCGACGGACGCGTCTGGGTGGAGCCGAGCGGGCTGGAGGAGGAGGCCTCGCCCGGTGCGGAGGCGCCGGGCGGTGCGATACGCTCTTAGTGCCGTATGAAGTCCAATTACCAGCTCCTGAAGCTCTGGCTTCTCGCTGCCTTGCCTCTGACAAAGGACGCGATCCACGTCTACATCGGCTTCCTCTGCCTGCTCGTGGCGCTGATCGTGTTCCGCCGGCGTCTCACCTCGTACTGGGCGCTGCTCCCAGGTCTGCTGGTCTCGGTCACGATGGAGATCTTCGACCTGCGCGACGGCTATGGCTGGACCGCCAGCATCCACGATCTGATCAACACCAACCTGATGCCGTTCGTGCTGGTGACGCTCGCCCGCCTGCAGAGCTTCAACTTCTAGCCGCCGGACACCACGCCGGCGGTCTGTCTCGCTCCGCCTTGCTGGCGGACCTCGTCGAGGAGCTGAGAGAGGACGGCGGGATCGACGGGCTTGACGAGGTAGTAGTCGAAGCCGGCCTGCAGGGCCCGCCGGCGGTCCTCGGGTTGTCCGTAGCCGGTCATGGCGATCAGGGAGATGGCTTCGCCGCCCAGGATCGAGCGGATACGGCGGGCGACCTCGTTGCCGTCGAGCCCCGGCAGACCGATGTCGATCAGCGCCACGTCAGGACGGACGGAGAAGGCCTTCTCGATCCCTTCCGGCCCGCTCTCCGCCAGCGTCACGCCATATCCCCAGATCTCCAGCAGATCGCGCAACGACTCGCGGCCATCCCGGTTGTCTTCCACCACCAGGACGTGGAGCCCGGCCGCCGATTCAGACGGGCGGTTACGGGCAGGTGGCGGCCTGTGGAACGCCGCCGGCGCCGCCTCTTCGGCAGCCAGCGGCAGGCGGATGGTGAACTCGCTGCCCTGGCCCGGACCGCCGCTCGCCGCCTCCACGCGCCCGCCATGCAGCTCGACCAGGCTGCGCACCAACGGCAGCCCCAGACCCAGCCCGCCTTCGGAGCGCTGCCGCGAGCTCTCGATCTGCGCGAAGGGCTCGAAGATCGTCTGCAGCGCCTCTGCCGAGATGCCGATCCCCGTATCGCGGATCCGCACCACGGCTTCCGCCCCTGCCGCCTCCACCGTGAAGGAGAGCCGGCCGCCGCGGGGCGTGTACTTGACGGCGTTCTGGAGCAGGTTGCACAGCACCTGCTCGAGCCGCACCGGATCTCCCCTGACGATCACCGGCTCGGTACGGACCTCCAGCTCGAGGCCGTTGCTGCGGGCGAGGGCGGCCAGGCCCAGCTCCGAGAGGCAGCGCTCGCCCATCTCCTGGAGGTCGACCGCGCGGCGCTTGAGGATGATCTTGCCGAGCGTGACGCGGGAGACATCCAGCAGGTCGTCGACCATGCAGACGAGGTGCCGCGTCTGGCGCAGGATGACCTCCCGTTGGCGGACCACCCGCTCGTCTTTGGCGCCGATTTCATCCAGCACCCATAGGGCGTTGCGGATGGCGGCCAGGGGGTTGCGCAGCTCGTGACCGAGCATCGCCAGGAACTCGTCCTTCCTCCGGTCCGCCTCCGCCTGGCGCCGCAGCAGGTCCCGCACCTCGTATTGCCGGCGCCGGGCGCGCAAGGCCGACTTGACGGCGCTGATCAGAGTGCTCAGCCGAACGGGCCGCTCGAGGACGGTGGCGTTACCCGCGACCAGGCTTTCGATGACGCGCTCGCTGCTCTCGCCGCCGCGGGTGAAGACGATCAGCGGCAGGTCCGACCAGGTAGGCTGATTGCGCAAGGCCTCCAGCAGGCCGCCCGTCACTCCCGGGTGCAGCGCCTCGTCGGCCAGGATCACGGCGCCGGCCCCGTTCTCGATCTCCCGAAACAGCTCGGCGGAGTCGGCGCAGGCGAGATTGGGTACGGCCATGGAGGAGAGCAGTTGGCAGGCGAGGACCGCGTCGCGGCCGGTCGGCGCAAACACCAGGACGCGCTCTTCCGGGAGCTCCCGCTCAGGCAAGACGGGACTCCTGGCCGGACTCTCCGCTCAGCCGCTCCACCTCGCCGGTGTACTGCAGGCGGCCGGTGAGCACTCCCTGAAACTCCTTGATCTCCCGGCCGACGTGCAGACCGTCCGGGCCCATGCGCAGCTCGCGCACGCTGCCCTCGTGGCCGCCCGTCCGCCGCTTGACCAGAGAGACGGCCTTGCGCACTTCGCCGAACGCCTCGAAATAGCGCAGCAGGATCACCGTGTCGGCCAGATAGGAGAGATCGACCGGCGACTGCAGCGACTCGCCCAGAATGCCCGCCTGGGCCATCACCAGCAGGGTCAGCACGCCCTGCTGGCTGAGATAGGTGAGCAGCTCGTGCAGGTGCAGCACGAGGTGGCGCTCCTCGGGCATCGCGTGCAGGAAGCCGTTCAAGCTGTCGATCACCACCACCCGCGCTCCCGCCTCGACCATGTGGCATACGTCGTGGGCGAACTGTCCCGGCGTCAGCTCGGCCGGATCGACCTGGCTGATCGAGATGCGGCCGGCTTCGAGGTGCTTGCCCAGCCCGAGGCCGAGCCGCTCCGCGCGCTCGAGCCAACTGGCCGGCGACTCGTCGAAGGTATAGATGGCGGCGCTCTCGCCCAGGCGGACGGCCGTCGAGACGTACTGGGCCGCGAGCGTCGACTTGCCGGTCCCCGAGGGGCCGAGAATCATGACGCTGGTTCCGTGATCGAGGCTGCCTCCCAGGATGGAATCCAGCTCCGCAACGCCGCTCGCCACCGCTCCGGGATGGAAAGCCCGCGGATGGTCCGCGGCCACCAGGCGCGGGAAGACCCGCAACCCGCCGGTCAGAATCGTGTAGTCGTGGTAGCCGTCGCGGTACAGCACGCCGCGCAGCTTCTGCACTCGCAGGCGCCGGCGCTGGCCGCCGTAATCCGGCGTGACCTGCTCGAGCGCCAGCACGCCGTGGGTGAGGCTCTGGAGCTGGAAGTCGCCGCTCGTGGCACCCGTGTAGTCGAGCAGCAACACAGTGCAGCTCTGGACCGTGAAGTAGTGCTTGAGAGCCAGGATCTGCCGCCGGTAGCGCAGGGAGTCGCGAGCCAGCAGCCGCATCTCGGAGAGGGAATCGAAGACGACCCGCGTCGGCTTGACGCGCTGCACGGTCTCCAGCACCGAGCGAGTGGTCTCCGAGAGCTCGACCTCGGCAGGATGGAACAGGGTGTACTGCGAGTCGGCCTTCAGGCTCTCCTCGGCGGTCTGCAGCTCGCAGATGGTGATGCCGTCGAGCGACCAGCCGTGGGAGCACGCCACGTCGCGCAGCTCCTCTTCCGTCTCGGAGAGCGTGGCGTAGACGCCGGGCTCGCCGTCGCGAACCCCGGCGAGCAGGAATTGCAAGGCCAGCGTCGTCTTGCCCGCCCCCGGATCGCCCTCGATCAGGTACATCCGATGGATGGGAAATCCTCCGCCGAGAACGGAATCGAGACCCGCGACTCCGGTCGCGGCCCTGGGAAAGTCCTGCGAGGCTCGATCGTTCATCCTGTTCGTCCGCACCGCCGGGCAACACCTCGCCACGTACGCCCACACTCCCAGCGGCGAGGTACTTCCCCGCGGGTCTTGCAATTCGAGTGCCGAGAAGGGGAATCCCCGGGCGCAGGGGTGCGCCCGGGGTGCGCCGAACCCTTAGTGCTCGGGATCTTCGCTCTTGGGAACGTCGCTGCCCGCCAGCGGCCCGACGCCCGTCTGCCCCGGATGGTCCGGGATGGTGATCAGGACCTGGCCGACGTTGTTGAAGTAATTCGCCTCCTGGAGCGCGTGGCAATCGCCGTTCACGTCGGCGAACCGGCAGGGATTGTCCTTGGTGGCCTTGTAAGGCGGATTGGCCGTGATGCGGATGATGTAGTCGCCCGCAGGCACCACCGGCTGCCCGTCGCCGCCGTCGAGCACGAAGTACTGGCCGCCGAGGAAGAAGCGGTAGGTGTCGGTCCAGCCGTGGCTGATCCCCTGGTTGCCTGGGTGGTCGAGGTCGCCGCAGGAGCGGAACTGCCCGCTCTTGGGCGCCTCGCCCATGTAGGCCGGGTTCGGATCGGTGTCGAGCATGCAGAAGCCGCGCTTGGCGGCCTTCCAGACCTTCCCCGTCCGCGGATCGATCAGCTCGTACTTGGCGTAGTTGCGGAAGTGGAAGTGTGCGTGGCAGGTGGCGAACTCGAAGAGCCCGTCGTTGGCCTCGAAGTGCGCCCGCGGATCGCCGATGTTGATGTCGGCGGTGCCGACGTTGGCCGTCATGACGGTGAAGCGCACCAGCCGGCGCAGGCCGGGCGTGACCTCACCCTCGATGACGCTGCAGAACGTCGCCGCCAGCTTCTCGTCCCGCACCACCCACTGGCGTTCCAGGATGTCGGTCCGCACCACCAGGTCCGGCAGGCCCTGCGCCCGGGCCGGAGCGCCCGCGGCCAGGGAGACCAGCGTACCGAGACTCAGAGCGGCCGCCGCAAAACATCTCCTTGTCCTCACCATAGATCCTCCAATCAAAGATCCGCTGGCCGAATCCGGGCAAACGACTGCCGCACCTTCGGATGGCGGAGGTTTCATCCTTAAAGTGCCGCTGGGAGCCGAAAGCGAGTCACGCGAAAAGGAGCGGCTCGTCACGGGGCCTCACCCGCCCGACCCGTTTTAGGGGTAAACTCCAGCGCCCTGGATCATCAGTCTTCTCGTTTTCGGCTCCCCGCGAGCCTCGTTTCGGAGGGAACCCTGTATGCGCCTCGCCCGTCGACTGTCCTTCCTGCTCCTGGCTGGTTTCATCGGTTGCCTGCTCGCGTCGCCGATCCTGGCTCAGGTTTCCCTGACGACGATCGGGACGGCATCGACCCAGAACTTCGACACCCTCGCCACTTCGGGAACGGCGAACACGTGGACGGACAATTCGACCCTCCCCGGGTGGTACGCGCAGTTCTCGGCGACCCCTGCCAATCCGACGACCTACCGTGCGGATTCGGGCGGCGCGAACACCGGTGCGATCTACAGCTGGGGCGTGGCGGGCGTGAACCCGCTCACCGAGCGGGCCTTCGGAATGCTCTCTTCCGGCACTCCCGTGACCGTCCTCACCGCGGTCCGCCTGGTCAACAACACCGGCGTGACGATCAGCTCGCTCGACATCAGCTACAACGGCGAGCAGTGGCGGGACGGCGGCGCCGTAACGCCCGTCGCACAGACCACCTTCTTCGAGTACCAGGTCGCGAACGCCGGCACGATCACGGATGCGAACACTCCCACGACCGGTTGGACGGCCTTCAGCAGCCTCAACATCACGAGCCCGACCTTCACCAACACGGGAGCCGGCGCCGCCCTCGACGGCAACGCCGCCGCCAACCGGATCGCCAAGTCCGCGAGCCTCCTGGTGACCGTCAGCCCGGGCCAGGAGATCTGGTTGAGGTGGCGCGACATCAACGACACAGGGAACGACCACGGTATGGGAGTCGACGACTTCTCCGTCACCCCCCAGGGCGGGGTGGTCACGCCGACCCTCAACATCAGCGATGTGACCCTCGCCGAGGGAGATCCGCCGGGAACCACCACCTTCACCTTCGCCGTCACCCTCACCGCCCCGGCCGGCCCCAGTGGCGTGACCTTCGACATCGCCACCGCCGACAACACCGCACAGGACGATAATCCGGCGGTCACCGAGGACAACGACTACGTCGCCCAGTCCCTCACCGGCCAGACGATCCCGTCAGGCTCGACCGGGCCCTACAACTTCAGCGTCACGGTCAATCGCGACACCACGGCCGAGCCCAACGAGACGTTCTTCGTCAACGTCACCAACATCACCGGCGCCAATGCGGGGGACACCCAGGGACAGGGCACGATCAACAACGACGACGTGGCTGTCGTCTTCATCCATGACGTCCAGGGCAACGGTGCGGCGACTCCGCTCCCGGGTGCCACGGTCACCGTCGAAGGCGTCGTCACCGCCAACTTCCAGGGCACCGGCAAGCTGCAAGGGTTCTTCCTCGAGGAGGAGGACGCCGACTTCGACGCCGATCCGGCGACCTCGGAAGGGATCTTCATCTTCTGCAGCAGTTGCCCGACGGCGGTCGCCGAAGGGCAGCGGGTGAAGGCCACCGGCACCGTCTCGGAGTTCAACAACATGACCGAGATCTCGGCGACCACGGCACCTTCGGTCGTGGTCACCGACGCCGGCAATCACCTCGCCGAGGTGACTCCGGCGCCGATCGACCTGCCGGTCGCCGGCGTCGTCAACGACTTCTACGAAGCGCGCGAGGGCATGCTCGTCACCTTCGTCGACACCCTCACCGTCTCGGAGTACTTCGAGCTGGCGCGCTACGGACAGATCGTGCTGTTCGAAGGCAGCCGGCCGCGGCAGTTCACCGAGGACAACCCGCCGAGCGTTGCGGGTAACAACGCCCACGCCGACGACCTCAACCGCCGGCGGGTCATCCTCGACGACGACAACGACACGCAGGAGTGGTACCTGTCTTCGTCCACCCCCCCCGGGCCGGCCGACGGCAGCCAGTTCGTCTTTCACCCGCGGGCCAACGGCGGCTTCTCGGTCGGTACTCAGGGGATCGACTTCCTCCGCGGCGGCGACCTAGTCGGCGGCCTGACCGGTGTCCTGCACTGGGACGCTCCGGGCTTCGGCGCCCAGACCTGGCGGATCCGCCCCACCAACGCGCACCCGGTGACGTTCACCGCCACCAACCTGCGGCCGGCGACGCCGCCAGCGGTAGGCGGCGCCATCAAGGCGGCGGGGATGAACCTCCTCAATTACTTCACGACGATCGACACCACGGCGAGCACCAGCTCCGGGCCCTGCGCTCCGGCCATGACGGCCGACTGCCGCGGCGCGGACAGCGTCGCCGAGCTCAACCGCCAGCGCGAGCGCGCCTCGATCGTCATCTGCGCCATTAACGCCGACGTCTTCGCCTTCATGGAGCTGGAGAACACCACGCCGAGCGCCACCATCACCGACCTGCTCGGCGCCGTGAACACCAGTTGCGGCGGCGCGCATCCCTACGCCTTCGTCAACACCGGCGGCACGCTCGGCACCGACGCCATCCGCGTGCAGCTCATCTACCGGACGGGCATCGTCTCCCCGGTCGGCTCGCCGCTCGTCGACCTCGATCCGGTCCACAACCGGCCGCCCACCGCCCAGACGTTCGACGTCGTCGACGCGACGAATCCGGCGTTCGGCGAGCGCTTCACGGTGGTCGCCAACCACCTGAAATCGAAGGGCTGCCCCGGCACCGGCGGCGACGCCGATCTCGGGGACGGGCAGGGCTGCTTCAACGCCACGCGCGTCGCCCAGGCCACCCGCACGCTGACCTGGATCACCGGCACCGTGCTGCCGGCCGCCGGCGACCCGGACGTCCTGCTGCTCGGCGACTTCAACTCCTACGCCAGCGAGGACCCGGTCACCACCCTCGAGGCAGGCGGCTACAGCGACCTGGAGACCGTCTTCCACGGCACCAACGCCTACTCCTACCTCTTCTCCGGCGAGCTCGGCCACCTCGACTACGCCTTCGCCAGCGCCAGCCTCGGCTCGCAGGTCACCGGCGCCGACGCCTGGCACATCAACGCCGACGAGGCGCCCCTCTTCGACTACAACGACGAGGTCAAGGACGTCGGCGAGGCGACCTTCGACGAGAAGCCGGATGGCTCCGCCCTGGTGCCGCCGCGCGTCGTGTTCCAGCCGATGTCGCCCTATCGGGCGGCCGACCACGACCCCGTGATCGTCGGCCTGTTCGAGGTCGCCGACCTCTCCATCACCAAGACGGACGGCGTGACCACGGCGGTGCCCGGCGGCTCGGTCACCTACACGATCACGGCCTCCAACGCGGGTCCAGATCCCGTGACCGGCGGCACCGTCGCCGACACCTTCCCGGCCGTCCTCACCTGCACCTGGACCTGCGTGGGGGCCGGCGGCGGCACCTGCACCGCGGCCGGCGCGGGCAACATCAACGACACCGTCAACCTGCCGGTGGGCGGCAGCGTCACCTACACCGCGAGTTGCACGATCGCGGCTTCGGCCACCGGCACGCTCGCCAACACGGCGACCGTCTCGGGTGGCGCCGTCAACGATCCCGACCCGGCCAACAACAGCGCCACCGACACCGATACGCTGACGCCGCAAGCGGACCTCGCAGTCACCAAGACGGACGGCGTGACCACGGCCATCCCGGGCGGCTCGGTGACCTACACCATCACCGCCTCCAACGCCGGCCCCAGCGACGCGCCGGGGAGCACCGTGAGCGACGTCTCCGCCCCGGCCCTGACCTGCACCTGGACGTGCGTGGGCGCCGGCAGTGGCACCTGCACCGCGTCGGGCTCGGGGGTCCCCAACGACACTGTCGACCTGCCGGCGGGCGGCAGCGTCACCTACACCGCGAGCTGCACGATCTCGTCGTCGGCAACGTTCATCCAAATCAATACGGCGACGGTGACGGCGCCGGGCGGCGTCACCGATCCAGACCCCAGCAACAACACAGAGGCCGATTCGGACCTGCTGAGTGGGTTACTCGTCGACCTCTCTATCACCAAGACGGATGGAGTTACCTCCGTTACCGCCGGCGGCTCGGTGACCTACACCATCGTGGCTAGCAACTCCGGCCCGGACAGCGTCACCGGCGCCACCGTGAGCGACACCTTCCCGGCTTCGCTGACCTGCACCTGGACCTGCGCGGGCGCCGGCGGCGGCACCTGCACGGCCTCCGGCTCGGGCAACATCAACGACACCGTCAACCTGCCGGCGACCGCCAGCGTCACCTACACCGCGAGCTGCACGCTCTCGCCGTCGGCAACGGGCACTCTCACCAATATGGCGACGGTGGCGGCACTCAACGTCGGCGAACCGAACCTTGGCAACAACTCGGCCACCGACTCCGACACCGTGACCCCCGCGAACGGCGCCGGAGCCACCGTCTCTGGCACCAAGACGGCCAGCGGCACTTTCGCGCCGGGCAGCACGGTGACCTACACCGTGGTGCTGACCAACAGCGGCCCCGGCAGCCAGGGCGATAATCCGGGCGACGAATTCACCGACGTCCTGCCGGCGGGGCTGACCCTGGTCGACGCCACGGCCACCTCCGGCACCGCCGTCGCCACCGTGGCCACCAACACGGTGACCTGGAACGGCGCGATCGCCGCCGTCGGCTCGGTGACGATCACCATCCACGCCATCATCACTGCCGGCACTGGGACGACGATCACCAACCAGGGGACCTTCGCCTACGACGCCGACGGCAACGGCACCAACGAAACCTCGGGCGTCACCGACGACCCCGGCGCCGGCGGCGCGGCCGACCCGACGTCCTTCCAGGTAGGTCAGCAGGCGATCGGCGAGATCCCGACGCTGGACACCCTGGGCTTGGCGCTGCTGGCCCTGCTGCTGGCGCTCGGCGGCGCCTGGCGGCTGCGGAAGAAGAGGGCCTGACCCTCCTCTCCCCCAACCCTCTCTCCCGGTGAGACCGGGAGAGAGGGGCTACGGGCTCGCTTCAGGTTAAACTCTTAACTGCTTTCGCGGCTCGCCGTCCGAGCCTCTCGATCGGGAGGGAATCCCACATGCGTTGCGCTCGTCTTTTTCCCTTCTTGCTCGTAGCGGGTTCTGTCGTTTGCCTGCTCACGCCGCCGACCCGAGCTCAGGTCGCCGACCTCTCGGTGACCAAGGTGGATACCCCCGACCCGGTGGCCCCGGGAGCGAACCTGACCTACACCATCACGGTCACCAACGCCGGCCCGGACAGCGCCTCGTCGGTGGAATTCCTGGACAGCCTGCCGGCGGGGACCACCTTCGATTCGCTGTCGGCGCCGGGCGGCTGGACCTGCTCCACGCCCGCCGTGGGATCCGGAGGCGCGGTCTCGTGCTCGATCGATCCGTTCGCGGTGGGCAGCGCGGTCTTCACCCTGGTCGTCGCGGTCGATCCCACCTTGCTCACCCCGGAGATCACCAACGTGGCCGCGGCCTCCTCGACCACCGCCGATCCGGAGCCGGAGAATCAGTTCGGCGTCGCGACCACCACGGTGGCGATTGACCCGGCGGTCGTGTCGATCAACAAGACCGACTTCCCGGACCCGGTCGTCGCCGGCGAGATCCTGACCTACTCCATGACCGCGACGAACTCC
Source organism: Thermoanaerobaculia bacterium (assembly GCA_036002325.1). Lineage (GTDB taxonomy): Bacteria > Acidobacteriota > Thermoanaerobaculia > Multivoradales > UBA5704 > DATARR01. The sequence goes on along the minus strand of DASYTJ010000017.1, from coordinate 5,884 downwards.
AGCGGCGCCGACTTCCAGTCCGCGGTGGTCACCGACACCTTGCCGGCGGGCACCACCTTCGATTCGTTCGCGAATCCGGTGCCGACTGGCTGGACCTGCACCACGCCTCCCGCGGGAACCAACGGCACCGTCACCTGCACGGCGGCTCCCTTCGCTCCAGGCAGCGCGTTGTTCGGTCTCAACGTGCGCGTCGACGCATCGTTACCAGCCGGCACAACGCTGAGCAACACGGCACGTCTGGACGTCACGGACGGCACTGCCATCGCGACCCGGGAAGCCACGACGACGACGAACGTGATCACGCCGCCTGCGATCTCCGCGACCAAGGCCGTGAACGGCAGCTTCACGCCGGGGGGGTCGGTAACCTACACCGTGGTGCTCACCAATCTCGGCCCCGGCAGCCAGGGGGACAATCCCGGCTCTGAATTCGTCGACGTCCTGCCGGCCGAGCTGATCCTGGTCAGCGCCACGGCGACCTCCGGCACCGCAACGGCGACCGTCGCCACCAACACCGTGACCTGGGACGGCTCGCTCGCCGCGGGCGGAGGTTCGGTGACGATCACCATCAATGCCACGATCGATCCCGGAGTCGCGGTGGGCACGACGATCTCCAATCAGGGCCGGGTCTTCTTCGACTTCGAAGGCGACGGCATCAACGAGTCCTCGACCGTAACCGATGATCCGTCAACCCCCACACCGGATTCCACGTCATTCCAGGTCGGGCAGCAGGCGATCGGCGAGATCCCGACGCTCGACACCCTAGGCCTGACGTTGCTGGCCCTGCTGCTGGCGATCGGCGGCGCCTGGCGGCTGCGGAAGAGGAGAGCAGGGTATGCTGCGCTCCTATAATTGACGCTATAATACCGATCAGAGACGGTCGCTCCCGTAGATCCTCGTCGGACCTCTCGGCTTTCTTTGGAGATCGGTATGGCCCGCTTCGTCGTTCGCTGTCTGCTCCTCTCCACCCTCGCTGCGTCCGGCGTCGCGCACGCCGGCACGGTCTACGTTCCGGCTCCGGGCATCACGACCCTCGGCGGCTCCACCTACGAGGTGCAGGTCTCGATGACCAACACCGCCGCCGCAGCGCGGGACGTCAAGCAGACGAGCCTCGCCGACGACACCGACGGCACCCAGCGGTCCGGAACACCGGGCACCGTGCAGGTGCAGGCCGGCCGCTCGGCCGTCGTCAAGGCGGCGGGCACCTTCCGCGGCCTGGTGGAGCTCTCCGGCTCCGGCGAGCTACGCTACACCGCCCGCCTGGTCGGCACCGGTCCTGGCCGCCTGGGGGTCTATCTGCCGGTGATCACCTCGGACAACCTGCTCAAGGGCGGCCAGACCGTGGCTCTCCAGGGGCTGCTCTCCGGCTCCGGCCGCGCCGCCGACCTGGAGCTGGTCAACCTGGCCCAGCAGGCGGCGCAGTGCACGGTCTCGCTGACGCGCGCCGACGGCACGGCCCTCGGCACGCCGGCCACCTTCCCCCTGAAGCCGCTCTCCTCGCGCTACATCCCGGATATCTTCACCGGCACGACCGCCTCCGAGGTGCGGGCCGCCGTCTCCTGCACCCGCGAGTTCTTCACCTTCGCCCTGCTCTCCGACGCCGCCACCGGCGAGCTCACCTACGTGGGCCCGGGCGGCAGCGGCGAATCCCTGCTGCGCCTGCCCGGCGAGGCCCCGGGCTGCCCGGCGACCGCCATCTGCTTCGACGCCAAGGGCATCGTCCACGCGCCCACCTCGGCGGCCAACGCGGAGAAGGGCGTGAACTTCCTGCCCGCCGCGGGCACCTACTCGAAGCTGCGGCTGACCATGGACGTCACCGCCGGCCCCTGGTGGACGCAGAACCCGGATGCGTTGCACATGCTGTTCTGGCTGGTGAAGGACCGCAACTACAACATGTTCGGCTACGCCAGCTTCCGCGGGCCCGACAAGAACGAGGCCATCCTGCGCCACGGTATCGCGCTCACCCACGCCCAGAAAGCCAAGATCGTCCAGCCGATCACCGTCGTGGAGGGGAAGGTCTACCACCTGGACTACACCTACGACACCGCCCTCCAGGTCGTCGACCTGGCGATCTCGGACGGCAGCGGCGCCGTGGTGCACTTGACCGGACCGCCGAACGTCGCCAACTTCACCTTCAACGGCAAGGAGAAGATCGTCGTCGGCATCGGCTTCCCCGGCACCAACCCCGACGAGGCGCCGACCTTCGGCTGGGTCTACCGGGATCTGCACCTCGAGCTGTCCAAGTAGGGAAGAGAGTTAAGTACCGGCGGTTGAGAGCTTTATCCGGTCGCCTTCCGGCACGCCGAGCTCCGAGCGGGAACCGCAAAGCGTGAAGGCGGCTCCGCGGAATCGCGAACGGGCTCCGCAAGAAACAGAGCAGGCTCCGCTAACTTCGGAGCACGCTCCGTTAATTTTGGGGCAGGCTCCGTGGAGCCAGGACCAGGGAAGGCGAAGCCTGGAGCAGGCTCCACGGAGCCTCCTCCAAAGTTAGAGGAGCCTGCTTCGCGGCTAGCGGAGCCAAGACCGCGGCTAGCGGAGCCCGGAGGAAGCTCCGCGGAGCCGAAAGAAAAGTTACCGGAGCCTGGACTCTGAAAGGAGGGAACCCTACCCTCCACCCCACGCTTTGCCACTGGCATCGCCGTCATCCCTTTTCCCCCGTCCCCCGCCGCCCCCTGCCGAGAGCCTCGCCCGCCCGCCGCGCCAGATCCACCGTCGCGGCTTCCTTCCGGGCGGCTTCGCAGAACATCCGCAGCGCCGCCAGTGCCTGACTCCCGGATCGTCGTAGGTGTAGGCGACGTTCAGGCTGGAGTTCGGATAGGTCACGGCGGTGACCCGATCCAGGGTCGAGAGTCGATCTCCTGGTCAACTCGCCGGGCTGATCCTCGGCGCACTGGCTGAACTGGTCGACTGCAATCTACCTAACATGAGAGTTGTGAGTACGATGATCAGCGCAGATAAGCTGATCCAAGGAAAAGCGCCCGAAAATGGATAGCAAGAGGAAGGCAATGAACATAGCTGGCCAAGCTTCAATTGATATGAGATCCAGACAAACCAGTCCTGCCCCCACAATCGAAATATATCAATGGCCAGAGCAACCTCATAGACAAGTGTCACCAAGTAGCGATGAACTCGCATAGTGTTGCTTGCGATCCAGATAAGTCGCGCCACCTCGACCAAGAGAATGCACTGTAAGGCGGCAAGGAAGAGGTGAAGCAACACCGGAACGCTAGACCAAATGTCTGGCGCAACTCCCGGCTCGACTGAGACCAAAGACACGTAGGGCCAATGGGGTTCGGTTCGGAAGGGCACCAATGGCGGCACGCCGAAATAGACAAGGGCAAACGCTCCGATCAAAAGGAGCGCGGAAAGTAGATGAGCTAAGGTCTTGCGTTGTATCCTGTACATAGCAAGGTTATCTCCGCCGCCACTGCCTCCTCCCTTTCACCCACGCCACACAAATGGAGTGCCTCATGAAAGATTGTACCGCCGATTCCGATCTGGGGCTTGGACCGAGGACAGTTTGGATTACCAGGAAAGAGGTGAATCGAGGGCGGTACAGTGATCATCTGGGGGGTGCTGGTGCCGCAGTAACTACCTTCAGGAGCATTTTCCGAATGACATCGGATTACTGGTGGCTGTCCTAGGTTCTCAGGCCTGAAGAGCCACGCCATGCAGTTCTTGACTTCGGGATATTTATCGAGTGCGGCTGAGCACGCCGGAGATCTGGCCCAGACCCTGGCCCTTGAAAGGCCAAGGGGAATGTTGTCAGGTAGCTGACGTTCGCAGTCACATGATGGATCTATAACAAACAATCCAAGTGGATCTGTTTTTGTAGTGGGAGACTGACGAGAGTAGAAATACGCCCCACTTTCTGGTGACGGGAAGGTTAAGGGATCCGGGCCCGTATACCTTCCCGTTCCTACCTCATACCAGCGATGCAAGTTGTAATACAGCCCTACACCACTCGAACTCTCCCACACCCCCTCCCGCCACTGCCCTGGCAAGCGCAGAAACACCCCCGCACCCGTCGCGTTGCTCCAGTCCGATCCAAAGGGCTCGAATCCTCCCTGCCATAAGAGCGAGCCCGCCGTGCTGGTCGCGGCAATCGGAGTGCCGAGGTGGTCTGTGGCGAGGAGCTTCCATGACTCCGTCGTGCCGGTGAGGTCAAGCTGCGCAACGGGTCGTTCGGCGAAATAGAAAACGAAACTCCGGTTCGGAGCGATGTTTCGCGTCAGGGCATGGAGCATGCCCGAGGAGCTGTAGGTCGGCCGCACATTCTGCTTGGCAGTACAAGTCTGAGGCGTTGCCAGGCCAGCGGTCGAAGTCCAGGCGCAGGTAGTCCCGCTCTCGAACCCATCGTAGAACGGCAGCTTGTCGGGATCGGCGAAACTGAGGTACCCCCGCCCGTCGTACGAGAAAGTTGCATCCACACCTGTTGCGTTCCGCGAAAGGGCAGCCAGACGTCCCGCGGCGTCGGTCGAGAAGTAGGTCGTGTCGGCGCTGGTCGTAAAAGAGTCCAGGTTGCCGGCAGCGTCGTACTGATAGGTCCGCGTGCCGCCAGCTCCGAGTTGGATCTGCGAAAGTTTCGGCGTGTGACCTCCCGCCCCGGCTACATAGGAGTAGGTGTCGGTGGTGCCGCTCCGCACCTCCGTGAGACGGTTGCCGATCTTGTCGTAGGTCCACGAGCGCGTGCCCCACGGGCCGTTGCCTGTCGTGAGGAAATACTGGTGGTCCTGGTAGCCGTAGGTGCGGTTGTTGGACGGGCTCGCGGTGGTGACCGAGGTGATGTTACCCACCGCATCGGTTCCAAGGGTCCAGCTCAGGACGCCCGTCAAGGCGATGGAGGACGGCAGATAGCGATTCGTAAAGCCGTGCGCCTCGGTAAGGCCGTTGCCGAGTGTGAGGCTGGTGAGCGGGCCGAAGGGGAGATAGCTCGCCGCGTTTACCAGCGGCTGGTCCGGCTTGCCCGTCCGGCGGGCCAGGAGAGTCGACGGCCGGTCGGCGAAATCGAAAGTGCTCACTGCCTCCACTCCTCCAGGATACACGAGAGAGATGGGATTGCCGTTGGCGTCGTAGCCGTAGGTCAGGTCGCCGTCTTGGGTCATCCTGCCGAAGCGGTCGTAGCGGTAATCGATCGTGGCGGCGGTGCTAGCGATGCGGGTAAGCCTCCCCTTCGAGACGGCGACTCCCGGATCGTCGTAGGTGTAGGCGACGTTCAGGCTGGAATTCGGATAGGTCACCTCGGTGACGCGATCCACGGGATCCACGGTGCGCGAGGTGACGATACCCCTCGCGTCGATCTCCGAAGTCAGCTCGCCGTGCTCGTTGTAGGCGTAGGTGGCGGTGCCCGAGACCGGCGAGACCTGTGCCGTCATCAAATCGCGATCCGAATAGGTGTAGGTGGTGACGTTCATCTCCGCGTCGGTCACACTGCTGAGATGGTCCTGAACGTCATAGCCGTAGGAGGTGACGGCGGTACCGCCGCCCGCACCTCCCCATGGCTGGGTGACGGAGGTCATACGGTTTAAGGAGTCGTAGCCGTAGAGCTGGGTGGGCGTGAGGTTGGTGGCCTTCGGGTGGTTGGCGTCCCAAACCTTCTCCAGGTTGCCGTTGCAGTCGTAGGCGTACTCGGTTGCGGTGCCGTCCGCGTTGGTCGCCTTGTCGAGATGACAGCGGCTGCTGTAGACGAAGTCGGTGAAGGAGTCCGTCACCCAGGCCGAGCCGTTCCAGTGCTGCAGCTCTTCCTTGGTGCGGTGGCCAAAGCCGTCAAGCGAATAGAAAGTCCGCTCCCCCGGCGTGATGGTGTTGGGCTTGCGCTCGACCGTCTTCAGCCGGCCGGCAGGGTCGTAGCCGTACTCGATGACGTTGCCGCGCGGCAGGATGGTGC
>DASYTJ010000016.1:0-31044 GCA_036002325.1 Thermoanaerobaculia bacterium | reverse complement strand
GGCGTGGCACCTGGGGAATGCACGCGAGCACCGTCGACGACAAAGGTCTCGAATGACACGAAACACAGCGTCCCTACTGTCCTCCTGATGCCCAACGTCTCGCTTCAGCCGCGGAGCGCCCGGTCCTCAGAGGTTTCACATGATGACATGCGCGCCGTCGGCTGCAAGCGGTTGTTAGGTTGCCGCTCGCCACAGGGTTAACTTAGTGTAGGCGTCCGCTGCGGAGTTCCGCCTCGGCAGCGTCGATGTAGGCATGGTACCCCTCAGGGTCGATGAACGGTTCCACTGCGTCCTTCGCAGCAGCGCTGGCGAGGAATTTGCGATATCTGCCCCACCATCTCGCATGGCACGTCACCCAGATGTCAACGGGGAGGCCTCGGAGCACTCTGAAGCTGCGCTCGAGGTCGGCCTTTTGCTCTGGATACTGCGATGTGGCCAGCCGCCCCAAGTCGCATGCGCTGACGACGTTCAGCACGCGGTCACCGTCGCGAACGTGGAACGACCATGAGGTGCATCCGCGCGTGTGGCCGCCGGTGATGTGCGCGGTGAGTGCGAGCGGCCCGAGGCGGATTGTGTCGCCGTCCTTGAACCGGTGGTCGACCCGCATGGCCGGGTACCCGACGACCCCGATCCGGGCAAGGGCTCTGAGCAGCAGGATTCCGTCGGGGTCGTCGCCACCGGAGGCCAGGGTATAGGCACTCGCTTCGCTCGCCCACAGTTCGGCACCAGACGCCTGCTGGAGCACTCCCAGCCCGCCGGCATGGTCGGGATGAGGCTCTGAGTTCAGGAGCACTCTGACATCCTTGATGCTGAAGCCGAGCTTCGCGATGCTCGCTATGATCATCGGTGCGGTGCTGGGATAGCCGCCATCAAGCACGATGTGGCCCTCGGGCCCGGTGATGAGGAAGGCCGCGGCATCCGTCGCGCCAACGTAGTACAGGTTGCCGGCGATGCGGAACGGTTCGGCGGGCCCCTGCCCGCCTCGCTTTGTCGCATTCAGCCACCTGCCGACGAGTAACAGCGCAAACATACTCGCCAGTCCCAGGAGGACTACCAACCGGTATCGCTTGGTGAATTGGGGCAATGTCACTCTCCCAGTGCGAGTTCGCTCAACCCGGACTGCTCCTGGCAACCTAACGCTCTAAGGTGAGCGGCGGGAACGCCGACCCCCGCTAGCATCGGAGCCACAGAACCTGCTTGGCTCCATGTACTTTGTATCATAAAGTCCCCCGCGCGGCTGCCCGCATGTGTGCGACTTCGGCGGTGAAGGAGCCTTCGCCCGGCGGTTCCTTCTTGTAGCAGATTCTTGACCCCCTCGTAACTTGAGCGTAACTCCGGGATGCGATTCTGCCATCGGAAGGAAAAGGACCATGGATAGCTCTATCTTCCTCCTGACTCTTCTCGCGGCGGCCTCGCTGCTGATCACCGTGGCCGCCGGCGGCGCCGCGTTGCTCTTCCTGCGCCGGCCTCGCCCGGCTGCCGCGGATACGGCGTTGCCGCCGCTCTCGGTGCTGAAACCGCTCAAGGGTGACGACGAGGGCCTCTATGAGAACCTCGCGTCTCTGGCACGGCAGGACTATCCTTATTTCGAGTTGATCTTCGGCGCCGAGGACCCGTGCGATCCGGCTTTGGCGGTCGCCGAGCGCCTGCGGGACGAGTTTCCCGCGGTGCCGATCACCATCGTCCGGGGCGCTGCGCCGCTCGGCTGGAACCCCAAGGTGACGAACCTCGCCTCGATGGCGCGGCATGCCCGCCACGAGCACCTGCTGATCTCGGACTCCAACGTCCGTCCCCGGCCGGGCTATCTCCGCGCCATGGCCGCCGAGACGGCGGACGACCGCGTGGGCCTCGTCTCCAGTGTTCTCGCCGGCACCGGCGAGGCAAGCGTTGGTGCCCGGCTCGACAACCTGCACTTCAACTCCTTCGTCGCCGCCTCGGTGTGCGCCGCCCATCTGGCCGGCCACCCGTGCGTGGTCGGCAAGTCGATGCTCTTCCGCCGCGCCGACTTCGAGGCGCTGGGCGGCTGGACGGCGGTCAAGGACGTGCTCGCCGAAGACTACGTCCTGGGCCGGAGGTTCAGCCGGGCGGGCTTCCGCGTGGCGCTTTCGAGCCACGTCCTCCCCGCTCTCCACGAGCGGCGGACGGTGGCTCAGTTCACCGAGCGCCACCTGCGCTGGCACCAGATGCGACGCCGTCTCTCCCCGGCCTACTTCGGCGAGCTTCTGCTCAATCCGGTTCCGTGGTTGATCGCTCTCGCCCTGGCCGGCGGCGGAGCCTGGGCGGCAGCGGCTATCGCAGGCATCGGCCTGAAGCTGACGGTCGACGCGCTGTTGGCCCGGTCGCTTCGCGGCGAAGCTCTGCCCCTGCGCTCGCTGCTCTGGACACCCGTCAAAGACCTGCTGATCGCCGGCATCTGGACGGTGGGGCTCTTCCGGCGGACGATCTGCTGGCGCGGCCATCGTCTCGTGGTCGGTCCCGGCAGCGTGCTGACGCCGGCCGAGAACGATGAGCTCGCGGGCGAGCTGCGCGAGGAGGCCGCGTGATCCCCCTGCGCGCCACCTTCGAAGAGGCCGTCTGGAAGCGGGTCCTCTCGGCCGACGAACGGATCCTGCTCGCCGTGCGGCGCTGGGAGTCTCGCTCGATGACCCGGCTCATGCGCGCGCTCACCCGGGTGGGAGATCCGGCGAGCTGGGTGTTCGTGGGCCTGGCCCTCGGCTTCTCGGGCGGCGAAGGGCCACGGTACTGCGCCCTGCTCGGCGTGGCCGCGGGGCTCGCGCTCGCCGGCTCGCAGCTCCTCAAGCGCCTTTGCTGCCGCCGGCGGCCGGACTGCGGCATCGGCGGTTTCGCGGCGCTGGCGGAAAACCCGGATTCGTTCTCGTTCCCCTCGGGTCACACCGCGGTGGCCTTCGCCGCGGCGGCGGCCTTCGCCGGCCAGCCTCTCGGGATCCTCGTTCTCGTCCTCGCCGCCGGCATCGCCGTTTCGCGCGTCTATCTCGGGGCCCATTACCCGCTGGATGTAGCCGCCGGCATGCTGGTGGGCACCGTCTGCGGCACCGCGGCCAAGCTGCTCGTCGTTCAGTATCCGCTTCTGCAGCTCGTGGGGTACGCTACGCTGGCGTCGGTGTTCTAGCCGGCGTGGCGAGGTCTTTCTCCTCTCGACCTCACCCGAGGTCGAGAGGGCAATCCGGCCTGATCTTCCATTGCGGATGAAAACCCCCGTCGTCGCCTCCGTCGAGATGGGTTACGGCCACCTGCGGCCCGCGCATGCGCTGGCCTCGGCGCTCGGCACGGAGCTCCTGCACGTCGATCTGCCGCCGCTCGTCGCTCCCGAGGAGCTGCGTCTCTGGCGGGCCTCCCGGCGGTTCTACGAGATCACCTCGCGCGCGTCGCAGATCCCCGTCGCCGGCGCGCCGTTGCGCTCGCTGCTCGAATCACTCACCTCGATTCCCCATCTCCATCCGCAGCGCGACCTCTCGGCTCCGAACCTTCAAGTGCGGTCGCTCCACCGCCTGATCGAGAAGGGTCTGGGGCGCGGGCTCGTGAACCTGCTGAAATCCACCGGCGCGCCTCTCCTGACGACGTTCTTCGCGCCCGCCATCAGCGCCGACTGCAGCGGCTGCGAAGAGGTCTACTGCGTAGTGACCGACGTGGACATCAATCGCACCTGGGTGCCGCTGCGTCCCGAGCGGTCGAAGATCGTCTATCTGACGCCGAGCCGCAGGGCCATCCACCGCCTGCGGGCCTACGGCATCGCGCGCGAGCGGATCGAGTTCACCGGCTTTCCCCTGCCGCACGAGCTGATCGGCGGACCGGACCTGTCCGTCCTCAGGAAGAACCTCACCGCCCGCCTCGTGCGCCTCGACCGCAAGAAGGTCTTCCGCGACCAGGCCCGCGGCGAGATCCACCACTTCCTCGGAGATCTTCCCGCCGATGAGGAGGGGAGGCCGCCGCTCATCACCTTCTCGGTGGGCGGGGCCGGCGCGCAAGCCGACCTCGCGCGCTCGCTTCTCAAGGGCCTGCATTCGCTGATCGAAGAGAACCGGCTGCGCCTCTGTCTGGTGGCCGGCGTGCGGGCGGAGATCGCCGCGAAGTTCCACCAGTGGGTGAAGGAAGCCGGTCTCGAGGACCGGCTCGGCTCCGGCGTGGACGTCTTTCTCGCCGCGAGCCTCGAGGAGTACTTCCCCCGCTTCAACGAGCTGCTCGCGGAGACCGACGTCCTGTGGACCAAGCCCAGCGAGATGACCTTCTTCTCCGCCCTTGGGCTGCCGCTCATACTCTCCGCCCCCGTCGGCGTCCACGAGCGTTACAACCGCCGCTGGGCGATCGAGAACGGCCCGGGGCTCAAGCAGCGCGATCCGCTCTACGCCGAGTACTGGATGCGCGAATGGCTCAACGAAGGGACCCTCGCCGCCGCGGCATGGTACGGCTTTCTGAGGATGCCGAAGTTCGGGCTGTACCAGATCCTGGAAAGGGTAGGCCGACGCTTTAACCCTGCCGAGGATCGTGGCAGGCCGCGTCTGGATCAGGGCTGCGCGGGGATCTTGATCGCGTAGCCGATGAACGACACGCTCATGTCCCGTATCTCCCGCAGGCCGATCCGCCGGGCGGCTTCGTAGTAGCTGATCTCTCCCCGCTTGCGGGCACGGAGCAGGCGGATCGTGCGGATCGGGCTGGCCGCGGAGGAGAGACCGGTCAGACCGCGTTTCTGGAGACCGTTCGCGGCCAGCAGCGCGAGCAGCTCCCCAGGCTTGATGAACTTGTTCCAGTCGTGGAGGCCGGGCGGCATGAAGCTCGTCCACTCCCATTCCTGGAAGAGCTTGATGACGACGAGCTTGCTCCGCAGCGTGCGGTTGATGGTGTCGAACAGGAAGACTCCACCCAGCTTGAGTACGCGGGAGATCTCGGCGATGACCTTCCCTAAATCCTGGACGTGCTCCAGAACGTCGCAGCAGTAGACGATGTCGAACGTGCCGTCCGGGAACGGGAGGTGCTCGCCGGCCGCCCGCCGGTAGTCGATCGCGAGGCCCTCCTGCCGCGCATGGGCCCGAGCGACCGCCACGGATGGCTCAGAGGGATCGATGCCGGTCACGTCGCAGCCCAGCCGCGCGAATTCCTCGGCGAGCAGGCCGCCGCCGCAGCCGACGTCGAGGGTCTTCTTGCCCTGGAGATTGATCTCGAGCTCATCCAGGAGGATGCGCCTCATGTAGCCGAACCGTCCGGGATTGAGGCCCCGCAGGACGTGCAGGAACCCTGACTCGTCCCACCACGAATCGGCCATCGTGTCGTAGAGCCGGTTGTCGACGGGCATGCCTTCAGGTAAGGCGGACGTCGCCTCCGAGAACCGCCAGGATCAACACGATATCAGCCAGCGCGACGAGCGACATGAAGGCGTAGCCGCCGCCCGGGATCTGCGAGGAGATCCACCAGCCCGCGGGCCACGCCAGCACGAGACCCCACCTCCACTTCGGACTCAGCTCGTCCCGGCCGCCGAGCAGCAGGCTCCAGAAGACGAGATGAACGATCGCCGCGAAGCAGCCGAGGGAGGTGGCGCCGTCCATGGCCTGCATACGCGGGAGGACGGTGCGGCGTCACCGATCGAGCTCCATCAGGCGACGATCCGGCCCGCGATGCCGTCTTCGGTGATCTCCGCCAGCTCCACTTCGCTGAAGCGGTTGCGGAGGGCCGCGCCGTCGGCGCAGAGCACGCGGAGATAGTTGTCCGTCAGGCCCTGGCCCATGCCGTTTTTCGGCTTCTCCCAGAGCACCGTCTCCCGTCTTCCCAGATGCGCTTTCTGGAACTCGCGCTCGGCGCGGGAGGCGACCGCGAGCATCCTTTCCATACGCTGTTTCTTCTCCGCCGGGGAGACCTGATCCGGCATGCCATCGGCCTCGGTCTCGGGACGCGGAGAGTAGGGGAAGACGTGAACCTTGGCGAAGCCGGCGGCCTCGACGGTGGCGAGGCTCTCTTCGATCTCCGACTCGGTCTCGCCGGGGAAGCCTACGATGAGGTCCGTGGTGACGGCGGCGCCCGGAACGGCTTCGCGGACCCGGGAGAGGAGCTCGAGGTAGCCCTCGGCCGTATAGGGCCGGCGCATGCGCCGGAGCGTCGCGGTCGAGCCGCTCTGCAGGGAGAGATGGAGATGACGGCAGAGGCGGCGGTCCGACCACAGATCGAGCAGCCGGCCGTCGAGGTCCCACGGCGCGATCGAGGTCAGGCGCAGGCGAGGGACATCCGTCTCCGTCAAAACGGTCTGCACCAGCTCCGCCAGACGCGTGTCGCCCCAGCGGTAGGCCGAGATCTGGACGCCGGTGAGAACGACTTCGCGATAGCCCCGGCGCACGAGCGTCCGGATCTCCTCGACGACCTCGGACATCGGACGGCTCCGCTGCGGCCCGCGGGTGAAGGGGATGACGCAGAAGGAGCAGCGCATGTTGCAGCCGTCCTCCACTTTGACCAGGGCCCGGGTGTTGGCGAACGGCAGGGACGCGCAGGGGATGGAGGGCACCTCCTCCGCCGTAGCGGGAACGGCTTCGGGAAACGCTGCATGGACGCGGTCGAGGAGGCGGTCCTTTTCGGCGTTGGGGACGACGAGGTCCACGCCGGAGACCGGCCCCTCGACGGCGGCATGGCAGCCGGTCAGCACCGTACGCGCCGGAAGGCCTCGCCGCCGCGCCCGCCCTGCCGCTTTGCGCGAGTCGTGCGCCGCGAGGTGGGTCACCGTACAGGAGTTGACGACGTGGAGATCCGCCTCCGCGAGCGAGCCCACCACCTCGTGCCCGGCCGCGGCGAACTGGCGCGCCAGGCGCTCGATCTCCGCCTGGTTCAGCTTGCAGCCGAGGTTGGTAAAGTGGACGCGCATGGGGGGAGTCTTCAGCGGGCTTGAGGAATCTTAGAGGATATGCCCTTCGAAACCTCACCCCCTGGCCCCTTCTCCAGCGGAGCTGGAGAGGGGGAACGTGCGCAGAATAGTCCTCTCTCTCCCCTCTCCACTGGTAGAGAGGGGGCCCGGGGGGTGAGGTTTCGAAGCGTAAATTCCCCGTAAAACCGATCCCCCTGGAAATTCCATCTGCGCCCTCCTGGGTTAGGCTTTGCGCGAGGGTCGTCATGAACCCGTCGAAGAGCACACTCCTCTGCGCCGCCATCGCGGCCGCCCTTCTCGTGCCGAGCCCCGCCCGGCCCGCCGCGAGCCAATGGTCGGTCAACCCGCAGTCGAGGGTGCGGCTCATCAGCCCCTGGCAGATCGCTTCCCGGGACGGCGAGCTGATCCTGGGACTCCATTTCCGCCTGGCCCCCGGCTGGCACGTCTACTGGAAGAACAGCGGCGACGCCGGATTTCCGCCTTCGGTCACCTTCCAGCCGGCCGAGATCCTCGGCAAACCGGAGCTGCTCTGGCCCACGCCCCACCGCTTCGATCTGCCCGGCGGCCTGGTGGCCTTCGGCTACGCGGACGAGGTGGTGTATCCGGTGCGTGCGACCATCTGGCCGGACGCCCTGCCATCGCCCGGGTCTCCCAGGAAAGACGATCCTGCGGCTGAAGATCCATCCACTGCAAGGAATGCCTTGACCGGCGGCGATGCGGTCTTCATCAAGGCCGACCTCGATTACCTGGTCTGCGAGGTCGACTGCATCCCCTACCGCTATACGCTCACCCTGGAGCAGCCGCTGGGAGAGCCGGCGGTGACGGATCCGGACACCGCGCCGCTGCTCCAGAGCTGGCTCGATCGCCTGCCGCGGACCGCGGCGGAAGTGCCGGGTCTCCAGATCGGCACGCTGCTGGACGCCGCCCGCCCCGGAGAGCCGGACCTGGAAATCCGTCTCCGCGGAGTCACCGCGAAGCCGGGAGAGACCGATCTCTTTCTGGAGAGCCATGAATCGCTGGACGCGGGCCGGCCGCGCGTGAAGGTCTTGCAGGACGCCGTGATCTTCCACGTACCGCTCAAGCCGCGCGAGGCAGGGAACCCGCTGCCGTCGAAAGTGGCCTTCGCCTGGACGGTCTCGAACCTCTCCCGAGGAGACGAGAGATTCAGCCTCGCAACGCGGCGGGAGGTCGAGGTCGTGACCGGATCGGCCGCGAAACCCGGCAGGACGCCTGCCGGAGCTCCGGACCGGCTGTCGCGGCTCTTGCTCTGGGCGCTGCTCGGCGGCGCGTTGCTGAACCTGTCGCCCACGGTGCTGGCCCTCCTCGCCGGAGAGGTGCTCGCGCTTCGGCAGGGCGGTTCGGGAGCACGCGAGCGGGCTGCGGCGGCGGCCACGGGCATCGTCGGCGGCTGCTGGATGCTCGCCGCGCTGGCCCTCGCGGCGCGCCGGGCGGGATATTCCGTCGGTTGGGGAATCCAGCTCCAGGAGCCGGCTATGGGGGCCCTGCTCGCCGTCGCTTCGGCGCTGCTCGCCCTCAATCTGTGGGGTCTGGTGGAAATCCCCCTCGCGGCAAGCTCCTCCCGGTCCGGCACCGGGCGCCACCTGCTCGCCGGGCTGTTCACCGTACCGCTCGCCCTCGCCTGGCCGGTGCCGATGCTCGACGAGCCGCTCGGCTATGCCTTCAGCCGCGGACCGGCGGCGGTCTGTGCCGTCTTCGCCGTCGTCGGATTCGGGCTGGCGTTGCCGTACGTCATTCTCGCCGCGGTCCCGGCGGCAGTCCGCCTTTCGTCCGCCGCCCCGGCGTGGCTGCCGCGGCTGCGCGAGGGCCTCGGCTTCCTCGCCGGGGCGAGCGTCTTCTGGGTGCTTCGTGTCCTCTCTCGCCAGGTGCGCCCGGAAGGGCTCGCCTGGATCGAGCTGTGCCTGATCGGCATGGCCCTGCTCGCCTGGCTACGCGCCCGGGAGGCCTCCGGCAAGGCGCTGCGCTTCGCCCTCGCCTTGGGTCTCGCCGCCTGCGCCGCCGGAGCCTCGTGGCTCGCGGACGACAACCGGCTGGCGCCGCGCCCGGCCGCGGCCAGCCGCTCGCATCGATCCACAGACCGGCTTCCGTCCATCTCACGGGAGCCGCCCGCAAACCGGACTTCAGGAGGTTGAACATGCACGACAAACCAAGCATCCGCACCCTGCTCCTCGGCCTTGCCCTCCTCTCGCTCTTCGCGCTGCCCGCCTTCGCCGGCAGCGCGGTGGGAGAGACGGCGCCTGCTTTCAATCTCAAGGGAGCGGACGGCAAGTCCTACTCGCTGGCCGACTACAAGGGCAAGGTCGTAGTGCTGGAATGGGTGAACCCGAACTGCCCGTTCTCGGACCGCCACGCCCGGGAGAAGACGATGTCGGAGCTGGCCAAGCAGCACGGCGAGGTCGTGTGGTTGGGGATCAACAGCACCAGTCTCGACCACTCCAACTACTTGAAACCGGCCGAGACCCTGGCCTACAACCAGAAGAACGGCATCAATTACCCGGTGCTCTACGACGAGACGGGAAAGATCGGCCACGCCTACGACGCCAAGACCACCCCGCACATGTTCATCATCGCCAAGGACGGCAAGATCGCCTACAACGGCGCCATCGATGACGATCCTCCGGGCCGCAAGGCGAAGGCGGAGCGCGTCAACTACGTCGGCGGCGGCCTCAACGCCGAGAAGGCGGGTAAGAGCCCCGAGCCGGCCTCGACGAAGCCCTACGGCTGCAGCGTCAAGTACTGACCTTCCCCGGCTGGGTGACGGAAGACCCGCGCGCGACCTCATCCCCCAACCCCTCTCCTTTAGGAGAGGGGTTGGGGTTGAGGCCGCCTTGACGCTCCGTTTCCTTTTGTCCTAAAATTTATTCTTCGTCCACATCCAATGCCTTGCAGTCGGCATCGATCTGCGGCAGTGCGGCAGCGCGAACCGATCCAGGTGTTTACCCGTTAGAATTCGGAGGGAAGTCATGCCGAACGAGAACAAACAGGAGCATTTGTTGGTGCAAGCGGTCTACGCCTTCGCTCAGGGCTGCGGAGCCGCCAAGATCGATGACGCCGCCTCCCAATGGTTCCACGAGCGATACTCCAAATGGCTCGGCAAAAAAAAGGACCACCCAAAGGTGGAGGGCACTCCGCACCAGGTCTGGAAGAAGCATGGGACGGAATTCCTGGGCCGATTCCACCTCATGGGGCAGAGAGCGGCCGCCAAGGGCTCTCCCATCATGGAAGAGAACCTGAAGGAGGCTGCCCGCACCGTCGAGATGGAGTCCGCCTGTCCGTATTGCCCGGATCCAGGCGATATCTGAGCCGGTCTGAACGGCGGTCGATGCCTTGAAGAGCAGCTCCTGGACGCGACTCCTCCTGGCATTGGCCGCCCTCAAGATCCTGGGGGGCGTCGCGGGCTTCGCCTGGGAGCAGAGCCACCCTCAGAACGTCTTCCAGCAGACCATCCTCTCCCCCGGCTTCCGTTGTTTCTTCATGCTGGCCTTTGCGGCGGCGGGGCTGTTTCTCCTCACCTCGGGGCGAGGCGACGACCGCGCGATCTCCCTCGGGTCGTTCTTTTTCATCCTGGCGACGCCGTTCACCAATCGGCCGTTGCTGGCCGCGGCGCAGTCCACAACCGGCGTTTGGGGCTGGCCCGCCCTCATCCTCTACGTGCTGCCGGCGGACGCCTTCCTGCCTTATTTCTTCTGGTCGTTCGCCCAGGAGTTTCCGAACAGCGTCTCGTCTTTCAAGGTGCAGCGGTTGCTCTCCCTGGGCCGCCGGGTAGCCTTGGGTCTGGCCTTCGCCGGCGTCGCCTGGCAGCTCGTCCGACTGCTCGACAAGGCCGCTAGGGGCGGCGCCACACCGCCAGCGCTGGTGCCGCCGAAGCCCAGCTACGAGTACTACGGGCCCCTGCTTCTGCTGGTGATCCTCGCCTTCGCGATGCTGCTCTGGCGCACCCGCAGCGCCGCCGGAGAGGAGGGGCGGCGCGCCCGCCTGTTCGTCGCCGCCCTGGTGCTGGGTTTGTCGCCGCTTTTCCTGCAGATCGTCCTTGAGCTGGTGAGCCCGGCCTACAGGGCTTGGATGGACGTGGGTACGCGGCGAGTGGACGTATCCCGGTTCCTCCTCTTCCCCTGCCTGCTTTCCGTTCCGTTCACCACCGCCTACGCCGTGGCCGTGGCCCGCGTGCTGAACGTCCGGCTCATCGCGCGGCGGGCGCTACAGTATGCCCTGGCCCGCTACTCGGCGCTCGGCCTCGCCGTCGTGCCATTGGTTGCGCTACTCGTCTTTCTCTACCAGCACCGCGACCGCAAGCTGCAGGAGATCTTCTCGGGCGCGCACCTGCCGCTGCTCGCCTCTTCCGCCGCGGTGGGGCTCGCGGCGCTGCGCTATCGGCGGACCCTTCTCGACTCGATCGACCGGCACTTCTTCCGCGAGCAGTACGATGCCCGGCAGACGTTGACGATGCTGGTGGAGCGCATCCGCGCCACCAACAGCGTCGCGGACCTCTCGAACCTGCTCTGCCGGGAGACCGATCTCGCGCTCCATCCGGAGAGCGTCTCGCTGATGGCTTTCGAGCCCCGCTCGGGGATGCTCGCCGATCCCAAGGTCCGCGGCCGCCGGCTGGACGCCTCCTCGCATCTCGCGACGCTGATCGCGAGCGCCAGCGAACCGCTGACGGTCGATCTCGAGGACGCCCGTTCGCCCCTGGCCAAGCTGCCGGAGAAGGAGCGGCACTGGCTGGTGGACAGCGGCTTCCGGCTCCTCGTGCCGATCCTGGCGCGGGACGGCTCGCTGCTCGGCCTGATCGGGTTGGGTGAGAAGAAGAGCGGCCTGCCCTTCTTCCGGGAGGACCGCCAGCTCTTGCGGGCCATCGCGAGCAACGCCGCCTGGGTGCTGGAGCTGGAGCTGGGCCGTTCGCTGGGGTCGTCGCAGCGGAGCTGGCAGGAGCCCGCGGAGGGCGAGCCCGCACTGCCGTTCCCCGATCCTGCCACGGTGGGAGCGGAGCTGGCCAAGGAATGCCCTCATTGCGGCCGGCTATTCCCCTCCTACACCGTCTTCTGCAGCTCCTGCAGCCGCCGGCTCGAGCCCTCCCACCTGCCCTATGTGCTGCCGGGGAAATTCCGCTTCGAGCGCCGGATCGGCACGGGCGGCATGGGCGTGGTGTACCGTGGCACCGACCTCTCCCTCGGCCGGCCGGTGGCCGTTAAGACTCTGCGGCGGGTCTCGCCCGAGGATGCCATGCGTCTGCGGCGGGAAGCGCGCACGGCGGCGGCCGTCTCCCACCCGAACCTCGCTCCAGTCTACGGCATGGAGACCTGGCAGGGCACACCGATCCTGGTGATGGAGCTGCTGGAGGGAGGAACGCTCACGCAGCGTATCGAGAAGGGCCCGCTCGCGGCCGCCGAGACGGTGGCGCTGGGGATCGCCATGTCGGAGGCCCTCGAGCACCTCCACGCTTCGGACATCCTCCACCGCGACATCAAACCGAGCAACATCGGCTACACCCGCGACGCCGTTCCGAAGCTGATGGACTTCGGCATCGCCCGCGTCATGTTCGACCTGCGCCGCGATCTGGAAGTACCCCCGCCCGCCGGCGAGGACGAGAGCTCCGTCCTGCTGCCAGCGACCTCGGTCTGGAACCGTACGCCCTCCTCGGCCACCGTCTCGAAGCAACTCGTCGGCACCCTCTCCTATCTTTCTCCCGAAGCCCTGAACGGCGAGCCGGCCGACACCTCCTTCGACCTGTGGAGCCTCGCCATCGTCCTCTACGAGTGTCTGCTCGGCCGTAAGATCTTCAGCGGCGGCGACATCCACCAGTTGATGAACCGCATCCGGCATGGCCGCGTTCCCGATTTCGCTCAGGCCTGTCCCGAGCACGAAGGGCTGCTCGGCGAATTCTTCCGTTCGGCTCTCCACAAGACCATCGGCCGCCGGCCGGCGAGCGCGCGCGAGTTCAAGACGCGGCTCGCGGCTTTGCGTCCCCGCCTCGCCGCATGAAGCGGAATTCATCGCGAGATCGATCAAGGCTAATCGCTCACCGGATGGGCGACTAAACACCCGGCTCCGCTGCCGTTTCTCCCTCTGAGAAGCTTGACGGGGCGGGAATTCCGGATTTACAATCGTCTCTACTGAAACAGTGTGGGGGTTTGTTGTTCTCTGTTGTGATCGATCCGGCGCCCGTTCTCGCAGTGGTGACGGCGGTCCAACTACAGGGCGTTCGTGTGCCCTAGGAGGAAACCATGGCCTATACCCAGGATGGAATCATGGCTCAGATCTTGATCGCTTTCGGGCAGGGGACCGGAGCGATCCGGGTATCGCAGGAAGCGGCGCTGGAGCTGCACCGGTGGTACTTCAACGCGATCACTCCCGAGATCATCGATGAGGAGTGGGAGACGCAGGCGGTACAGGTGCTCGATCGGATCCGCGCCATCGGCAGCCTCGCGGCCTTGAAAGCGACCACCCTCGGCGCTACGGCAATCACTCCCAACGAGGTCTACGAGTCGGCTGCGGCGGTGCAGGAAGCTTCGCAGACCGATCTCTGCCCGCCTGCGCCGGACCCTCTTTAGTAAGTGACCGCGCGGTCGTCGTGTGCTGAGAAATCTTCATCTGATGCGGGTTGTCCCGCTGCTGGCCGGCTTCAAGCTGACCCTGGGACTGGCCGCATTCTGCGTGACGTACGGGAGCGCCGCCGGCCGCGATCCCTTCTTTCCCTACATCTTCTATGGGCTGTTCGCCGCCGCGTTCGGCGCGACGGCGGCCCTCCTCCTGCTCGGCGGCCGCGAGGACCGGCGAGCGCTGGCGCTCGGCGGCTTCTTCCTGGTCACCGCCACGTCCTGGTGCAACAAGCCGCTGACGATCCTCTCCCGAGCCGGGCCGGACGGAGGCGTTTTCGCTCTGGCCGACGCCATGGAGTTGGACGGCTTCATGGCCTACTTTCTCTGGACGTTCGTGCGCGACTTCCCCAGCCCATCTCCGTCGCTGGTCAGCCGGAGGCGGATCCAGGTTGTGGTCCGCATAAGCGCGGTGGCCGGCCTTCTGCTCTTCATCCTCAACCTCCTGCGCTTCGCGGCGCACCACGCTCCGGGCAGTCGCGGTCTCTGGGCGGCGCTCTCCTGGTTCGCTCCCCAGCGCGGCCAGGGGTTCTACTACAGCCTGGCGCTGGCCCTCACCGGCGCGGCCTTCCCGCTGCTGCTGTGGAAGGCTCGCTTCGCCCAGAAGGCCGAGCAGCGCCGAGCCCGTATGTTCCTGGAGCTGCTCGCCATCACCTTCGGTCCGATGCTCGCCGAAGTGCTGCTCGAGCTCTTCGCCCCCGGCTATCGTCCTTTCACCCTCGCCCACCCGCGGCTCAAGCTGGGCATCGTCATCGGCGTGCTGTTGCCCGGGCTCACGCTGCCGGTCACCGTGCCGTACACCGTTCTCGTCCATCGGGTTCTGGACGTCAGGCTGATCGCGCGGCGGGGGCTGCAATATGCCCTGGCCCGCTATACCGCACTCGCGTTGATCGCCGTGCCCATGACCGCCCTCGCTTTCTATCTCTATGCCCACCGGGGTGAGTCGCTGATCGCCTTGTTTTCAGGCGGCCGTCTCCTCTTCCTTCTCTCGGTCATCCTCATCGGCGCCGCTGGCCTGCGCTATAGCCGGCGGCTCCTCGACGCTCTCGACCGGCGCTTCTTCCGCGAGCAGTACGACGCCCGCCGGATCCTCACGCTGCTCGTCGAGCGGATCCGCTCCATCCAGGAGTCCGCCACTCTGGCCAATCTGGTTTCGCGGGAGATCGATCTCGCGCTCCACCTCGAAGCGATCGCGATGCTGGTGCTCGATCCTCGCTCCGGCGTGCTGGTCGATCCACGGAATCGCGCCCGGAGGCTTGATTCGTCTTCGGCTCTCGCGCTCGCCATCTCCAATGCCAGCGATCCCCTGGAGGTCGATTTCGAGAATCCCCAATCCGCCCTGCTGAAGCTGCCGGAGAAGGAGCGCCACTGGCTGGTGGACAGCGGCTTCCGTCTCATCGTACCGATCCTGGCACGGGACGGTTCGCTCCTCGGGCTGGTGGGCCTCGGCGAGAAGAAGAGCGGCCTGCCTTTCATCAAGGAGGACCGGCAGCTCCTGCACGCCATCGCCAGCAGCGCCGCTTGGGTGCTCGAGCTGGAGCAGGGGAGAGCGCTGCCGCCGCAGCAGCGCTCCTGGCTCGATCCGCTGGCCCCGCCTGAGGACGCGACGCCTTCCGACCTCCCGAGCCTGATGGGAGAGCACGCCAAAGAGTGCTCCAAGTGCGGCGCCCTGCACCCTTCCTTCACCGTCTTCTGCCGCACTTGCAGCCGACGTCTGGAATTCTCGAACGTCCCGCACGTGCTGACCGGCAAGTTCCGGTTCGAGCGACGGCTCGGCGTAGGCGGCATGGGGATCGTCTTTCAGGGCACCGACCTGGCGCTCGGCCGTCCAGTGGCGATCAAGACCCTGCGCCAGGTCTCGCCCGAAGGCGCCATGCGGCTACGGCGCGAGGCGCGAACGGCGGCGACCGTTTCGCATCCAAATCTGGCTCCGATCTACGGCATGGAGACCTGGCGGGGGACGCCGATGCTGGTGTTGGAGCTCCTCGAGGGTGGAACGCTCGCTCAGCGCATCGCCGCGAACGGCGAGGTCCCGCCCCTCGAAACCGTGGAACTCGGTATCGCCATGTCCGCCGCGCTGGCACAGCTTCACGCGGCGGACATCCTGCATCGGGACATCAAACCGAGCAACATCGGCTACACTCGGGACGGCCTGCCCAAGCTGATGGATTTCGGCATCGCTCGCGTCATGTTCGAGCTGCGGCGAGAGGAGGATCTGGAGGAGTTGGAGGACGCCGACGACGAGCCGGACCTCGTCCCCTCGGTCGCTGTATGGAACGATCGCGCGGGCTCAGACCTCCCTCCCGGACTGCGGTTCGTCGGCACCCTCTCCTATCTCTCGCCGGAGGCGCTCAGCGGTCATCCGGCGGACGCCTCCTTCGATCTCTGGAGCCTCTCGGTGGTGCTCTATGAATGCCTCCTGGGGCGCAAGGTTTTCGGCGGCAGCGACCAGCAGGTCATGGACCGCGTGCTGGCCGGCCGGGTGCCGGACTTCGCCCAGGTCTGCCCGCAGCACGACGAGGCGCTGGCAGAGTTCTTCCGCGATGCGCTCCACCGCTCGCGTTCCCGCCGGCCCGCCACCGCCTGCGAGCTGCGGCGCCGGCTGGAGGAGGTGCGGACGCGGCTATGAGCCCTCTGTCTCCCTCCTCTCCCGGTGAGGCGAAAGAGAGGGGAGGGGAGGGCTAGAACGGTCCGCCCATCTCGAGGATGGTGGGCTTGAGCTTGACGGCAACGCCGAGGCCGTCGCCCACGGGGAGCACGACAGCCTGCAGTTGTGGGTGCATCATCAGATAACCGTTGAAGGAACGCAGGGCCTCCGTGTCGCGGTCTTCGTCCTCGGCCGGCGCGGCTACGCGGCCGCTCCACAGCAGGTTGTCGCAGACCACCAGCCCTCCGACGCGAAGAATGGGCAGTACCTGGTCCAGATAGCGCCGGTACTCCGTCTTCACCGCGTCGAGATAGACCAGATCGAACGGCCCCTGAAGGTGATGGAGGACTTCCAGGGCCGCGCCCTCGATCAGCTCCAAGCGGCCGGCGACTCCTGCGCGTTCCAGGTAATTCCGTGCCGAAGCCAGCCGCTCTGCGTCGGGATCGATGGACACCACCCTGGCTTCGGGCGCGCCGAGCGCCAGGCACAGCGTGCCATAGCCGATGGCGGTGCCGAGCTCCAGGATCGAGCGGGCCCCGGTGGCACGAGCCAGGATCGAGAGCAGCCTTCCGACCTCGGGATCGGAGATCGGAATGTCCTCTTGCGCCGCCCGTTCCTCCATCTCCCGCAGGATGGAATGGCGCGGCGGCAGGAGACGCTCGAGGTAATCCTCCTGTTCGGGCCGGAGGATGGTGGCCTTCTGCTTCATGCGGCGGCCCTATTGCGGCGCCGCGGGTGCAGCCGGCTTCTGTCCCTGGTGTCGTGCCCTGCGTCCACCGCCGGCCTTGCGGCCGCCGCCGGCCGGCACCCATGCGATGTTCTCCAGCGAGACGGAGCGCTTCCGCCCTGCGATCGACGGCTCGAGCACGAAGTTAGAAGTCAGGAGAACGCGGCAGAACCCGCCCGGCGGCGGCGCCTCCATCGCCAGCTCGGCGTCGTGCAGGCCAGACCCGGTGAGATTGGCCTCCCCATGGCCGCAACTGCCGACGGCCATCACGGACGGCTCGGTGGCACCCGGATCGAGAACCACCTTGTAATCCGACGATTTCGTTTCCGGTACCTGAACGACCATCCACACAGTGCCGGGGCCGCGCTGATTGACGAGGCGGATCACCGCCCGCTCCGCCATCCAGCGCCGCGCCAGCACCTGCCGGTCGCCGCCGGCCTCCGCGGGCTGCCAGGCATTCGAGAAAGCGAACCGCGGGTTGGGTCTCTGGGCGGGCGCCTCGACCTCGGCCACCTTGTACTCGTCCCGGCCCACCGGTTCGCCGAGGCCGTCCAGCGCCCAGCGCTTGCGGTCCTTGCCGTAGAGGCCGAGGGTGAGTTCGTACTTGCCGGCGGGAAGCGGCGGCGCCATGGCCGACTGATAGAGCTTGACGTCGTAAGAGACCGGCGTGCCCTCCCGCCAGTGCTGGGGGAACGCATGGTCGAAGGTCCGGGCCACTTTCCGCCGGTCGTCGAGCAGATGGATGAAGACCGTCGGCTGGTCATCATCCAAAGCCGCGGTGGGCGTCCAGGTGAGGTGGAGCGTCTGGGCCTGGGAGAACGGCAGGCGCACCTGGTGAGGATTCACCTCCACCCGGGCCACGGGGGTCGCTTTGCCGCCACAACCGGCGGCGAGCGAAGCGACGGCGAACGCGATCGGCGGGAGAGCTCGTTTTATTTTCATGGATGACGGCAGACGCTAACGGTCGGGAGGACGACTGTCAAGGAGGCCTAGGGCCGGAAGGTAGCCGAGCAGTCCGGGCCTTCCCACACGGTGATCTCGACGAGCGGCGCATCCGGCAGCCGCTCGGTAAGACCGGCGAAAAACCACGCGGCGATCCGCTCGGTCGTCGGACTGGCGCGGTCGAAAGGGGGGACGGTGTTGATGTCGCGATGATCGAGCCGCGCCGCGAGCTCGCGCAGCACGCCCTGCACCGCGACGAAGTCGTAAGCCATCCCTTCGGCATCCAGCTCCGTAGCGGCCAGCGCCGCCTCCACTCGCCAGGAGTGGCCATGGCTGGGCTCGGGGGCCCCTTTGTAGGAGCTCAGATGGTGTGCCGCTTCGAAACGGGTCCCTACCCGCAACAGATAGGAGGGCACCGCCTCATCTGCCTCCGAGAAGCTGCTCTACGTGCGCCACCACCATCTCCAGCGCCACCCGGTTCTCTCCTCCCTCCGGGATGATGATATCCGCCCACCGCTTGGAAGGCTCCACGAACTCGAGGTGCATGGGACGGACCGTTCCCAGATACTGGCGCAGCACGTCCTGCACGGTCCGTCCCCGCTCCGCCATATCCCTGCCGAGCCGGCGGATCAGGCGCAGGTCGGCGTCGGTGTCGACGTAGATCTTGAAGTCCAGCAGCTCGCGCAGGCTGGCCTCGACAAAGATCAGGATCCCTTCGAGAAGGATCACGGGTTGGGGCATCACCCGCCGGGTGCGCGCGGTGCGGCGGTGGCGCACGAAGTCGTAGATCGGCACCTCGATGGGATGGCCGGCCTTGAGGGCGGCCAGGTGCGAGACGAGCAGCTCGTTGTCGAGGGCCGACGGGTGGTCGAAGTTGTGGTGTAGCAGCTCGGCCTCGCTGCGCCAGTCGACGTCGCGGTAGTAGCTGTCCTGCTCGAGCAGAGTGATGCGTTCGGCGCCCACCGCCTCCAGAATGGATCGGGCCACCGTGGTCTTGCCCGAGCCAGTACCTCCCGCGACCCCCAGGACGCAGGGTTTGAACTTCAGCGCCGAGACGAGAGGGTCCAGCAGCGGCGCGGTCTCGATCATGAGGGGCTCCGTTCGGCCGGGGACGACGAAACGGATTCTATCCGTCCCCGGGTCATCTCTGGCAGCGGGGACAGTAAAAAGTGCTGCGGCCGGCCTGGACGATCCGCCGCACCGGCCGCCCACACGCCACACACGGAGCTCCCTCGCGGTCGTAGACGGAGAGCGACACCTGGAAATAGCCGCTGCGCCCCTCGCCGTCTGCGAAGTCGTTGAGGGTCGTCCCGCCTTCGGCAATGGCTTGTCGGAGCACTGCCACCACCGAGTCCGCCAACCGCTGCCAGCGCTCGCGGGAGATCCGCGACACCGGCCGTTCCGGGTGGATCCCGGCGCGAAAGAGCGACTCGGACGCATAGATGTTCCCCACTCCCACCACCACCCGCGGATCCATCAGGAAGGCTTTGACCGGACCACGCCTCCCAGCCGCCGCGCCGGCCAGAGTCGCGGCGCAGAATCCTGCCTCCAACGGCTCGACGCCGAGCTGCACAAAGTGGGGATCCTCCGCCAGCTCGGCGGTCGGCAGCGCGAAGACCAGGCCGAAGCGCCGTGGGTCCCGCAGGCGCAGCCGCCGGCCTGACCGCAGGTGGAAGGCCACATGCTCGTGAGGCTCGCGAGGCGTTCCTGCCGGCACGAGCGTCAGGCGGCCGCTCATGCCGAGATGGACCGCCACCG
Organism: Thermoanaerobaculia bacterium; assembly: GCA_036002325.1. Classification (GTDB taxonomy): domain Bacteria; phylum Acidobacteriota; class Thermoanaerobaculia; order Multivoradales; family UBA5704; genus DATARR01. Next base: position 11,500 of record DASYTJ010000016.1, on the reverse strand, counting down.
TCCACCCGCCTTCGAGGTCGATCAGCAGGTACTTCGACCGCCGGCGCAGGGCCATCACCTCGCGTCCCTGGGCGCCGCGCCGCAGCCGCGCCGTCTCCACCGGCTCGCGCATCGCCGGGTTTCTCACCTCGACGCGCTCAATCCTGTCGCCTGTCAGGTGGGGCTCCAGGCTGCGGCGCAGCACTTCGATCTCAGGCAGCTCGGGCATGACGGCGCGATTGTATTTGGGATTTCCGATTCCCGATCGGGGATTGAGGTGGGCCTTGACAGACCCAGGGCGAATGGCGTAAAAAGAGCGTAACATGATTCGGCAAGAGACGCTCCCCCTCCCTCTCCTCTTCGTTCTCTCCCCGGCCCTGCAATCGGATCCCGCAACGGTGCTCGAGCGGAAGCTGCGCAGGTCCCTGCTCCGCCAGGGGCCGATCGTCGTCGGCTCGCCGGCGGCTCCCTATGCACCGGGACGCGCGGAGAGCCCGCTACGGAAGATCCTGCGGCTCGAAGAGGGGCGCGAGATCGCGATCACAACCGCCACATTCCACATCGTTCGCGAGCTCGATCTGCTCGTGGAGATGGACCGGCTGCATACGGTCGCCGTGCGAATGGTCATTCCCGTCTCGAAGGCGAAAGATCCAGAGCCATGGATGGCGGCGGTGCGAGCTCTGACGGCGGAGGGGATCGCGACCCATATTCTCTTCTCTCTGGCCGGCGCAGGAAGCGGCGAAGAGACCTTCCGCTTCCTGCTGGAGGAAGCCCTGGAAGCCGGCGCTTTCGACGTCGAGATCGACATCGGCTCGCTCCGCCGCGACCAGCGCGGGCCGCGGCTCGACACGTTTCAGCGGCTGCGCCTGGAGTACGGCTTCCCGCGCGGTGCCTCCGGCAGAGGGTAATCCTGAACCTCAGGCTCGCCGGCCGGCCTGGCTCAGGTGAGCCACCAGGCGGGCAAGCGCCACATCGGCTTGGGCGCTCTCGCCCTTGAGCTGCAGCTCGGTATCCAGAAGGTCGGCAGGGAGCCGTGCCAGCAGCGGCTCGGGGAGGCGGGAAGCCGCCAGGTAGACACGGTGGAGCCGGAAGGGATGGAGCCCGGCCAAGGGATTCTTGCCGCCGGTGGGGATCTCCGTCTGCAGGGCCGGAGCATGGCTGCTCTTGAAACGGCCATAGTTGCTCTCGCCGGCGGGGACTCGAGCCAGGCGCATCATGCCGCATACGGCGACGAGCTGGCGGCAGAAGGAGGCGAGGAGAGAAAAGAAGGTGAGCCGCGCCGCGAGCGGGTCAGCGGCGGCGTTCAGCAGGCGACGGAGCCGGTCGAGAGCCTCGCCGCCCCGTCCCGCCGCGATAGCGTCGAGGAGCTGCCAGACGTCCTCCTCCCCGCGATCCTCGACCGTCGTCTCGACGAGCTGGCGGTCGATCCGCGGGTCTCCCTCCCCTTGGGCCAGGTTGGCGAGCTTGCGGTACTCGGCGGCGAAGCGGGCCGTCGAGTCCGCCTCGACACCGCCCGTCGACCGCCCCCGGCCGTCGCTCTCCTGCCGCAGGGTGCGGCGCGCCAGCTCCGTAACGGCGTCCGCGGTGATGCCGACTCCGGTTTGGCCGGCGAGCTCTTCGGCAACCCGCTCGATACCCTGCCAGCTTCCCCGCTCGGACTCGACCCGGCCTACCTCCAGCACGGCGCCGCGCTCAGCCAGCAGCCGGACGAGCGGGTGGTCCCCCGCCACGGCGCTCTCGGCGAGGACCAGGGAGTGCCCCTGCGGCAGGCCGCTGCGGACGACCTCCGCAAGCTCCGAGAGGTCGCTCTCCGCCGTGCCCTGGAGCCCCTCCCGGCGGGCCGCTTCGAGGAGAAAGACGAGCCCGGCGCGAAGATCCTCCACCTGCCGTTTGCCGCGCCCCCGGCCGCCGCCGCGAGCCGCTTTTCCGCCTTCCAGCACCCAGCCTGGCAGCTCGCCGAGGACGCGCTCGGGCGCGCCGGAGTAGGGATCCAGGTCGAAGAGGCGCAGCGCCTGGAGGAGGCGCGAGGCTGCCTGCCGCTCGCGCGCCGAGAGCGAGCCCTCGGGCGCGCCGAGAGGCACTGCCTCGGCGGCGTCGTCGATCAGCTCGCCGGCGGCGCTGCGGTCCGCGAAAACGGCAGAGCCGATCGCCAGCACGACCTTGCCGGTGGTGAAGAGCGAATAGGTGCGGAGGTCCTGAAGGATAGGCGAGAGCGAGGCCGGGCGCCGGTGGACCTCGATGGCTTCGGAAGCGAGGCCCGCGGCCTGCGCCAGCGCCGCGGCGGCACGCTGGGCGGCCGGCTCGGCCAGCACCAGGTCACCGTGGACCAGGCGAACCTGGGATCCCGTCTTCCGGGAAAGAAAGGTCGCGACCAAATCAGCCATCTGCAAACGCAAAGGCGAGGAGGCCCGCGGCACTCCCCGCCCTCCGGAAAACGACGTCGCCTACGATGCCTCGACTTCGAGGAGCCCCTTCTCGGCGAGCTCCTGGCAATCGATGCAGAAGCGCGCCCACGGCACCGCTTCAAGACGCTGGATGCTGATCATCTGCCCGCAGTTCGCGCACTTCCCGTAGCTCCCCTCATCCATCCGCCTCAGCGCGTTCTCGATCTGGAGCAGCGTCGCCCGCTCGTTGTCCGACAGAGAGAACATGAGCTCACGATTGTAGGCGTTGTTGGCGCGATCCACGATGTCCTCGGTCCCGTCGTCCGCGGATTCCTGCCCCGCCCGGAGATCCTGCTTGTACATATCGAGGATCTCGGCTCGCTGGTTTTGCAACCGCTCGCGCAGGGCCTGAAACCGATCCCGGGGCACCTCGGCGGCGGCCACCTTGGCCTTCTCTGTTCTGGCCACGCTAGCTTCTCCTTTCGACAGGCGCGCTAAAAAAGGTCGCCTATCATAGCAGCCTTTTACAAGGGCTCGCGATGATAACTCATTCCGGCCTCGATCGAGAGCGCCCGGAAGAGTTGCTCGTAAAGCACGAGACGTGCCAGCTCGTGGGAAAGGGTCAGGGGGCCGAGGGAGAGGACGGCGCGGGCTGCTTCCAGCACGGGACGATCGAGGCCGAGGTCGGAGCCGATCAGGAAGGCGACGGGGTGGGGCCACTCCTTGCGCAGCCGGGCCAGCCGGTCCGCAAGCTGCTCGGAGGTGAGCATCTCGCCCCTGCTGTCGAGAGCGAAGCTCCATGCCGAAGGCGGCAGCGCCGCGAGGAGCGCCTGACCCTCCAGCCGCAGGCGCTGCGGATCGTCCGCTCCAGCGCGGGCGCGGACGGGCACGTCCCGCACCACCGCGAGGTGCACGATGCGCCGCCGGTAAGAGGCACAGATCTCTTCCCAGTTGGAGCGCTGGTGGCGTCCTGCCCAGAGGACGGCGAGCTCGCGACCCACCTCAACCGACCGCGGTCTCGTCGAGATCCTGCTGGGAGCGGTCCATCATGTAGTGCTCCCATTCCTCGAGGAAGGCAAGCGAGTGCAGATCGCGCATCCGGTCGAGAAAGATGACACCGTTCAGGTGATCGAACTCGTGCTGGACGATGCGGGCCTCGAAGCCGGAGACCTGATAGTCGAGCGGCCGGCCTTCGCGGTCCAGACCCTGGACCCGCACCGCAGGGTGGCGTGGCACTAGCCCCCGCAGATCGGGGATCGAGAGGCAACCCTCCCAGTCGTAGATCAGCTCGCCCGACTGCGGCCGGATCATCGGATTGATGACCACGTGAAGAGGGATCTCCGGCGGGCCTGCGGCCTGATAGACGAAAAGCTGCAGCTCCAGACCGACCTGCGGTGCGGCGAGCCCCACGCCGTTCGCTTCGTGCATGGTTTCGACCATGTCGTCGATGAGGGACTGGATCTCGGGTGTGCCGATGCGTTCCGGGGCGATGGCCTGCGCCGGGGTGCGCAGGGCGGGATGGCCGAGCCGAACGATGGGGTGCACGGGCATAAGGGGTTCCGTTACCGCCGGGAATTATAGCGTGCCGGCCGCGACCGCCCGCAATGCTATGCTCCGAGGCCATGTCGAGAGGCTCGGGCCGGTCGCTCCCGAAGCACCGTGGACGCCGGATCGCCGGACGTCTGCTGCTGGCGGGTGTGGCGGTCGGCGTGCCGCTCGCGGCGGCGGCCCTGCTCCGCCGGCGGGTCGGTCGGCCGGAGCCGCCGCGCTGGGGCCGCGCTCACCGCTACACCGGCCGCTCCGGACGCGAGGTGGTCTTCCAGGAGCTGGGCAGCGGTCCGCCGGTCCTGCTTCTCCACTCCTTTGGCCCCGGCTACGGTTCAGGCCAGTGGCGGGCCGCCGCCGAGATCCTGGCGGAGAATCACCGCGTCTACGTCCCCGACCTGCCGGGCTGGGGCCGCACCCGTGGACCCGCGGGGGCACAGCATCCCGACGGCTATCTGAGTCTGATCGAGGATTTCCTGACCGGGGCGGTGCGGGAGCCGGCGGTCGTGGTGGGGGCCGGCCTCGCCGCCGTCTATGCGGTGCACGCCGCGCTCGACCACCCGGGACGGGTGCGCGCACTGGCTCTGGTCTCCCCTTTGGGCCTCGGAGAGGCCGGCGACGGCTCTTTGGCGGCGGGACGCTCCTTCGTCGCCCGGCTCGTCAACCTGCCGCTCGCCGGCGCCGTCGTCCTCGATCTGCTGACGGCCCGCACGGCCCTGGAGCACCATCTCCGGCGCGAGGTCTACGCCGCGCCCGAGCGAGTGGATGCGGCCCTCCTGGAGGAGCATTACCTGACGAGTCACGCACGCGAGGCGAGGGCGGCGTTCGCGGCCTATCTGCGCGGCGAGCTCTGGCTGCCGGTCTCCGAGGAGCTCTCCCGTCTGCGAATGCCCGTGTGGCTCGCCTGGGGCCGGCATTCGAAAGCTCCTCCTGTCGCGACCGCGGATCTCTGGCTTCGCCACCTCCCGCAAGCGGAACTCGACGTCTTCGAGGGCGCCGGCTCGCTGCCGAACTCCGAGTCTCCGGCCCTCTTCTGCCGAGCCCTGGAGCGGTTCCTGGCGAAGCTGCCGGAGTGACTCCGCTACAATACCCCTTCTTTGCCGCACCCCGGCCAAGGGGAGCGCGGCGCGCGAGGTTTCCGGATGAGCGACAGCCGATTCCCCGATGTCCCGGGCGGATATCCCTTCCCGCGGCTCGAGCAGGAGGTGCTCGAGCAGTGGCGGAGCCGGGGCATTTTCGAGCAGACTCTGGAGAAGCCGGCACCAAGAGGGAATTTCGTCTTTTTCGAGGGGCCGCCGACCGCCAACAACGTGCCGCACGTCGGCCACGTGGTCACCCGCGTGGTCAAAGACCTCTTTCCTCGCTTCCGCACCATGCGCGGCTACCATGTGGCCCGCAAGGCAGGATGGGACACTCACGGCCTGGCCGTCGAGATCGAAGTCGAGAAGCGTCTCGGTTTCTCCGGCAAGCAGCAGATCGAAGCCTTCGGCATCGCCGAGTTCAACCGCGCTTGTCTGGAGAGCGTCCACACCTATGAGCGGCAGTGGCGGGCGATGACGGAACGCATCGGCTACTGGCTCGACCTCGACCACGCCTACTTCACCTACACCAACGAGTACATCGAGTCGGTCTGGTGGGCGCTCTCGGAGCTCGCGGCGCGCGGCTTGCTGACCGAGGGCTACAAGATTCAGCCCTACTGCGCCCGCTGCGGCACCACCCTCTCCAGCCACGAGGTAGCCCAGAACTACAAGGATGCGGACGACCCGTCGATCTGGACCTTGTTTCACGCCCGGCCGAGCCAGTCCGTTCAGACGACGACCGCCGGCGAGTCATGGGAGACCGGTGACAATCTCTATCTGGTCGCCTGGACGACGACGCCATGGACGACCCTTGCCAACGTGGGGCTCGCGGTCCATCCCGACCTCCTCTACAAAGTGGTCGAGCATCCCGGACGTCCTGGCGACCTCATTCTTCTCGGCGAAGATCTCGGCACCGCCGTGCCCGTGGTCGTCGAGGGGAACGGCAAGCGTCGGCAGCTCGATCTGCGGGAGGCGCCTGCTCTCGTCCGCTTCCGTGGCAGAGATCTCGAAAACCTCCTCTACGACCGGCTGTTCACCTTCTTCGAGCCGGATGTCCCCGGCCGGGTGGTGCTGGGAGATTACGTGACGGCCACCGACGGCACCGGGCTCGTCCACACCGCACCGCCGTTCGGCGAGGACGACTACCAGACGGGTCGGCGCTACGGCCTGCCGATGATCCTGTCGGTCGACGGTGCGGGGAAGATCGTTCCCGGCGCCGGCGATTTCGCGGGCCTGTGGTTCAAGGATGCCGACCCGAAGATCATCCAGGATCTGAAGGGCCGCGGCCTGATGCTCCATAACGATCGCTACCGCCACAGCTATCCCTTCTGCTGGCGGTGCGACCGGCCGCTGCTCTACTACGCCACCACGAGCTGGTTCATCCGCACGACGGCGAAGCGGGATGAGCTGGTGGCGAGGAACCGTGAGATCGACTGGCACCCGGAGCACATCGGCGAGGGGCGCTTCGGCAACTGGCTGGAGAACGTGGTGGACTGGGCGCTGTCGCGCCGCCGTTACTGGGGAACGCCGCTGCCGGTCTGGCGCTGCACGGAGCCGGCGTGCGCGCACCAGCAGGTGATCGGCTCTTATGAGGAGCTGTTCGCCGCCGCCGGCCGTGAGAAGCCGGCGAATCTCTACGATCCCGAGCAGTTCAATCCGCACCGGCCTTTCATCGACGAGTTCACCTGGGCCTGCACGAAGTGCGGCGGGGGGACCATGAGGCGCGTCGAAGAGGTGATCGACGCCTGGTTCGACTCGGGCGCCATGCCGTTCGCCCAACATCACTACCCGTTCGAAAACCGGGAGCTGATCGACCGGCGCCTGCAGTATCCGGCGGACTTGATCTCCGAAGCGATCGACCAGACTCGCGGCTGGTTCTACACCCTGCACGTCCTGGGCGTGCTGCTCTTCGACTCGGTGGCCTACAAGACCTGCATCGTGCTCGGCCACATCAACGACGAGCAGGGACGGAAGATGTCGAAACGCCTCGGCAACGTCGTCGAGCCCATGGGCGTCATCCAGGAGACCGGGGCGGACGCCCTGCGCTGGTACTTCTGCATCAACAACCCGGAGCAGACCTCTCGCTTCTCGGCAAGGCTGGTGCGCGAAGCGGCGCAGAGCTTTCTGCTGCCGCTGTGGAACGCCCTATCGTTCTTCACCATCTACGCCAATCTCGACGGCTGGCGTCCTCGCTTATCTTCTATTCCTTTTGAGAAGCGACCAGACCTTGATCGTTGGATCCTGCTGCGCCTGAATCGGCTGGTCGATGATGTGACGCAACAACTCGAAGACTACGAATTGACCGCAGCAGCACGTGGGATTGAAGGGTTTCTGGACGACCTGACCAACTGGTACATTCGACGTAGCCGCAATCGTTTTTGGGGAGGAGTGGAGGCGGACGATGTCCTCCATAAGGAAAGCGCGTACCAGTCACTCTATACCGTCCTGACTACCCTCGCCCGGCTCATCGCACCGTTTACGCCGTTTCTCGCCGAGGTGCTGCATGAAAATCTGGTGCGTAGTCAGCGGCCAGAAGCCAATGAAAGCGTTCACCTGGAGGAATGGCCGGAGTACAACGATGAACTCTTTGCAGGAGAAGCTCTCACGATCTTTCAAGGTATGAACTTGACTCTGCGATTCGCCCGGCTTGGCCGAGCGGCCCGCAGTGTGCACAATCTCAAGGTCCGCCAACCGCTTCCTTCAGTGACCTTGGTTGCAAACGTCCCGTTTGTTCGACCTTATATGGAGCGCTTTGCTGATCTGCTCAAGGAGGAGCTCAACGTCAAGGAGGTCGCTTGGGCTGAGCGGCGGGGAGATTTCGTCCACCACGAAGTGAAACCTGTGTTCTCCAAGTTGGGCAAGCGCCTTGGTAAAAAAATGCCGCTCCTCAAAGATCTCTTAGCGCGATCCGATGGCGATGTCCTTGCTCAGGAGCTTGAGGAGTCTGGGCGAATCGCCGTTGACCTCGAAGGTGAACGCATCGAGCTATCCAGAGACGAGGTCGAGGTAAGGCTTATCGAGAAGGAGGGGTTGGCGACTGCCGGAGATAGCGAGTTGCTTATTGCTTTGGATACCCACCTGACTCCACAGCTCATAGCAGAGGGACGGGCTCGCGAGGTAGTGCACCACATTCAGGCTGCCCGCAAGGATAAGAATCTCGATTATGCGGATCGGATTCGTATTCGCTATCGAGGTGACCGCGAGCTTGCAGATGCTATCGAGACCAATCGTGACTGGATCATTGGGGAGACCTTGGCGTTCGAGCTGATCCCAGCACCTTTGACAGCGTCGCTCGCCAACAGTGCACAAGTTGACGATCTGCACTTCGGATATGAAATCGAGAAGGTCCCTTACTAGCAGGAACTGACGAGCCCTACTGGAAGAAGCTACTGACCGAGAAAGGGAGAGAATGGCCGGAATCTTCAAAGCCTACGACATCCGGGGCATCGTCCCCACGCAGCTCAACGAGGAGATCGCACGCCAGATCGGCCTCGCCTTCCAGCACGTGCTGGACGCCGAGGACCGCGCCAACGGCAACACCGTCGTGGTGAGCCGCGACATGCGCAGCCACAGCCCCGGGCTCGAAAAGGCCCTGATTGACGGGCTGACCGCAGGCGGTCTGGACGTGGTCGAGATCGGCCTCGCCGCGACGCCCATGAACTACTTCGCCATCAGCCATCTCAAGGCTGCCGGCGGCGTGCAGGTGACGGCGAGCCACAACCCGGCGCAATACAACGGCTTCAAGTTCAGCCGCCACGGCGCCCGTCCGGTTTCAGGCGATCACGGCATCGCTCTGATGGAAGAGAAGGTGAAGTCGGGAGACCTGCCGCGCGCCGCGAAACCGGGGACCAGGTCCCAGGCCGACGTCTTCGCGGACTACCAGCGCCACATCCTCTCGTTCCTCCAGGACGGCAGGCGCCTCAAGGTCGTGGTCGACGCCGCCAACGGCATGGGAACGATCGACCGGCCGATCCTGGAGGCGATGAACATCGAGCTGGTCCCCCTCTACTTCGAGCTGGACGGCACCTTCCCCAACCATGAGGCCAATCCGTTGCGCGAGGAGAACCTCCACGACCTCATGCGAGGAGTGCGCGAGCACCAGGCCGATCTCGGCGTCGCTTTCGACGGCGACGCGGACCGCGCCGCTTTCATCGACGAGACGGGCCAACCCATCGGCAGCGATCTGATGACAGGGTTGATCGCGGGCGAGCTGCTCCAGCGCGAGCCCGGCAAGGTCGTGGTCTACGATCTCCGCTCCTCGCGGGCCGTCGCCGAGTACATCCAGGAGAATGGCGGCGTGCCGGTGCGCGAGCGGGTGGGCCACTCCTTCATCAAGGCCACGCTGCGGAAGCGCGAAGGCATCTTCGGCGGCGAGCTGGCCGGCCACTACTACTTCCGCGACCACTCCTACGCGGACTGCCCGATCCTCTCCGTCGTCGAGGTGCTGAACCTGATGCGCTCATCGGGCAGACCCCTCTCGGCTCTCGTTGCTCCCTTGCAGCGCTACGCCAAGAGCCCGGAGATCAACTTCGAGGTGGAGGATAAGCAAGGGAAGATGGACGAGCTGGCGCGCCGCTACTCCGACGCGCAGATCGACTACCTCGACGGCATCACCTTCAACTATCCCGACTGGTGGGCCAACGTCCGGCCGTCCAATACCGAGCCCTTCCTGCGGCTGGTGTTGGAGGCCAAAACGCCGGCCGAGCTGGAGAGCCACCAGAAGGAGCTGATCGCGATCCTGGGGGAGCCGGCGGAGTAGCCTTACCGCCGCGACATCGAGGACGCCCGCAAGAGGTAGTACAGCAGCGTCATGAGGGTCGAAACCACGGCGGCCACGTAGGTCATCGCCGCCGCGTTGAGGACCTTGTCCATTCCTTCCCGCTCCTGTGGCAGCACGATCCCGTTCTCCACCGCCAGCCGCTTGGCGCGGGCGGTGGCGTCGAACTCCACCGGCAGCGTCACGATCTGGAACAGCAGCACGGCCGAGAACACCAAGGCGCCGAGATAGATCAGGTTGGCGGAGTGGAAGAGCAGCCCGCCCAGCATCACGAGGTACCCCGCCGAGGAGCCGATGTTCGCCGTCGGCACGAGAGCGGAGCGCAGCCAAAGGGGCTTGTAGTTCCATGCGTGCTGGAGGGCGTGCCCCGCCTCATGGCAGGCGACACCGACCGCGGCCACGGAATTGGAGGCGTAGGTCGCCTCCGATAGGGCCAGCGTCTTGTTGGCCGGGTTGTAGTGGTCGGAGAGGAAACCGTGCGTGGGCACGATTCGAACGTCGAAGATGCCGGCGGCCCGCAGCATCTCCTGGGCCGCCTGAGCGCCGGTCAGCCCCCGCACGGTCCGCACTCGCGAGTACTTCTTGAAGGCCGCATGGGTTCGCCAGCTCGCCCACAGGGAAAGCGCCAAGGCGGGAAGGATGAAGACGAAATAGCTCGGATTGATGTACATGGATGGTCCTTTCCTCTCCCTAAAACAGGCGAACTCAAGTTTCCTATTTCAGCTCAAGGCGGCTGATACAGTCCCTCACGCAAGGAGGGGGTCATGGAAGCTTATCGGAAGAAGATCGCCATCGTCACCGGGGGCAGCCGAGGCATCGGCAGGGGGATCGTGGAAGCCCTGCTCCGCGCAGGGTGGCGGGTCCGCTTCTGCAGCCGCAAGCCAAGCTCGGTGGAGGAGGCTCAGCAGGAGCTGTCCGAAGCCTTCGGAGATGCCGCCGCCGGCCGTGCGGTGGACGTGAGGAGCCAGGAACAAGTAGACCACTTCGTCGAGGAGACCCTCGGTGACGAAGGGCGGATCGACTGCCTGGTCAACAACGCCGGGGTGGGCACCTTCAGCCCGGTGGACGAGCTGACCGGCGAGCAGTGGCGGGAAGTGATCGAGACCAACCTCTCCGGCTGCTTCTACTTCCTCCACGCCGTGGCGCCGGCGATGAAGCGCCAGGGCGAAGGGTGGATCTTCAACATCTCTTCCCTGGCAGGGAGGAACCCCTTGGCCGGCGGCGCCGCCTACAACGCCAGTAAGTTCGGCCTGATCGGCCTCTCGGAAGCCGCAATGCTCGACCTGCGCCAGCATGGCGTGCGCGTCGCCGCCATCCTTCCAGGCAGCGTCGCGAGTGAGTTCTCCCATCCGAGCGGCGGCAAGGACCAGAGCTGGCGGCTGCAGCCGGAGGATATCGCGTCGATGATCCTTCATCTGCTCTCCTATCCGCCGCACGCGCTGCCGAGCCTGGTGGAGATGCGGCCGGCAAAGCCGCCGAAGTAGGGCCAACCGCATTTGCCTGCGTCGAGGGTCATCAAAGACCGAGCTCTCTCCGCCGCCTCGAGGAGGGCCGGGGTGGTGAGGGGCCCGGCGCGGGGCTAGCTGACCTGATAAGGCGCCGCCGAGCGGAGGACCGCGGGACCCGTGGGCGCCGGCGCGTTCGGATCGTTCTCCAGGGTGACCAGCGCCTCCCGCGTTCCCGCCGGCATGGTCTTCGAGCTCAGCTCCACGGGCTCTCCGGGACGGGCGGTGAAC
>DASYTJ010000015.1:0-4554 GCA_036002325.1 Thermoanaerobaculia bacterium | reverse complement strand
GGGACCCTCCATGCACTCGTCAAGCACAGCAAGGCCAAGCTCCGTCAGTTGGACGAATTCTGGGTAGCTGTTCTGACCAAGCTCGATTTCCGGAACTTCAAATCTCAAGACCCCGAGTCTCAGGAGATTATCCAGGAGAAGATCGCCGTCACGTGTATCCACCTCGGCAACGCGATGAAGGTCACGAGGCCGAAAGAACGCGAACTCGGCCGGAGGACCATCCTCGCGGGCGTGTTTCGGATCGGCCTGCCATTCTGCCTCCTTTTTCAGGTAGGCCTCGTACACGTGTCGGAGAATCAGCGCCTCGCGCGGCGATAATTGGGCGAGGATCTCGACCGCGAGCCGCTGTATCCCCGCCCGCGCATCCGAAGCCGCTGCATTAGCGAGGAGCGTCGCCCACATTGTCTGGATCGACGGTTCCTCCTCCAACGAGGCCTTCTCTAGGAGGGGCACGATGGTCTGGAGCGGCGCCGGCTTCGGCTCCAAGCCGGCCTCAACCAGGAGCTCTTGGGCTTTGGCGGCGATCTTCACTTGATTCCTCAACCGCCGAAACCGAATCTTGTCTGCCAGCAGCAGTCCAGTCTCATCGACGGCAGGACCAAGGAGTCGGTTCAAGAACGACTGCGCCCCTTCGACAAGCACTTTCGGCAGGCCGAGTACATCTACGACCTTATCAATCTCCATCGATCCCGCCTGGTCCGCCCAACAGATAGGGTTGTTTCCGTAGGCGCGCGAGCGAGGGTCTCGACGTCTGCTGTAGCGGCGTGCGCCTGCGGAAACAACGTGTTGGACTAAACCGCGGGTTCGGACGGATATGGAGATTGTACGCTCGAGGGCTTGCGGTGAGGTCGACGGCATGGAGAAAGATGGGTTTTGGAGGGTCTGTCCGGGTGTTGCCACAGGGTTGGGCCGCTCAGTGGGGGCGCCGAGGGTAAAGCAGAGCGCGTGGGCATGCCGCGTGGGCGGTCGAGGGCACACAAGCAGCGGCCGGTTGGAGGCGCGACGATCTGTTGAGCGGTCACGATTGTCATGGACCTCTGCCCGCATGATGCGGCGGCAGAAAAGCGACCACACGAAGTAGGCCACGGCCGCACTCTGGACACAGGTCGGGATCACGACCCGTAATCTCGCGATAGAGATCTTTCCAGGAAGGGCGGGCCACCGGCTCGGGCGCCGTGGGCAGGACGGGGGATCCTAGGAGCTCGCGCGCTCGATCGAGTCGTGTCCTGCGGCAGCCATTGGCCTGCAAGCCGAAATGGCGAACGCGGACGAAGCCGTGAGGGACGATGTGGAGGAGGAAGCGGCGCGTGAATTCCCGAGCCGCGATGGTGAGCCGCCTTCGCCGTCCCCCGCGACGGCGGTCGCGATAGGCGAAGGTGACACGCTGCTGGTGAAGGGCGAGCAGCCGTTCATTTCCAATGGCGATGCGGTGGGTGTACCGGCTGAGATAGCGCAGCACCTGCGCGGGACCCGCTAGAGGTGGCTTGCTGTAGACCACCCACTCTCGAGCGGCGGCCTGGCGAAGCTGTCGAAGACCGGCGGCTCCTGCCGGGCGGAGCGAGCCGCGGGGGATAGCGCCTGCCAAACGGTGCAACAGCTTGCCGCGAAAGACTCGGGAGAGGGCGCGGACGGGGACCAGGAAGTTGGGACGAGCGGCGACCCAACGGTCGGCCGCCGCATTGAGGCCGCCGCCGGTGACGATGCAGTGGAGGTGGGGATGAAAGAGCAAGGTCTGCGACCAGGTATGAAGGATGGCGACCGTGCCCGGCCGCAGCCCCAACCGTCGCCGGCACACCGCATGGAGTGCCTCCATGGCTGTGGCAAAGAGCAGGTCGTAGCTCCGGCGGCGATCGGCCAGAAAGAAGGGGTGCAGAGAGGGTGGCACCGTGAAGACGACATGGAAGTAGGGAACCGGGAGCAGATCTCGCCTGCGCGCCTGCACCCAGCGCGCCTGGTCGAGATTCTGGCACTTGGGACAATGGCGGTTCCGGCAGGAGTTGTAGACAGGGGTCTGATGGCCACACCGATCGCACACCTGGAGATGGCCGCCCAGGACGGCGGTCCGACAATTGATGATGTCGCGGACCACCCGGCGTTGGTAATGGCCGAGATGCTCGAGTGGTGGAGCATGCGCGCGAAGGATCTCGGCCAACTCCGGCGAGCGGCCCGCAGGGGCCGCCAAAGGACTACTTGGCCGAGACTGGCCTCAGGGCATCCAACGGACGGCGCGTCTGTCGTAGGTAGTCGCCGGCCACGTGCGTGTAACGCTGGGTCGAGCCAAGGCTGCGGTGACCGAGCAAGACCTGGATGGTCCGCACGTTCACGCCAGACTCCAGAAGATGGGTCGCGAAGCTATGGCGCAAGGAATGGAAGCTCACCGGCTTCGTGATGCGCGCCGCCTCCTTCGCGTGCTTAAACGCCCGCTGGAGAATGGTCGGGTGCAAAGGTCGCTTCCCCCCGTGCCCCGGAAACAGCCACTGGTTCGGCCGCGCCTGCTTCCAGTACGTCCGCAGCGTCTGCAACAGGGCCGGGCTGAGCATCACGTTGCGGTCCTTCCTTCCCTTGCCCTGCTCCACGTGCAGGATCATTTGCGCACTATCGACATCACTCACCTTGAGGTGGATCACCTCGTTCAAGCGCAACCCGGCTCCATAGGCAATTTCCATCGCCGCGCGCTCCCGAAGGGTGGGCACGGCAGCCAGCAGGGACGCAACCTCTTGGCGGCTCAGAACGACCGGGACCCGCAGCGGCGGACGTTGGTACACGACCTCACGGTCCCACTCCCGACGCAGAACGCTCTGGCGGAAGAACCTGATCGCTCCGATCGCCTGGTTGATCGTGGACGGCGATAGCCCTCGTTGTCCCAATTGAGCGAGGTACTCCCGAAACTGCGTCTCGGAAAGCTCGTCAGGGGAGATCCGAAAGTGTTGGGCTACCCTCCGCATCCAACCCAGGTACGCCTTCTGTGTCCTTGCCGCGAACCCGCGCAGCGCCAGCTCCCGCTGCATCGCTTCCCGCAAAGCTCCCATGGCATCCTCCTTGTCAATCCGTCACCACGACAAGGAGGTTAGGACGGCACGACAGCCGCTACCACAACTCCACCGCGTAGCGGTTTAGTTCAACACTTTAGTCAGCAGAACTAGCCAATTGTATATCCCTGCGAGGGGACTCTCCCTTCGCTGTTGTATGGACGCTGCCGGTCGCTTGAGACGGTTCATCTGCGGTGTTTAGGCGCCGCTGTCACGCAGCTCCGCGCGGACGGAGGCCCGCAGCTCAAAATGTCCCTGCGAGCACGCGCCTATTGCTTCCGGGATGTCAGCTTTTCTGGTCGAAGGGGCTCCGCATTCCCTTGCCGCCGACGATCGTTACGTGAGTGTAGATCATGGTGGCGGTGAGATCCCGGTGACGCAGCGCGCCCTTGCTCAATGACGGCTACGCCGCAGCGGGGAGCGCGCCGACGGTCGCCCGGGCCGGCGCGCATCCGGCGAGGGACGCGACAGTAAACGACCCGCTGAGAATCGACATCTAGCCGAGCCGCAGATCGAGCTTGATGGCGTTGATGCGCGCCTCCACCTCGCCGCGGTCCACGTCACGGAAGCGGGCCGGCAGCAGCTCCCGGCTGGTGGACTCGAGGACCGCGCAGAGCACCTGCATCTCCCGCTCGCGGGAGTTGGAGGGAGGGATGAAGTCGGCGAAGGCGCGCTCAAGGTGCTCGCGAGTGACCTCGCCGCTGTCCGCCGCCTCGGCCTCCAGGGTGGCGCGGACCAGGACCGCCTCGAGGTCGGAGCCGGAGAGTCCCAGCAGCGTCTTCTCCTCCGCCACCGAGGAGACGTCGGCCACGCTGGTCTTGATGCCGAGCTTCTTCAACATGACGCGATAGATCTCGTCGTACTCGGCCGCGGTCTCGGGATAGAAGAGCGGCACGTGCTCCTCGGCCCGTCCCTGCCGCTTGAGGTCGATGGGCAGCAGGTCGGGCCGGCAGGTGATGAGGAACCAGAGGATCCGGCCGCGGTTGCGGGTGTCCCCCATGAAGGCCGCGATCTGCGCGAAGACCCGGTTCTGCGTCCCGGAGTCGCCGCCGGTGTCGCGGTTGCCGAGGGCAGCGTCGGCCTCGTCGATGATGACGCCCACCGGCGTCAGCGAGGCCAGGATCTTGAGGATGCGCTCGAGGTTGGCCTCCGTGGAGCCGACCCACATCGAGCGGAAGTTCTTGAGCTTCACGCAAGGGAAGCCGATCTCGTTGGCGAAGCATTCCACCAGGAAGCTCTTGGCGCTCCCCACCGGGCCGCAGACCAGGTACCCCATCGGCACCGCCGAGGGGTTGCCGCGGGCGATGGCGCGGGCGGCGCGGCGCAGCCGCTCCTTCACCGCCGGCATGCCCGCCACCATGGAGAGGTCGTACTTCGGCTCGACGTACTCCATCAGGCCGAGCCCCTCGGTCTCGATGACCTCCTTCTTGAAGCGGCGCACCTGGTCGCGGGTGATCTTGGCGGCGGCCGCGTCGGCGCCGTCCAGGATCTGCCCGAGCTGCACCCGCGTCATCCCCGCGGTCAG
>DASYTJ010000014.1:0-38723 GCA_036002325.1 Thermoanaerobaculia bacterium | reverse complement strand
GCCCCGAACTGCTTCGAGATCCGGCAGCTCACGACCTCCGAGCCCAGACCGTGCGCCATGCCGCGGCGCACCGCCGGCGCTTCCCGCACGTCGGCCACCTCGCCGAGCAGCACGGGAGTGTTCTCCCGCACCGCCACCACGGTGGCCCGCAGGTCGCCGACGTTGGCGGCGCGGCCGACGGCGCGCACCGTCCACTCGATCGGTCCCTGGGTGACGAAGCCGCCGGCGGCGTTCTCGTTGGAGCTCTCCACCGCGGCGAGCACCTCCCCCAGAGTGACCCCGAGGGCCGCCATGCGCTCGGGGTCGAGCTGCACCTGGAACTGGCGCAGGTGACCGCCCATCACCTCCACCGCCGCCACGCCGGGTACTCCCAGCAGGCGGTTGCGCACCTCGAAGTCCGCCAGGTCCCGCAGCTCCATGAGGCCGGCAGCTCCGGCATCCGCTTCGATCACCAGCTCCATGATCTCGTTGAGGCGGCCCGTGAGACTGGAGACCAGAGGCGCGTCCGTGCCCGGCGGCAGGTCGCGGGCCACCTGGTTGACCCGCTCGCTGACGAGCTGGCGCGAGAGGTAGTAGTCGGCGTCGGGCTCGAACTCCACCCGCACCTGGGCGACGCCGGCCTGCGAGCTGGAGCGGATGCGCCGCACCTCCGGCAGACCCGCCAGGGCCGCTTCCAAGGGAATCGCGACGCCGGTCTCCAGCTCCTCGGCCCCCATCGCCGGGTTCTGGACGAAGACGCTGAACACCGGCGTCGCGAGGTCGGGGAAGACGTCGCGTTTCAGATCGCCGAGCCAGACCGCGCCGGCCGCCGCCGCGGCGAGCGTCAGCAGGACGGCGAGGGCAGGCCTGGTGAAGGAGGCGCGGAGGATGCGCTCGATCATCGCTCCCTCCTAATCATGGTGATGCTCCCCGCCGCCTGCCTGCTTTTCGGCCTCCGCCCGCAACACGAAGGCGCCCTCGTCCACGACGCGCTCGCCCGGCCGCAGGCCGGAGACGATCGCCACCTCGCTGCCGAGATCCCGCCCGCGCTCGACGGGCCGCACCTCGAACCTGCCCTCCCCGCGCGGCAGGAAGACCACCCACCGGTCATCCATCCGCTGCAGCGCGATGGCCGGCACGGTCACCACCCGTTCCCCTTCGCCGCCGGTGGCGATCCAGGCCGTCGCGAACATCCCCGGCTTCAGCGTCCCGCCCTCGTTCGGCACCAGGATGCGGACCGGGACCGTCCGCGAGTGAGGGTCCACCTCACGGCCTATCCAATCGACCTTGCCCCGGAGCTTGCGGCCGGGGATGGCTGCCAGCGCGATCTCCGCCGCCGAGCCCGCGCGCACGCGCACGGCTTCGCGCTCCGGAGACTGCACGATCAGCCAGAGAAGCGAGAGGTCCGCAACGCGGAACAGCGGCCGGGCAGGATCCGCCGTCTGCCCTTGGACCGCCGCTCGTTCCAGCACCGTTCCCGCGAGCGGCGAGAGCAGCGCGAACGTCGAGAGGTCGCCCCCTTCCGACCGTACTCCCACCCCCAGAGCGGAGACCGCCGCCTCGGCGGCCCGCAGCTCCGCTTCGGCGGAGGCAGCGTCGGCCTCGGCCCGCTGCAGCTCGCCGCGCGAGACGATCCGCTCCGCGGCCAGCCCGCGCTTCCTCTCCACCGTCTGGCGGGCGAGCTCGGCGCGAGCCCGGGCGGCGGCTTGCTGAGCGCGCGCCTGCCCCAGCTCGACGCTCCGCAGCTCGGCCAGAGCCTGCCCGCGCCGCACCGCCTGTCCCGGCGCGGCGATGAGGCGCACCACGCGCGCGGGGATCGGCGCACCCACCTCGGCGTACGCCTCCTCGTTCACCTTCAGCTCGCCGAGGGCGGTCACCCCTTCGTCTCCCGGCCGCAGCTCGGCGGCGAACGTCGTGAGCTTCAAGTCCCGCAGTACTTCCGGGTCGACCGCCAGCATCCCTTCGCCGGCCTCGACCTGCTCGCCGGCGTGCTCCTCGCCGCCCGCCGCCGTCTCTTCCGTGTGCCCATCCTCCTGTTTCATCTCCTCACCGCCGCCGCAGCCGGCCAGCGGCAGGAGCAGGGCGATCCGAATCATCCAGGTCTTGGCGCTCATGGCAGGGCTCCGGCGGCCGCCTCCAGCTCGAGACGCGTCTGCGCGGCGTCGAGGAGGCGGTCCAGATAGGTCAGGCGGGTTTCCAGGACCTCGCGACGGATCAGGAGCAGCTCGCCGAGGTCGATCTCTCCCGCCTCGAAGCTTTTTGCGGCGAGGGACTCGTTGTCCTCCAGCGCGGGGAGCGCCAAGCGCTCCAGCTCCCGCACCGCCGCGAGGCGTAGGATCAGGGCCGCATACAGGCCGCGCACTTCCGTGTCGGCGGCGCCGCGGGCGGCGGCGAGTGCCTGGCTGAGCGCGGCGGCCCGCGCTTGGCCCACCGCGAGCGTCTCCTGGCCGCGGTTGTGAAAGGGAAGCGAGACGGCGACTCCCGCCATCACGATCTCCGCATCCTCCTCCCGCGAGACGCTTCCGCGCAGTCCCCAGTCCGGACGGGCCAGCGCTTCTCCCAACAGGATCTCGGCTTCGGCCTCGCGTAGCTCCGCGGCCAGAGCCCGCAGATCCGGCCGGGTCTCGAGCCTGGCCAGAAGAATTTCCAGCTCCTGTGGGGGATTCGGCATGAGGTCGCCGCGGATCTCGACGTTCTCGCCGGCAGGAAGCCCGATCAGAGCCTTCAGCTCGGCCAGCGTCGCGTTCCTCTCGGCTTCGGCGGCGCTCTGCTCCGCTCGGGCGGCCGCCGCGACCGTGCGGGCCCGGTTGAGCTCCAACGCCGTGGCCTCGCCCGCCTCGGATCTCCGCTCCGTCGCCGCCAGCAGCTCGTCGGCGGTCCGTCGGCTGCGCGTCAGGAGCGGGATCCGATCCCGCTCCGCCAAGGCGCGGACGAAAGCCTTGCCGACGTCCAGCAGGAGCAGCCGCCGAGCTTCTGCCAGATCGGCCTCGGCGCGCTCCAGCGCGGCCTGCGCGCCGGCGAGGCGGGCGGCTCGGCGTCTCCCTGAGTAGAGCCCCTGGCTCACGGCGGCCTCGACGTCGAGCGAATCCCGCTCGGCGAACCGCGGCCCCGCCTCGGCTTCGAGCACGGGGTTCTCCTGCAACGGGCGGCCGGCTTGGAGGCGGCGCGCCCGGGCCTCCTCGATCCTGCCCCTCGCCAAAACGACGCTCGCGCCTCGTTCTCCGGCCAGCACCAGCGCCTCGGCGAGCGTCAACACCCTCTCCTGGCCCCAAGCGGGAAGGGCGAGCAGGAACAGCGCGGCCAGCGGCCGCATCCGTCGAAATCGCATGCGATCACCTCTCGAAGAAACGTCCGCCAAGGCGCCATGCGCGGCGCCTGGGTCCCGGTCGAAGAAGGCCGGCTCTACCTACGCGAGAGGCGGCTTGGGTACGTGGAAGACGTCGCGGGGATCGGCGGCAAGGCGACGGTCCGCCTCTCGGTCATCGGCCGGACCGGCATCCGGGAGAGGCGGCTCCGCCGCGGGAGCGGTCATGGAAACAGCCGAAGCGCTTTGGAGGCAGCAGGCGCAGCAGGAAGGCGGACAGCAGCCCGGCGAAGCCGACCACAGGCAATCATCGCAGGCTTCCGCCAGGGCAGCGATGGGCGCCAGGAAGGCCAGCAAGGCCAGCAGCGCCATGAGGCGAAATGCGGGACGGCACGCCATGAGGGGCATCTTACAACAGGATGAAAAGCCGCCCGCTGGGGCTTCTTTCTGGAGATTGCCGGCACCCTGAAGGTTGGGGGACGCAGCTCTCGGCGGAACTTTTTACAGCCGTGGGAGGCGGGGAAGAAAAAGAAAAGGGCGCCCGGAGTGAGGGGGCGCCCTCCTGAATGCAAACTCTCGAAGCCGTCGAGACTACTGGCCGGCCGGCGGGGTCGTGTCGGTGCCCATGGGCTCGGAGGTGGTCATGTCGGTACCCATGTCCGTCCCCATGGTGGTCTCGGTCGTCATCGGCTCGGTAGTGGTCTCCATCTCGGACGTCGCCGGAGTTTCCTCCGTCGTCTCTTCCTTCTTGCACCCGGCGAAGGGGATCAGCAGGAAGGCCAGCAGGCACAGAAGCGAAAGGTGAACAGACAGCTTCTTCATTTTGTTTTCTCCCTTGTTAAATGGAACTGATGTAAGACGACTGGGCGATCTTAGCTTCGATCGCCCACTTTGACCAGATTGATGACCCTCTTCACCCCGTCGGTCTCCCGAGCGAGCTGCTCGGCCTTGCTGCGCGCCTCTTCCTTCTCCACTCGGCCCTGGAGCGTAACCACGCCCTCGTTGGTGTCGACGTCGATGTTGAACGGGTTGATGTCGCCGTCCGCCGCGAGCTTCGCCTTCACCGCGGCCGTGATGGCGGCATCGTCCACCTGGGTTCCGGCCGTCCGCGTCGAGCTGCACGCGCCGAGAGCCAGAGCCAGTACCAGCACGAAACATACGACCGGTACACGCAGCAGCCTGTTGTTCCGGTTCATGGCATCCTCCTCACTGTTGACCTGTTGTAGTTCGAGTCCGTGGCATCAGATCCACGCGTACAGAGTTGCTCTGAAGCAGAATTTGTGCCACAGCCTCCTGTTCGAGTCACACAGTGAGTCGTCGGACGACGCGGGAGTATACAACCTCCCGTCGGGCTCCTCAAGAGGGAGGAACCCCCGGCACGATACCCCTTTTTACCTTCCGGGCGCCACTACTCCCGGTAGGCGTTGAGCCGATTGTACAAGGTCTTGAGGCTGACACCCAAAACTTCCGCCGTCTGCCGCTTATTGCCGCCGTAGGCCTCCAGGGTGGCGGTAATGAGCCGGCGCTCGACCTCCTCGATGGAGGCGCCCACCTGGAAATTCAGGCTGCGCACCGCGCCGAAGTCGCCGCCCAGCTCCCGTGGCAAGCAGCGGGGGGTGATCTCCTCATCGGCCATGATGAACGCCCGGTGGACCACGTTCTTCAGCTCGCGGACGTTGCCGGGCCAGGGATGGACGCGGAAGCGCTCCATGGCGTCCTCGCTGAACGCCTTGGCCGTGCCCTGCCGCTCGTTGAGCTGGGAGAGGAAGAAGTCGGCCAGGAGCTGCACGTCGTCGCCGCGCTCGTTCAGCGGCGGCATGTGGATCGGAAACACCTGCAGGCGGTAGAGCAGGTCCTCGCGCAGCTTGCCTTCCTGCACCGCCTTCTGCGGATCGCGGTTGGTCGCGGCGATCACCCGCACGTCCAGCTCCACCGCCTGATCGCCGCCGATGCGCATCAGCTCGCCGGTCTCCAGCACCCGCAGGAGCTTCACCTGCAGCTCGATCGGCATCTCGCTGATCTCGTCGAGGAACAGAGTCCCCAGGTGGGAGCGCTCGAAATAACCCTTATGGCGCCGCTGGGCACCGGTGAAGCTGCCCCGCTCGTGGCCGAACAGCTCGCTCTCGATCAGGGTCGGAGAGATGGCGCCGCAGTTGAGGGGCAGGAAAGGGGCCTTGGAGCGCCGCGAGAGCAAGTGCAGCGTCTGGGCCGCCAGGTCCTTGCCGGTGCCGCTCTCGCCGATCAGGAACACCGAGGCGTCCGTCGGCGCCACCCGCTTCATCATCTCGTAGACGGCCAGCATCGGCGGCGAGGCCCCCAGCAGCAGGCCGAGGCGCCCGACCTCCTCGGTCTCCTCGACGGGTGCCGACGCCTGGGGCGCCGGCCGGACGCTCGCCACGTTGGCGAGGATGTCCTTCAGGCGGCCGATGTCGAGCGGCTTGGTCAGATAGTCGCTGGCGCCCAGGCGGAGCGCTTGCACGGCGCTCTCGACGTCGGCATGGCCCGTCATCAGCACCACTTCGGTGGCGTTGCCAAGCTCGAGGTCCTTCAGCAGGTCGATGCCGCTGCCGTCCGGCAGATAGAGGTCGATCAGGGCCACGTCCGGCGTCCGGTGGCTGACCTGGGCGCGGGCGTCGCGCAGCGTGCAGGCCGTGTTGGTCGTGAAGCCCTGCCCCTCGATCAGCTCGGCGAGCGCGGAGAGAAAGTTGGGATCGTCGTCGACCGCCAGCGCGTGCGGCATGGTCACTGCTCCTTCGTCTCGGAACTCAAGATCATCAATTCTACCTCATAGGCCTGCGGGACCCCGCCGCCCAGGCCCGCCGCCGGAGCCGCCGCCCGCGCCTCGCCGCCATGCGCGGCGATGATCGAGCGCGCCACCCAGAGCTGCGCCAGGGCGCCGGCCGGGGAGAAGCGGAGGTCGAATCCCGGCGCCCCCGAATCTCCTGCCGCCGCGGGGCCGCTGGTGTCCGCCTCTCCGTAAACGCGCAGGCGGGCCCGGTCGCCCAGGCGTTCCAGGTCGACGTGGAGGGCTCCCTGCCGCGGCGTCTCCGCCAGGGCGGCGAGGGCGAGGTGGAGGAGCGCCTGCCGCAGCAGGTAGCGGTTGCCCTGGGCCGGCAGCGGCTCCGCCGGCAGCGCGGGTTTCACCTGCACCTGCTGCTTGCGGGCGGGCGCCACCAGCAGCGCCGCCAGCTCCTCGGCGAGCTCGCGCAGGTCGAGCCGCTCGAACTTGTCGCTGCGCGGCGAGATGAAGGCGAGGAACGTCTCGAGCCCGCGGTGCAGGCGCTGGAGCTCCTCCTTGAGCACGTCCGCATAGCGCAGCAGCTTGTCCCTGCTGCCGGGATCTGCGGCCCGCCCCGAAGAGACCATCTCCCGGAGGACCTCGATGTTGAAGACCATGGCGTTGATCGGCGCCCGCAGGTCGTGGGCCACTGCCGGGGAGATCTCCGCCACGGAACGCATCTGCGAGATCAGGCGCAGGTCCGTCTCCAGACCGGTGAGGGTCCCGAGGTCCTGCACCAGGAGGACGCCGCCGCTCGCCGGATCGTGCCGCAGGTCGAAGAGCAGGCGCCGCGCCGCGCCGGTCTCACCCTGCGCGGGGCTCGACGCCGCGGGCAGATCGAGCGCCGTCCAGCGGACGCCGGCGGCGGCGCCGTTCCAGCTCATCCCGGCGGTCTCGAGCTGCGGCCCGAGCGTCTCCCACAGCCGCTCCAGCTCGCCGCCGTCCGCGCAGCCCAGCAGCTCCAGCGCCCGCGGGTCGGCGAAGCGGACGTTTCCTCCCGCCCCGAGGCTCACCACGCCGGGGCCGAGCAGGCCGGCGATCTCGCCGGCGCCAGGGAGGGTCGAGGCGTTGTCAGAGGCGCCCATCGGCTTCATTTCTCCGTTCGTGGCGCCGCGCGGAGGCGGCGGGTATTTATAGAAGGTCGGCCGGCGCCGCGCAAGCGCGCGGACGGCGGTCTCCTCGCGGGGAGGCGGGAGCTCCCGTCATGAAATGCTGGCTTGGCTCGTCCGCTCGGCGAGCGCCGAGGCGAGGAAGGATCCGGCCCACCAGGAGACGTCGTGAAGCCGGACCTCCCGGCGCAGGCTCCGCATCCGCGCCAGCCGTTCCCGCTCCGGCATCCGCAGAGCCCGGCGCAGGGTGCGCGCCACTCCCTGGGTATCGAAGGGATTGACCAGGAGCGCGCCGGCGGCGAGCTGCGCCGCCGCGCCCGCGAACTCGGAGAGGACGAGGGCTCCCCGGGCTTCGAGGTTGGCTGCGCAGTACTCCTTGGCCGCCAGGTGCATGCCGGCCTTGAGCGGCGTCACCAGCGCCACGTCCGCCAGCCGGTAGTAGGCGAGCAGCTCCTCCGGCTCGAGCTCCCGGTGCAGGTAGTGGACGGGCACCCAGCCCGGCTTGCCGAACAGACCGTTGATCTCGCCCACCAGGCGCTCGATATCCGAACGCAGGGCCGCGAGCCGCGGCAGGCTCTCGCGGCCGGGGATCGCCACCTGGACCAGCGTCACCCGCTCCTGCAGCTCGGGATAGCGGGTTAGCGCCCCGGCGAAGGCCCGCAGCTTCTCGGGAATCCCCGTCGCGGTGTCGATCCGGTCCACCCCGATCACCAGCTTGCGGCCGCGCATCGCGGTGCCCAGCGCCGCCGTCCGCGCCGCCACCTCCGGGCCCGCCGCGCGCTCCTCGATCTGCCGCGCATCCACTCCGATCGGGAACGCGCCGGCGCGCAAGTCGAACGCGCCGCCGTTGCCACGGCCCACCAGCGTCCACAGCGCCTTGCCGGCCGGTGACTCGATGGACGGATGCGCCAGCGCCCGCACGCAAGCCAGGAAGTGCTCCAGGTCGCGTTCGGTCTGAAAACCTATCTGGTCGAAGGCCAGCAAACCGTTGAGCAGCCGCTCCCGCCACGGGAGCTTCAGGAACAGGTCGGGCGCGGGGAAGGGAAGGTGGAGGAAGAACGCCGTGCGGCACCCTGCGCCCAGCCGCCGCAGCTCGGCCGCCACCTGCATCAACAGGGGGTCCTGGGCCCATACGAGGTCCGCCCCGCCGGCGCCGCGCGCCAGCGTCTTCGCCGCGGCCCGGGCGAACTTCCGGTTCACCTTCAGGTAGGCCTGCCAGTGGGCGGGACGGCAACTGCACTCGAGCGGCAGGTCGTGGAACAGCGGCCAGACGATCTGCCTGGCGAAACCGTCGTAGGCCAGGCGCTTCTCCTGGGCGTTGAGCAGCACCGGACGCAGCGAGAAGCCGCCGCCCTCCTGGATGGCCCCAGCCAGCACTCTGCGCAGTCCGGGGACCTCCTCCGCCGTCACTCCCGGCCAGCCGATCCAGACTCCCCGCCGCTCGCGCAGCACCGGCGTCAGCGCGGAGATCAGCGCTCCGCCGGCCGGCACGACGCGCCAGCGGCCCTGCCCGCCGTCACGGGTGAAAACGATGGGGAGCCGCTCCGAAACGACGATGCAGCGTCCCGCCGTGCGGGCGGCTCGAGGCGGCCCGGGAAGGCGCAGATCGGAGAGAGCAGGGGCGCGCAAGTCGATCTCCAAAATGAAGGCGGGCGACATCCGCGTCGGGAGCCGTAGTGCCCCCGGGCGCGAAGATCCGCCGCTGAAACGCGCTAGCCGGGGGTGCAGGTCCCGTGCCACGGCGGGCTCGCCGCTGCCGTGAAATGCCGCTTTCCTCGCAGTGGGCATGGCGGATGCAACGGAGGGAAACTAACCTCGGCAGCCCGGTCCGGCCACGCGCCGTCGACCCATCCTGCCCGGAGGCGGCTCATCAAGGTAATTCTTGCAACGCAGCGCGAGCTGCCCCGGCAAAGGTGACCATGTCGATTGCTGGAACCGTCGAATTAAGGGAGGATCTCGAGCCCGGTCTGACCGTCGCTGTTTTCGTTGATCCCGTCGAGAGCGCCCAAGCCGCCGGCCTGCGCTACGTCACGGACGACCAGCCCGGCATCCGCCGACGCAAGCGGGGCAAGGGCTTTTCTTACATCGATCCGCAGGGCCGGACGGTGAGGGAGCCGCGAGAGCTGGAGCGCATCCGGAAGCTGGCGATCCCGCCGGCCTGGACCGACGTGTGGATCTGCTCCCGGCCCAACGGCCACCTGCAGGCGACGGGACGCGACGCCCGGGGGCGCAAGCAGTACCGGTACCACCCCGACTGGCGCAATGTCCGTGACGAGACCAAGTTCGGGCGTCTCGTCGCCTTCGGCGAGGCCCTGCCGCGGATCCGGGAACGGATCGAGCGGGACCTCGCCCTCCAGGGCCTGCCGCGCGAGAAGGTGCTCGCCACGGTGATCAAGCTCCTGGAGACGACGCTGATCCGCATCGGCAACAAGGAGTATGTCCGGCAGAACAACTCCTTCGGCCTGACCACCCTGCGCGACCGGCACGTCGACGTCTCCGGCTCCACGCTCCGCTTCCAGTTTCGCGGCAAGAGCGGCAAGGAGCAATCGGTGGAGATCCAGGACCGGCGCCTGGCCCGCATCGTCAAGCAGTGCCGCGAGCTGCCCGGCCACAGACTCTTCCAATACCTCGACGAGGAAGACGTACGCCAGAGCGTCAGCTCCGAGGACGTCAACGTCTACCTGCGCGAGACCACCGGCGAAGACTTCACCGCCAAGGACTTCCGCACCTGGGGAGGCACGGTGCTGGCCCTCTCGGCACTGCGCGACAGGGGCGCCTGCGAGACGGCGAAGGAGGCCAGCAAGGCCGTGGTCGAGGCGGTCAAGCAGGTGGCCGGCGGGCTGGGAAACCGTCCCGCCATCTGCCGCAAGTACTACGTCCATCCGGCGGTGATCGAAGCCTTCCTGGAAGGCTCGCTCCCGCGGGCCCGCGAGGGCGAATCGCCGGAGGACGCGGATCCCCTGCGGCTTGAAGAAGCCCAGTTGCTGGCGCTGCTGAAAGAGAGGAACGGAAGGCCCTCGCCTCCCGGGCCCTCCTCTCCCGCCCCCTCCCTCCCCACCTCACCGGGAGAGGAGGGAGAAAAACAGAGAGAGAACAAGGAATCTGTTTAATTTTGGTTTCTTTTTCCCCTCTCCCGGTGTGGGGGGAGGGGTCGGGAAAAGGGGTAGGGGTGAGGGCCCGGCGGCCGGGAGGGCCGCCGGGAGCGTTCAGCAGACCATCTCCTCCTGGTACATGAACACCAGGTTCTGCTCCTCGAACGTGTCGAAGAACTCCGCCCAGGTGATCTCCTGGAGGACCTCGCCGCTGTCGTAGTCGGGGAAGTCGATCCGCAGGCCGCCGGCGATCTTGTTGTCCACCGGATGGACGACGGCTGCGGGCCGTCCTCCCCTTTCTTCGGCCCAGCGGCGGATCTGCTCGTGGTCGGTGGTCGTCTTGGTCGCTGCCATCGTTGTCCCCTCCGCGCTGTAGTTACCGTTGACGCTTTTACCTCCGTTGGGGTACGGCACCTGCCCCGCCATCACAGAAAACCTCCTCTGGAACCAGCAACACAGAAAAGGGGCCGCTTCTTCCGGCTGCCCGGAGCGGCCCGGGATGAAGGCTTTGCCGGCCACGAGCTAGACCACCAGCGCCTCCTGGTTGACGTGGCTCTCGGCCAGCTCGCTCAGCCGCTCGTCCGTCTCCTCCTCTTCCTGCAGCGTGCGCTCGAGCAGCATGGCATGCTCGGCCTTGCTCAGCAGCTCGGCGTAGGTGCGCACCGTGCCGTAGCCGGCGATCTCGTAGTGCTCCACCCGCTGCGCAGCGGCGATCAGCCCGGCGTCGAGCACCGGTGACTCGCCTCGCATGTGGATCATCTGGTCGCCTTCCTTGAGCAGTCCCTTCATGCCCTCGCAGGTCTGGCCTTTGGGGTTCTGCTGCAGATCCTGGAAGATCCGTTCGAGCCGGCGCACGTGCTCGCCGGTCTGCCGCAGGTGGTCGTTGAACGCCTTGCGCAGGTCGGGCGAGGTGGCCGCCTCCGCCATCTTCGGCAGCGCATCGATGAGCTGCGTCTCGGCGCTGTACAAGTCTCGGAGCTGTTCGAGGTAAAGGTCGTTGAGGGATTCCAGCTTCATGGCACCTCCTTGTGAGTGTTGCCAGGTTGTCAGATGAGCGCTCTCGTCGAGCGCCGGAGGGCTTCCAGCGAGAAAGCCGCAAGATCTGTGCCGTGGAGGATCAGCGCCCGCTGACGACCTGCGTGCCGTCCGGGAGGGCCGGGGTGGTGAGGGCCTACGCCGGCACCGGCCCCGGACCCTCGATCTTGAAATGCGGGTTTTCGATGATGCCGAGGACGTTGCCGAACGGATCGAGCACCGTGGACACGCGGATGCCTTCGCCTACGTCCTGCACGTCCTCGTGCGGCCGCGCGCCCAGCTCCAGCAGGCGTGCCAGCGCGGCACCGGCGTCCGCGACGCCCCAGTAGACCGTGACGCCGCCGGCGCCCGGCTGGGTCTTCGCAAGGTCCGGATTGAGCCCCAGCTCGAAGCCGCCGACGTTGAAGCCGACGTAGAAGGGCTCGTCGAAATAAGGCGGTGTATCGAGCACCGCGCTGTACCACGCCTTCGCCTTCTCCAGGTCGTCCACGTGGTAGATGGCCGTGCGCAGGCCGAGAAGCGGTTGGTTGTCCATGACCGCAACGATATCAGGCTCGCCTTTGACGGCTTGCGGCCGTGCCACGCCACAAGCCTTCCCAGTCAGTGGAACTGGAACGTCCGTTCTCCCGTCACCCTCCCTCCAAGCCTTACGATGATCGGGCGCAAGATGCCTCGGTTGTTCGATGCCCGGCGCTCCCGGCGGGATCACCCCTATCTCCCTGACGGGCGATGGGGACGATTCAGAACTGATTGAGCTGGTAGGGCGTGCTCTTCGCTCCCGGTCAGCCGCGCTCCCTCTGCCTCGCAGGAGGCCCGCCGTACGCCTCGTCGAGGGCCAGCACCGCTGGCGCCGAGTCGCCGAAGTAGTAGAGCTCGTCGTCGAGGATCTGGCCCGCCAGCTCCAGATTGGCCGTGACGGCCGCGCCGCTGCCTCGCATCCCGGCGTTCTCCAGGCCCAGGTCGACCTGGGCCTCGATGCGCGCCAGGTCCGAGTCGACCTGCTTGAGGGTCTGCTCGAAACGGCCGAGGTTGCCCAGGCGCTGCTGGAGGATCTTCAGCGTCGCCGCCTGCGACTCGCGGAGGGCGGAGGAGTCGCCGGCCGAGGCCATATCCCGCTCCAGCTCGGCGATCCTGCGTTTGAGGTCGGCCTCGGTGGCGTGCACCTGGGACGCCTGCAGGTGATGGCGACCGACCAGGAGCTTGAGGTAGATCCAAGTCATCCGGTCGAGGGCGTCGCGCTGGCTTGCCAGCTCGAAGGCCCCCGCCCCCGACTCGCGGGCGAGCTGCAGGATGCGCTCGCGCTTCTCCTCGACGAGAGCGAGCCGCTGGCGGGCCGTCGCGTCGAGCTTGCGGATCAGCTCCTGCCGGCCTTCCTCGGTCTGAGACGCCGCCTGGCTCCGGCGCTGGGCATCGACCAGCCGTTGAAAACGCGGGTGAGTGGCGAGCGTCGTCAGATAGGCGGCCTCCAGCCCCGCACCCAGGAGCCAGAAGGCCGGATGGCCGATGCCGAGAATGGCGAATCCCGCCGCCGCCAGAGCGTTGACCGGCAGCCGCCCCAACCCGGGAACGGTGGGGCCTGCCCAGAAGGCTTTTTTCAGGTATTCGAGCATGGCGGCGCTACAGTTCCCCCTCTCCAGCTTAGCTGGAGAGGGGGCCCGGGGGTGAGGTTTCGAAGGGCATGTCGCTTCGATCCGACACGGTGGGCCCCTACGACGACCCCACCGACCGCTGCCACCATTGCAGCAGGTTGTTGAGCACCTCGGCCTTCGGCGGCTCGCACATGGAGCCCAGATCGATGCTCAGGCCGAAGCGCTGATAGGCGAGGAACGGACTGCCGGCGAAACGCACCGGCACGGCGGGATTGCCGGGCCGGAACCCATGGACGAGCGACTGCTTCTGGATCGGCTCGCTCAAAAGGAAGTCAAGGAACCGGCCCGCCGCCGCCCGCTGCTCCTTGCTGCTCCATGGCGCATCCAGGATGTAATAGGGGTTCTCACTCCACAGGTTGCGCGCCGGGTAGACCACGCGCAGCTCTCCCCAGCGCCCCTCGGCGTTCTTCAGATAGTCGATGGCCACGCTCTCGTAGACGACCACCGCGTCGTAGGCCGACGGCCCCTTGAGGACCATCTCGCGCATCATGTTGCCAGTGCTGTTCGCCAAGCCGCTCACGCCGCGCTCGAACGCTTGCGCCCACGACTGGAAACCGGGGTCGAGGATGTCCTGGAGCGCCAGGCCGCGGGTCTTGCCGCGATAGTCGTAGGCCATCAGGACGAGCGTCATCAGGCCGCTGTTCGACTCATTGGGATGGGTGTGCCCCAGCTTGAAGAGGCCCCACTCCGGTCTGCCGGCGATGCTCTGCCAGCCGCTGGACTCGGCGAGAGCCTGGGAGAGCGTCTTGAAGGAGACCTCGCCGTATTTGCGCACAAAGGCCTCGTGCCGCTCCTCCCACATCACGAACACCATCGGCGAGAGCGCCAGGCTCTCCTCGCGGAGGATGGGCTTGGCGCTGCCGTGTTTGACCTGCCACTCCTCGACGAAGATCTCCTTGTAGAGCGAGCTCGCCGGGCTCCAGACGTGGATGCGAGAGTCGCCCCCGAGCACCGCCTGCGCCCCTTCCAGCGAGCCCAAGGGAATGAGATCGATCTTGATCCGCCGCCCGTCCTCCGTCTTGGCGAACTCCTCCACCGCCCACTGCAGCCAGCGCTCCTTCTCGGTGCCGTAGGCGATGCCGATCTCCACCGGCGGCCCCTCGCCGCCGCGGCTGAAGAGACCGCCTCCGCGCTCCTGGGCGGGTGCCGCGGGCTTCTGCCTGCCGCCGTCCACCGGCCGGCGCGCGAAGAGGTAATACGCGCCATAGAGGCACGCCGCCACGAAGAGGAAGACGAAGAGCTTGCCGGCGAAGGTCAGCTTCGGGCCCGAGGTTCCGTTCATGGTCGCCTCAGAAGAAAGTGGAGATCTCCCGGAACACCGTCCGGATGTTCGAAGGGTTGCCCTCGTAATGGCGCGCTTGGGTGGCGTCGGCGACCGACTGCAGCACGTCCTTCTGGGAGCTGCCGCCGTAACCGATGGTGAACACGCGCACGCCCCGCGACTCGCCGCCCGCGCGAATCCGCCGCAGCAGGCTCTCCAGGGTCAGTTGGCTGTCGGTGTCCTCGCCGTCGGTGAGCACGACGATGGCCGCGATTTTCCCCGGGTCGCGGCGGAGCTCCTCCAGCTTGCGGGCGTAGGCGACGGCGATGGCGTCGTAGAGCGCGGTGCCGCCGTCGGGGAAGATCCCGCCCAGAGTCTGCAGCACCTGGGAACGGGCTTCGCCGAGCTTCGCGCCCTCCACCACCCAGGTGGGCTGAGCGTTGAAGGCGAGGAACGAGAAGGAATCCTCGCCGTCGAGAAGCTCGACGAACTGCTGCGCGCCCGCCTTCGCATTCTCCATCCGGGCCTCCTCGCGCATGCTGCCCGAGCGGTCCAGAACGAGCGTCACGTCCGAGCGCTTCTTGTTCTCGCGCCAGAGCTGCAGGGCGGCGTCGATCACCTCGACCGGCGGCACCTCCAGGGTCGTCTGCGGCTCCTTGGGATCGACCCCGTGAGCCGCATCGAACGGCGCGCCGAGAGGGATTTCCACCGCCGAGGGACGGAAGCCGTAGCGCAGGGCGGCCTCCTGCTGCGGCCGCTCCAGCAGGTAATCGATGTAGGCCTTCGCCGCCTCGCGGTGCTCCGGCGTCACCCACTCCCGCTCCACGATGCCCACCGGGTGGTCGCTCCAGAAGGTCCCCTCCTTCGGATAGATGGCGACCACGGGGAACGGCAGCCGGTACTGCGGCCCGTAGGACTCGATGACCATGTTCTCGTAGAGCACCGCCGCCGAGAGGTACTCCGGGCCGCCTTCGAACATCCGCTTGCCAAAGAATCCCGTCGAGCTGCCGTAGTGCACGACCGCGCTCTCGATGCCGGCCACGTAGCTCGCGGTCTGCGGCCGGCGGAGGTCCTCCAGCGACAGGCCCGCCAGCTTGCCGGCGCCCGCGTAGGCTTCCGCCAGCAGCGAGATGAGGCCGCTGTTGCTGTACTCGGGATGGGTATGACCGAGCTTGAAGGCGCCCCACTCGGGATGGCCGTGAGACGACCAACCTCCCGGGTCGCGGGCGAGGGCCAGGATGTCGCTCCAGCCTACCGGTTGGCGGCCCCAACCGATCGCCTCGGCCATCGGCCGCCACATGGCGATCACCACCGGCGAGAGCACCAGGTTCCGCGTCTCGCCGATCAGGTCCTTGCCCGTCCGGGTGCGCGACCGCGCGTTGCCGAGCTTGATGAAGGCGCCGGAAGCGGGGCTCGTCAGGTGGGCCTGCCGGGCGCCGGCCAGCAGATCGTCGATCAGCTCCCCCGAGCCCTGAGGGACCGCCTCGACCTGGATCCGCTTGCCGGAGGCGGTGCGGTGATCGCCGGCATTGAAGCGGGCGGTCGCTTCCTTGATCCACTCCTCTTTCTCCGAACCGTAGGTGAAGAGGAGGTGAAGAGCGTTGGCGTCTTCAGCCGACGGGCTCGAAGAGCTCGAGCCTTCCGGACGCGCCCGGCAGCCGAGCCACGATGCCGCCAGAGCCAAGGCCAGGAAGCCCACGATCGCGACACGACAGCCCTTCCGTTCCATCTCGGACCTCCGGCTCCGCACCGATTCCCTTGCAGATAGAACGAAGTCTATGGAGATGCAGGTGAAAAACAGAGGTGAGATCGGCGTCTTGACGGAACTGTCACATGGCTGTAACAAGGCCGACAGGAGTCCTGACTGCCAAGGATCGATATCGCGAGAGATCCCTGGTGCCACAGAAGCCTCACCCATCAGTAACAGGATGGTCACACGCTCCCAGGAGAATGCAGTCTCCATGAACCTCCCAGCCCTGATGCGGGGAGCGCGAGCCGCCGGGCTCGCCGCTCTCCTCTTTGTCTTCTCGCCCTCCGGCCACGCTGCGCCCGCTCCGGCGGAGCCCGTCAAGCTCGTGGTGATCGTCTCCGTCGACGGCCTCTCCTGGCCTCGCCTGGCGAGCTATCGGGATTGGTATGAAGCCGGCTTCAAACGCTTGTTGAAGGAATCCCAGGTCGAGACCTCCTGCTTCTATCAGCACCTCAACACCGAGACGGGTCCCGGTCACGCGTCGCTGGGAACTGGCGCGCCGCCCAACGTCCATGGCATCGTGGCCAATCGCTGGTTCGAGACCAACCCCAGCGGAGTGGGTCTGCGCCGCCTCTACTGCACGGATCAGCCCGATCCGTCGCGCGTCCCGGGTCAACCGCTTCTGTTCTACCGCGAGGTCGAAAGGGAAGGCCGCATCTACGTCTTCGGCCGTCAGCGCGCGCTGGAGATCTGGGAGAGCTCGGGCGAGATCGGCAACCAGGCCACCACCCGCGTCGGCGAGGGCCCGAAGGGCGAGACGCTGGTCTTCGACAGCGACGATGCGGTCGCTCTCTACGCGCTTCACCATGGCCTGCCCGCGGTGGAGTTGCCGCCCTCCGGCACCATTCCCGGTCCGGCCAACCTGCGGGTTCCAACGTTGGGAGACCGGCTGGTGGAGGCGAGCCCCGGCTCGCGCGTGGTGGCGCTCTCGGGCAAGGATCGCGGCGCCATCTTTCTGGCGGGCAAGAACCCGCGGCACGTGGTCTACTGGTATGACCGCGATACCGGCCGCTACGTCACCTCAGCAGCCTACGACTCGAACGGCGTCGTCGGCGGTGCGGCGCGTGACCTGGCGCGGCAGTTCAACCAGAACCAGGCGGGGAGCCAGCTGGTTCGGCGCTTCGGTACCCTCTGGCGCCCATTGCCCGAGCCTCCGGGTTCGGCCGGATGGCCGCATGCGGAGCCGAACCTGGCCCGGTTCCAGACCCCCGACCTGGGGCTCGGCTTCGACCACGACCTCGCTCTCGATTCCCGCGGCTACTTCAACGCCATCTATGGCACGCCGTTCCAGGATCAGCTCCTCACCGACCTGACCCTTGCCGTGCTGGCCGATCCGAATCTTGCTCTGGGCCGGCGCAACGTGCCTGACCTGCTGGCGTTGTCGTACTCGGCCCCACGACGTGGTCTCCCACGCCTTTGGCAACGAGTCTGAGGAGGAGCTCGACACTCTGCGGCGGCTCGATCGAGAGCTTGGCCGTCTGCTGATCGCCCTCGACGCGTTGGCCGCCGCCGAACCCAAGGGCCGCGTCGTCCTCGCCCTGTCCGCGGATCATGGCTTCACACCGCTCCCCGAAGTGGTGCGCCGAAACGGCGGCAAGCGGATCGGCGGCCGCTTGCAGAGCATGGACAGCGGGGCCGAGACTCCGTATCCCAATACTCAGGAGCGGCTGAACCGGGCGCTCTCCGACGCGCTCTGTCTGCCGCGCGGGAGCCAGCCCATCTACGGTATCGAGGGCTGGACCGTGGCCTACGATCGCTCGGTGTTTCCGGCCCAAACGGTGGAGGGTCCCTGCGGCGATGCCGGCCGGCCGGTGACTCTCGCCGACCTGGATCGGGTCTTCCCGGAGGTGGTGCGGCGGCTCTACGGCGAGGAGATCGAGGACGTGCTGCTGATCTCGCAACGCGATCGCTGGCCAGCGGACGGCGCAGCCGTTTCCTTCGCCGGCAACGACTTCGACGCCCAGCGCTCCGGCGACGCCTTCCTGGTGCCGCGGGAGTACGTCCTCATGCACTGGGATCCCGAGCGCGGCTCCGGCCACGGCTCTCATCACGAGTACGACACGCACGTGCCGGTGCTTTTCTGGGGGGCGCCGTTTGCGGCGAAAGAAACGGACGAGGCCTGCGCGCCCTACGATCTCGCGCCGACGCTGGCCGACGTGCTGGGCTTCCGGCTGCCGGAGGCGACCGGCACGTCCCACGTGCCGCGGCGGTAGCGATCCGCTGGCGGCATCATCCGAGCAGCGACTCGATGATCTCGCCACCATGATTGACAATCGTCGAGATGTGGGCGTCCTCCGGATAGAAGACGGGCTTGGCTTGACGAATGCGTTGAGCCAGAGCGCGTAGATCTGTGATTGGGACCTGGCTGTCCAACTCCCCATGCCACAGGTACACCGCGGGGAAGTCCAACTGTTCCGGCTCGAAGCCCCAGGCCCGGCCGAGCAGCGCGCCGTCATACGCTGCGCCTCTGGCGCCCTGAGTCAACCCTTCGACGAGTGAAGCTGCCATCAGCTCCTTGACCCCGGGGATCTCGAGGGCGACCCGGTCCGGCTCCGGCCAGCGATCCGAAAAGCGTGTCAGCGTCTCTTCTGCCTGCTCCTGATTGGGGAAGCAGCGCCGTCGCGCGAGAGGCAGCATCAGCCAGGGCAGCCACGCCGCAAGGAACGAGCGAACGAATCCCGTCCGCCCGACTCCGGAAACGACTCCACAGGAGACCAGTCGATCAGGGATCGCGTGTGCACACGCGAGAGCGTAGGGACCACCGCCGGAAAATCCGACGACGGCAAAGCGGTCCAGCCCAAGGCTGTGCGCCAGCGCAGCGATATCGTTCGGCCAGTCGATCCCGATGAGACGGACGTTGACGCGGGATGCGGCGTCCGCGAGAAACCTCGCTTCGAGACGGGCGCCGGGATGACCGTGAAAGTAGAGGAGGGGCTTGCCGGCCGGCGTACCGTATTCGACAAAACCCAGGAATCTTCCGTCAGGCAGCTCAAGCGTCCTGTCGTCAAGATTTTTCACGTGATCCCTGCCCCTCCCAACGCCTGGCGCTTGAGCGCAAGGGGTGCTCGCTTCCTGAGGAGGATATCAAGGGAAGAGAGATGCCGGTCCTGCCATCCGGCCGCCGCAGATCCGTAACGCCGTGGACGCGCCGGTGTTATCGCCGGCGGCTAAGGTACCCCTATCCGCGAATTGCGGCTTTCGGGTACCTCGCGATGGTCGAGCTGACAGCAGACGTACGCGCCGGCTTTCTCTCCCGGATCAGCACCGGCTCCACTCTGGCCGAGCTGCCGGGCTATGAGGCGTCGCTCGAAATTTCGGATCGGGCGAAGAAGGCCGGCGACTTCTTTCACAGCCACCCGGAGGTCCCCGGGCTGCTGCTCACCGAGGGCGGGCGTTTTCGCACCGTCCTTTCCCGGCGCTATTACCACGACGTGGTGGGCCGCTACTGCGGCATGGATCTCTATCACCCCCGACCGCTCGGTTTCATGATGTCGCGCCTGGAGGAGCTGGGAGGCGCGCTCGTGCTGCCGGGCGAGCTTCGCGTCGGGGAGGCCGTGCGCCGCGGTCTGGAGCGGCCGCGGGCCCTGGTCTACGAGCCGCTGGTCGTCGAGCTCACGGACGACGGCCGGGCAGGCGCCGGGGTGCGCCTGATCGACTTCGAAGACCTGCTCGCCGCCGACGCCCGCGTGACGCTGCTGCGCAGCGAGCAGATGAAGCAGATCCTCGCCACCGTGCGGGAAGGCCTGCTGCTGATCGACCGGCAGCACCGCATCGGCCTGGAGTACGCGGGCTCGGCCGAGGCCATCCTGGAGATCGGCGCCCTCGCCGGCCACAAGCTGCCGGAGGTGCTCGCGGCCCGGCTCGACCCGGAACGGACGCAGCTCGCCGCCGACTACCTCGACATGCTCTTCGACCCGCGGATCATCGAGAGCCTGATCACCAAGATCAACCCGTTATTGAAGGTGGAGGCCCGCTTCCCGCAGGGGCGCCGCAAGACTCTCGCCTTCCGCTTCGTGCGCGGGCTGGAAGGCGGCGCCATCCGGCACGTGCTGGTGCGGATCGAGGATCTCACCCGCGAGGAGGAGCTGGCGCGCGAGCTGGAGGCGCAACGCCAGCGCGGCGAGCAGCACCTCGAGCTCGCCGTGGCTTTGATGCAGGCCGATCCCGAGGCGCTCGTGGGCCTTCTCGACCGGCTGGATCCTCAGCTTCGGCGCGCCGAGGCCTTCTTCGGCCCGCGCCCGGCCGCCGCGCCGACGCCCGCCGCCTTCGACGCCCTGCTGCGGGACCTGCACGCCGCCAAAGGAGAGGCGAGCCTGCTGGGCTTCGCTCCATTGGCACGGGAGATCCATCAGCTCGAGGACGCCCTCGCCGGCGTCCGCCGCGGCGAGCCGGATGCCGGCGCCGCGAAGGCCGCGGCCGCGGCGCGGATCGCTTCGGCGACGACGCTGCTGGCCGCGGCTCGCTCCGTGGTCGAGCAACTCGCCCGGTTCGGCCGCACCGTCCGCAATGGTGAAGCCGCAACACGACAGACCCAGACGGCTCCCGCGCCGAGCGCCGCCGGACATTCGGAGGGGGTCCCTTCCGTGAGTACCGAGCTGCAGACGGTCGAAGCGGCCCTCGAACGGTTCGTCTCCGATCTCGCGGCCGAGCTGGGGAAGCCGGCCCGCTTCCTCTGGCGTGCCGGCGGCGTGACCATCCCTTACCGCTATTCCCGGGTGGTCCGCGAAGCGCTGGTGCAGCTCGCCCGCAACGCCCTCGTGCACGGCGTGGAATCGCCGGAGGTGCGGCGGCTCCGCGGTAAGCCTGCCGTGGCTGCCCTGCAGCTCGCGGCACGCCAGCGTCCCGGCTCCGGCGCGATCGAGCTCATCTTTCAGGACGACGGCGGCGGCCTCGATCTCGCCGCCCTGCGCGCCCGCGCGGGGCAGCTCGGCCGTAAAGTGGGATCGGACGAGGAGCTGCGGCGGCTCATCTTTCTGCCGGGGTTTTCTACCGCCTCGCGCACAACGCTCCACGCCGGCCGCGGCATCGGCCTCGACCTCATCCGGGACCGCATCGAGTCGGTGGGCGGACGCATCGCGGTGCACAGCGAGCCGGGCCGCTTCTGCGCCTTCCAGATCCTGCTGCCGTTGGAGCCGCCCTCGTGAAGCTTCTCGTGGTGGACGACTCGCTGGTGGTGCGCAACGCCATCGCGCGCAGCGTCAACGGCGGCGGCGCCATCACCGAGGTCCTGCGGGCCGAAGATGGGAACCAGGCCGTCGAGCTGTTCCAGGCGCACCGCCCGGAGCTGGTCACCATGGACCTCACCATGCCGAACCTCGACGGCCTGGAGGCCATCGCCCGGATCCGGGCCATCGAGCCCCAGGCCTCGATCCTCGTGATCTCGGCCTTGAACAGCCACCGCATCGCTTTAGACGCCATCCAGCGCGGCGCCTGCGGCTTTCTGACCAAACCTTTCACCGAGCGCGAAGTCATCGAGGCGCTCGAAGAGCTGGTGAACCATGCTCGCACGCGAGACCAATAACATGCCGAGAGCGGAGGAGACCGGCCCCATCGGTCCGTCGCCCGGTGCCGGCCGGCGGATCCTCGTCGTCGAGGCCGATCCTCTGCTGCGCGAGATCGTCGCCTCGGGGCTGCAGCTCCACGACCGGCGCTACCGGTCGACGGCGGTGGCCGATCCGGCGGCGGCCTATGGAGCGCTCGCCGCGGCGGAGTATGACCTGGTGCTGGCCGGGCTGGAGCTGCCGCTGCCCCAGGAGCTGCTGCGCTTCCTCGGCCTGCTGCGGCAAGTGCTCTCCTACGTGCCGGTCCTGCTGATGACGGAAGAGCCTCCCGGAGCGCTGTCCGCGACGGTGGCCTACGACGTGTCGCTGCGCCGGCCGCCGGACATGGACGAGCTGCTGGCCCAGGCGGACCGGCTGTTGCGCCGTAGCCGCCAGAGTGTGGTGCGCGGGCTCTCGCTGACCAGCTTGCTGCAGGTGATCCAGATGGAACGCAAGACGTGCTTGCTCATCGTCAGCGGGGGAGGCAGCCACGGCCAACTCGGCCTGCGCGGCGGCGAGCTGGTCCACGCCCAGGCCGGGCGCACCACCGGCAAGGAGGCGCTGTTCGCGATCCTCGGCTGGCCCTCGCCGGTGCTCACCATCGAGGACCGCTATGAAGGTCCCACCACTCTCGAAGGGGGAGTGCAGCAGCTCCTCCTGGAATACTACATCCACGAGGATCATCACCGCCGCTGAGCGGTGGGAAGAGGCGACCGGTATGGAT
The DNA here is from genome assembly GCA_036002325.1 of Thermoanaerobaculia bacterium. Lineage (GTDB taxonomy): Bacteria > Acidobacteriota > Thermoanaerobaculia > Multivoradales > UBA5704 > DATARR01. The sequence continues at coordinate 16,501 of DASYTJ010000014.1, read as the reverse complement.
CCGCAACAGCTCCAGCTCTTCAAGAGAATCACTCTGGACTATTTCTCCAAGCTCTCGCCCGCGGACGAGCCGGTGCTGGAGACCCCCTACCTGCAATTCGGCGAGCCGGCCCTCCTCGACTACGCCAGCCTGGTCCGCATCCGCGGAGAGTACGAAGGCTGCCTGTATCTGACCTCGCCGGTTCCCCTGCTCCACAGCCTGCTCGAAATCCATGGCGAGGCCGAGGTGAGCGAGCGCACCCTGCGGGACATGTGCGGCGAGCTCTCCAACGTGCTCTCGGGCAATGCCAGCCAGGCCTTCAGCGGCAATTGGGAGATCTCCGTGCCGCAGTCGCTCGGTCCCGGCGATCTCCGGAGCCTGCGGCTGCCGGCTTCGGCTTTCGTGATGCCCATCCGCTGGCGCGGCTCGACGGCTCTGCTGGTCATCGGTCTCGAGCCGGCGGGGAGGAACGGCGGATGAGCGCCTCCCGCGTCCCTCCCGCCGCGGTGTACGAGCTGGCCGTCGCCGTCGACCGCCTGCCTGAAGATCTGCGCCTGCGCAGCCTCGAATGGGGCGTGCTCTTCGCGGTCACCGGCCGCCATACCGTGGCGCAGATCGGCGGCCATCTGAGTTTGGCGCCGGAGGAGCGCGACGATGTCTTCGCCCGGCTGCTGGAGCTCGGCCTGCTCGCGGAGCGGCCGCTCTCCGCGGGCGAGTACCTGCGCGCCGCGGCGACCGTGGACGGCGAGCCGCGCACCCTGGCCGGTTTCCTCCGCGCGGGATTGGCGGGGCCCGACGGCGAAGCGGTGATCGAGTCCCACGGAGACGCTGCACCGGCAGCGCCTGCTCCCATGTCTGACCTCGAGCTCGGAGGTTTCGAGCCGCTGGCCCTTCCCGACGAGGAGATCGCCATGGAATTGACAGACCTTCCCGTCCCGGCCCCACCACCCCTCAGCCTGCGGGCCGTGATGCGCTTCATCATCGATCAGTCCGGCGACGCCGACGCCGGGCAGCTCGACATCTATCGCGCTTTCGTGCGGGTCAACCCGCAGCTCCTGCGGCGCAACGGCATCACGACCCTGCGCTTCGAGGAAGACCGCCTGCTGACCGATCCGGATCTCCAGCAGGCGCTGCTGGCGAGCGTCGAGCAGGTCGTCGGCCGGTCCTGCCCGCCCGAGGTCTTCGTGCGGGGATGAAGACAGGTTTGTCACATCGCACCACTAGACTTGCGCGCCGAAGGGAGGGAAGGGCATGAAAAGTGCGCGCAAGATGACCATTCAAGAAGCTACTGCGAGCTACGAGGAGTGGCTGGGCGAGCAGATTCCACTCGTGCCGGAGGACCTCGAGCGCAAGCATGAGCTCATGCGCAGCGGACCGTTTCCGTTCCTGCGCGCCACCTACTACCGCTGGACGCAGCTTTGGGAGCTGGCTCCGAAGCCGGTGCGCAACGCGCGGCAGGTGCTCGCCGTGGGAGACCTGCACGTCGAGAACTTCGGCACCTGGCGCGACGCCGAGGGACGCCTGGTATGGGGAATCAACGACTTCGACGAGGCGGGCCGGCTGCCTTATACCTACGACCTCGTTCGGCTCGCCGCCAGCGCCCGCCTGGCGATCGCGGACGGCAAGCTGCAGATCGAGTCGAAAGAGGCGGACGCCGCGATCCTCGCCGGCTACAGGGAAGGTCTGGAAGCAGGAGGCCGGCCCTTCATTCTGGCCGAGCGGCGGCGGGCCCTGCGGCGGATCGCCATGGCGAGGCAGGACCAGCCGGACAAGTTCTGGGAGAAGCTCGAGGGCCTGCCCGCCGTGGCCGCGGACCGGGTGCCGGCGAGCGCCGCCCGGGCTCTCGGAGTCTTGTTGCCGATGGAGGGCCTGCCTCTGCGCTATTTCCATCGCGTGGCGGGGGTGGGGAGCCTGGGCCGCCAGCGGTTCGTGGCGATCGCCGACTGGTGCGGCGGCAAGATCGCTCGCGAGGCGAAGGCCGCGGCGCGGTCCGCATTCCTCTGGTCTCATCGCGGTCTAGGGGAAACCAAGGAGCTGTACCGCGAGATCCTCGGCAAGGCGGTCCGCTGCCGCGATCCCTTCATCGCCGTCCGGCGGCGGTGGATCGCGCGCCGCTTCGCTCCGGATTGCACGCGCGTCGATCTGGCCGAGCTGGAGAAGGAGCAGGAGGCCAACCGGCTGCTGCACGCCATGGGCTGGGAGACCGCCAACGTCCATCTCGGCAGCGCCACCGCCGCGGCGTTGCTGGTCGATCTCGCGTCTCAGTCCGAAGGCTGGCTGCACGAGGCGGTCGAGGAGATGTCGGTCGCGGTTCACGCGGACTGGAGCTCCTGGAAGAAGGCTCCTGGCGTCAAATCCCGGAAGGCGGCCTCCAGCCCCAAGCTGTTGGGGTAGGCGGTACGCGGGACCGCAGCCCATCGGGTCTGCAACCATCTCGTTACGCGGACGGGCGAAGTTCGTCACGCCGAGCGCTCACCATTCACGGGGAGGCGATGCGCACACCGCCTTTCCTCCGAGGGAGCGCTATGGTCTACCGTCCCGATATCCGACGCGTCGTGCTGGTCGTGCTCGACGGTCTGCGCGCCGATGCGATCCCGGTGCTCGGCCTGCGCTGCTGGCAGGAGCTCGCGGAGCTCGGTGCTTCTTCGCTCTGCGGCGCCACCGTAACGCCCAGCGTCACCGCTGCGGCGATGGCCTCGCTGTTCACCGGCGCACCCCCGGAAGTGCACGGTCTGCGCAGCGACCGCTTCCACCTGCCGCGCCGCCGCGGGCCGGTGCATCCGCTGCCTCGAGCGCTCGCCGGTGCAGGCCTGCCGACGAGCGGCTTCGTCCGCCGGCTCCCATGGATGTTCCGCGGCCTCGGCAGGCGCATGGCCCGCCACCTCGGCGTCCATGCCGCCTGTTTTTCGGGCCGGAGCTCGCGGGAAATCCTCTTCGCGGCGTGGGATCAACTGGCCGCGCAGGAGCGCGGCCTGATCTTTCTGCATTGGCCCGACGCCGATCTTGCCGGACACGAGCACGGCTGGATGTCCGACGAGTACGGGCGGGCCGCTCACCGAATGGACCAGGCGCTCGGTCTCCTCGCCGCGCTCGCCGACGTCGAGCGGGACCCGGGCACGCTGCTGATCGCTCTCGCGGATCACGGCGGCGGCGGCGCGAACCCGCGCGACCACGATAGCGACCATCCGCTGGACCGCACGATTCCGCTGCTCCTCGCCGGCCCTGCGGTCATCGGCGAGGAGCTGGACGAGCCGTCGCTGCTCGACGTTCCTGCTACGGTGCTCTGGACTCTCGGCGTGCCGTTGCCGGCCAGCTACGTCGGGCGCCCGCTCTCCGAAGCCTTCATTCCGGCGGCTGTGGCGGTGGCGCAGGGGTGAGCATGCAGCCGGCGCGGCGTCCCGTGGAATCTCTCTCTGCGGGCGAGCTCAGCCGCCGGCTCCTGGCACCCGTTGAACCACCGCGGGTGGGTCTCGACAAGATCCCGCTGCCGCCGCCGCTCCGTCCGGGAGCCCGCCTGGCGGTGCTCGACGTCACCGAGTTCTTCGGCGAGACGAGCGGCGGCGTCAGGACGTACCTTATGGAAAAGGCCGCCTACGTCGAAGCGCGGCCGGAGCTGCGGCAGGTCCTGGTGGTGCCGGGTGGCGCCGACGCGGTCACCGAGACCGAGGGCGTCCGTTGCTACCGGCTGCGCGGCCCCCGCGTGCCGACCCAGCACCCGTACCGCTTCATGTTGGCCACGCGCACCAACCGGCGCATCGTCGAGCACGAGCGGCCGGACGTGGTCGAGGTGGGGAGCCCGGGTCTGGTACCGTGGATCGTGCGCTTCGCCGCCGCCCCGCTCGGCGTGCCTCTCATCCACTTTTTCCACAGCAACTACCCGGCCCTCTTCGGAACCGGCATCGCGGGCCGCGCGCTGGCGCGCTACGCGCGGGCTCTGGACCGGCTGTTCGCCGCCACGGTGGTGACGTCGGCGAGCGCGGCGGACGAGCTGCGGCGCGCCGGAGTCGACCGGGTGGTGCGCATCCCGCTCGGCGTGGACCTCGAGCTGTTTCACCCCGCACGGCGCGCCCGGGCCGCGGAGGTTCGCGGCCGGCTCGGGATCGCCGGCGGCCCGCTCGTCGTCTTCGTGGGCCGATTCGCGCGCGAGAAGCGGCTCGATCTGCTGCTGGCCGCCTGGCCACGAATCCAGTCCTGCACGGGCGCGCAACTACTGCTGGTGGGCGACGGACCGCGGCGCGAGTCGCTCTTCCGCTCCACCGCCGGACAGGCTTGGGCGGCGAGCGTCCATTGGCTGCCGTTCACCGCCGATCGAACCGGTCTCGCGGAGATCCTTGCGGCCGCCGATCTGTTCGTCTCGTCGGGCGGCGTGGAGACGTTCGGGCTCGCCGCGCTCGAAGCCATGGCGGCGGGCACTCCCGTGCTGTCGGCGGATCGGGGAGGCGTGGCGGAGCAGGTGATCGTTGCGGGCGCCGGCGCCCTTTTCCGCGACGGCGATGCCGCGGCGCTCGCCGCTGCCGCGCAACGGCTCCTCGCGACCGACCTGACGCCGTTGCGAGCGCTGGCGCGAACGCACGCCGCCCGCGAGCACGACTGGGAGCAGGTGTTCGAGCGCCTCGTCGCTCTCTACGAGCAGGTGCGGCGTTCATGAAGCTGCTCGTCAGCCTGCACGACGTCAGCCCGGCCACCGCTTCCCGGGTGCAGCAGCTCTGGGCGCTCTGCGAGGCGCGCGGCGTGCGGCCGGCGCTCCTCGTGGTTCCCAACTGGCACGGCGAGTGGCCGCTCGATCGCTATCCGCGCTTCGTGCGCTGGCTCCACAGCCGTGCCGACCAGGGAGCGGAGATCTTCGTGCACGGCGAGCGCCACGATGAAGCCGGGCTCTCGCGCCGCTGGCGGCATGCCCTGCGCGCCTGGGGGCGCACCGCGCGCGAAGCGGAGTTCCTCACGCTCGACGAGCCGCGGGCGCGGGAGCGCATCGAGCGCGGCGTCGCCCTGCTGCGCTCTTCGGGGCTCGATCCGGTGGGCTTCGTGGCGCCCGCCTGGCTGGCCGGCGAGGAGACCGCCCGGGCCGCCGCGGCTTGCGGTCTGGCCTTGGGGGAGGACATCAGGAGCGTCCACCTGTACCGCCGCGCGACACGGCTGCCGTCTCCCGTCGTGCGATGGAGCGCCCGCACCGCGGTGCGCGCTCATGTCTCGGCGCGTGTCGCCGCCTTCTGGCTGCGGTACCGGCGGCATCCACTGGTGCGCCTGGCGCTGCATCCCGACGATCTGGCGCACGCGCGCACGCAACGCTCGCTCACGCACTGGCTCGACCGCTGGCTCGCGGCGCGCCCCGTCTGGAGGTACGCCTCGCTCTGAGGCCCGATCCCATGCAGCCCGCCGCCGCCCATGGTCTCTGCATCGCCTGTCTGCTGGCGGACGGCGCCGCGCGCGCCTGGCGGCTGCGTATCCTGGTGGGCGCTCTCGGCGGCTCCGTCAGCCTGCTCGACGCGCTGTGGGCGAACCTCGTCGAGGATGCCGCCGCATCGCTGACGCCGATGCGCCTGGGCGGCCTCCCGGCGCGAGCCGTGATGCTCCGGCGCGCCGGCGTCGGGACAGGGACCATCGTGGTCGCCAGTGTCGCGGAGTCCGTGTTGACGTATCCCGTCCTGATCACGATCGCGGTGGCGCTCGCCCTCGCCTTCGCGCCTGACTGGTGGCGCGTCATCGCTCCTCGGATGGTCCGATCGAGCGTGAGCGTCGGGGGCTGGCTTGTCCTGGCGCTGATCCTCGGCGTCGTGACGTGGCTCGTCATGCGGCAATTTCTGCCGCACGTTCACAGCTCCGCGCGGCTGAAGCTCGCGCTGGCCGGGAGCGAGCTGCGTCGCGCGGGAGTGGCGCCCCTCGCTTGGAGCCTGGCGCTCACCGTCACCAGCACCGCCGCCCGCCTAGCGGTCCTCCCGATGCTGACACGCACCGTGACCTCACCTCCGCCGCTCGGCGTGGTGGCCCTCAGCTCGTTCGCGTTGCTCTACGGGCAATTGCTGCTGCCGGTGCCTTCGGGTGCCGGCGCCGTGGAGCTCGGGTTCCTCGCCGGTGGAGCGGGCGTCGGCGCCGGCGCCGCGAGGCGGCTCCTGCTCGCGTGGCGCCTCTATACGGCGCTGATCGCGATCGGTGCCGGCCTGCTGGTTGTGGTGGTGCACACCGCGCATTCGCTGACCGGGCGCGGGCGATCCGGTGAGGAGGACCACGCATGAGCGGGATCGACGCCACGGGCCTGCGGCTCGCCCTCTTCACCGATACCTTCCTGCCGCAGCTCAACGGCGTCACCCGCACGCTCGACCGCCTCGTCGCCGCCGTGCGCGAGCGCGGCGGAGAAGCGCTCACCTGGACCACCACCGATCCCGCCGCCGTCGTCGATCCCGGAGTGCGGCGCCTGGCGAGCGTGCCTTTCTGGGCATATCCGCAACTACGTCTCGCTGTCCCTGGAGCGGCACCGGTAACGCGGGAGCTTCGCCGCTTCGCGCCGACGCTCGTGCACGCGGCGACGCCCTTCGGCGTCGGGCTCGCGGGGCGGGCGGCCGCGCACCGCCTCGGCCTGCCTCTCGTATCCTCGTACCACACGAGCTTCAGCGCCTACGCGCAGTTCTACGGACTCGGCACGCTGAGCGGACTGGGATGGAGCTATCTCCGCTGGTTCCACAACGGCGGGCTGCGCACCTACTGCCCGACTCGCGCCGTGCAGCGCGAGCTCCGGGCGCATGGATTGAAGCGCACGCGGCTCTGGGCGCGGGGAGTCGATGACAGGTATTTCCATCCCGCCTACCGCTCCCAGGAGCTCCGGCAGCGCCTGGGCGCAGACGACGAAGCGCTCGTCATCATCTACGTCGGACGCCTCGCGCCGGAGAAGGGGCTGGACGTGGCGCTCGCAGCCATGAACGCCGCCGCCCGGCAAAGCCCCCGGCGCCTCGTCTTCGCCTTCGCCGGCGACGGTCCCTACGCGGCGGCGTGCCGTGCCCAGGCGCCGCCTGGCAGCGTCTTCCTCGGCCGCATCGAGGGGGAAGCGCTGTCGGCCTTCTACGCCTCCGCCGATCTGTTCGTCTTCCCCTCGGCGACCGACACCTTCGGCAACGTGCTGCTCGAGGCGATGGCCTCCCGGCTGCCCATCGTCGCCGCCGACGCACCGCCGACGCGCGAGCTGCTCGGCGACGGCGAGCACGGGATGCTGGTGCCGCCGGGTGACCCGCTGGCGCTCGCCCAGGCGATGCTCGACCTCGCCGCCGATCCGGCCCGGCGCGACCGGCTCGCCGCACGCGGCCTGGAGGAGGCGGCGCGCCACTCCTGGGATGCGATCTTCGACGGCCTCGTCGGAGACTACCTCGAAGTGACGGGCCGGCCCGCCCGCTTGCGCTGGCGCAGCCGGGCCCGCCGGCCGGTGCCTGGAGTGGCCTCCGCTCCGTGAGCCCATCGATCCTGGACCGCGCAGAAGCCATCGCGCGGCACACGCTCCTGGGCAACATCGCCGGCAGGGAATGGAGCGGCGCGAAGCGCCCGGTCCTGTTGACCGGAGGCCTGAAGTACCTCGAGCTCTGGGGCCGCGACAGCGTCGCCGCCTTGCCGGCGCTCCCCGCGGTCCACCGCGAGGTGTGGCGCAACACGCTCGAAGCCTTCGTCGATTACCAGCGGCCTGACGGGCTGTTCCCGAGGAAGATCGCGTCGTTCGGCAACACGGAGCGCAATCTGCGCTCGATCCTGACGCGGCACGGGATCTTCCTGCCCGTCTCGCCTTCGCTCACGCCCGAGTACCGCACGGTGGGCTATGCGGGGCGGTGGCGGCTGGTGAAATGGATAGCGCAGACGATCTTCTTCGGCGCCGCCGGAGAGCCGAAGGACACCAACCCTCTCCTCCTGCTCTCCATGGCGGAGTACGCCCGCGGCGAGCCTTCCTTTCTCCTCCGGCATCGCGAGGCCGTGCAGCAGGCGCTCGCCTACCTGGAGCGGCATACGCGGCAGGGGCTCCTCTGGCAATCCGATCACGAGGATTGGCTCGACGTTTACGGCCGCAAGGGCCACGTCCTGTATACCAATGTCATGTATGCGGCGAGCTTGGCGGCCCTGGCGCGGGGCTTCCGCTGCCAGGACCGGCGGCTGACGGCGGAGCTTGCCCTGAAGGCCCGGGGAGTGAGAGGGCGCCTGCAGGAGCTCTGGGACGACGAGCGCGGCCATTTCATCAGCCATCGGGACGAGACGGGAGAGTATCGGCAGTTCGCGACGGAAGGAAACGTGCTGGCGATTCTCACCGGCCTCGCGGACGCCCGGCAGCGCCGCGGCATTCTCGACGCCCTCGCGAGGATCGTCGAAGAGCACGGATACGTTCCCATCGTGGCACCGGGCTACCCCGCGCGCATGCAATCGGGCCTGAGGCGTGTCTTCGTCTGGAGATACCGCGACGGCAGGCTGCTCAAACCCTGGCTGCAGCTCCTCGCCGCGAAGGCGGCGGCCGGGGAAAGGCCGGATCTTGCGGCCAGGCTGGTTGCCCAGGTGGCCCGCGTCTTCGTCGAGCATGGATGCCGCGAAGTTATCAACGGCAACACCGGCACCCCGCTCGAGTTCCTCCTCACCCGCACGGAAAAACGCTTCACGGCCGCCGCCGCGCTCTATCTGGAAGCGGTCGCCGCCATGGATCTGCCGCAAGAAGCGATACCATTGCGAGCGTGAGGCCTGAAGAGGCTACCTACGGGTCCGACAAGCACGGCCTGGTTTGGGGCTACCTGTTCGCGCCAGGTCAGCCGCCGGCGCACGTCGATTCGGACGCGGCCGCCGAATGGCTCGCCGCGTCGCCTCGGTCACCGCAGAACTCCTTCTTATGGTTGCATTTCGCGCTGTCCAACGCGGCCTCGGAACGCTGGCTGCGCTCTCACCTCACGTTGCCGGACACCTTCTACGAGTTCCTGGGCAGCAACAGCATCGGCTCGACGCGTCTGGAGCAGGATGGCGACGCCCTGGTGGCGGTCGTTCACGATGCGGTGTTCGATTTCACCTTCGACCCTGCCGCGGTCTCCACGGTCTGCCTCTGTATCGAACCTCGCCTCTTTCTCAGCGCCCGGCTGCGACCCCTGCGGTCGATCGATCGGCTCCGCGGCGCGGTGAAAGCGGGCCAGGGCTTCCGCTCGTCGGCGGAGCTCCTCGCGCATCTGCTGCGGGAGCAAGCCGGCGTGCTCGTCGACATCGCTCGCGAGTCCAGCTCTCGGGTCGATCTCATCGAAGACAAGCTACTGGAGGATCGCATCCCGTTGGGGCGGCGGGAGCTGGCGGCTCTGCGGCGGACGCTGGTGCGGCTGCAACGGCTCCTCGCTCCCGAACCGGCCGCCCTGTTCCGCCTTCTGAGCCGGCCGCCGGGCTGGATCGCCGGCGACAATTTCGAAGACCTGCGGCAGGCCGCGGAGGAGTTCTCTACGGCCGTCTCCGACACCGCGGCGCTGGTGGAACGCATCAAGATCTTGCAGGAAGAGCTGGCCGCCACGATCAACGAGCAGACGAACCGGACCCTCTTCACCCTGACCATCGTTACGGTGCTGGCGCTTCCCATCAACCTCGTGGCCTCGCTGTTGGGCATGAACGTCGGCGGCATTCCGTTCGGCGAAAACTCGCATGGGTTCTTCCTGATCGTCGCGGCTCTCGTCGGATTGACGGCCGTCCTCGCCTACCTGACGCTCGGCAGGCGGCGGGATTAGCTCAACCCGGCCTATGAGCACTCTCGACGATCGCCGGCTGAGGATGAAGCCTGCGAGAGGTGCCCTGGAGCGGACGGTTCGCGCCGCCGGCGACTGGATCGAACGGCAGGTGGCGCGGGCGTCCGTCTTCGGCGATCCCTGCGTCTACGATCCCCGCCTGTTCCCCTGGACCTCCGGGCTGGAGGCCGAGTGGAGAGCCATCCGCGGCGAGCTCGACCGGGTGATGGAGTTTCGCGAGGACCTTCCGAGCTTCCAGGACGTTCTGCCGGCCGTTCGCGCCATCACCGCTGATCCCCTCTGGAAGACCTACTTCCTGATGGGTATCGGCATGGACTGCGTCGAGAACGCCCGCCGCTGCCCGCAGACGATGCGGCTGCTGAGAACCATCCCGGGCGTGAAAACGGCCTTCTTCTCGATTCTCTCGCCGGGTAAGCACATACCACCGCACCGCGGCGCCTATAACGGCATCCTGCGGCTTCACCTGCCCCTGCTCGTGCCCGAGCCGCGGGAGAGCTGCTGGATCCGCATCGGCGCCGAGGTCCATCACTGGACCGAAGGGCGATGCCTCATCTTCGACGACACCTTCAATCACGAGGTGCGGAACGACACGAGCGGCTATCGCGTCGTCCTGTTCGTCGATTTCGCCCGGCCGCTCAAGAGCCCCTTTCACCGCATCAATGAGACCTTCCTCAATATGGCGGCCTTCGCTCCCTTTCTCCGGGAAGCGGGCGCACGGCAGCGGACATGGGAGGAGGCGTTCTACCGGGGAGAAGTACGAAAGGGACTGCCGGTTGACTAGTCTCGCGCCGCGGCGCGACGGTCCAAGGCCTGAAACGCCACACCCGGTGAGGTCTCTGCGCGGAGCCGCAGACCGGCACGAGCTCGCAACGGAGCGCGCGCAGCGTGCAGGCGCGCATAGGCTCCTGCCGCTGTGCTGCAACGCAACACAAACAGGGCCAAACCTACGGCCTGCGTCCCGCGCGGTCCTTCCGCTGAAGGAAATGCAACGTCCGACGGCGCCCTTGCGTTACGCGATGGAGCCAGCGCAACGAGCAACGGCGCCCTTGCAACATGCGATGGGATCCTTGTAACACGCCGCGGCGGCCTTGCAACGCGCAACGGGTCCGAAGCGCGTGGCAAAGGTGCCCTTGCAATGCGCGCGGAGGGCATCGTGTGTTGCAAGGGAGCCGTTGCCACGAGCACGGAGCCCGCCGCGTGTTGCAACGGCGCCCTCGCGGCGAGCGCGGAGCCTGCCGGATGTTGCAAGGGAACCGCCGCCCCGCCGGGCTACGGGAAGCTCTCAACGCCTTGGACGACGCGGCTCAGCCGCTCGCGGGTCGCCGGTTCCAGCTCCATCGGCTCCGGCCACGGCCGTGCCAGCAGAAAGCCCTGCGCGTGCCGCACGCCGAGCGCCACCAGCGCCTCCAGCTCCGGCCAGGTCTCCACACCCTCGGCGATCAGCTCGGCGCCGACGCTGGTGCTGAACGCGACGAGCGCCTTGACGAGCTGCTGCTTGTAGGGAGTGCGTTCCACCTGGCGGACGATTTCATGGTCGAGCTTGAGGAAGTGGGGGACGCAGCGGACCAGCGTCACCAGGCTCGAATGGCCGGAGCCGAAATCGTCGAGCGAGATGCGAAACCCCTGCTCGACGTAGTGTCGGATCAAAGCCTCGAACCGCCGGTAGTCGCGGATGGACTCCTGCTCGGTGATTTCGATCACGACGTTGCCCTGATCCAACCCGAGCTTCTGCAGCATTCCCAGGGTGAAACCTTCGACGAAGCGGTTGTCGGAGAGGATCTGCGGGCTGACGTTGAGAAAGAACCGCGAGCCACGCAGGTGAGGCGGCAGGCCGGCGATGCCCTGGAGGGCCGCGGTCCGGCAAGCGCGTTCCAGATCCCAGAGGAGATCCGACTCGCGGGCGACCTGGAACATGACTGCCGGCGAGCCGAACGGCGCGGTCCCCCGGGACAGGATCTCGTACCCGAGAGGCGAGCCCGAGGACAGGTCGATGATCGGCTGAAAGAACGGACGGATCCGCAGCCGGTCCAACCACGCTCCGGCTTCGACGACGATCGGCATGGGAGCGATCTCCGCGGTTGGTTCGATGGGCGGCATCCAGGGCAAGGCGCCACAGTCTACGGGCGGGCTGTGGCGACGGCGTGACGGTGCGGCATCAACGACTTCAGAGCCCCTCTCCTTCAGGAGAGGGGCTGGGGTGAGGTCGAGCGGGCAGGATGGTGAAGCGGAGCCATACCCGAAGGTTGTGACACTCCTGGTGGAGATCTGTCAACTTCCCGTCAAGCGTATTTCGCGCCGGCTTCCTATGCTTCGCGAAGGAGGTTCCCTCCGCTTTCCCATCCGTTGAAAGGAGGATCACTTGCTAGCACCGAAGCCTCGCAAGGCAACCTGTCTGCTCCTGGCCGGGCTGACGGCTTTGAGCTCGGCGCCCGTCTTCGCGCAGGGTCCCCAGCCGGAGCCCACCAGGCCGCTGTCCTCGATGGTCGCCCTCGTGCAGCGCACGGGCCGATCGATTCCGGAGCTGGTCCGCCGCTACGCGGATCAGCTCGCCAAGGGTCACCTGCCCGCCAACGTCGTCTTCCCGCTTCCCAACAGCACCAGCGACTCGGTCCGCACGATCAGCAACGTGGGTCACAACGTGGTGGCGAAGTGGCTCGATCCGCTGACCTCCAGCACCTCGGCCACCGCGCCGCGCTTCGGGGCCAATACCGACTACATCGCCTACTTCGGCGACGGTTGGAACGCCGACTGGAACGGCGACATCGTGGGCAGCGCGCCGCAGTTCAACGGCAACGGCCAGTCGGGCTGGATCTGGTCCAATCACGAGTACATCTCCAACGCCCGGCCGACGCTCACCAGCGCTCCCACCGGCCAGCACCTGACCTTCGCGAAGTTCCTGCAGGCCGGCGGCATCCTCACCAACGACGCGACCGCTTCGATCTGGGCCCAGGCCGACCTCGACACCTACACCCGCAACTACAAGCGGCAGCTCGGGGGCTCCTGGTTCCGCGTCCAGTTCGACAACGCCACCAAGGAGTGGCACGTGGTGCCCAACAACGGCGCCGTGCGTTACGACGCCTCCAGCAACACGCTGGTCACCGTCGTCGGCCACCGTCCGCGGCTGGACAAGAACGATGCCGGTCTCTTCCTGCCGCCCGGCGTCATCCCCGGCATTACCGGCGACTGCGCCGGCGGCCAGACGCCCTGGGGCACGGTGATCACGGCGGAAGAGAACGTCCAGGACTACTATGGCGACCTGGAGACCGCCTGGACGAGCGCTCAGAAGTTCGTCCCCGGCGCCGGCTTCGACCCCGGCAGCTTCATCAATCCCACTATTGCCTCCAGCAGCAGCGGAGAGTTCGGCCAGATCAGCAGCTCCTTCGAGCGGCACAACCGCGACGCCTACGGCTTCGCGGCCGAGATCGACCCCGGCCTGCCGCCCGAGGTGTTCTATCTGAGCGTCAACCAGTTCGGCGGCGACGGCTTCGGCCATCGCAAGATCGGCGCCCTGGGCCGCGCCCGTTGGGAGAGCGTCACCTTCGCCGTCGGCGCCGATTTCAAGCTGCTCCCCAACCAGCCGGTCGTGCTCTATGCCGGCGACGACCGCCGGGGCGGACGGATCTTCAAATGGATCAGCAAGCAGCCCTACATCCCCGGCATGAGCCGTTCCGAGGTGCGCTCGCTGCTCGACGAGGGCAGCCTCTACGTGGCCCATTTCGCCGGCCTCGACAACGCCAACGGCCTCACCCTCAAGGCGACGGGAGCCCCGCCCACCGAGAGCGCTCCCGGTCAGGGGCAGTGGATCAAGCTCGGCACCTCCAGCACCGACATCGCTCCCAACGCCGCGGCTCTCGGCAAGCCCAACACCACGGTGGGCCAGGCATTGAAGGACGTCAACTGGAACGGCATCGGCGGCTTCCGCAACGATAACGACGTCCGGACGGCGCTGTTCACGGCCAGCAACAAGATCGGGATCATGGAGCTCAACCGTCCCGAGGACATCGAGTGGAATCCTCATGACTTCAGCGGCCGGCCGCGCCTCTACGTGGCTTTCACCAACCATGGCCGGCAGGTGGCGCTGAACCAGGACGGCGTGCTGTTCGATCCCGCCCAGCACGCCGCGAGCTCGCCTCTGCGCAGCGACTCGACCGGCGCTGTCTTCGCCCTCGAGGAGGAGAACCCCGCCGCTCCCGCCGCTTCCAAGACCTTCAAGTACTTCGCGGCCTGGCTGGGAACCGCGGGCAAGGGCCTGTTCGACGCCGCCAACCCGGACAACATCATGATCGACTCGCATGGTGGCGTCTGGTTCGGCACCGACGGCAACTTCGGCAAGAACGGCACGGCCGACGCCTTCTACTATCTGGATCTCGATCCGCAGCACCGTGAGGGAGCTGCGGGAGTCTCGAGTCCGACTTTCGGCAAGGCCCTGCGGATCGCCGCCGTGCCCTCCGATGCCGAGACCACGGGTCCGGCCTTCAGCTCGGATGAAGCGACCATTTTCCTGAGCGTTCAGCACCCGGGCGAAGACCAGCCGAGCACCTGGCCGCAGAACCGGTAAACCCACTCCTGGAAAATCCCCCTCCCGGATCCATGGGCGAGGGGGATTCTGAGGCCATTATGAGGATCTCTCCCTTTGCGTATCTGCTCGTCCTGCCCGTGATCGCCGCCTTCGCGGACGCGGATGAGGCCTTCGATCCGCTGGCGCGGGCCCGCGACAGCATCGGCCGCACGGTCAATCTGGAGGCGAGCGTTCCTTCCCAGTGCTACACCAAGACCGCCGGGATCTCGAATCCGTGCTGGACCTGCCACACGGTGCCGCGGGATCCCAACTTTCAGGCCGACTGGCGGCTGCAGGAGGAGTACTCTTTCAGCGACTTCGCCCTCAAGAACCATTGGGAAAACCTCTTCCGCGACCGCGCCGCCGCCATCGCCCGCATCGGCGACGGCGAAGCGCTCGCCTACATCCGCGCCGACAACTACACACCCTTGCGCGCCGCCCTGGCCGCGCGCGCCGATTACCCGGGCTATCGGGCCGATCTCGATCTCCGCCGCGGTTTCGACGAGGAGGGCTTCGCCCGCGACGGCAGCGGCTGGCGCGCCCTGCGTTACAAGCCGTTTCCCGGCACCTTCTGGCCTACCAACGGCAGCACCGACGACGTGATGATCCGGCTGCCGGAGGAGTTTCGCTCCCGCGCCGGCAGCGAGTCGCGGGAGGTTTACAAGCTCAATCTGGCCATCCTGGAGGCCGCCGTCGCCGCGGATCCCTTCAGGAAGGACGCGACGCTCGGCCGCGAGGTCGAGCCCGTCGACGAGCGGGTCGCGGGAGTGGACCTGGACGGCGACGGCGCGGTCTCCGGCCTGGTGACCCGGCTGCAGAAGCTGCCCGCGCATTACGCGGGCGACGCCCGCGAAGTGCCGGTGCACCGCTACCTCTATCCCCAAAGCACCGAGTTCCTCCACACCGTGCGCTATGTCGATCCCGATGCACCCGCGCTGCTCTCCGCCCGCATCAAGGAGGTGCGCTACTCGCGCAAGACGCAGTGGCTCGACACCTGGGGCCTGCTGCGAGCGCAGGAGCGGGAAGCGGAAGACAAGGACGAGGGCAAGGTGCCCGTCTACAGCGGCGATCCCATGGTGGGACTGCGCACCGACTACGGCTGGCAGCTCCAGGGTTTCATCGAGGACGAGCGCGGCCGGCTGCGCCTGCAGACCGAGGAGGAGCACCGCTTCTGCATGGGCTGCCACGGCGCCCTGGGGATCACGGTCGACGGCACCTTTGCCTTGGCGCGCAAGGTCCCCGGCGCCGCCGGCTGGCGCCACCAGGATCTGCGCGGCATTCCCGACGCGCCTCAGGCGGGTCATGCCGATCCGGAAATCCTCACCTACTTCCGCCGCGTCCAGGGGGGTGACGAGCTGCGCGCCAACCAGGAGATCCTGGCCCGCTTCTTCCCCGCCGGCCGGCTCGACGAATCCGCGGTCCGCCGCGCCGCGCCCGGCGGAGACCGCGACATCGCCTTCCTTCTCAATCCGTCGCGCGAGCGCGCCCTGCTCCTCGCCAAGGCATACATGGTGCTGGTCCGCGAGCAGTCCTTCGAGAAGGGACGCGACGCCCTGCCGATCGCGCCCCTCAACGTCCATCGCGAGATCGAGAACGGCTCGACCGAGCTCGGCAAGGCCGGGAAGGTGTTCCGGGACGGACGGCTGTGGCTCGACTGGTGACGGGCTCGATTTGTCACACGCGAGCCCGTCGACAGTGTTGAAGCAGCCCATCGAGCGTCAGCGGTCGTTCGTACGCGTAGTCCTGACCGCTGTCATCCTCGAGCTGACCGGTGTCAGGTGAAGGATGACCGCCGTCATCTGCAAGGTGATCGCGGTCAGGTGAAGGATGACCCGTGTCACGCTCGAGCTGACGGCGGTCATCCTTCAGATGACACCGGTCATGTGACAGATGACGGCCGTCATGTTGAAGGTGACCGCTGTCATCTTGGAGCTGACCGCGAGTCAGGTTCCGGTGACCGCCGTCATCTGCAAGGTGACCGCGGTCAGGTGAAAGATGACCCGTGTCACGCTCGAGCTGACGGCGGTCATCCTTCGGATGACACTGGTCATGTAACAGATGACGGCCGTCATGTTGAAGCTGACCGCGGTCATGTTGGACCGCCGCGCACGGCCTCTGCTATACAAGGGACATGACGATCAAGAGATTGGACCACGTAAGCGTCGTCGTCGACGACCTTGCAGCCGCTATCGCTTTTTTCACCGCGCTCGGCATGACGCTCGAAGGCGAGATGCCG
>DASYTJ010000013.1:0-11126 GCA_036002325.1 Thermoanaerobaculia bacterium | reverse complement strand
CGCGCGGCTGTCCGCCACGTTCAGGCGGATCGCCTCCAACTCAGCGATCGCCTTGAGCGCCGACTCATGAACGCTCGCGATCACAAAGTCCGTGAGTGTCCGTCCCTGCAGCTCAGCAGCGCGCTGAAAAAGAGCCTTTTGCTCCCTGGAGATACGCGCCTCCAACCGCTCACTGCGCGGTCTTGCCGGGGCTTTTTTCGACGACGTGCGACCTGCCATGGAGAGAAGTGTACGGCAAATGGACGGACGCTGTAATGCTACGCCGGAGCGGACCGAGCGGGAGGCGCGGGAGATCAGGGAGCAGTAGAGGAGGGTAGGAGGCACCTATTCCTTTGGAGGCGGGCCGGTCTCCCGCCGGTCCGCCAATAAGGAGATGAAGCCCATGAAGAAGTCCGCTCTCGTCCTCCTGACCCTTCTCGCCCTTGCTCCGTTCGCGCAGCTCATGGCCCAGACGCCGCCGGCGGCTCCACCTCCCACAAAGGGCGCGGTGACCCCGGTCCCCGACCTGGCGGAGTTTCTAGCGACCTTGGCGGGCGGGCAGACCCAAGCTCCGAGCGACCTGGTGCCTGCTCCTGCGTTCAAAGCCAACTGCGTCAGCAGCAGCGAGTGCCCGACCGGCCAGCTCTGTTGCTTCATGTGTGGCAACCCGCCCGATGACGGCAGCAGTTGCAAGTTCTGCGTGACGCCGGTCCGGGGCCGCTGCCCGCTGGTCGTCTAGGAACCTCACCTGGGAGCGCCGGCATCCTTGCCGGCCTCTCCCTTCTTTGCCCACCGCCCTGTCTGCCGCAACGCGGGGCAGCCGGCGAGCAGGAGACGCTGCCGCGCCGACTCCTATTCTGCGAATTATTCAGGTGATAAGGTTGCTGACATGAAGAAATCGACGGTCGTCAAGGTGCTCTGCGCCATTGTGCTTGTAGTGGTCCTGGTGGTGGCCGCTGGCGGGATCGTCGCGGCTCGGTCGTACGTGGACTGCGCTTCGCGCATCATCAGCAGTGCACCTCCCACCGACGCGCGGCCACCGGCAATCTTTCGTAGCCTCTCTCGTGCCTTCTGGGGGAATCGCGATATTTACCTGGCGCGCGTGCTTTTACGGGAATGCAAGAGTGACGGGCATAATGCCAGGCGCAGCTTGCGGAGCCAGACGTTCGCTCTAGCTGTGGTCAAGGGCCGGTTGAGCTTCCCCGAACGCGTGACGCTCTCCAGCATCTTTCTCCCGGCCTACGGTGGGCGTGGGCTGACTCGCTCGGCCCATGCCGAGTGGGGCCGTCCTCCGGCCAGTCTCAGCGAGGCGGAGATGATGTGGCTTTTCGTCATCGGCCAGGAGCCGGGTTGCTCAAAACAGCGGCCCGACTACCATGCGAACCGGCAGATGTGTGAGGGCCTTTACCAGTCCTACCGGGCGCGACTTGACGCATCCGTCAGCCCCTGAGACATGACGCCTGAGCGACGGTTGCCATTGGCCGCGAATCTTATCGACGTCCTCTATGGTTGTCTGAAGGATGTTACGCGAGATCTTCTCAAGGACCTGTCAATAGATCCGAACCGCACAGCACCAGGAGCCCGTCTTGATCGTGGCTCCTGGTGCCTCGGCCTTAATCCCCCTTCGCCAGCTCGAACAGATTCCGCGCCGTCGAGAACTCCAGCACCGGCTTGTCGTCCACGTTCAAGGTTTCGACGCGGCCGAGGAAGGCCGGCACCTGATCGGGACGCACCGCGGGAGAGTTGAGGAGCCCGATCACGCCGCGCATGGTGAGGCCGATGGCGGTGAAATCTCTCGCGAGGAGGGGACTGCGCAGGCGCTCCACCATGGCGGGCAGCTCGACCTGGAACGGCTCTTTCGAAGCGAGCAGGACGACGTCGGTGCCGATCTGCCAGAAGGTGACGTTCGGAAAGACCGAGGTCAGGGTATGAAGCATGATGCGAAAATCTTTCTTTTCCATCTCATAGAGCGGGATCCACTGGCAGAGGATACCGCCCGCGCTGAGGTGGTCCGCGGCCGAGCGATAGAACTCCTGCGTGAAGAGACCGGAGACGCCGGCCACCCAGATGTTCGGCGGCTCGGAGGTGATGACGTCGAAGCGCTCGTCCGTGCCGTCCACGAAGTTGCGGCCGTCGTTGGTGACCAGCCGCACCCGCGGGTCCTCCAGGGCGCGGTCGTTGAACGCGGCGAAGTCCTGGCGTGCGGCCTCCACCACCAGCGGATCGATCTCCACCGCCGTGATCCGTTGCGGCTGCGGGTGATGGACCAGCGCGCGCAGCGTGAAGCCGCCGCCGAGGCCGATGGCCAGCACGCGGCGCGGGTTCGGGTGGAAGAGCAGCGGGATGTGACCGGTGAGGAGCTGCGTCCGGTTGTCCTTGACGGCCGTGCTGGCGTCCGTCTTGCCGTTGTGCTTGAGGAGCAGAAAGCGTCCGAGCCGCACCACCGCCACCTGACCGTAGAACCCCTGGCGCTCCGAGACGAGCCGCATGGAGCGGATTTCCGATCGGTAATTTGCCAGGGAGCCGCCGCGCAGGCCGTGGTAGTAGAGCGCGTGGTATGGCATCTGGAACTTGCGGACCGCCGGCGAGAGGAGCACCGCGCCGGCGAGCAGCGCGATACAGGCCGCGGCGTGCAGCAGGCGGCGTCGGCCGGTGGAAAGGGATAAGAAGACGAAGGCGGCGAGGCCGTAGACCGCGATCACCGTCAGGATCAGTCCCGGGAACCCGAATGCGGGCAGCAGCACGAACTCGGCGAGGAACGCTCCCAGCACCGCGCCGAGCGTGTTGACGAAGAACACCCGGCCCGCGGAAGCGCCCCGCTCGGCTCCTGTCCGCGTCGCGATGCGCGCCACCAGGGGGAAGTTCGCTCCCATCGCCAGCGTCGCCAGGATGACGATCAGGCCGATGAGCAGGCAGACGGCGAGCTGGAAGCTGTAATAGCCGCCGCTCCAGGCGAAGAGCTTGAAATAGGCGCGGGTGAAGAGGTCCGCCGAGCCGAAGACCAGCACGCCGCACAGGGCGATGAAGGAAAAGAGGTAGGCCACCACCGCGAACGGATCGCGGAGACGGTCGATGCGCCGCGCCATGAGCAGGCTGCCCAGGCCGATGCCGGAGAGGAAGCCGGCGAGGACGGTGCTCGTCGAGTAGATGTGGGTGCCGTTGAGCAGCGAGAAGAACCGGTTCCAACCGGTCTCGAGAAGCAGCGCCGCGCCGCCGGTGAGAAAGAAGGTTGCGAGGAGGATCCCCAGCCGGCCTCGTGAGACGGCCGGAGCCGGTTCCTCCTGAAGCTGCGGCTCGGCTTTTTTCTTGGCCTTCCGTTCCGCTTTCGAGGAAGGTACGGGCTGGCCGGTCAGACCGAGGATCAGCAGGCCGAGCCCTATGGCGGCGCCGCCCAGGAGCCATGTGGCCGCCGACAATCCAATCCGGGGGACCAGCACGAAGCCGGCGAGCAGCGCGCCCATGGCGGCTCCGAGGGTGTCGAGGCCGTAGACGAGCGACAGGTCATGTCCGACGTGGCCGAGGTCCCGGCCATAGATCCGCACCGCGAGGGGAAAGACGGCGCCGATGGCGAAGGTGGGAACGATCATCGCCAGCAGCACCACGAGGAACTTGGCCAGCGCCGTCGGCAGGGGAGCGAGATCGCCGGGGAAGATGGTGAGGAAGGCGGTTCTCGCCGTTGCGAAGATGGGCAGGCTGAGCACGCAGTAAGCGCCGAGCAGGATCTCGATCAGGGCGAGGAGGCGCCAGGGACGGGCGCTGCGGTCCGCCGCCCGGCCCGCCGCCAGGGCGCCCAGCGCCAGCCCCAGGAGAAAGACGGAGAGCACGGTGCTGAACACCGCGGCGGTGGAGCCGAAGAGAAAAGAGATCTTTCGCAGCCAGAGGACCTGGCAGGCGAGCGACAGCAGATTGGTGAAGAAGACCGTCAACAGCAGGAGGGATTTCTTCATCGAACGCCGGCGAGCATATCAGCCCGGCCGCGGGCGGGATCTCAGCGGCCCAGGTAGAGCGGCAGCGACGGCTTTCTCAGCCTGTAGGTCCCTTCCTGCGCTGCGGCCTTGCAGATCTCGGCCGCCCGATCCTTGAGAGAGAGGCAGAGGAAGGAGGCGCGGACGGGATTGAACGCGGCGAGGCTCTCGATGGCGCCTTCGAGGCAGACCGTTTGCTCTTCGGCCGGCGTCTCGGGGCAGAGAGAGGAGATCAGATCGGGCTGTTGCGAGACGGCGTAGAGATTGGCGAATCCGAAGCCGTGGAAGCAGCCCAGCCGCTGCGCCGCGGGCAGAGTGCGGCAGAGCTCCGCCACCTTGGTCCGGTCTCCCAGCCTCTTGAGCATGCGCGGCGCCTGGTAGCGATAGCAGGCGGCGGGAAAACGGGTGTAGACGTCGCAGGGGTAGAACGGGCCGGTTTCCTTCGCGGCCCATTCCCCCGCGTGGTCGAACAGCTCCATGTAGACGCCGGTGACGCAGTAGTAGGCCATGGCGTCGTCGCCGAAGCCGGCGCAGCCGGCGATCGCTTTCTCGACGTCGTTGCCGAGGATCAGCATCAGCGCGTGCCCCATGCCGTGAGCGCAGTTGCCGGGCCGCTGGATGTCGGCCATAGCGCCCTGGGTGCAGACGGACGGCAGCCGGGGTTTGATCTCCTCCATGGTGCTGTTGCCGAACGCCTCTTTGAGCACGCCGTGGAGGCAGCCCGACGAGCAGCGCGAGCCGCACTCGGCGAGCGCCCGGCCGAGGTCCTTGCGCTGCGAGAAGACGGCGCGGCCCAGCTCGTGCGCTTCGTTGTGACAGTAGGGGTTCAGCGCCTCGAGAGCATCCAGGATGCCCGGCGTGCCCAGGGTCTCCAGGTACTCGCGGTAGACCTGGTTGCGCTGGCCGCTGCGGTTCCGGTAATCGACGATGAACTTGTTCTTCAGGGCGGCTTCGTCGGCGTTCGGGGGCAGCGGCGCGCTCGTCATTCCCTCCACCTCGGCAGGGGCTGAGGGAGGCTGAGCGGAGGCCGCGGGCAGCAGCGCCAGGCCGCAGAGGAGCGCACGCAGGAGCAGATTCATGAAACCTTCATTATAAGGGATTTTCCTCAAGGGAATTGAGGAATCCACCTGATTGGCCCTGGCGGACCGCCGGGCCATGCTGACATGAGGAGAAGTGCCTGCCCATTCGCGGCAGGCCGAGAGGAGGCATTCCATGCAATCTACAACAAGACTCTCGATCGCCGTCGCGTTCGGGCTCGTCCTCGCGTCGGCGGCGTTTGCGGCGACCCCCGGCTCCGGCACCGTGTCCGCCGCGTCGGGCCCGAGCTGGCAGGGCAAGACGTTCGTGGTCTCCAACCCGACCTCGCTCGCCACCAACATCGTCGGCGAGGGCAACGTCGACTGCGGCAACGGCATCAGCTACACCGCGGACCCGTCGTGCGACATCTATCAGCTCACCGTCGTGCCGCCGCTCTCCGGCCTCTACCTGGTCGAGATCGGCATCCAGGCCGCGGGCGCCACCGACGACTTCGATCTCTACGTTTACGACTCCGGCGGCCACCTGGTGGGGATCGCGGCCACGGAGTCCGGCAACGAGCGGGTCGCCCTGTCGCAGCTCCCGGCCGGCACCTATCAGGTGGTGGTGGGGGCCTGGCTGGTCGGCGTGGGATCGACCTACTCGGCGAGCGCGAAGATCAACACCAACGTGACGCAGGAAGACGTCGCGCGCACCTATTACGCCACGCCGGTCGGCCCCGACTTCCAGGGCGTGCCGCGCAACGTCTCGGCCGGCAACAAGGGGCAGGCGCTCAAGCTGCGGGCGAGCTACGTGGGCCGCGACTCCGCCGAGCCGACGGTGGGCGTGAACAAGGCCGGCACGGCGTTCTTCGTGGCCGGCGCGTTCGACGCCCTCCCCGAGCCCTCGCCGGCCCAGACGGCGCGGAGCGTCGTCCTGCGGTCGCGCGACGGCGGCTCGACCTGGCAGCCCATCCAGCCCAACCTGCCGGCATTGACGACGGAGCCCCCGACCAATCTCGATCCTTATCTGGTGGTCGACGGCGAGACCGGACGGCTCTTTTCGCTCGATCTCTACGCCCTCTGCGGCTACCTGCTGTTCTCGGACGACGAAGGCACCACCTGGCAGCGCAATCCCCTGGCGTGCGGCGGCGAGATCGTCAACGATCACCAGAAGGTCGTCGTCGGCAATCCGCCGCCGGGGGTCACCACCGTCGGCTATCCGAACGTCATCTACTACTGCTTCAACCGCGTCGCCGACTCCTCCTGCTCGCGCAGCGACAACGGCGGCATGACCTTCCTGCCGGCGGGCGCTCCCGCCTATCTCGGCGTCGACGGCGGGGCCTGCGGCGGCCTGCACGGCGAGCCGGCCACCGACGGCGCCGGCCGCATCTTCGTGCCCAAGGGTCACTGCGGCTTCCCCTGGGTCTCGTTCTCCGAGGACGGCGGCGCGTCGTGGACGCGCGTCCAGGTGAGCACGATCTCGGCCGCGGACACCGAGGTCAACGCCGCGGTCGACGCCGCCGACAACGTCTATGTGACCTGGTTCGACGACGAGAACCGCTTGCCCTACGTTTCGGTCTCGCGCGACCATGGGCGCACCTGGGGCACGCCGCTCATGGTGGCGCCGCCGGGAGTGCTGGAGACCAACTTTCCCGCCATCACCGCCGGCGACGCGGGACGCATCGCCTTGACCTTCCCCGGCAACTCGACGCCGGCGCGCGGCGACCTGCGGCGGCCGTGGAACAGCTACGTCGTGGTCACCACCAACGCCCTCGACGCGCGGCCGCTGTTCACCTGGACGACGGCCAACGATCCGGCCGATCCCATCCACCGCGGCAACTGCGGCCCCGGGCGCTGCGCCGGCATGTTCGACTTCCTGGATATCGTCGCTTCTTCGCGCGACGGCTCGATCTGGGCCACCGCGGTGGACACCTGCATCGGCGACTGCGTCTCCGGCACCGCCGAGGCCGACGCGATGGACGGCGTGGCGATCCGCCAGACCTCCGGGCCGTCGCTGTGGGCGAAGCGCAAGCGGAATTGATAAGGGGCGCAGTGAATCGGGCCGGCGTTGCGGCCTCGCCGGCCCTCTTTTATTTCTTCAGCTCATCTCGGCCATCGCCGCCATCTCAGCGGGCGATTCGGGCGCCATGGGGCGCGAGCCCTTGCGTCCGCCGCGGCAGACCTGTTTCGCCTCGACCTGGGTGGTGAGGAGCACGTTCGCCATGGTCACCGCGCGTGCGGTCAGCTCGCGGGCGCCCTGGTGGAGCGACTCGCTGCTCTGCACGTAGGCGACGTTGCGCTCCATGTCCTCCGCCGTCCAGCCGCGCGAGTGGGCGATGTAAGGGAACTGCGGGAAGACGCAGCCGACCTCGCCGAAGAAGCCGAGCAACTGGCCGGCCACCGCCTGTACGTTGTCCTGGCCGCCGGTGATGATGAAGGCCGCCACCTTGTTGCGCAGCAGCACCCGGTTGTTCAGCGTGACCTGGTTCTGGACGCAGTTCATCCGCTCCACCATCTTGTAGTAGAGCGAGCTGGCCGAGCCCCAGCGGATGGGTGTGGCGACCAGAATGACGTCGGACCAGTGGACGATCCCCTCATAGACCTCCCGCATCTCGTCGGCGGGGTCGATCTGGGTGATCGAGCACGGCCAGGTGCAGGCGTGAGCGCTCTTCGAGTAGTAGCCTTCGCACGGCCGGAACTTCAGCGCCGAGAGGCGCAGGCAGCGGGTCTCCGCGCCGAGCTGCTCGGCGGCGGCCGCGAGCGCCGTCTCCAGCAGCGCCTCGGAGGTGGAGTAGCGTGGATGTTCGGGATCCATCACGGTGGTGGAGATCCCCAGCACGCGCACCGGCCCCTCCTCGCGGCGAACCGGGCGGGCGAGCGGGTCCGGAGCGTGCGGCAGCTTGTTGCGCCGGGTGGCCGGCCGGAGGTTGAGGAAGAGGCGCCCGTTCTCCTCTTTGAGCTCATAGCGCGGCACGCAGTCCTGCTCGAATCCGGGCTCCCCTTCACCGGTCCGGCAGTGGAATTTCCAGTGATGCCAGGGGCAGACGACGTAGTCGCCGTCCAGGGTCCCCTGGCCGAGCGGTCCGCCGACGTGGTTGCAGGCGCCGGAGATCGCTCCGAAGCTGCCGTCCTTGCAGGTCAGCGCGATCTTCGTGCGGCCGATCGTGATCTGCCTCAGGGGCTGCGCCGCCAGCTCCTCGACGGCGCCCAGGTCGTGCCAGCTCGCGTCGTCCATCCTCGATCTCCTATGGCTGTGTCGCGAGCAGTCTATGGCAGGCCGCGACCGCCGAGCTGAGGAAATCCTCCACCCGTTGCGCCTGAGCGCCGTTCGATCCAGCGCCGGTGAAGCGGCTCGCTTCGAGAACGGCGCCGGTCCAGCCTTCCGTGTGCCACCTCCCGCCGCCGGCCAACTCCGGCAGCCGGCCTTGCGGTGCCGGCCAGGGCAGGACGTAGAAATAGGGCTCGTCGTAGCTGCCGTCGCCGGGGCTGAAGCCGGCGCCGATCGATGGCGCCCTCTCCGCATCCGCGGCCGGATCGAGCGTGATCAGCGTCGCGATATCGAAGTGGTGGGGCCAGCAGCGCACCGCCGAGGCGCCGGGGTTGCGCTCGCGGACCTGCCGCAGCAATCGGTCCGCGTCGGCGTAATACCTGCCGATCTCGGCAAAGGCGTTGGCGCAGGGGAACGAGAACGGCGCTCCCGCTCCCACCGGATGAGCCGGCAGCTCGCCGGGGCGTTCCAGCGGCTGCTGCAGGGGCCGGCCGAGGAGCTCCGCGACCTGCACGCTCATCCAGGCGTAGGCCTCGTCCAGCGTGCGGCCGTCCAGGGGTAGCTCGCGCAGGATCTCGTCGCTGCCGCTGGCCATTAGCAGCGCCGGCGGCGACGGCCGCAGCCCGGCACGAAAAGGGCGCTCTCCGTTCACCGGCTCCTGGAGGAGAGCGCGCAGCCCTTCGGACCACTGGAAGCTCTGCTCGCTGTAGTCCGGACGGTGAGGGATGAGCTGCTTGCCGACCGCCGCGGCCGCTTGCGCCATCCAGTGGAGCTGCAGCCGGACTTCGGTCAGCCTGCGCGGGTCGACGCCGCCGAGAGATTCCCAATCAGCCATGAAGACATCCTCCCGATGCTTGGATGCCGTACGCAGAGCCAGGTTTCAGGAGAGGATACGGGGGAGAGAGAACGGAAGATGTATCGGCGCCGGATTGCCAGGTTGCATCCCCTCCCTCCGTACAGGTCTCCCACAAGAGGATGTCTTCCACCTCCCAACGCCGGGAGCCGGACTCCGGCTCACCCGCGAGGGACATGCGGGCGATCACGCCGCCGAACGGGAGGCACCGAGCCGAACTTCGCGGCTCGCGTAGACCAGCGCAAGACCCATCAGGGCGAGCAAGCTCGCGGCGGCAGCGCCACCGGCGGCAGCGGCGACGGAGCTTTTCGTCACCGACAGGATGTAGCTCCAGTTCGCGAAAACGAGCGCGGCGAGCGCGGCGCCCACGGCCATGAGCCCCAGCCCCATCGCCAAAAGCGCGGGGCTTTGCGCTGTCCGGAGGCCCTTGTCGAGGTCGATCTGCGTGATGTTCTTTCCCACCAGCGCGCGAATCGCGATCCAGGCGAGGGGATGCATGACACCCGCGAAAATGAAGAGCGGCTTGAAGCTCCCGAGCCACTGCAACATTCCGCCCGCGACGAGCAGCATGAGCATGCCGCCGATACCGCCGCACATGCCGCCAAACCCGACGACCGAGCCGACAGCTCGCTTCGGAAAAGCGTCGGACGCCACCGTGAACATGTTGGCGGACCACGCCTGATGACACGAGGTGGCGATACTGATGAAGGCCACGGCCGTCCACAGATCCTCCGCCATCACGCCGAGCGCCGAGATCGGGAGTCCGGCCGCGAAGAGCACCATCGTGACGAGGCGGGCGCGCGTCCCGGACCAGCCGCGGCGGATGAAGAATCCCGGCAGCCAGCCGCCGACGATGCTTCCGAGATCGGCGGCGAGGTAGATGACGAGCAGCGCGCCAGCAGCCGAAGAGAGCGTCACGCCGCGCTCGCGCTGCAAGTACGACGGCAACCACGTGAGGTAGAACCACCACACCGGATCGGTGAGCATCTTGCCGATGCAAAACGCCCACGCCTCGCGGTAGCGGAGCAGCGACTGCCAGGGAACGTTGAGCGCCTTCGCGGGCGGCTCCTGATCGCTACGAATGAGCTCCGCCTCTTCGGTCGACAAGCGCGGATGCTCCTCGGGTGACCGGTACACCCTCATCCATACCGTGAGCCACACGACGCCGAGCAAGCCGATCGCGATGAACGCCGCTTGCCAACCCCACGACACCGCGAGCCACATCATCGCTCCCTGCAACATGGCGCCGAAGTTCGTGCCGGTGTTGAAGATGCCGGTGGCGAGCGAGCGCTGGCGCCTTGGGAACCATTCGGCGACCGCCTTGACGCAAGCGGGAAAGTTCGTCGCCTCGCCCAAGCCCAAGAGGAATCGCGCGAGCGCGAACCCGAGGACGGTCGTCGCCAAGGAATGAGCCATCGCCGCGAGGCTCCACACGAGCACGCCGATCGCGAGACCGTTGCGCACGCCGACGCGGTCCAGGAGGCGTCCCGCGAACGGGAACATGGCGGCATACGAAAGCTGGAACGCGAAGTTGATCCACCCGAACTCCGCGTCGTCCCAGCCGATGGCTTCCTTGAGCAAGGGCGCCATCGCGCCGAGCGAAA
Organism: Thermoanaerobaculia bacterium; assembly: GCA_036002325.1. GTDB lineage: Bacteria > Acidobacteriota > Thermoanaerobaculia > Multivoradales > UBA5704 > DATARR01. Next base: position 441 of record DASYTJ010000013.1, on the reverse strand, counting down.
CGCGATCGACGTAGTTGATGAACGTGACGAAAAAGAGAAGCGCGCAGATGTACCAGCGAAGACCACGGATCTTCGCAACGACCTTGGTGGCGATGGAGACGGTCTGAGTCATGGCGTCGGAGCTCCTTGAGGCCGCGCTCCCTACTGATTCACTCCGCTGGCGAGGAAGCCGCCGTCGACCGCGAGCACTTCGCCGGTGACGAAGCTGGCGGCGTCGGAGGCGAGGAACACGGCGGCGCCGGCGAGCTCATCGAGCTTGCCGAAGCGCTTCATCGGCGTCCGCATCAGGAACTCGCGGCCGCGGTCCGTGCCATCGAGCAGGCCGGCGTTGAGGTCGGTGCGGAACACGCCCGGGGCGATCGCGTTGACGGTGACGCCCTGCGGCGCCCATTCGATCGCGAGCGATTTCGTGAGCGAGGCGACCGCGGCCTTGCTGGCGGC
>DASYTJ010000012.1:0-230177 GCA_036002325.1 Thermoanaerobaculia bacterium | reverse complement strand
AATCGGGTCTTTACAGACCTGACTGTTGAAGAAAACCTGGAGGTATCATCCTCACCCATAAAGTCTCGGCAAATTAGGGATGACAGAATCCGGGAGGCAGGCTTACGGTTTCCTTTGTTATACGAGCGCAGGCGACAGCGTGCAGCGACACTCTCTGGTGGAGAAAAGCAGATCCTTGCACTCAATAACGCGCTTGTCAACCAGCCCAGGATTTTACTGTTGGATGAGCCCTCACTGGGCTTGGCTCCCGCAGCCGCCTCGCAGGCTCTTGCCCACGTCAAGGCGCTAAGTTTCGGCGGGGTATCGTTGCTCGTAGTAGAACAGCGCGTTAGAGAGGTTCTCAAAATCGCCGATCGAGTCTATGTCTTTCGCAATGGGCGAATCTCTTACGGGGGCACTCCTGTACCGCTTCAATCTGACGAAGATCTGATGAGGGTTTATCTTTAGAAACCGCGGCCGGCTTTTTGACGGTCAAAGTCCTCTAGATCGGGGCTCTCAGGCGTCCAGCATCGCGCCTTGAAGACCTGACACCAGCACCACTCCCGCCGCTTGTCGAGGGTCTCTGAGCACACCTCGGCTGTCCTAATCGGGAAACCTCTGAAGGATTGGGTTGCGGAGCGGTGCCAAGCGGGCGTGTGGCTTCAGGTATTCCGGAATCCGACTTCAGCTAAGGCTCCGTTTGGCTTCTACCAAGGCAATCGGACAGGACCACGGAGCTCCCGAAGGAGCCTTGTAGGGGCACCTTAGGAGGCCGGCCGGGGGTCGCCTCCAGGCGAGGGATTCTCTAAGAGGCTGTCACTTTTCCTCCGGCAACTTTTCCCGCGGCTAGAGCGAAAGCGGCGAGATAAGCGTTCATCCAGAGCTTGGGTGAGGCCGTCTCGCGTACGGCGAGCTCCGGGAGAGGAGGGAGACGGGCTTTAGATTTGTCTTTGAAAACCCCCTCTCTCCGGGTGGAAAGGAGTGCGGTGGGAGAGAGGGGAGGGGGAGTGAGGGCCGTACAGACGAAGACATGGGTAACACATCAGACCGGAGACATAGGTAACACTCCGGGGAAGCGGTTGGTGGTTGTGACGGGCCCGCAAAGGGGGCGGTGGCTCCGAAGGGAGCCCGAAGGGCGACCGGAGGAGCCACCGCGCACAGGCCGATTAGCCATAGATTTTGCGTTCCCGTTCATCGAAACGTGCCAGGCGGAGGTTGCCGAAGTACACCGCCCACAGGCCGTCATCGTACTCCTCCAGGCCGACGCGCTCCCCGCCCAGGGCTTCGCTGAGAAACAAGGACCTGCCTTGCCACTTGATCTCGCCACCCGGGTGGACCGAGCGCACCTCATAGTGGCCCGGATACTCGGGCTGCGGGAGCTGGCTTGGGTAGGGTCGGTTCGAGCCGCAGTACAACTCGCCCGGTGGTTTCTGTCCCAGGGCTTCATGAGGCCTTTGCTCGTTGTACTCCTGGCGGAACCGGTCGAAGAGCTCTTGCTGGCCCGCGCCGTTGGCCGCTGGCGGACGCGCCGTCTCGGCCTTGAGGGTGCGGTGCATCCGCTCATGCTGGCCGTTCTGCTCAGGATGTCCGGGATCGATTCTCTCCACGGCGATCCCCAGCTTGATCCCAGCTTGATCCAACGCACCGACAGACGCGACAAGCCAGCCAACGCCGAGCAACTGGCAAACGGGTTGCCGTTGTCGGTCCGTATGGCCCGCGGCAGTCCGTACTCGCGAAACGCTTGCTCGAACACCGGCCAGACACCCACCGCAGCCACGGATGGCAGACCCTGAATGACGAGAACATAACGGCTGAACCCGTCCACGACCGTCAGCGGGTAGCACAAGCGACCATCTCCAGTCCGAAATTCTCCCTTGAAGTCGCTCGTCCACACCTCATTCGGACCGCTGGCCGGCGTCCGCGCCACCCTGGCAACTCGCACCCGAGCGGCTCGCCGACGGGACCCTCCCACCAGACCCGCACGCTTCAGCAATCCGCCCACCGTGCTCGCCCGAGGCCAGCCTTGACCCGGCTCGTGCTTCTCCAGCCACGCCAATAACTTGCGCGGTCCCCAAGTCGGATGCTCACGGCGTAGCTGGTACAACCGCTCGACCACCGCGGGCTCCGTTTGGCGTGGCCTGTACCTCGGCGCTCGCGAGCGATCCTTCAGCCCCGACACACCCTCCTGCCCGAAACGCTCGGCCCACTTGTAACCCGTCTTGCGGCTGATCCCATGCTTCTCACACAGCTCCATCATGGTGAACAAGCAGCTCTCGAGATCTGCAATGAACTTGATTCGGCTCATCTCGACGGTCTCGCTCCAAGGCATCCGGGTATCCCCCTCCCTTACCCGGGTGCTTCCTCACGAGACTGTCACCCATGTCTCCGGTCCATTCTGTTACCCATGTCTCCGGTCCGTACCGGGCAGCCTACGAAGCGCCTTCCAGCCGCCATAGTTGGGCCACATTCCGGGAATGGAATCCGCCCCATGCGGCCGCCTGCTGCTATACGATGGCCCCACCTCTTTCGTTAGGAGACCTCCATGTCCGACCCGTCCCCCGCCCCTCGGGACAAGCGCCCGTCGAGAATCGGTTCCTTCTTCCGCCGCAAGTGGTCCTGGAAGGATATCGCCCTCATTCTGCTGGGTTTGTCGTTCGTGTCCATGTCGGCCTATGCGTTCCGGGAGCCGATCTCGGCGGCTTTCGCCAAGATGCGGGCCGGGGCTCAGGGGGGCGAGACGGTGTCGGTGTTCGACGTGGTGGTGGATCGGGACAACCGGCAGTACTTCGACATCCTCTTCGACAAGCCCCTTGGTCAGGGGAAGGTCGGCGAGGTGCTCGACCCGGCGCCGGCGTCAATCTTTCCCAGCCTGGGAGGGTCCTGGAAGTGGCAGGACACCAACGCTCTGCGGTTCCAGCCGAGCGGCGGGCTGCCAGTGGCGTCCGAGTTCAAGGTGGAGCTCGAGCCGGCGAAGGTGATCCAGGAGGGGCAGGTCTTCACCGGCGAGACGGAGTTCACGGTGAAGACGGACAAGTTCCTCGTCGAGGACGTCACCGTCTTCGAGGAGCCGGCGCTCGAAGGCAAGGGGAAGGTCATCTTCCGCGGCGAGATGAAGTTCAACTATCCGGTGAACCCCGAAACGCTCGGGCCGCTCGTCAAGCTGACCGATCCGCAGGCGGCGGAGCCGACGCCGGTGGTGCTGGAGACGGACTGGAACAACCGCGTCATCGGCTACCGCACGGAGCCGGTGCAGAAGCAGCGGGACGAGCGCAAGGTGCAGCTCGTCATCGCCGGCACGCTCACCCCGGTCAGCGGCAACGCGGCCCTCGGCGAGGACTACGTCAAGGAGATCGAGGTCGGCTCCAGCACCAAGCTGACGGTGCGCGGCGTCGAGACGCAGCCGGGGCCGCGGGAGTCGACGCTCAAGGTGACGTTCTCCTCCCCCATCTCGGCCGCCGTGGCCGAGAAGTACGTGAAGGTCGATCCGGCGTCGGGGCCGGCCGTGCCTCTGCGATTTGCCGCGGACCGCAACGAGCTGTCGGTCACCGGCGAGATGCTGCCCGGGGAGAGCTACACGCTGACCGTCGGCAAGGGCATGCCGGCGACGGACGAGGCGGTGCTGCAGGAGGACTACAGCCAGCAAGTGGACCTGCCGGACCTCGAGCCGACGGTGGGCTTCCAAAGCCAGGGCATGTTCCTGTGGTCGCAAGGCAAGCACGCGGTAGCCCTGGAGGCGGTCAACGTCCCGAAGGTGAAGATGACGATCGACCGCGTCTACCTCAACAACCTCTTCTTCCTCTTCACCTACGGCGGCTTCTACGAGGACGAGACCGGCTGGTTCGGCGAGCTCAATCACGCCCTCGGCGACCGCCTGAAGGAGGAGACGCTCGACGTCGGCGGCCAGAAGAACAAGCGGCGGGTCTATCCGCTCGACCTCGACAAGTTCGTCGACACGAAGGAGCCGGGTCTCTACCGCGTCTCGGTGGGCCAGCCGGACGACTACGAGGCGACGCAGCGCTGGCTGCTGCTGACCGATCTCGGCGCCGTGATGAAGCGGGGGCCGGGGGAGATCCTCGTCTGGGTGTCGTCGCTCAAGGACCTCTCGCCGGTGGGCGACGCCAAGGTGACGCTGCTCTCGGACCAGAACCAGACCATCGCCTCGGGCCGCACGGACGGCTCCGGCGTGTTCCGGGCGCAGGACCTGAAGACCATGGCCGACGGCAAGGTGGCGCCGTACATGGTGACGATCGAGAAAGGGGACGACTTCACCTTCCTCCTGCTCGATCAGATGGCGGCCGATCCCACGGGGCTCGACGTCGGCGGCGCCGAGGCGGCGGGCGAGGGGTACACGGCCTTCCTCTACGGCGAGCGTGACATCTACCGCCCGGGCGAGAAGGTGGAGGGGCTGGCGATCGTGCGGGACGGTGGACTGCGCATCCCGCCGTCGATGCCGGCGCTGCTCCGCCATCGCGATCCGCAGGGCCGGGAGCTGGAGACGCGGCGGCTGACCACGGGGGATAAGGGCTTCGCGCCGCTCAGTCTCGATCTTCCTGCCTACGCGCTGACCGGCGGGCACACGCTGGAGCTGGAGGTGGCCGAGAAGATCATCGGCCAGTACCGCTTCCAGGTCGAAGAGTTCGTGCCGGACCGCATCTCGGTGGAGATTCTTCCTCCCAAGGAGAAGGTCGGTCCCGGGCAGACGCTGGCCTATCAGGTGCAGTCCGACTATCTCTTCGGCGCGCCGGCCGCGAACCTGCCGGTCGAGACGCGGGTGCGGCTGGTGGACTCGACGTTCGCGCCCAAGGGGTTCGAGGCGTTCTCCTTCCGCAACGACGACCGCAAGCTGGACGACAACGAGATCCTCTCCGAGCAGGGGCAGCTCGATCAGGAAGGCCGCGCCAGCTTCGCGGCGGAGATGCCGGCCGGGGCGCCGGTGCCGTCGTCGCTGGAGGCGGTGATCACGGCGCGGGTGCAGGAGCAGGGCGGCAGGGGCGTGGCGGCGCTGCAGCGGCTGCAGGTGCACCCGTATCCTTATTACATAGGCATCCGGCGGCCCGGCGGCGCGGACGCCTTCGCGGACCCCGGCAAGCCGGCCGGCTTCGAGTACGTGGCCGTGTCGCCCGACGGCAAGGAGGTGGCGTCCGGCGGCCTGCGGGCGGACCTCTTCGAGGACCGCTGGAACACGGTGCTGCGCAAGACGGCGAGCGGCAACTGGGCCTATGAGACGTCGCGCGATCCGGTGCTGGTGGCCTCGAAGACCATCGGCCCCGGCAAGAGCCGCGGCACCTTCGAGATGACGCCCCGGCGCTACGGCAGCTACCGGGTGGTGCTCACCGATCCGGAGACGCAGGCCTCGGCGCAGGCCGAGTTCTACGCCGCCGGCTGGGGCACGTCGCCGTGGGCGATGAAGAACCCGTCGCGGCTGGAGCTGGACCTCGACAAGGCCGAGTACGCCTCGGGCGACACCGCGGTGGTGCAGGTGCGGGCGCCGTTCGCCGGCAAGCTGCTGGTGACGGTGGAGCGCGACCGGGTGCTGGACACGCAGGTCTACACGCTGACCGGCAACACGGCGAAGATCGAGCTGCCGGTGCGGGGCGAGTACCGTCCCAACGCCTATGTCACGGCCACGCTGGTGCGGCCGGTGGGCGACCTCGAGCCGGGCTCGGCGGGCCGCGCCTTCGGGGCGGTGCCTATCTCGGTCAACCGCACGTCGAACAAGCTGGCGCCGCAGATCACGGCCCCGGAGGTGATGCGGCCGAACCGCGACCTCGCGATCGCCGTGAAGACGGCGCCCGGCGCCGTGGTGACGGTGGCGGCGGTGGACGAGGGCATCCTGCAGCTCATCGCGCAGAAGACGCCGGAGCCGTTCGACTTCTTCTACCGCAAGCTGGCGCTCGGCGTGACCTCCTATGACACCTTCAGCCTGCTGATGCCGGAGCTCAAAAACCTGCCGGCCGGCGGCGGCGAGGGCGAGGAGGGGGCGGGCCAGTACGTGCGCACCGAGGGCATCCGGCGCGTGCAGCCGGTGGCCTTCTGGTCCGGCCCGCTGACGGCGGACGGGGACGGCAACGCCAAGGTCACCTTCAAGGTGCCGGAGTTCCAGGGCGCGCTGCGCATCATGGCCGTGTCTTTCGACGAGGACCGCTTCGGCTCGTCGTTCCGCCTGACGCGGGTGCGCGATCCGCTGGTGCTGCTCCCCACCCTGCCGCGCATCCTGTCGTTCGGCGAGACGCTGCAGGTGCCGGTGACGGTGCGCAACGACACCGGCAAGGCGGGAGCCATCCAGATCGGCTTGACGGCCCAGGGACCGGCGACGGTCGAGAAGCCGGCGGTGCAGTCGATCGACATTCCCGCCGGCCGCGAGAAGACGGTCTACTTCACGGTGAAGACCGGCGACGCGAGCGGCAACGTCCGCTTCGTGGCCACCGCCGCGGGGAACGGCCAGCAGTCGAAGTCCACCACCGAGGTCGGCGTGCGGCCTGATTTGCCGGAGATCTCCGTCGAGGACGCCGGGTCCGTGGGCCAGGCGACCCTGGAGATCGCGGCGAAAGAAGCCGATCGCTACCGGCCGGAGACGCTGCGGCGGACGCTGCGCCTCGGCCCCATCCCCCTGGTGCAGTTCTCCGGCAAGCTGGAGCACCTGCTCCACTACCCCTACGGCTGCATCGAGCAGACGACGTCGAGCGCCTTCCCGCTCATCTATCTGGGCGACATCGCCAAGGCGTTCGATCCGTCGCTGTTCGATCCGAAGAAGGGGCACGCCGATCCGGCGGAGCTGGTGCAGGCCGGGCTCTCGCGCATCGCCACCATGCAACTGCCGAGCGGCGGCTTCGCCATGTGGCCGGGAGGGCAGGAGACGCATTCGTGGGGGAGCGTCTACGCCACCCACTTCATCGTCGAGGCGCGGCGGGCCGGGCATCCGGTCTCCGACGCGCTGTACAGGAACGCGCTCGGCTGGGTGGCGGGCGAGGTGAAGGCCAAGGGGACCTACGGCAGCGAGGAGCTGCAGCGGACGGTCTACGGCCTTTACGTGCTGGCCCGCGCCGGCAAGCCGGACCTCGGCACGATGGACTTCATCCGCCAGAAGCACGCCAAGGAGCTGGCGGCCGAATCGCGGGCCCTGCTCGCGGCCGCCTACGCCTCGGTGGGCAATCCGCGGGCCACGCAGACGCTGGCCGCGAGCGTCGGCGCGGTCGAGGAGATCCAGCGCCAGACGGGCGGCAACTTCAACTCGGCGATCCGCAACCGCGCCCTGCTCCTACTGGCCCTGCTCGACGCCGACCCGAAGAGCCCGAAGATCCCGCAGCTCGTGGACCGGCTGGCGCGCGACGCGCAGGCCGTGCAGCAGTACTACTGGTGGACGACGCAGGAGGAGAGCTTCACGCTGCTGGCGATCGGCCAGTTCATCCAGCGCCAGGCGAAGCAGCCGCCGTACTCGGGGACGGTCTTGGTGGGCGGCAAGCCGGTGGGCAAATTCACCAACCAGACGGTGACCTTCCCGGCGATCCGGGGGAGCGAGCCCATCCGCATCCAGATGAACCCCGGCTACAAGCCCGGCGCTGCCTTCTTTAGCGTGATGACGCGCGGCGTGCCGAAGGACGATGCCTTCCGGCCGTCGAGCGCCGGGATGGAGATCCAGCGCGAGATCTTGAACCGCGACGGCGGTGCGCTCGACCTCAACAACGTGCGCCAGGGCGACCTGGTGGTGATCAAGACCAAGGTGCGCAGCGTCTCCGGGCCGGTCGAGAACGTGGTGATCGTCAATCTCCTGCCCTCGGGGCTGGAGGTCGAGAACCCGCGCCTGCAGACGACGGAGCAGCTCCCCTGGGTGAACGACGCCAACCTGCAGCCGGCCTACATGGACCTGCGCGACGACCGCATCCTGCTCTTCACGGACCTGCCGGCCGACTCCTGGCAGACCTTCTACACGCTGGTGCGGGCCGTGGCGCCGGGGCAGTTTCGCCTGCCGCCGGTTGAGGTGGAGGCGATGTACAACCCGGCGCTGCGGGCGGTGGGGGAGCGGGGGACGATGGAGGTGAAGACGCTCAGGCCGTAAACCAGCCGGTCTGCCCTTCGAAGCCTCACCCCCTGTCCCCCTCTCCCTGACGGGCGAGGGGGAACGATTCAGAGCGGGTCTTGCCTTTAGGAGGCCACCTATTGGCAGTACCCTTCGCCCGGGTCCCCCCTCGCCCGTCAGGGAGAGGGGGACAGGGGGTGAGGCCTCGCGGGTATCCGCTTCGATCCAAGACAACGATGGACTCAAGAATTCTCCGCCGCCGCCGAGTCGCGATCGCCCTTGCCGTCGCCATCCTCCTGGCCGCCCCCTACCTCTGGTTCCGAGCGCTCGACTTCGCTTTCCCCTTCCCGTGGGAGAACCTCCAGCGTCCGGCGGCCGTGGTGGTGACGGATCGCCACGGCCAGCCGCTGCGGTTCTTCCTGCCGGCGGATGAGCAGTGGCGGTTTCCGATGCGGCTTTCCGAGATGCCGCCCGAATTGCCGAAGGCGCTGGTGGCTTCGGAGGACCGGCGGTTCTATCGCCACTTCGGCGTCGATCCCGCGGCGGTGATGCGGGCGGCGTGGTCGAACCTGAAGAGCGGCGAGGTCGTCTCGGGGGCTTCGACGATCCCGATGCAGGTGGCGCGGATGGCCGAGCCGGGACCGCGGACGCTGGCCTCGAAAGCCCGCGAGAGCTTCCGCGCGCTGCAACTGGAGCGGCGGTTCACCAAGGATCAGATCCTCGAGCTGTATCTGAACCTGACTCCCTACGGCGGCAACGTCGAGGGAGTCGGGGCGGCGGCGTGGTTCTACTTTGGCAAGGAGCCGGACCAGCTCTCGCTGGGGGAGATCGCGCTGCTCACCGCGCTGCCGAGAGCGCCGGCTGGATACGACCCGACGGTCCATCCACAGGCGGCCAGCGCGGCGCGCGACCGGGTGCTGGCGCAGCTCGCGGCGCGCGGCGTTTTTCCTCGCCGGGAGATCGTCGAGGCGCGGTTTCAGCCGATGCCGCGAGCCCGTCGCCGGCCGCCGTTCATGGCTCCCCACTTCACCGCGATGGTGACGGCGGAGCTCCCCGGAGAAGCGCGGATCCGCACCACGCTCGACCGGCGCACGCAGGACATCGCCGAGGCGCAGGTGGCGCGGCGCATCCGCGAGCTGCGGGACCTGGGGATCGGCAACACCGCGGTCGTGGTGATCGACAACGAGACCCGCGCCGTGCGGGCGATGGTGGGCTCGGCCGGCTTCCGCGAGACGGTCTTCCAGGGGCAGATCAACGGCGCGGCGGCCCGGCGGTCCCCGGGATCGACGCTCAAGCCGTTCCTCTACGCCATGGCGATCGATCAGGGGCGGGTGCTGCCGGAGTCCTACCTGTTGGATATCCCGACCGACTTCTCGGGCTATGTCGCGGAGAACTACGACGAGCGCTACCGCGGCCGGGTCACCGTGCGCGAGGCGCTCATCCAGTCGCTCAACGCCTGCGCCGTTCGCTTGCTGGCGCAGGTGGGGCTCGCCGACTTCCAGAAGCTGTTGCTGCGCGGCGGCCTCTCGACCCTCGACCGGCCAGCGGGGAGCTACGGCCTGCCGCTCGTCCTCGGCGCCGGCGAGGTGCGGCTGCTGGATCTGGCGAACCTGTACGCGAGCCTGGCGGAGGGCGGGGTCTACCGGCCGGTGCGGATGGTGGAGACCGAGCCCCCGCCCCCCTCACCCCTACCCCTCTCCCCGAGGGCGAGGGGAAAAAACAGCTCCAGGACGCGGGACCCCGAGCCCCTCCGGCTCTTCTCTCCCGATGCGGCCCGCGCCATCGCGGAGATCCTCACCGACGTCCGCCGGCCGGACCTGCCGGCGGCGTGGGAGCTGACTCGCGACGTGCCGGCGGTGGCGTGGAAGACCGGCACCTCGTATGGCCACCGCGACGCCTGGGCGGTGGGCTTCTCGGCGCGGACCACGATCGGCGTCTGGGTGGGGAACTTCGACGGCAAGCCGCGCAAGGGGATCTCGGGGAGCCAGCACGCGGGCCCCTTGCTCTTCGATCTCTTCCGCGCGCTGGAGCCCGGCGGACGGGGGCCGGTGAAGAAGGATGGCCTGGTGCGCGACGAGATCGAGGTCTGCGCGCTCTCCCACGAGCTGCCGGGTCCGTTCTGCCCGGAGCGCGTGCGCATCCCCTATCTGCCGGAGCGGACGAAGCTCGCCGCCTGCAGCCTGCACCGGCGGATGCTGGTGGACGGCGAGACCGGCGAGCTGCTGGCCGGTGACTGCATGAACCGGCGGCCGCACGAGTTCCGGCTGTTGACGATCTATCCGCCGGAGCTGGTGGCCTGGTGGCGCTCGCAGGGCGCGCCGGTGCAGGAGGTGCCCCGGCTCGCCTCGACGTGCGAGGGCATTCCATCCGGCGAGCCGCCCCGCATCGTCTCGCCGGATGGCGCGACACCCTACCGTCTGCGCCGGGACGCGCCGGCCGAGTACCAGAGAATCCCGCTGGTCGCTCAGGTTTCGCCGGGGGTGCGGCATCTCTACTGGTATCAGGATGGCACTCTGGTCGCCACGACCGAGACCGAGGCGGCGGCGAACCGCTTCCTCAGCGCCATTCGCGGCGAGCACCGGCTGGTGGTGACGGACGACCTCGGGCGGTCGGACGGGGTGACGTACAAGGTGGAGTAGGCCGATCCGGAATAACCCCTCCGCCGCACCTGTTCCGTAGAGCAAATCCGGTGGGTTCCATTGCAGTTCGTCCATATGACGGCAGCGCATTTGACAGGTAGACAGGCGGGGGCGTACAGTGCGAATTCTGTGGGAGAAGGTCTGGAATGGGAGCCCTGCGCAAGAGCCTTCCGCTGATCGCCGCCATCGCTCTTTTGGGGCCGGCCGGCGTCCTTCGGGCTGAGCCGCGCGGCGCCGGTGTCGCCGGCCGCGTGCTCGGCGAATCGAATCCTCTCGCCGCCGCACACATCTACGCCTACCAGCTCGCCGATCTCAGCCTGCATCGGGTGATGACGGACGGCGAGGGACATTTCCTTTTCCGCGACCTGCCGGCGGGCCTCTACAAGATCATCGCGCACAAGGCCGGGTTCATGCCCGCCGTGATCATGCTCACCCGCACCACGGCCCAGGCCTACCAATACCTCGACGTGGAGCTGGCGCAGCGCCAGCCGGGCAACGGGCCGGAGTCGGACGACTACTGGTCGATCCGCGCCCGCATCCCGGCCGACGTGCTGCGCGACATCGAGGACGCCGAATCGCAGGTGCAGATCGCTTCTTTCAAAGCCGCTCCCAGCGGCTCGCTCACCGGCAACTTCGAGACCGAGATGAACGCTCTCACCGGCGTCGACCAGGTCGCCTCGGACGGCGGCCAGATGTCGAGCGCCGGCCTCGGCATCCGGGGCCAGTTGGGGAAGACGCAGGTGGGGCTGCACGGCAGCTTCACGCAGTTGAGCTCCTCCGACATCCTGCAGCCCGGGGGCAGCGCCTTCGGCACCGGCCAGACCAGCAGCCTGTCGATCGACGTGGCGCGGGGGCCGAGCAGCCGGGTCAACATCACGTCGCTCAGCAACCGGATGGTCGCCCGCGGCGAGTCGGGCGAGTCGCCGGTGGACTTCGAGCACTATCAGGTGAGCTGGTCGCACGAGGTGGGCGAGAACGGCCACTCCGAGCTCTCCGCCCACTACACCTCCGAGAACAACTTCCATCGCCAGGCCGCGATCGATCCCCTGGACATCCCGGAGACCTCGCGGAGCTGGCGGATCGAGGGCGCCTACACGACCGAGCTCAGCGACCGCAACACGCTGCAGACCGGCCTGCGCTACCGCGAGCGCCAGTTCGGCTACGGCGCGCTGGACCGGCCGGGCAAGGCCTACGAGCAGCAGGCGCTCTCCAGCGTCGACCTGTTCAGCCGCGGCGGCGTCCGTGTGCAGCCGGCGGTGCTGATGGAGTACGGGATGTACAGCACGCTCTCGGACGGCAGCCTGGCGCTGACGCCCCAGGGCGGCATCGTCCTGCAGCTCGGCCCCAACTGGCAGCTCGAGACCACCGCCGCCCACCGCGTTTACGCCGACGCCGCGGCCAATCCGGATTTCCTCCCCACCCTCTTCGAGCAGCGCGATCTCTGCGAGCAGGGCAGCGAGTCCTGCTATCAGATCAACTTCTCGCGCAAGGACGGGGAGGACAACACGCTGACCTTCGGCGCCGTCCACCGCACGGTGGGCGACACGATGCGGGTGTACTTCAGCGACGACTTCTTCGACCGGCTGGAGAGCCTCTATCTGGTGCGCGGCGACGTGCTGCCGGAGGTCCGGTTCGGCTTCCGCCACAAGATCTCCCCCAGCGTGGTCACGACGCTCGACTCCAGCCTCGCCTCGGGCGGCGGCGGAACGTTCTTCGCGGCCAACGGCCAGCCGTACGAGAATCAGGTGCGCTACCTGGTGACGTCGCTCGACACGCAGCTCCTCAGCAGCTCGACGGGGATCTTCGTGGCCTTCCACCACCTGGAGCAGAAGCTCGATACCGCCAGCAATCTCAAGTCAGGCCACGCCGACGCCGAGGTGGAGTTCGAGCGGCTCCAGCTCATGCTGAGCCAGAACCTGAACTTCCTCATCGACCTCGCCTCCGATTGGGCCGTGCAGCTCAACATGGAGCTCAGCCGGGGCGGCTCGATCTCCACGCCCGGCAACCTCGTCGAGGACCGGGTCCGCCGCCGCATCCTCGGCGGCATCGCGGTCAAGTTCTAAGTTTTCCACACCCCAACGGCTTGAATCCAAAAAAGCGGATCACGTCCGCTTTTCTGGACGTCAGGACTCAAAACCGTGAGAAAATGGGGACTTAGAGGCGGTTCAAAATGCCGTGGTAGTGGCATGGAGTGTGCTTCTTGGGCTTGGCAAGGTCGGAGGACGGATTCATTTCTTTCATGACGCGGGCCCGAATTCTCAGACTGGCGGCTTCCCTGGCTCTCGCGTTCCTTGCGGTCGGTCTGGGCGGCCTGAGCGTCTACCGCAAGGTGCAGGCGTTCCAGCCGCTCGGCTTCGAGGCCGTGCCCCGCGGCGGCGGGCTGGGAGTGGTCGCGGTCGACCTTCCCGGGTCCGGTCTGCGGCGGGGGGACCAGATCGTCCTGGCCAACAGCGGCGAGGTCTCCACCCGCGACCAGCTCGTCCAGCGCCTCAAGGAGCGCCCCGAGAGCGAGCTCCTGGTGCAGCGCGGCGAGGAGATCCTCGAGGTCCGCTATCACCGTCCGCCGCTCGACGTCGACGTCCCGTATCTCATCCTCTGCCTGATCGGCGCCGTCTATCTGGCCATCGGCCTCTACACGCTGCTGCGGCATGGCGGCGGCCAGAGTCTCCTGTTCTATCTCTGGTGCCTGACCTCGGCGGCCGTCTACCTGCTCACTCCAGCGCCGCCGGTGGATATCGCCTTCGCCGCGATCACCACCTTTGACGCGGTCGCCTACATCCTGCTGCCGGCGCTGACGCTCCATCTCTTCCTGGCGTTCCCGGCGCCGTTGTGGGACGAAGGGCGCCGCCGACGGCTGGTGCCGTTCCTCTATCTCCCGGCCGCGGCGCTGCTGGCGCTGCAGCTCGATTTGATGCTGGCGCGCGGGCGCTGGATCTTCGGCAGCTTGACGGCGGCGCGGATCCAGTTGCTCGACCGCATCGAGCTGGTCCATTTCTTCGTCCTGGCGCTCGCCGCCATGGCGGTCCTCGCCTGGCGTTTCCGCCGCGGCTCGGCCTGGGAGCAGCAGCGGCAGATGCAGTGGATCGCCTACGGGGTCGCCGGCGGTTACCTGCCGTTCCTGCTCCTCTACTTCCTGCCGTACGCCTTCCGACTGCGCGCCCCCGAGCTGCTGACGGCGGCCGCGGTGCTGCCGCTGGCTCTGGTGCCGCTGACCTTCGCGTACGCCATCCTGCGCTACAAGCTGTGGGATATCGAGGTCATCGCCCGCGACGCGATCACCTGGACGCTGACCCTGCTGCTCGGCATCATCGGCTTCTCGCTGGTCAACCTGGCGATCAACCGCGGCCTCGCCGAGCAGCAGCCGCTGGCGCGCAACCTGCTGTCGTTCGTCTCCGGCCTCGCCATCGCCGGCCTGCTGGTGCCGACCCGCGGCTCGATCTCCTCTGCGCTCGAGCGGCTGCAGTACCGCGACCGCTTCGGCAAGCGCCGCGCCCTCGCCGGCTTCGGCCGCGAGCTGCTCCACGAGCGCGACCTCGGCCGCCTGTGCGCCGCGCTGCTGCAGCGGATCGAGGAGGGCGTGGCGCTCGAGAAGGCCAATCTCTTCCTGGCGCAGGGGGACTCGCTGCTGGTCGTCCGACCGGAGCCGGAAGTGCCGGAGCGGTTGCCGTTCGACGTTCTCGGCGAGGAGCTCTGGCGGCGCGACGTCGAGCCGCTCGCGGGCATCGCGATGCCGGCCGAGCCGCTGCCGCTCTCCACCCGCCTGTTCGTGGCCGGCTACCGTTACGCCTTCCCGCTCACCGTGCGCGGCCGCCGGCTCGGCATCGTCGTCGCCGGTTTCAAGGAAGACCACGCGCCCCTCAACAGCGAGGACACGGAGCTGATCCGCCACCTGCTCAACCAGGTGGCCCTGGCCATCGAGAACGCGCAGCTCGTCGATCAGCTCCAGATCCAGCTCGAAGAGGTGCAGCAGCTCCAGAGGTACACCGAGGGAATCTTCGAGTCCTCGCCCGCCGGCATCGCGGTGCTCGACGGCGACCGCCGGCTGGTCTCGGTCAACGCCGCGTTCGTTCGCATCGCCGGCAGGGACCGCGCGGAGCTGATCGGCCGCGGCCTCGAATCGGTGCTGCCGGTCACGCCGCTGCCCGCTCCCGGCGAAGGCCCCGTCGAGGTGAGCTGGTGCGACGCCACCGGCGCCGAGCGGTATCTGCAGCTCTCGCTCGCCGCCTTCGAGCGCGGCCGGCAGGGTCTCTACATCCTCGTCGCGCACGACGTCTCGGAACGGGTGGCGATGGAGAACGCCCTGCGCGAGAAGGACCGCCTCGCCGCGCTCGGCATGCTCGCCGCCGGCGTGGCCCACGAGGTCAACACGCCGATCACCGGAATTTCGAGCTACGCCCAGATGCTTCTCGAAGAGACGCCGCAGACCGACTCCCGCTACGAGATCCTGAAGAAGGTCGAGCGGCAGACGTTCCGGGCGGCCCGGATCGTCAACAACCTGCTGGAGTTCGCCCGCAAGCGGCAGAGCGAGCCGAAGCCGGTGGCCATGGGACCCCTCCTCGCGGAGTGCCTCGATCTGCTCGGCGACCGGCTGGGCAAGCGGCGCATCGAGATCGACTGGACGCCGCCCGCCGAGAAGCTCGAGGTGATGGGCTGTGACGGCGAGCTGCAGCAGGTGTTCACGAATCTGATCCTGAACGCGATGGACGCCATGAGCGAGACCGGCGGCCGGCTGACGGTGACCTCCGAGGGGAACGCTTCGACGGTGAAGGTGCAGGTCAAGGACACCGGCCCCGGCATCCCGGCCGGCAAGCTCGAGATGATCTTCCAGCCTTTCTACTCCACCAAGCTCAACCGCGGCGGGACCGGCCTGGGCCTGTCGATCAGCTATGAGATCGTGCGCCGGCACGGAGGGGACCTGCGAGTGGCGAGCCAGCCGGGAGAGGGAGCCTGTTTCCTGGTGGAGCTACCGCGTTACCATCCCTCTTCCGTGGCTCCGGCATGAATATCCTGATCGTCGACGACGAAGAGGTCCTCCAGGACATTCTCACGGCGCTCATCCGTAAGGAGGGGCACCAGCCACTGAGCGCCACCACCGGCGAGGCGGGGCTGGCGCTGCTCGACCGCGAGGAGGTGGACCTCGTTCTGCTCGACCTCATGCTCCCCGGCATGCGGGGCATGGAGGTGCTGCGCGAGATCCGCCGGCGCCATCCCGAGCAGGTGGTGGTGGTCATCACCGCCTTCTCCTCGATCGAGAGCGCCATCGAGGCGATGCGCGAAGGAGCCTTCCACTACATCCCCAAGCCGTTCAAGAACGAAGAGGTGCTGCTCACCGTCCGCAAGGGCCTGGAGCAGCGGCGGCTGGCGGCGGAAAACCGGTCGCTCAAAGAGCAGCTCCGGCAGCGCTTCGCCTTCGACAACATCATCGGCAAGAGCAAGCCGATGCAGCAGGTCTACGAGCTGATCCAGCTCGCCGCGCCGGCCAAGAGCAACATCATGATTCTCGGCGAGAGCGGCACCGGCAAGGAGCTGGTGGCGAAGGCGATCCACCACCACTCGCGGCGCGCGGAGGGCCCCTTCGTCACCGTCAACTCCGGCTCGATGCCCGCCGACCTCCTGGAGAGCAACCTCTTCGGCCACGTGCGCGGCGCCTTCACGGGAGCCGTATCCAGCAAGAAGGGCCTCTTCGAGCTGGCCAACGAGGGCTCGATCTTCTTCGACGAGATCGGCAACATCCCGATCGATACGCAGTCCAAGCTGCTGCGGGTGATCCAGGAGCGCGAGTTCATGCGCCTGGGCGGCCTCGAGACCATCAAAGTGGACGTGCGGATCATCGCCGCCACCAACGCGGACCTCGAGGCGCACGTACAACAGGGGACGTTCCGCGAGGATCTGTTCTACCGCTTGAACGTGATCACCGTGACCCTGCCGCCGCTGCGCAAGCGTACCGAGGACATCCCCCTCCTCGCCCAGCACTTCCTCGCCCACTATGCGCGGGAGAACGAGAAGGCCCTCCGCGAGATCTCGCCGCGCGCCATGGAGCTGCTGCTCGATTACCATTGGCCGGGCAATGTCCGCGAGTTGGAGAACGCCGTCGAGCGGGCGGTCGTGCTGTCGACCTACGAGGTCCTCACCGAGGAGCTCCTGCCCGCCTCCGTCCGTCAGCGCGAATCGGCCGGCCTGCCGGTTCCGACGCTGCCGGCCAACGGCATCTCCTTCAAGGACGCCGTCAGCGACTATGAGCGTCAGATCATCATCCGGGCTCTGCAGTCCTGCAATGGCGTGCAGAAACGGGCCGCCGAGATGCTGCAGGTCAAACCCACCACCCTCCACGAGATGATGAAACGTCTCAACATCTCGTCGGAGAGCCTCGTCACGACGTGAAGGCCCTCACCTTCGCCTGTTCGCTCGGGGTGAGGTCGAGCAGGCACGACGGATCCCATCCCGCATAGCAAATTGAGCAACGAAAGGTTTATCCCCCATGGTCCGCAAGACCGCACTCTCCATCCTTGTCCTCGCCTTCAGCGCGACCCTGTCGCTGGCTCAGGGTCCGTCCGCCGGCCTCGTCGCGCCGCTGTCGCGGGGCGAGACGCTCGACCTGCCGCAGCTCGACGAGAAGGTCCCCCGTCCCGAAGCCGTGCTGGGGTATCCCCTCGGCGCCCGCTTCACTTCGTGGGACCGCATCGTGTCCTACCTCGAAGCCCTGGATGCGGCCTCGCCGCGGGTGAAGATGTGGGAGTACGGCCGCACGTACGAAGGGCGGCCGTTGAAGCTGCTGGCGGTCTCCACCGCCGAGAACCTGGAGCGGCTCGAGGAGGTCCGGCAGGACGTGCAGCGGCTCGCCGACAGTCCCGGGCTCGCATCCGGCGAGAAGGACCGGCTCGTCCGCCGCACGCCGCTCGTCGTCTGGCTGGCCTACGGCGTTCACGGCAACGAGTCCTCCTCCGCCGAGGCCGCCATGGGCGCGGCCTACGTGCTGGCGGCAGGCCAGGGCGAGACGGCCGAGATGCTGAAGGACGTCGTCGTGCTCATCGATCCGCTGCAGAACCCGGACGGCCGCGAACGCTACGTCAACGGCTACAGGCAGCGGCGGGGAGATGAAGCCAATCCGCGCCGCGCCGCGGCCGAGCACTGGGAGCCCTGGCCCGGCGGCCGGCAGAATCACTATCTGATCGACCTGAACCGCGACTGGGCGTGGGCGAGCCAGCAGGAGACGCGGCAGCGGATCGCCGCCTACCGCTCCTGGGAGCCGCAGGTCTACG
The DNA here is from genome assembly GCA_036002325.1 of Thermoanaerobaculia bacterium. Taxonomy (GTDB): domain Bacteria; phylum Acidobacteriota; class Thermoanaerobaculia; order Multivoradales; family UBA5704; genus DATARR01. The sequence goes on along the minus strand of DASYTJ010000012.1, from coordinate 212,283 downwards.
TCGACTTCCACGAGATGGGGAGCGACTCCTCCTACTTCTTCCCGCCGGCTGCCGAGCCGATCCATCCGCAGATCGACCGCCGCATCCTCTCCTGGCTCGACGCCTTCGGCCGCGCCAACGCCGCGGCGTTCGACCGCCAGGGGTGGATCTACTTCAAGGAAGAGAACTACGATCTCTTCTATCCCGGCTACGGCGACTCCTATCCCAGCCTGCGCGGGGCTGTGGGCATGACCTACGAGATGGCCGGCGGCGGCCGTGCCGGCCAGGCGCTCACCCTGCAGGACGGCAGCGTGCTGACGCTCGCCGACCGCATCGCGCGGCACCTGACGACTTCGCTCACCACTGTGCGGACGGCGTCCCGCAACGCCCGCAAGATTCTGGAGGACTTCGCCGCCAACCGCGCCAAGGCCGCTGCCGAGCCGGTGCGCACCTATCTCTGGCCGGCCGATCAGCAGGAGTCGCGGGCCTTGGCGGATCTGCTGGTGCTGCACGGCGTCAAGGTGCGGCAGCTCGGGCAGTCCACCGAGATCCCGGTGCGCGGCCTCGGCCGCGGCACCACCGAGCCGCAGCCCCGCCGGTTCGCGGCCGGCACCTATGCCGTCTCCACCGCGCAGCCGCTGGGCAATCTGGTCGAGGCGCTCTTGGAGCTGGATTCGCCGATGAGCAAGTCGTTCATCGACCGCCAGCGCCAGCGCTTGGAGCAGAACCTCGATCCCGAGTTCTACGACATCACGGCGTGGTCCCTGCCGCTCGCTTACAACGTCCAGACCTGGGTGGCGGCGAGCGAGGTGGCGGACGGCCGGCCGCTCCCCGAGTCGTCCGGCGGCGCCCGCGGCGAAGGCGAGCTGGGCTGGCTCGTGCCGCCCCAGGGCCTCGCCTCCTACCGGCTGGCCGCGGAGCTCCAGAAGCGGCAGATCCGCTACCGTGTGGCCCTCGCTCCCTTCGCCGGAGGCGGCGCGAGCTATCCGAACGGTACCCTGTTCATCCCTCGCCGGGCGAATCCCGAGAGCCTCCACGAGGCTTTCCAAAGCCTGCTGCAGGAGGACTCTCTCGCCGCCCAGGCCGTCTCCTCCTCCTACGAGTTCAAGGGGCTCTCCCTCGGATCGAGCGAGATGCCGTCCGTCCGCCCCGTGCGCGTCGGGCTGGTGAGCGGCGAAGGCGTGGACGCCACCTCCTTCGGCTTCCTCTGGTATCTCCTCGACCGCCAAGTCGGGGTGAATCACGACCGCCTCGACCTCGGCCAGCTCCGCAACATCCCGCTGTCGGACTTCGACGTGCTGATCTTCCCCAGCGGCGACTACGCCGACCGGGTCGGCGACAAGCTCAAGGACGCCCTCGACGGCTGGATCAAGGACGGCGGCGTGCTGGTGGCCGTCGGCGACGCCGTCACCTGGCTGCAGGACCGCGAGCTGACCTCCATCAAGCGCTGGCAGCCGCCGAAGAAGGATGAAAAAGAAGATGAGGAGGACTCCAAGCCCGAGGATCCCGAGGCCAGCGAGTCCGCCGTGGAGGAGCAGCTCGCCCAGCGGCCGATCTTCACGCCCGGCGCCGTGCTCGCCACCACGATGCAGCCGCAGCATCCGCTGACCCTGGGGCTCAGCAACTCGCCGGACGTGCTCTACGAGGGCACGACGGTGCTCAAGACGACTGGCGATCCGCGGCAGGACGTGCTCGTCGCGGCCGACGAGTCGCCGGTGGTGGCCGGCTTCGCCTGGCCCGAAGCCGAGCAGCGCCTCGCCGGCTCGCTCCTCGTGGGCACGGAATCGCGCGGCCGCGGCAGCGTCGTCCTCTTCGCGCAGGATCCCGCCTACCGGCTCTTCTGGCGGGCCACGACGCCGCTGCTGCTCAACGCGATTCTCTACGGCCCGAGCACGGGGTTGGGGGGGAGGTAGGGCGTTGCCGGTTGAAGCGATCTGCCCTTCGAGACCTCACCCCCTGGCCCCCTCTCCAGCGAAGCTGGAGAGGGGGAACGATTCAGAGCTGACCTTGCCCTGCTACGCTCACTGAGCCCTTCATCTGTGTTCCCCCTCTCCACTTCGTGGAGAGGGGGCCAGGGGGCGAGGTTTCGCGGGCAGCCGATCCCGATTTAGGAGATCCGATGAACGAGCGCACCCGCCACGTCGAGCCCATCACCGTCCGCTGGGGAGACATGGACTCGATGGGCCACGTCAACAACGCCCAGTACTTCACCTACTGCGAGTCGGCCCGCATGAGCTACTTCGCCGCCGTGCGCATGATGGAGCTTCGTGAGGACGATCAGCATGGGCCGGCCCTCGCCGCGGCCACACTGAATTTCCGACAGCAGGTGCGCTATCCCGCCGAGCTGGAGGTGGCGACCCGCGTCAGCGAGATCGGCCGCAGCAGCTTCAAGATGGAGTACGAGATCTTCCATCGCGGCACCGACGAGCGCGTCGCCGACGGCAGCGGCGTCATCGTCTGGACCGACTACGGCACCGGCCGCTCGACGCCGTTGCCCGAGAGCTTGAAGGAAGAGATCCGGCGGTTCGAGGGGATGCCTACGGATACCGCTTCGTAACCCGCCAGCCCTCGTCCACGCGCTCGTAGACGGTGCGGTCGTGCAGGCGAAAGGCGCCGGCGACCCAGAACTCGATCCAGTGGGGGGTCACCCGAAAGCCTGACCAGAACGGAGGGCGGGGGATGGCTCGTCCGAGATAGCGGGCCTCGAGCTTCGCCACCGCGGTCACGAGCTGCGTCTTCCCCGGCATCGGCCGGCTCTGCTGCGACGCCCAGGCGCCGAGCTGGCTGCCGCGGGGGCGGGTGGCATAGTAGGCGTCCGCTTCCTCGTCGCTCACCTGCTCGGCCGTGCCCAGCACCACCACTTGCTTGTCGAGCTGCCGCCAGTAGAAGCTCAGGCTCACCTGGCGGTTGCCCGCGATCTCCCTGCCTTTGCGGCTCTCCAGGTTGGTGTAGAAGACGAAGCCCCCCTCGTCGAAGCCCTTGAGCAGGACCACCCGCGACGACGGCTGCCCGGAGGCGTCCACCGTCGCGAGCGTCATGGCGTTGGGATTCGGCATTCCGGTGGCCTCGGCTTCCGCCAGGACCTCCCGAAAGCGGGCGAACGGCTCGGCGAAGGGCACGGTCGTCTCGGTCATCGTGGGGTGGGATTCTAGACGAGCCGCACGCCAAAGAAGCTGCCGGCATCGCCAGGAAGTTGACGGCGCGCCAGAGAAGTTGCCGTCGGCGCAAAGAATCTGACGGCGCGCCAAAGAAGATAACTTTGGCTCAGAGAGCTGGACCGCGGCCCACGGAAGTTGACATCGCCCCAAAGCAGTTGACGGCATCCTAGAGAAGTTGGCGTCGGTGTAAAAGCAGTTGACTTTGCCCCAAAGCAGTTGGCGGAGCGCCAGGGAAGATGACCTTGGCGTAAAGAATCTGGCGGCGCGCCAAAGAAGATGACTTTCGTCCAAAGAAGTTGGCGGCGGCTCAGGGAAGTTGACGTCAGCGCAAAGAAATTGACGGCGGGCCAAAGAAGTTGGCGGACCTCCAAAGCAGTTGGCGGCACGCCAATGAAGTTGACATCGGCGTAAAGAATCTGCCGGCGCGCCAAAGAAGATGACTTTGGCCCAGGGAAGTTGACGGCGGCCCAAAGAAGTTGACTTTGCTCCGCCGTCAACTTCCTTGCGGCTCCGTCATCTTCCTGGAGGCTCCGCCGAATGCGCCGGAGATCCGTCCTAAGCATTGCGACTTCAGAAGGATACGAGCGGCCGTGCCATTTTCGCCGACGGGTTCTCGGGCTCGGCGGAGCGCCCGCGGCCGCGTTGGCTTGGATGGAAACGCCTGGCCGAACCGTAGACAGCGTCGTCATGGGTTCGTTCCTGCGCCGTCTACGCCGGGTCGTCTTCGCCGTCCTCGCCGTCCTGGCCGTACTTCTGGGTCTCGCGGCGGCCGTCATTACTCAGCCGACTTTGGTCATCCAGCCCGCGCCGCGCGATCTGCAGGCAAGCCCCGAACGGTTACGCCGGCATGTGGAATTCCTGTCCGTCGCAGCGTCACCTCGGGACAGCGATCATCCGCAGACCCTCGACAAGGCAGCGGTCTATGTCAGAGAGCAGTTCCTGCAGGTTGGCGCCCGGTCCGCGAGCAGACGTTTTCGGTCCGAGGACGCACCTACCGGAACGTCACCGCCTCGTTCGGTCCCAAGACCGGTCCAGCTCCTGGTGGTCGGTGCCCACTACGATTCGATTCGTTCGGAGACTTCGGCCCCAACCCCGGAGCGGACGATGAGCCGCTTTGTCCTGACGTCGGCAGCCAGGGCAGATCTCATCGAAATCTCCGATTACATTTCCAAAGACAGCTCAGGCGCGGCACGCCGGGTACGCCAAGAGCTGGTCTACTCTTCGATGTCCTCTAAGCGGGTTCCGAGTCCCTCCCGCGCTTCCTGTCGTGCCTCCTCGATTCTGCGGAGGAACCGCGGATCGTTTTCGAGCTGATAATCGAGCCAATCATCCTCAGATTTGAAGCCGATCAGCACACCCGTGGGCTTGTCTCCTTCGGTGATGACAACGTCCTCCTCCTCGGCAATGCGTAAATACTTGGGAAGATCGTCCCTGACCTCTGCCAAGGCAACTTTTTTCATGAGGGCCTCCCGGTCTCCCTCAGCCACTGCTCTACCATTGGTTTGGAGAGGATGGCGAGGACCTCGACCTTCTCCTCGGTAACATCATAGAACACTCGGAGTTCGCCGACACGCAGTCTATACTGAGGCTGGGCTAGACCTCTGAGCCGCTTGATCCGGCTCCGGCTCACCTTCATGGGTTCATAGCGGAGATGTACCTCCAAGGCACTACGGACTGTAGACCTCATATGTGCATCTAAGCGGCGAAGGTCCTCCATGGCTTTTGGTAGGAGGATGATTTCGTATCTCACTTGCGATACACGATATCGGCTTTCACTGTTGATGCTCAAGGATTGAAGCGGAGGGAGCTCTGGCCGCAGGCTTGTCCCATCGTTGCCTATAAATCCGGAGAGTCCCGTTCCCGCCCGACCCGGGATCCTCGATCCGCATGACTTCCTTGTAGCGCCGTTTGAACCACCGCGACTTGACGATCGGCCCCATCCGGCCTCGCGGGTGGTAGAGCACGAACTCGGTCGGGTTCTCGCGTAGAGCTCCCAGGAGATTGTTTTCGAGGACGTACGGCCGCGCCGCCGGTGTCACGAGGCCCATCAGGTCCAGGATCGGCCGCTCGCTGTAGTAACCGATCACGCCGATCTCGACGTAGGCGATCGCGTCCCCGGCAGAGGAGTGGGCTTTGATCCATTCGGCGCCGCGCCGGTAGGACAGCATGCGAGGTACGGGCGCCGCGCCGCGGAAAAACCACCAGCTCGTCTGCAGCGTGGTGAACGTCAGCAGCAGGAAAAGAGCGACGGCGATGGCGACACGCAGAGTTCGCGGATGGTCAGCCCGTGCGGCCAGCCAACCGCCGATGGCGCCGGCGAAATAGGCCAGCCCGTAGATGGCCGCGATGAGGCACGGCAGGATGTACCAGGAAAAGAAAGGAACTCCGAGCAGCGGATAGGCGACGGTGAGAGCGAGACCGAAGAGGGCCAGCAGCAGCCCCGGCCGGCCGGCTCTCCCGGCGAGCGGCCACAAGCCGAAAGCCGCGGCGATCAGCACCGCCGGCCATTCGGCGCCGAAATGACGGCTGATCGGTACGGAGCCCCGGCGCCAGAAGCGAGCTCCCGACCAACTGTCTGCGGTTGCCGTCGCCATGTCCAATTTCGCACCGATCGTGTTCGGCAGCGGACTGCCGAAGTAGAGCCACGCGAGACCGGCACCGGCCGCAATGACACAACCGGCCGCCACGGCAAAGCGCCACGGCAGGCGCTTTCCTCTCCAGAGGATCAGGGCGAGCAGCGCGACTCCCAGCGCCGCGTCCGGCCTCACCCAGACGGCAGCGCCCGCCAGGATCCCGGCGAAGACCATGCTGCGCGATGCCAGCTTCGCCGCCTGGAGGAGCAGCAGCAGAGCGAGCGGCGCGGCGGCTCCGTGGTTGCCCCAGACGTAGGAGGACGCCAGCAGCAGCGAACCCCCGAGGATGGATTCGATCAGATAGCCGCGGCGCCACCCTTCCAGGAGAAGGACCGCCGTAATGCCGAGGAGGGAGGCGGAGAACACCACGGTACCGATCAGAGGAACGGGAGCGCGGGTCACAGCCGAGAGCGCGCCGAGGAGGAGACCCAGCCCGGGATCCGTGGTGCCGAAAACTCGTTCGCCGGGATTGAAAACGAAGCCGTGGCCGTGGGCGAAATTCAGCGCGTAGCGATAGGTGATGAAAAAGTCGTCCGGCGTCCAGCCCGCCACCCGCGTTGCGAAGAAGGCGGCCATCGCGCACCAGACGGCGAGAGGCGGGAGCCACAGAAGGTGGGAGGATTTCGCTTCGATCGACGGAGAATCCGAGCTCTCGCTCATCACGCCGCGACCCGCTCCGCCTCACGCAGCACCCGCAGGAAGTTGTCCCCGAGGATCAGCTTGACTCCCGCCTTGTCGACCCCGCGCGCCAGCAGGGCGGCGGTGAGAGCGGGGAACTTCGAGACGTCCTCGAAGCCTTCGAGGGCCTCGGGAATGCCGTCGAAGTCGGTGCCGAGGCCGACGTGCTCTTCGCCGCCCAGATCGATCAGGCGAACGACGTGGTCCACAAACTTGGAGAGGGGAACCTTGGGGAGAGGATGTTCGTCGAGCAGCCGCGAGCGCTCCTTCCACATCTTCTGCGGATCGCGAAGGTACTCCTCCTCGGTCGCCTCGAGCTGAGGCTTGAGCTCCTTCATGCGCTCGGCGTCCGCCTGAGTGGCCGCGGGGCCGACGAAAGCCGGATAGGAGTTCGCCATCACCAGGCCGCCCTTGCGGGCGATCTCGCGCACGAGGTCGTCCGGAAGGTTGCGGGGATGATCGCAGAGGGCGCGGGCGGAGCTGTGGCTCGCGATCACCGGTCCCGGCGAAACGTCCAGGGTGTGCAGGACGGCGCGATCGGAAACGTGCGAGACGTCGGGGAGGATCCCCAGGCGGCTCATCCGCCAGACCAGCGCCTCTCCCTCCATCGACAGGCCGCCGTGGATGGGCGCGTCCGTCGAGGCGTCGCACCACTCGTGGGAGGCCCAATGGGTGAGGGTGACGTAGCGGATGCCGATCTTCGCGCAGTGGTCGAGCGCGCCGGGGACTTCGAGCGGCCGGCCGTTCTCCAGGCCGAAGAGGACCGCCACTTCGCCGCGCCAGGCGGCCCGCTGGAGATCGTCGACCGAGGCCACCTGGACGAGCCGGCCGGGGATGAGCGCCTTTTCGGACGCCTCATAGAGCTTCAACGCGTGCTCCCATCCCCGCTCGGCGTCGAGCGAGGCGGGCACGAAAAGGGCGAAGACGAGCGCGTCGACTCCACCCTCCCTCAGGCGGGGGAGATCCACGTGCCGGTCGTTCAGGCGTTGCGAGAGATCCGCCGGCGACTCCCAGAGGCGGGTGGGCACGTCCGTGTGGCCGTCGATGACGAGGCAGTCGCGGTGGAAATCCATGATGGGGGGTAGTTTATCCGGCGATCAGGGGCCTTGCTTGTCGAGGCGGCGCCCCGGAGGGCAACCGCCTTTGGATCGACACCCCTGGAATTCCCGTCCTCCACCGACTGTTGAAACGGCTGGTTCCCGAGGACCTTGCCAGAACCGCCTGAATCGGCTAGGCTTCCCCGTTCTTGGAGCCAAAAACCAGACGAGAAGGAACGCGATCGTGAAGAAAGATATCCATCCCCCGCTGCACATGGTGACCGTGACGTGCGCCTGCGGCAACACCTTCGAGACCCATTCCACGAAGGACGAGGTGCGCCTGGAGATCTGCAGCGCCTGCCATCCGTTCTTCTCCGGCAAGCAGAAGCTCGTCGACACCGCCGGACGCGTCGAGCGCTTCCAGCGCCGGTACGCCGCCGGCGGCCGCCGGGCCTAGCGACCTCCACTCGATCCTGAAGGGGCGGCCCCGGTAGGGCCGCCCTGTTTCATTTCCGGCGGTACGGATCTGGCATCAGAGAACCAGCCATGAGCGACAAGAAGAATCCAGAAGGCGAGCTGCTGGTCGGCGGCCAGGCCCTCATCGAGGGTGTGATGATGCGCTCCCCCGGCGCCTATGGCGTCGCCGTGCGCCGGCCGGACGGCTCGCTCGCCTTCCAGCGGGGCAAGGTGGCGAGCCTCGCCAAGCGCTACCCGTTTCTGAAGCTGCCGGTGCTGCGCGGCGTGGCCGTGCTGTTCCAATCGCTGGCCCTGGGCATCCGCGCCCTGAACTTCTCCGCCGAGCAGGCCATGGCCGAGCCGGCGAAGGAGGCTGGAGAAGCCGCTGAGGCCACGGCGGAGGCCCCGCCGAAGAAGAAGGACGCCACGGGCTGGGCCATCGCCGGCTCGATGGCGTTCGGCATCGGCGCCGGCGTGCTGTTCTTCATCTTCCTTCCGCTGTGGCTGACCCAGCTCGGCGAGAAGTATCTCTTCGGACACCTCTCGAGCCTCGCCTTCAACCTGGTGGACGGCGGCCTGCGGGCCGTGTTCTTCCTGGCCTACATCTTCGCCATCTCGCGGATGAAGGACATTCACCGGGTGTTCCAGTATCACGGCGCGGAGCACAAGGTGGTCTTCGCCTATGAGAGGAAGCTGCCGCTGACGGTGGAGAACGCGCGGGCCCAGAGCCGGCTGCATCCGCGCTGCGGCACGAGCTTCCTGCTCTTCGTGCTGCTGGTGTCGATCCTGGTTTTCGCGCTGATTCCGAAGACGGCGCCCTTCATCATCAAATTCGGCGGCCGGCTCCTTCTGGTGCCGGTGATCGCCGGCCTCTCCTACGAGGTGCTGCGCATCACGGCCAAGCGGCGTGCGGCGCCGCTCTTCGCGCTGCTGGTGGCGCCGGGGCTCGCGCTGCAGCGGATCACCACGCAGGAGCCGACGGACGACATGCTCGAGGTGGGCATCGCGGCGCTCGAAGAGGCGCTGCGCGAGGACGGCCTGCTCGAAGAGCCGGCGGCGCCGACTGCCGCGGCGGCGGCCATCGCGGTCGCCGCATCCCTGCCATGATCGAAAAACTCTCCCAGCTCGAGAAGACCCACGAGGAGCTGACCCAGCGGCTCACCGATCCGGCGGTCTTTGCGGATCCCAAGGCCTACCGGGAGCTGAACAAGACGCTCTCGGAGATCGATCCCGCCGTCCGCCTCTACCGCGAGTACGTCAAGGTGCGGCGGGAGAGGGAGGAGAGCGAAGAGCTGCTGGCGACCCTGCCGAAGGAAGACGAGCTGTACGCCATGGCGCAGGAAGAAAAGCAGCAGCTCGCCGCTCGCCTCGCGGAGCTCGAAGAGCAGCTCCGGCGCGAGCTGACGCCGAAAGATCCCAACGACGAGCGCAACGTCGTGCTGGAGATCCGCGCCGGCACGGGGGGCGACGAGGCGACGCTCTTTGCCGCCGAGCTGTTCCGCATGTACAGCCGCTACGCCGAGCAGCAGGGCTGGCGGGTTGAGGTGATCGACCTCTCCGAGTCCGAGGTCGGCGGCATCAAGGAGGTGTCGGCCATCGTCGAGGGCCGGGGCGCCTACAGCCGGCTCAAGTACGAGGGCGGAGTCCATCGCGTGCAGCGGGTGCCGGCGACCGAGGCTCAGGGCCGCATCCACACTTCGGCGGTGACCGTGGCGGTGCTGCCCGAGGCCGAGGACGTCGAGGTTGAAGTGGACGAGAAGGACATCCGCGTGGACCGCTTTTGCGCCTCGGGTCCCGGCGGCCAGGGAGTCAACACCACCTACTCGGCCGTGCGCCTGACCCACATCCCGACGGGAATCGTCGTCTCCTGCCAGGACGAGCGCAGCCAGATCAAGAACAAGGCCAAGGCGCTGCGCGTCCTCAAGTCGCGTCTGCTGGAGGCCGAGCGCGAGAAGGCCGAGGCCGCGATGACCGAGGAGCGCCGCCGCATGGTGGGCTCCGGCGACCGTTCGGAGAAGATCCGCACCTACAACTTCCCCCAGAGCCGCGTGACCGATCACCGCATCGGTTTATCGATCCATCAGCTCCCCACCATCATGGAAGGTCACCTCGATCCTCTCGTCGAGCCCCTCATCGCCCACTTCCAGGCTCAGAAGATGGAAGAGCAGGCGCGGGCGCACTGAACAGCGGCTACACCAGCGGCTTGCGCATCACGATGAATTGGCAGGGCTGCTTGAATTTCGGGTCGGGCTCCATGGGCACCGTGCCGACTTCGACGTAGCCGAGCCGGCGATAGAAGGGCGGCAGCTCGGTGCGCAGATCGACCACGTGGATTTCCATCTCCTCGCAGCCGGCCGCGCGGGCCTGCTCTTCGGCGGCCTCGACGAGCAGCCGGCCGAGCCCTTCGCCCTGGCGGGTGGGATCGACGGAAAGCATGCCGAAGTAGGCATCGCCGGGACGGATTTCCAGGTAGACGCACGCCGCGAGCGGACCGCCGTCTTCGGCGAGGAAGAACGTGCCGTTCTCGAGCATGCCGCGCACCTCGTCGACGGTGGTGCGTTCGCCGTCGACGAAGAAGCGCTCCACCTCGAACGCGGCGTTGACCACGCGGACGATCTCGGAAACGTCTTCCGGACGGGAGGGGCGGATCGAAAACCGAGGATGCATGTCTAGAGCGTCAGGATCTCCGCCGAGCGGGTCTCCGTATCATAGACCGCGCAGGTGGCCTTCCCCTTCCACCCCATGATCTCGCCGGGATTCAGCCATAGGCACGAGCCGACCCTCTCTTCATGCAGCTCGTGGGTATGGCCTGAGAACACGGCGTCGTAGTCGCCGGTCCGCGCCAGGGCCCTGCCGTAGAGCGGATAGTGGGTCACGGCGATCTTCGCCGGGCCGAGGGTGAGCTCCGCGTGCGGTCCGTGCAGCTTGAGGTTGGGCCGCTCGGCGGCGATGCGGGAGATGGTGAGGGGATCGCCGTCGCCGTTGCCGAAGACGCAGTGCACCTCGCCGGGAAACGTGCCGAGCACGCGGGCGGGGATCGGCGAGCAGAAGTCGCCGCAGAAGATCAACGCCGTGACCTGCCGGCGCGAGAGCTCCGCCAGGGCTTTCTCCAGGTTCGGCAGGTTGTCGTGGATGTCGGACAGGATGCCGATCAACATGTCGCGTCTCCTCCAGCACGGGCCGCGGGAGGCCCGTACTGGAGGGTATAACAAGCGGGCTCCTACATGCGGGCTCCGACGATCAAGGATTCATGACGACTTTCCTGGCCGAATGGGCGTTGTTGTCCGCCAGGAAGACCTCTCCTTCGCACGCGGGACGAGTGGCGGCCGAGAGGTCGGGCTGGCCGGGCGCCTGCGAGGATACGTAGAAGTCCACGAAGCCGCTGTAGATGACGCTTTGGTGAGGATCATCCAGCGACTGCGCGATGAGATACCTGGTTTCTCCGGCTTTGATGACGCTGGGGAACGTGCCGACGCTCGTCGCCGTCACCAGCCCGAGCGACTTGTAATAGGCCCCGATCACGAAGCCCGCGCCAGTGGGCGGATAGCAATCCACTCCGCTCGTGTTCTTGACCGCGATGTAGGCCGTGAGCTTCGGATCAAAAGGACTGGAACCGACGCCCGAGGAGCCCCACGCCGCGCTGATCCTGAGGTTCGGCGTCGCCTTCGGCGGAGGCAACGGGAACACGGCCTCGTCGATCAAGGAGATGAATGGCAGGCGCGTCGCTCGCAAAGAGAGCTGAGACACGGGACCGACACCCGCGGTCGGGTTTTCGGCGAGAACGATCAGCTTGTCGCCCACCATCCAAGGATCCCCAAGGATCTGAATCCAGGTCTTCTCGGGGAACTGCAGCGCGTAGCCCGGCAGCGGTCCGAAGCTGGCTTGGCCGATTCCGGCGCCGGTGGGCCACGCCAGAGCGCGCGCCGCGGCGCCGGTGTGACCGGTCACATCCGCGATGAGAGTCTCTCCGTCGTAGACCAGAATGCGTTGGGTCTGCGAGCCGAGGGCGGAGAAGTCCGCCGTGACCTCCGCGGAGGTATCGGCCATCGTCAACTGCGTGACGCGCAGCGTCCCTAAATCCTGCTCGGGAACGCCGTTCACCTTCCCTTGGGCGCCGAGCTCCAGAGACGAGCCTGTCGACGTCAGGCCCAGCGGTATGAAACGTGACCAGGTGAGGTTGAAAGAGTCCACGTCAGCGAGATCGATGGCGACGCCGAGATTCTCGCCTCCGGCGGGGTCGCGATTCACCGTCAAGGTGCCGCCCTGGGGTTCGAGCGTGGCGCCGTCGAGCGAACGATGGAACTGATCGAACTTCGAAACGCCCTGGCTCTCGAGGGTCGACGAGGGCACGTTGGCCGCGCCGAGCGCCAGCTCCGAAAAGCCGGATGCTGGGAGTCCCGGATCGCTCAAGGTGAGCTGGAGGGTGTCGAAATCGAGATCGCCGACTTCGTCGATCTCTCCCGACGTCGCGCCGAATACGATCTCGATCCCTTCGATGGTCACGGGACCGACCTTGATCTTTTTGATTTTGATCTTCTTGATTTTCTTGGCCTTGCGCAGATCGATTTCTTCTCCTTCGGGAATCGTCCCCAAGGGAACGTCGCTGCTGTCGCGATTGGTGCCCAGCATGTAATACAGGCAGTCGATTGGGAAGCATCGCTGGACGATGATGTCCGATGTGTAAAGCGCGTCGCCCGGCACGATCTTGACCGTCACCGGTTTTCCCGCGCCAAGGATCTTGGCGCCCAGCCCGAGCGGCGGCGCCGGACGTATCGCGAGGAGTTGCGGCGCGGCCATCAGGCCGAGCAGGCAGCCGAGCGCGGCGGTCCGCCAGCCGTGGTTTATGTTTGGGTTTGCTGGTGTCACGGTATTCTCCTTTGTGTCGCTTCGTCTGGAGTGACGGGGCCACTGCAGATATTTCAGTGAAAAATTGAAATGTCTCTCCGGCCTCGCCGCGGGCTGCGAGAGTGGCCAAGACGGCTGGATCGTCATGTAGAGTTCGGAGCCATGATCGAACCGTTTCGGCCCACGGTAGCTCCGGAGGTCATCTCCGATCTTCACGTCCGCCTGCGCGCCACGCGCTGGCCGCGGGGCGTCGTCGACAGCGGCGGCGTACCGTTGAGCGACTTGCGCGAGATCGTGCGCTACTGGGTGGAGGAGCTTGACTGGCCGCAGCGGGAACGCGAGATCAACCGTCTGCCTCACTTCCTGGCCGACGTCGGCGGCCTGCGGCTGCACTTCATCCATGCGAAGTCGCCGCGCCCCGACGCGCGGCCGCTCCTGCTTCTGCACGGCTGGCCGGGCTCCTTCGTCGAGATGCTGGAGATCGTCCCGCTGCTCGCCGAGGAGTTTCACGTCGTCGTGCCGTCGCTGCCGGGATACGGCTTTTCGGAGGCGCCGACCGCGGCCGGCATGTCGAACGCCCGCATCGCCGATCTCTTCGCCGAGCTGATGACTCTCCTCGGCTATGACCGTTTCGCGGCACAGGGCGGCGACTGGGGTGCCGGCATCGCGACCTGGCTCGCCGTGCGGTTTCCATCGCGCGTGGCCGGCATCCATCTCAACTACATCCCCGGCTCGTACGCGCCGTTCGTCGAAGGCGAGCCCTCCGCCGAGGAGGCCGCCTCCCTGCGCCGACGCGACCGTTGGATCGACGAGGACGGCGCCTACGGTCACGTGCAGCGTACGCGGCCGCTGACCTTGGGCTACGCGCTCAGCGACTCGCCTGCCGGTCTCGCCGCGTGGATCGTCGAGAAGTTCCGCGAGTGGGCCGATCCGCGCAGCGCCATCCCGCTCGACCGGATCCTGACCAACGTGACGATCTACTGGGCCACCAACACCATAACCTCTTCCATGCGCCTCTATCAGGAATCATCGCGGACGCCGTTGCGCTTCGAGCGTGGCGAGCGTGTCCCGGTGCCCTGCGGCATCGCGAGATTTCCCCGTGAGGCGCCCTTCCCGCCGCGCTCCTGGATCGAGCGCGCCTACGACGTCGTCCACTGGACCGACATGCCGCAGGGCGGCCATTTCGCCGCGCTGGAGGCGCCCGAAGCGCTGGCGGAGGACGTGGTGAAGTTTCTTCGCGGCTTGGATGGGTAAGTTGGCTGCGTGTGAAGCTAATCTCAATCGCCAATAATTTCGTTCAAGCCCTCGATGACCAGTTGGACCTCTTCGAGAGACAGACGCCCGAGGAGACCGCCGAGACGTTCCGTTGAGAGGGTGCGGATCTGACTGATCTTGACCCAGGACCGCTTCGGCAAGGGAACAGACCGGATCTCAATCGCCAGCGGATAGCCGACCGCCGGTTCTTGACCGGTGAGAGCGACCGCGATGACAGTGCCCGAGCGCTCATTGAATACATCCTGGCTCAATACCAGGACCGGTCTCCGGCCGGCCTGTTCCTTGCCTCGCACGGGATCGAGGTCGGCCCAAAGGATGTCGCCTCTCAGTATTCGGGCCATTCGGCCTCGCCAAGGAGAAACTCTTCAGCCGCGGCCTGCTCCACTGGGCGCTGAAGCTTGGCACATTCTGTGGCGAGTCGGACCCGGCGTAGGCGCTGCAGCTTTTCGTCGACTGCATCCTGGATGAGCTTGCTGCGGCTCGGAAATGCCCCATTCTCAACAAGTCGGTCGACCTGCTTGAGGGCCTCTGGATCAAGAGAGATGGCGATCTTGGCGCTACTCATAGGGCAATGGTATCACCAATGGTCGTACTGGGCCTCTTGGGCTTGCCGCGGCAGAGCCCGCCGGCGCACCCTCCTTGACACCCTCAACCCCTCTCCATACTCTGCTCCGCGGCTCCGCCGAGCCTTTCACTTCCCTGATCCCCGAGAGGAAATCCCGCTATGAAATCGATCCGCTCTCTCTTGCTGAGCCTGTTGGTGGCCGCTTTGGGCCTGATTCCCCTGGCGGCGACGCCCCAGCCGCCGACTCCCCCTCCCGCGCCGGCTCCCGCGCCCGAGGTGAAGCCGCCGGACGAGGAGCTGAAGGACAAGCAGAAGCGCGAGCAGGAGCCGGAGGAGAACGCCACCGAGCTCAAGAAGGAGCAGAAGGAGGGCGGCAAGGGCGCTCCCAAGGAGATCGCGGAGAAGAAAGAGGAGAAGTGGGACGTCAACAATCCGCCGGGGCCGTCGACAGAGGTTGCGATCGACGTCACCGAGGGGACCTGGATGTACGTGGACGTCAGCCCCGACGGCAAGGAAGTGGCTTTCGACCTGCTGGGCGACATCTACACAGTACCGATAGCGGGCGGCGAGGCCAAGGCGCTGACCCATGACGTGGCCTGGCAGATGCAGCCGCGCTACAGCCCGGACGGCAAGTCGATCGCCTTCACCAGCGACCAGGGTGGCGGCGACAACATCTGGATCATGAACCGTGACGGCTCGAACCCGAAGGCGGTGACGAAAGAGAGCTTCCGGCTGCTCAACGAGCCGTCCTGGGCGCCCGACGGCGAGTACATCGTCGCCCGCAAGCACTTCACCGCCCAGCGCTCGCTCGGCGCCGGCGAGATGTGGCTCTATCACAGGAGCGGCGGCGACGGCCTGCAGCTCACCAAGAAGGAGAACGACCAGAAGGACACCGGCGAGCCCGTCTTCTCGCCCGACGGCCGCTACCTCTATTACAGCCAGGACATCACGCCGGGAAAGATCTTCGAGTACAACAAGGACCCCAACGGCGAGATCTTCGCCATCCTGCGGCTGGACCGCCAGAAGGGCACGACGCAGCGCTACGTCACCGGCCCGGGCGGCTCGGTGCGGCCGACGCCTTCGCCGGACGGCAAGACGCTGGCCTTCATCCGCCGGGTACGCGGCAAGAGCGTCCTTCACCTGATGAACCTGAGCTCCGGCGAAACCTGGCCGATCTATGACGGGCTCGACCGCGACATGCAGGAGACGTGGTCGATCCACGGCCTCTACCCCGGCATGGCGTGGACGCCGGACGCGAAGTCGATCGTCTTCTGGGCCGGCGGCAAGATCCGGCGCATCGAGACGGCGAGCAGGAAGGTCTCCGACATTCCTTTCCATGTGCAGACCACGCGGCGCGTCCAGCAGGCGCTGCGCTTCCCCGTCGAGGTGGCGCCGAAGACGTTCGAAACTCGCATGCTGCGCTGGGTCGGCGTCTCGCCGAAGGGCGACCGGGTGGTCTATCAGGCGCTCGGCCATCTCTGGATGCGCAGTCTTCCCGACGGCAAGCCGCGGCGCTTGACGCGCCAGAAGGACCATTACGAGTTCTTCCCGTCGTTCTCGCGCGACGGCCGCCAGGTGGTCTACACCACTTGGGACGACGACAAGCTCGGCGCGGTGCGGGTGGTTTCGGCCGACGGCGGCGAAGGCCGCGTGGTGGTCTCGAAGCCGGGGCATTACGTGGAGCCGGTCTTCACGCCGGACGGCAAGCAGATCGTCTATCGCAAGATCGAAGGCGGGTTCGTCCGCACGCCGGCCTATTCACTCGAGCCCGGGATCTATCGCGTGGCGGCTTCCGGCGGCGAGCCGTCGTTGATCACTGAGGAGGGCGAGCAGCCGCACTTCGGCGCCGAAAGCGACCGCGTGTACCTGTTGCGCGAGGCCGGCGAGGGCAAACGCCAGCTCGTGTCGGTCGGCCTCGACGGCAAGGAGGAGCGGGAGCATCTGACGAGCGAGAACGCCACCGAGTTCCAGCTCTCGCCGGACGGCCGCTGGGTGGCCTTCACGGAGCGCTTCCAGGCCTACGTGATGCCGTTCGTCGCCACCGGCAAGGCGGTGGACGTGGGGCCGAAAGCCAGCTCGTTGCCGCTGCGCCGGGTGACGCGCGACGCCGGCCATTACCTCCATTGGTCGGGTGATTCGCAGCGGCTGCACTGGTCGCTCGGCCCTGAGCTCTACACGCTGGAGCTGAAGAACGCCTTCACGTTCCTCGAAGGCGCGCCGGAGACGCTCCCCGATCCGCCGGCTGCGGGCATGGACATCGGTTTTCAGGCGGAGAGCGACGTGCCCAAGGGTACGGTCGCCCTGGTCGGCGGGCGCGTCATCACGATGCGCGGCGACGAAGTCATCGAGGATGGCACGGTGGTGATCGAGGGCAACCGCATCAAGGCCGTCGGGCCCAGCGCGAGCACGCCGGCGCCGGCAGGCGCCTACGTGATGGACGCGAAGGGGAAGACGATCATCCCCGGTTTGATCGACGTCCACTGGCACGGCGCATTTGGCTCGGACGGCATCGTGCCGCAGCGCAACTGGGTGCCCTACGCCACCCTGGCGTTCGGCGTGACGACGCTGCACGATCCGTCGAACGACACGGACACGGTCTTCGCCGCCTCGGAGCTGCAGCGGGCGGGGATGATCACCGGGCCGCGGATCTACTCGACCGGCACCATCCTCTACGGCGCCAACGCGCCGTTCACCGCCACCATCGACAATCTGGAGGACGCCCGCTCACACCTGCGGCGGATGAAAGCCGTGGGCGCCTTCAGCGTCAAGAGCTACAACCAGCCGCGCCGCGATCAGCGCCAGCAGGTGATCGCCGCCGCCCGCGAGCTGGGAATGATGGTGGTGCCCGAGGGCGGCTCGCTCTTCGAGCACAACATGACGCAGGTGGTGGATGGACATACCGGCGTCGAGCACACGATTCCGGTGGCCAAGATCTACTCCGACGTGCGCCAGCTCTGGAAGGGCACGCAGGTGGGCTACACGCCGACGCTGATCGTCGGCTACGGCGGCATCTGGGGCGAGAACTACTGGTACGCCAAGACGCACGTCTGGGAGGACGAACGGCTGCTGCGCTTCGTGCCGCGGGAGATCATCGACGAGCGCTCGCGCCGGCAGTTCGGCGCGCCGGACGAGGAGTACAACCATTTCAACATCGCCCGCATCGCCGCCGAGCTGAGCCATGACGGAGTCGGGGTGAACCTCGGCGCGCATGGGCAGCGCGAAGGGCGCGGCGCCCACTGGGAGCTGTGGATGTTCGTCCAGGGCGGCATGTCGCCAATGGAAGCGCTGCGCGCCGCGACGTTGACCGGCGCCCGCTATCTCGGCATGGACAAGGACATCGGCTCGCTGGAACCCGGCAAGCTCGCCGATCTGGTCGTGCTCGACGCCAATCCGCTCGACGACATCTACAACTCGGACAAGATCTCGCGCGTGATCGCAAACGGCCGCGTCTACGACGGCGTGACGCTCGATCAGTTGGCGCCGGACAAGGTCAAGCTCGAGCCGTTCTTCTGGCAGAAGAACCAGCCGGTCTTCGCGCCGGGGCAGAGCTCAGCGATGGGTCACGTCGACGACTGACGGGCCGGCCGGACTCCCGTGGGCCGCGAATTCGCTCAGGCCCCCGCGGGTGCCAAACCATGGGTGTCCAGCCGGATCGAGGGCGATCCCCAGAACGGCGTTTGCGGCCAGGCCGTCGCGTTCCGTGTAGGTGCGCCAGGTCCGGCCGTCGAATTCGCTCACTCCCCAGCCGTCGGTCGCTACCCAGACGTGTCCGGCGGGATCGACGGCGATCGAGGTGACGATACGGCCGGCCAGGCCGTCGCGTTCCGAGTAGGTGCGCCAGGTTCGGCCGTCGAACTCGCCGACGCCGCTGCTGGCGCCGAACCACGTGTGCCCCGCCTTGTCGACGGCGATGGCGGTGATCCGCCGGCCGGGCAGGCCGTCCTCCTCGGAGTAATTGCGCCAGGTCTTGCCGTCGAACTCCGCCGCGCCCACCAGGAGACCGGCCCAGAGGTGCCCGTTGCCGTCGACGGCGAGCGACTCTATGTAATCGTCCGCCAGACCGTCGGCTTGGGTGTAGGTGCGCCAGGTCCGGCCGTCGAACCGGCTCAGACCCTCGGAGGTGCCGAACCACTTCTGTCCCATCCGATCGATGACGATGGCGTTCACTTGATCGTAGGCTAGGCCGTCGTCCGTGGTGTAGGTGCGCCAGGTTTTGCCGTCGAATTCGCTCACGCCGTCCAGGGAGCCGGCCCAGACGTGCCCGTTGGCCTCGGTGGCGACGGAGAAGACCCAGGCGTCGGGCAGGCCGTCGGCAGCGGTGTAGGTGCGCCAGGCTTTGCCGTCGAACCGGCCGACTCCGCCTTCGGAGAGGGCCAGCCACGGGTGCCCCTCGCCATCGATGGCAAGCCCGTAGATGATGCTGCTCGCCAGGCCGTCGTCCGTGGTGTAGGTGCGCCAGGTTTGGCCGTCGAACTCGCTGACGCCGCCTCCGGCGGCAAACCACTTGTGCCCGGCTTGGTCGACGGCAATGGCGGTGACGTTGCCGGTGGGCAGATCCTCAGGCAGGGCTTGGACGGTCCACGTCGTCCCGTCGAGCTCGCGCGCTCCGCTGCCGTAGGTGCCGAACCATTTGTGCCCGGCCTGATCGATGGCAAGGGTGGTGATGTCTGTCGGATCGTTGGCAACCTTCTTGTGAACGGTCCAGTTGCGGCCGTCGAACTCGCCCACGCCCTTGCCCGATATCCAAACGTGGCCGGCCGCGTCGATGGCGAGGCCGAAAATCCAATGATTCGCCAGCTCTTCGACGATCGGGTAAGTCGTCCACCTGCGGCCGTCGAACTTGCTCAGACTGCCGTTGGAGTCATGGCCGTATTCCTCTCTTTGCGGATGCACCGTCGCCACCCAGACCGGCCCGGCCGGATCGGCGGCGATGGCGGTGATCGTGTTGTCGGCCAAGCCGTCGGCGGTGGTGTAGGTGTGCCAGCCGCGCTCGTCGAGCTGGCTCACGCCATGATGGTACGTGCCCGCCCACACATGTCCGGCCGCGTCGACGGCGAGATTGCGAATGTCATTGTCAGGCAGGCCGTCGGCCGCGGTGTACGTACGCCAGGTTCCCCGGCCGTCGAGCTCGACCACTCCGCCATAGGCGCTGAACCACTTGGACCCCGGCGCCGTGCCGCGGGCGAGGCTGTATAAATGGTTGCTGGGCAGGCCGTCGGCGGTGGTGTATTTGACGTAGGAGCCGTCCTTGCGGTTCCAGCGCACCACTCCGCCCGTCGTCGCCGCCCAGACGGAGTCGTCCTCGATGCTCAGCCCATAGATTTCGTCCACCTTGGTGTAGGTGCGCCAGGCACCAGGATTCCGGATTGGCTGTTTCTTGGTTGGCTGTTTCTGCTCGTCGATACTCCCGGCACAGGCCGTCAGCAACAATCCGATCAGGAGGAACAGGATAAGCCGGCGGTGGTTCACAGCAAACCTTTCCGTCAAAGCTACTTGCCGGAACAGCGCCGTTACGGCCCGAATTCCTCGGCGCCAGCCTGTAAGGCGCGCACCTCCGCCTGGATCTCGGGGTTGCCCGTCATGCTCTTGGCGAGCAGGGCCTCGGCCTCGCGGAACGCCGTCTCGCCGCTCCGCGGCTCGCCGAGGAGGCGCCGGGCGCGGCCGAGGTGGGCGTAGGCGCGGGCCCGCAGGTCGAGCACCCAGTGCGGATCGTAGGCCTCGCCGAGGTTCTGGGATACTTTGACGGCCAGCTCGGCGAGGTCGGTCGCCTTGGCGGGATCGGCGGAGGCGGCCTCGCGGCTCTCCTTGAGCAGGAGCTGGGCGAGGCCCCAGGTGTGGAAGGCGTCGTCGTTCGTCACCAGCCGCACCTGGTCGTCGAAGGAATGCTTCCGGAGCCGCGCGAGCAGCTCCGGCGCCTCGCGGCCTTCCAGCACGGCCACCCTTTCGTCCCAGTGCCCGAGCTCCTTCTGCAGACGGAGAATCTCCTCGTAGCGCTCCCGGCAGACGGGGCACAGCTCCAGGAAGTGCGGCACGACCTGAGCCAGGAGATCTTCGTGGCTGAGATCGCCGGCCAGGAGCCTCGCCAGCGTCTCGAGTGAAAGGTGGTCCAATCTCTCCTCCGTAACCCAACCCGGGAACCTGCGCCGGATCCCTGGACCATAAGTATCATGAAGCGGGAACGGAGGGAGACTGAGAGTCTTCGTATCGTAGGGGCGGGGCTTGTCCCCGCCCGCAGCGTTCAGGGGCGGGGACAAGCCCCGCCCCTACGGAAAACCTGCTCGGCGGTTCCTGTAGGATGCGCCCCGAATGTCCTGGATCGACGGCAGGCTGTTGGCCACGCTGCTGGGAGTGATGCTGCTGATGCAGGCCGTCTGCTGGCTGCTGGCGCGGGGTCTGCGCCTGCGGCTGGAGAAGGGTCCGGTGATCGGCGGCTGGCTGGCGCCGTTCGCCCTGCTCTTCCCCTGGCTCGCCGGCAGTCCGCTCCTCGTTCCCTGCGACATCCTCGGGCAAGGCGTGCCGGGAGCGCCGGCGATCGAGCGTCCCCGCACGCACGATCTGCTGAACGACGCCGTCTATCAGCTCCTGCCTTGGGAGCTCGAAGTGCGGCACGCGCTCTCCGGCCGCCGGCTTCCCCTGTGGTCGGACGCGCTCGAGGGCGGCAGCTCGCCGTGGGCGAATCCCCAGGCGGGCGCCGTCTCGCCGTTGGCGATGGCGGCGCGGGCTTTTCCCATCCAGCATCATCTTCTGGGCGCCCTGGCGCTGAAGATTCTCGTCGCCTTTCAGGGTACCTGGCTGCTCGCGCGTGTGGCCGGCCGCAGCCGCGCCGCCTCGCTGCTGGCAGCGGCGGGCTTTTCACTCGGCGGTGCGCTCACCTCCTGGGCGATGTTTCCGGTGACGGCGGCGGTGGCCTGGGTGCCGTGGCTCGTGTGCGGCACGGTCCGCCTGTTTCGCCGTCCCGACCGCCGGACGATCGCCACCACCGCGGCGATCACCGGCGCGCTGCTGGTCTCCGGGCATCCGGAGACGGCGGCCTTCGGCGGACTGCTCGCCGCCGCCTGCGGCCTCGGCCTGCGCCGGAAGGCGGCCGGCTTCGCCCGGACGCTCGGCGCCGCGGCGCTGGCGGCGGTGCTCGGCCTCGGCCTCGCGGCGCCGCACATCCTGCCGTTCCTCTCGCTGGTGCCCGACTCGCAGCGTGCGCACGACACGATGACGGAGAAGATCCCTTCCGACGAAGTGTCGGCGCTCCGTCCGCTCTCGTGGTTCGTGCCGGGCTACGGCAAGTTCATCCTCGCGCCGGTCAGTCCTCACGCCTACGGCAGGCCGTTTCGCGATCCGTTCCGCGGTCCTTTCAACTGGGCCGACTCCGAGGGCGGCTACACCGGCCTGGTGGCCTTCGCGGGCGCCGTGATCGCCCTGTTCGCGGTGCGCGACCGGCGGGTGCAGCCGTTCCTCGGCTTCGCGCTCGTGGGGCTCCTGCTCGCGGCGCGTTTTCTTCCGCTGGCGAGCGTCCTCTATACCGTTCAGGCGCTGCGGGTGCCGGCCTACGCGCGCTGCCTGCTGCCGGTCTCGCTGGCGCTCTGCGTCGCCGGAGCTTTCGGCTTCGATTTCCTGGCGTCGCGGCTGCGCCCCCGGCGCGATGCTCTCGCCTGGACCGGCCTTGCCCTGGCCGCCGTCGCGAGCCTCGCCGCGGCGGCGGACGACTGGACGATGTGCCTCTGGGCGGGGATCATCGCCGGCCTGGCGCTGACGCGGGTGCGCGCCCGCTGGGGAGCCGCGGCGCTCGCCGCCGTGCTCCTGATCGATCTCGTTCCGTGGTCGCGGAGCCTGCTCCCCGAGGGGCATCCCGCCCTGTTCTATCCGCGGACGGAGATCATGGACATCATCACGCGGGAAGCCGGAAGCCCGGAGAGCGGGCGGGCCGCGGGAGGCGATTTTCTCCTCTACCCGAACCTGCTGCCGGTCTACGGGGCCGCGGACTTCCGGCCCCACAATCCGCTGGCACCGCGGCGTTATCTCAACGTGCTGGAGGCGGCGTTCGGCTTCCATCCCACGATGACCGAGTATTTCTCAGCGCTGCACAATCTCGACCATCCGCTGCTCGACTTCCTGGGCGTGCGCATCCTGCTCGGCAGCCCCGCCGTGCCGCCCCTGCGCACGCTCGAGAGGATCGACGCCGACCGTTTCCAGCCGTACACGCTGCTGCGCAATCCCGATCCCCTGCCGCGCTGGTTTTTGCCGGCGGCCGTGGACGCCGTCGGCCGGGGCGAGATCTCGGACTGGATCGCGAGGATGAAAACGGCGGACCGCGTGGCAGTGTTCCGGGACGAGATCGGCGCCTGGCGGCCGTCGACGTCCGGCCGCCTCGAGGCGCCCCGGCTCGTCGCCTCCTCTCCCGGTCATGTCGTTCTGGAGGTGCCGGGAAACGGCGACCGGCTGCTCGCGAGCTCGCTCGTCGGGCCGCGGGGCTGGTCGGCGCGCGCCGGCGATCGCGTCCTGCAGACGTTCACGGTCAACGGCGCCTTCCTGGGAGCGCGGGTGCCCGCCGGGGCGTCGCGCGTCGAGCTGCGTTTCGTGCCGCCGGGATTCGTGGCCGGCTGCGCGGCGTTCGGGGTGGCGGCTCTGGCCGTCCTCTTCCTCTTGCTTCCCCTTACCTTCCCATCAGCGGCGCCAGCGCTTCGACGCCGCGCACGACCACGTCCGGCGGCGCGGCGGTGAAGCACAGGCGGACGTGGGTGGGATAGGGGCCGAAGCTCGGTCCCGGCGCGAGGAACAGGCCGCGGTCCACGCAGCGCTCGAGAAATCCCGCGACGCCGGATTCATCCAAAAAGGCTGCCACGTCGAAGAAGAGAAAGGTGCTGCCCATGGGCGGCTCGAGGCCCAGACGTTCCGCCACCCGCCGCCCCGTCTCGCGATACTGCTCCCGCGCGCTGGCGACCCAGGCGTCGCCGGGTCCGTTGAGGACCCGCAGGGCGGCGATTTGCGACGCGGTGGGGGTGCTGTAGAAGCTATGCGTGCCGATCTTCTTGAACTGTTCCACGGCTTCGGCCGGGCCGACGACGTAGCCGCAGCGGTTGCCCGCCATGCCATATGCCTTGGAGAAGGAGTGGCAGGCGATGGTGTGCTCAGGGGCGAGCGGCCGGCTGTAGGTGTGCCGGCCTTCGTAGACGTAATCCTCGTAGACCTCGTCGGCGATGATCCAAAGGTCTTCCGCCACCGCCCACGCGACGAGCGCTTCGACCCAAGCGCGCGGAATCATCCGGCCTGTGGGGTTGCTCGGCGTGTTGAAGTAGAGGGCCACGGT
Source organism: Thermoanaerobaculia bacterium (assembly GCA_036002325.1). Lineage (GTDB taxonomy): Bacteria > Acidobacteriota > Thermoanaerobaculia > Multivoradales > UBA5704 > DATARR01. The sequence continues at coordinate 188,356 of DASYTJ010000012.1, read as the reverse complement.
GCGTTCCGTCCGGCGCTCGCGGGCGATCTCGACGGCCGTCTCGGGCGAATCGGCGGCGCCAAAGAAGGGAACCTCGACCGGCACACCGTGGAACGACTGGACGATGCCGGTGATCAGCGGCCAGTGGGGCGCGAGGATCAGCACTTCGTCTCCAGGAGCGAGAATGGCTCCAGCCACCGCTCCCAGCCCACCGGTGGCGCCCGTGGCCACCAGGATGTTCTCGCGTCCCGTGGCGACGCCGGTGCGCGCCTGCACCCGCTCGGCGATGGCGTCGAGCAGCGCCGGCATGCCTTGAGGCGAGGCGTAACGGTGCATTCCCGGATAATCGGCTACCCGCAGGTCCTCCATGCGGCAGCCCTCGGGCGGCTCCATCCAGGTGTCTCCCACGTGCAGGGGGTAGGTCTCGCCGCGGTGGGTGGCGAGCCGGTGAGCCAGGGCCGAGTAGACGGCGCCGGTGATGTCGTGGACGGAGGGCGAGAAGCGGCGATGGGGTGGCATGGAACGGCTCCGGACGGCCGATCCTACCGCAACTCCGTGCCGCGCCGCCGCCGTGCCGAGACGGCCAGGGTTTGTTAAAGAGAAAACGAAAGTGCTCTTCTGTGGAATTTGATAGGCGGATTCACCCCGTTTGAGGTAACATTTCCTATTCACACCGCGAGAGAGCCCGGATTGCGCGCTGACCGAATCGCCCGCGCCTCGCTCGCCTGGGTGCTCTTCCTGGGCGTGCTGAGCCTTCTCAGCCTTCAGGGACTGGAGGCCTGGCGGAGCGCCGGCCGGCGGGTGGGCTTCGTTCCGGACGAGGGTGATCGGGGGCTCCTCGTCACGTCGGTCTACCCCGATCAGCCGGCCGCGCGCGGCGGGCTGCGGACCGGCGATCAGATCCTCGCCGTCAACAGCCGGCCGGTCGCGCACCACCTCGATTACGAGGTCGCGGCCCAGGGGTTCGAGCGCGGACGCCCCGTCTCGCTGCGGGTTGCGCGCGGCGGGCAGATTCTCGACCTCGTGGTCGTCCCCGGAGTGTCGCCCCGCTGGCTCCAGCTGATCCTCAACTGCCTCACGGCGCTGGGGTTCCTCTCCGTGGCGCTCCTCGCCCTGAACCAGGGCGCCGGCGACCTGCGGGTCCGGCTGCTCTTCGCCTTCTGCGCCGCGGTGGCCGTGGAAATCGCGCTGCCGATCAACGCGATCGGCCGTCCCTGGCTCGGCGCCAGCGCGATTTCGGCTTTCTACCTTCTGACCGGGCTGCAGATCGGCGTCGAGCTGCACCTCGCGTCGCTCATCCCCGAGCGGGCCGGCTGGCTGCGCGCCCGGCCATGGATCGTGCCGGTCTATTACGTGATCGGCCTTGGCATCGGGCTCGGGTGCTGGGCCACCTATTTGGCGGAGGAGGTCCTCGGCCTGCGCACGTTCCCCTGGACCATGGGAGAAGTCGACCGGCTGCTGCGGCAGTTCGGCCTGCCGATCTGGGCCTGCGTGGTGACGCTGGTGCTGGCTCTCCAGGCGCTCCGCCACGCGGAGCCGCGCGGCCGGCAGCAGGCCGGCCTGGTGCTGGCGGCGACGATCCCCTGGATGCTGTTCGTCTGCACCACGACGGCGTTCGAGCGCTCCGGCGTGAGGCTGCCGGGGTGGATCGGCGGTCTGGAGACGCTCATCCTGCTCTGCTATCCGGTGGCGTTCTTCGCCGCCATCTTCCGCTATCACCTGTTCGACATCGAGTTGGTGGTGCGGCGGGGGCTCATCTATACGACCTTGACCGGCGCGCTGGTGCTGCTCTTCTACGCCCTGCTGGGCGCGGGCGGCGCCGTCTTCTCGCACTTCGTCGACGGCCGGGAGTCGGTGTGGGCCGTGTCGGGAGCGACGCTGCTGCTCGGTCTGCTGTTCGCTCCTCTGCGGCGCTTCCTTCACAGGCTGATCGACCAGCGGTTCTTCCCGGAGCGCTACGCTCTCCGCCGCGACCTGATCGCGCTCGCCGGCGAGCTGCCGGCGCTGGGCAAGCTGCCGCTGATGGGCGAACACCTGGTCGAGCGGCTGGCGTCGATCTTCCTCGCCCGCTCGGCCACCCTGCTGATCGCCAATCCCGAGACCGGCCTGCTGAGCGTCCTCGCCTCCACCGATCCGGACCTGGATTCCGCGGTTCTGGTGGCGCCGGACGATCCGGCGGTCCAACACCTGCAGCGTACGGAGCGCCCGCTCCCGGGAACGCAGCTCGCCTCCCGCAGCCCGGCCCTCGTCCACCTTGGGCTCGAAGCGGACAGTCTGGCGGTTCCCCTGCTCAGCCACGAGCGGATCGTCGGCGTACTGATCGTGGGCCGCAAGGAGGGGAGCCGAGCCTACCCGGCCGAAGAGCTCGACCTCCTCAACCTGCTCGCCCATCACGTCGCCACAGTTTTCGAGAACGCCCGGCTGTTCGAGTCTGCCACCTACGAGAGCCTGACCGGGCTGCTGCGCCGGGAGGCGATCCTCGAGCAGCTCGACCGTGAGCTGGACCGCGCGCTCCGCTATCATCGGCCGCTGACCATCGCCATGGCCGACCTCGACCATTTCAAGGAGATCAACGACCGCTACGGCCATTTGGCGGGAGACTCGCTCCTCCGGAGAGTTTCCCAGGTCGTCGCTGGCGGGCTACGCAGCACCGACTGGATCGGCCGTTACGGCGGCGAGGAGTTCCTGCTGGTGCTGCCGGAGACCGAGATCTCGGGCGCCGCCACGGTGGCGGAAAAGGTCCGCGATCTGGTAGAGGCAACGATGGTGCTGATGGAGGACGGCACGCCCGCCCGCGTGACCATCTCGATCGGCCTGGCCGAGCTCGGCGACATCGCCGGCCCGCGGGAGAGGAAGGTCACCGGCCGCGACCTGATCGCCGCGGCCGACCGTTCGCTCTACGAGGCCAAGAACGCCGGGCGCAACCGCGTCTGCCCGCGGGTGGCCTAGCCCTCGCTTCAGAACGCGATGATCAGCCCGGCGCTCCCCTCGCCCTGGTAAAGCCCATCTCGGGAGTCATAGCGGCGGTGGCGGTCGTCGAAGTCGGTTTCGAGGTCGGTCCAATAGCCGCGGGCCTCCAGCCGTAACCCGATGTTTTCGCTGAAGAAAATCTTCACGCCGCCGCCGAGGCTGGCCGAGAGGCGGTCGTCCGACGACAGCTCGTCGAACTGCGGATCGATGCGGGTCAGCCCGGCCGCGGCGGTGATGAACGGGTTGACCTGGCCCTCACCCCATTGGAAGAGAAAACCTGCTTGGAGAATGGTCAGGTCTACGTCGCCGAGAGTCGATGAAGGCGTGAGCAGTCCGCGGTCTACCTCGAACTGGCTCTGCTGGCGGTTGGCCAGGATCTCGATCGCCCAGTTGGGGGCCACTGGGATGTCGAGCAGCAGACCGTAGACCGCGCTCCCGTCGACCTGGACGTTCAGGTCGGGATCGAAGGCGTCGCTGCTGCGGGCATCGAAGTCGCCGTCCAAGCGGTATCCGACGACCGGGGTGAGCTCGATGCGGCCGGGCTGGGCGAAAGCCGCCGCCGGCAGCAGAAGGAACAGAAAGAAAAGCGCTCGGCGCATGATGTCTCCTTGCCCGGCGCTTCCGCACCGGGCTATCGATACGTCGCCCTGCGGGCGATTCGCTCCAGAGGAGCAAGATTCCAGTAGCCCGGTGCGGAAGCGCCGGGCGGAAAAACGGCGTCGTCTCCGAATTTCTATCACGAGACGAGTCACCGGCCGATGCTACGATGCCCTCCATGGGCCCTGTCCTCACCGAAGTGCGGCGACTGCCGGAAGAGCGCCGTATGCGGCTGACCTGGAGCGACGGTCACGTCGCCGAGTACGACTACGACTATCTGCGCGGTTGGTGTCCTTGCGCCGGCTGCCAGGGGCACTCCGGCTTGAAGATCCGCTACCAGCCGCCACCTTCGCCCGTCACCGCCGAGTCCATCAAACCGGTGGGCAACTACGCCATCTCGATCGTCTGGTCGGATGGCCATGGCACCGGCATCTACCGTTTCGACTTCCTCCGCGAGATCTGCCCCTGCGGCCGTTGCGGCGAGGTGCCGGAGGCGATCGACGCGTAACGCTCCAGGTCCTCCGGAGTGTTGAGGTTGAAGAAGATCTCTTCCGGCGGCCCGAAGCGGGCGAGGAGGCCGCCTTCGAGGTAGCGCACCGCGAGGCCCCGCTCCTCGGTCAGCCGGTGCGGAGCGAGCAGCCGCCGCTCGCGCAAGGCGGCGAGGGCCGCGGGGCCGTAGAGGGCGCAGAGCGGCTCGACGCCGCCTGTCCAGCGCGGCACCGCCCAGTCGTAGCCTGTGGAGCGGGCCAGCTCGGCGAGCAGCGCGGCCGGCACACCTGGAAGGTCGCAGGCCAGCACCAGCAAAGGGCGTCCAGGGTAGGCCGCCGCCGCTCCCAGGATGCCGGCCGCCGGTCCCGCTCCCGGTCCGTCCGGCAGCGAGGTGAAACCCGGCAGCACGCCGCGGCCGCGGTCGGCCACCGCCACCTCGGCGCAGACGGTTGTCAGCCGCTCCGCCGCGGTCGCCGGCAGGCTGGTGCCGCTGACGGCCAGGCGCGCCTTGTCGCTTCCCATGCGGCGCGAGAATCCGCCGGCGAGGACGACCCCCACCGGAGCCGCGGGGAGCGTGCTACCATCCCCGGCTGGTTTCATCGCTAAAGGAGAATACTTCAATGACTGGGATCCTCTCTTCTCTCGTCTGCCTGCTGGCGCTCGCCGCCCCGGCCGCGCAGCCCGCGCCCAAGGCTCAGAGCCCGGCCGCCGCGAACCCGCGGGTGCTGCTGGAGACCTCGAAGGGCAAGATCGTGATCGAGCTGTACGCCGACAAGGCGCCGAAGTCGGCCAAGAACTTCCTCGACTACGTCAAGGCCGGCTTCTACAACGGCACCATCTTCCACCGCGTGATCCCCGGCTTCATGATCCAGGGCGGCGGCTTCACTCCCGATATGAAGGAAAAGGAGACCCGGCCGCCGATCCAGAACGAGGCGGACAACGGCGTCCTCAATCAGCGCGGGACCCTGGCCATGGCCCGCACCCCGGATCCGAACAGCGCCACGTCGCAATTCTTCATCAACGTGGCCAACAACGGCTTCCTCAACCACCGCGGCAAGACGGCCGACGGCTGGGGTTACGCGGTGTTCGGAAAGGTTCTCGAGGGCATGGACGTGGCCGACTCGATCGTCGCGGTCCGCACGACCACGAAAGGGCCCTATCAGAACGTTCCGGTGGAGCCGATCGTGATCCAGAAAGCGAGCGTCCTGCCGGCGAGCGAAAAGAAATGAACCCCACCGTCGCTCTCGACACCAACCATGGCAGGATCGTCCTCGAGCTCTTCAGCGCCGAGGCGCCGCAGACCGTGCGGAACTTCCTCGACTACGTCGCCGCCGGCTTCTATGACGGCACGCTGTTCCATCGCGTCATCCCCGGTTTCATGATCCAGGGCGGTGGCTTCGATCTCCAGCAGCGGCAGAAGCCGACGCGGTCGCCGATCCAGAACGAAGCGGACAACCGCGTCGCCAACGGCCGCGGGACCATCGCCATGGCCCGCACCGGCGATCCGCACAGCGCCACGGCCCAATTTTTCATCAATCTGAAGGACAACACCTTCCTGAACCACTCGGGGAAGACCGCACAGGGCTGGGGCTATACGGCGTTCGGCAAGGTGATCGAGGGGATGGACGTCGTCGACCGCATTGCGCAGGTCCGCACGTCCCAGGGGCGGATCTCCGAAGCCGTGCCGGCCGAGCCGGTGGTGATCGAGAAGGCGGCGGTGCAGGCGGAATCTCCATAGGAGCGGCCCGCGCGGCCCTCACCTCCCCGGCCCTCCTCGCCGCCGCTACTTTTTCGTCGCTTTCCGGATCAGCACCAGGCAGTTCCACAGCACCTCGAGCTGCTCGCGGCCGAAGGGGAGCGTGAGGTCCTGCCAGACGTCCCGCTGCGCGGTGAGGAGCTCCGTCCAATCGACCGGGTGCTTTCGCTCGATGATCCGGCGCATGGCTGCGAACAGGTCGGAGACCGACCACAGCGCCGGCCGTTTGCCCCGCAGCTCCCGCCAGCCCCAGAGGAGCTGGGCGACGCGCCGCCGGGCGAGGTCCTGGTTCTTGTAGCGGACCCGCAGCCGGCCGATTTCGGGCAGCCGCTCGAAGGCGAGATCGTCCTGCGGGACGGGATCGGTGAGCACCTGCCAGTGCTGCGGGATCAGCTCCTCCTTGCGAACCTGCAGCACCAGGGCGTCGAATTTCGCCACCGGCAGCCCCTCGAAAAGGGCGCCGAGCGTCGGCAGGTCGGCGCCATGGATCCACTCGCCGATCTCCTCGGGCGAGGGCAGGGCGCGGGCGGGAGCGGCGGCGGGCGGCGCGGCTTTGCCGGGTGACTTGTCGGGCGTGGGGGGCTGAGCCGGAGCCTCCGGCTTGAAGCTGACTTCGGTCGGTTCAGTCATGGCTTCCCTAGTCTAACCGGTTTCCACCGGTGAGCCGGCAGTGCAGCGGTGGGCCTGTGGCGGTGTTTGCAGCGGCAGCTCAGCCGCGCAGGACGTTCCGCGCCTGGAGCCCCTTCGGGCCCTGCACGACCTCGAAACTCACCCGCTCGCCCTGGTTGAGCGTCCTGAACCCCTCGGAGACGATGGCGGTGTGATGGACGAAGATGTCCTCACCTCCCGTCTCGGGTTGGATGAAGCCATACCCTTTGGCGTTGTTGAACCACTTCACCGTTCCCTGCTGAGACATCTCCCGCTACTCCTTTCTGGTAAGGCACGGGTTCCGCTGGGAAGAACCCTGGACATCGAACGCCAAGAAGACGTAAAGGGACCACTCTTGCAGGTCAACCTCGTCTCGCCTCACGGCGCGGACTTCCTCGTATCAGCCAGAAATTTGCGGGATCTTCTCACCAGCCCAGAGAAAAATCAAGCGCTGGTGCGCACCTCACCCCAAACCCTCTCCTGGAGGAGGGGGGCTAAATCCGTCTTCATTTTTTTGGAAGGGATGGTGCCCAAGGCCGGACTCGAACCGGCACGGGTTGCCCCACACGCCCCTCAAACGTGCGCGTCTACCAATTCCGCCACTTGGGCTCAAAGAGCATCTGAACCAACGGCCGTGCGCCGGGGGCTTATTCCCGGGCCGCCGGCGCCCGCCTACCGCGGCGCGCCGTTTCCCGGCGCGGGGGCCGGATTCGACTTCGGAGCCGGAGCCGCCGGCGCGCCCTTCCCCTGACCGGACATGACCGTCCCGGTCGGACCGCCCTTGATGATGGCGATCGACACGGTGGTCAGGATGAAGATCACGAACGAGGCCACCGTCAGCTTGTGCAGCAGCGTCGTGGCCCCGCGGGCGCCGAAGGCGGTCTGGGTGCTGCCGCCGCCGAATACGGAAAGATCCGCGCCTTTGCCTTGCTGCAGCAGCACGACGAGGATCAGGAATACGCAAACCAGAACGTGGACGACGTACAGCAGGTAGATCACGGTGCGAAGCCTCCCAACGGGCGCAAATCGACCCCGGGCATCCATGCGCCCGTCAGCCGGAACCCCGAATGATAGCAAGGAATTTCAGCGGGTCAAGACTGGCTCCCCCGACGAGGAAGCCGTCCACGTCCGGCTGGACGATCAGGCCGGGGGCGTTCTGCGGCGTCGCCGAGCCGCCGTAGAGGATCGGAACGGCCGCAGCGTGGCCTTCCCCCATAAGCTCGCTCAGCTTCCCGCGCAGGAACCCGTGCGCCTCCTGCGCCGTCTCCGGGGTCGCCGTGTCGCCGGTGCCGATCGCCCATACCGGCTCGTAGGCGAGCGCGAACGGCTCGGGGCGGAGGGCGAGCGCCGCGCGGAGCTGTCGCTCCAGCACCTCGAAGGTCCGCCCGGCCTGGCGCTCGTCACGCGTCTCTCCGACACAGATCATCGGCGTCAGGCGATGGCGGGCAGCCGCCACGGCCTTGCGGCCTGCGAGGTCGTCCCCTTCGCCATGGTGTTGCCGCCGCTCGCTGTGGCCGCAGAGCACCCAGGTGCAGCCGGCGTCCGTCAGATGGAGCGCCGAGACGTCGCCGGTGAAGGCGCCCCGGTCCTCGGGATGGACGTCCTGCCCCCCGACTTCCACCTCGCTGTCCACCAGCTCGCGGGCGACGACCGGAATCAGGGGAAAGGGCGGAAAGATCACCACCCGCACGTCAACCTCGGGAGGCGCGGTCAGGCCCCGCTTCAGATCGCGGCAGAACTCCGCCGCGTCGGCCTTGAGCAGGTTCATCTTCCAGTTCGCGGCCACCAGCGGCCGCCGCCGCGCCGCGTTCACCGCCCTTTCTCCAGCACGGCGACGCCGGGCAGCGTCCTGCCGGCCAGGAACTCCAGGGAGGCGCCGCCGCCGGTCGAGACATGGCCGATCCGGTCTTCGACGCCGGCCTGTTTGGCGGCAGCCACCGTCTCTCCGCCGCCGATCACCGAGAAGCCAGGGCACGCCGCCAGCGCCTGCGCCACCTCGCGGGTGCCGGCGTCGAACGGCGGCTTCTCGAAGACTCCCAAGGGGCCATTCCAGAACAGCGTCCGGGCGCGGCCGACGGCCGCCGCGAAGGCCCGCCGCGTCTCCGGCCCGACGTCCACCGCCTTCATTGCCGCCGGCACCCGGTCGGCCGGCACCGTGGCGGTGCGCTGCGGATTTTCGAGGTCGTCCGTGACGACCAGGTCGCGCGGCAGGAGGACCTCCATCCCCTTGGCCTTGGCGCGTTCCAGGATCTCCCGCGCCAGGTCCAACCGGTCTGGCTCGTAGAGCGACGCGCCGAGATCGTACCCCTGAGCTGCCAGGAAGGTGTTGGCCATGCCGCCGCCGAGCAGCAGCAGATCGAGGCGAGGGAGGAGGTTCTCCAGCGTATCGATCTTGCCCTCGATCTTGGCGCCCCCGAGAAGAGCGGCGAACGGGCGTTCCGGCTCGCCGAGGAGCCGCCCCAGCGCCTTTACCTCGCGCGCCAGCAGCCGGCCGGCGGCCTTGCGCGGCAAGCGCTCGGGAATGCCTACCACCGAGGCGTGGGCGCGGTGGGCGCTGCCGAAAGCGTCGTCGACGTAGGCCTCAGCCAGGGCGGCGAGCTGGTCGGCGAAGAGCGCGTCGTTCTTCTCCTCCTCGGCATGGAAGCGAAGGTTCTCGAGCAGCACGATCTCGCCGGGATCCATCTCCCGGATCACCGCCTCGGCCTCCTCGCCCACGCAATCCGCGGCGAAGCGGACGCCCTCGCCGAGGAGGCGGTCCAGCTCAGCCACCACCGGCCGGAGGGTGTAGCGGGGATCGCGCTTACCCTTCGGGCGCCCCAGATGAGAGGCGAGGATGACGATGGCGCCGGCCGCGGCCAGCTCCCGGATCGTGGGGACCGACTCCTCGAGACGGGTGGCGTCCAGCACCTCGTGGTCCTCGGAGATCGGGACGTTGAAATCCACGCGCACGAACACGCGCTTGCCGTTCAGGCTCGCGAGATCGAGATCGTCCAGGGTCAGCAGGTTGGTCATTTCGTCTTCTCTCCAATCAGCTCCAGCAGCTCCGCCAGCCGGTGGGCGTAGCCCCATTCATTGTCGTACCAGGCTGCCACGCGCGCGAGGCCGCCCGTCACCTGGACGAGAGGCAGGTCCACCACGGCCGAGCGCGGATCGCCGATGAAGTCCGAGGAGACCAGCTCCTCCTCGGAGACGCCGAGCCGGCCTGCGAGCCTGCCCCGCGCGGCGTCGCGGAACACCTCGCGAACCGCCTCCACCGAGGCCTCCCGCTCCAGCTCGGCTACCAGATCCAGCATCGCCACCATCGGCGTCGGCACCCGCACGGCGAGACCCTCGACGCGGCCCGCCAGCTCCGGGATCACCAGCCCGAGGGCTTGCGGCGCCGTCGTCGACGTGGGAATGATGTTGAGCGCCGCCGCGCGGGAGCGCCGCGGATCGGCATGGGGGAGATCGAGCAGCCGCTGGTTCTCGGTGTAGCCGTGGACCGCGCTCATCAGCGCCCGGCGGACTCCGAAGCGATCGTGCAACACCTTTGCCACCAGCGCCAGGCAGTTGGTGGTGCAAGAGGCGTTGCTGATGACGGCGTGGCGGTCCGGATCGAAGGCTGTCTCGTTGAGCCCGAGACAGACCGTCACGTCGGCCGGATCGGCCGGATCGGCATTGGCCGTGAGCACCACCCGTCGCACTGTGCCCCGCAGGTGCGCCGCCGCGCGCCGCCGGCCGATGAACCGGCCGGTGGCCTCCACCACCACCGAAACCCCTTCCCGGCTCCAGTCCACCTGCGCCGGATCAGATTCCTGGAAGGCGGGAATCCGGCGGCCGTCGATCACCAGGAAACCGGCCTCCGCGGAGACCTGACCGCCGAAGAGCCCGTGGACACTGTCGCGGGCGACCAGCCGCGCCAGCACGTCCGCGGGTGCGACGTCGTTGACCGCGGCGAGCTGCAGCTCCTCCCGGCCACGGATGACCCGCAGCAGAGCTCGACCGACGCGGCCGAGGCCGTTGATGCCGAAGCGCAGGGGCATGGCGTCGTTTTCGGTGTCGCCGGAACGGTCCGGAACAATAGACCGGGCGCTAGTCTATCAGCGGTGTCCCGCCTGGCACGTTTGTGACACTCTTACAGTGGAGTAGCTTGTCTGGACTCGCCCCTCGCGATTCGCAAGAGAGCTTGATACCGATTCACGATACGAGAAGTCAGGAGGATCGACCCATGGCAGAAATGGGAAAGTACTGCAAGGCCTATCTGGCGAAGCAGTTCCGGGAATACCCGGGCTGGACGGAGAACGCCGCCAACGTGCGCAAGGAGAAGAAGGAAGTCGACGGCAAGGAGATCGAGGTGGACCGCGAGCTCAACGACGACTCCATCCTCTACCTCCAGGAGAACTACATCGTCACCGACGGCATCTTCAAGGATCAGAACATCATCTTCGACAACGTCACCGACGAGTGGAAGCAGTTCTGCCACGAGACGCTCGCCTTCGAGATCCCCGTCTACGAGCCGATCGAGATCAAGCGCGCCGAGGAGCCCGTCGAGGCCTCGGCGGCGAACGAGTAGGTCCAAATCCTTCTGCAGGTTGAGGGGCTTTGCCCTTCGAAACCTCACCCCCTGGCCCCCTCTCCAGCGGAGCTGGAGAGGGGGGACGATTCCCTCCCGATGCGTTAAGTTAGCCGCATGCGCCTCCTCGTCCTCGGCATCGAGACCTCCTGCGACGACACCGCCTGCGCCGTGCTCGACGGCGAGGGCCGGGTGCTGTCGTCCGTGGTGTCGAGCCAGCTCGCCGCGCACCGGCCCTACGGCGGCGTGGTGCCGGAGATCGCTTCGCGCGAGCACCTGGCCAACTGGCCCGTGGTGAGCGGAGAGGCGCTGGAGCGGGCCGGCGTGACGCTGCGCGAGATCGACGTGGTGGCGGCGACGCGCGGCCCCGGGCTGGTGGGCGCCCTGCTCGTCGGCCTCTCGGTCGGCAAGGCGATCGCCTTCGCCGGCGGCCGGCCGTTCCACGCCGTCCATCATCTCGAGGGGCACCTCTACTCGCCCTTCCTCCGCTCTCCCGGCGATCCCGATCCTCCCGAGCCGCCGCCCTCCCGCTTCGTCGGCCTGGTGCTCTCGGGCGGCCACAGCTCCCTCTTCGCGGTGGAGGACGGCGAAGTCTCGACGCTGGGGGAAACGCGCGACGACGCCATCGGCGAGGTTTTCGACAAGGTCGGTAAGCGCCTCGGCCTCCCTTACCCACAGGGGCCGAAGGTCGACGAGCTGGCCGAACGGGGAACGCCGGGCGTTCACCGGCTGCCCGTCGCCCGCTTCGGCGACGGCCTCGACTTCTCCTACTCGGGCCTCAAGAGTCAGACCCTGCTGGAGATCGAGCGCCTGGAGCGCGTGCTCGGCCCCCTCGATCTCGGCGACGGCGGGCCGCCCCCGCAGGCCGTGCTCGATCTGCTGGCGGCCTTCCGGGAGGCGGCCGTGGGACAGGCCTTCGACCGCCTCGACCGCCTGCAGGAGCGCCGGCCGATCGACCTGCTCGCCGTCTCCGGCGGTGCCGCCGCCAACCGGCTGCTGCGGCGCGAGCTTCCCACCTGGGCGAGCCGCCACGGCGTCGAGCTCCGCCTGGTGCCGCTCGTCTACTCCGGCGACAACGCCGCCATGATCGCCCACGCCGCCCTGCTGCGCCATCGCCGCGGCGCCACCGGCGACCCCTTCGCCGCCGAGGCGGAGAGCCGGATTCCGCTGTAAAGGATCTCCCCGGCCGCCGCGGTCCCCCGGGAGACCCAAGGACCTCCTTGCTTCGGTCGAAGGTCTGCCGCACGATCTTCTTGCTTTTACCCTACTCTCCGATGTATAGTCTGTTGACGAGGAGATCTTCAGAATGATCGACGAAATTGACGCCAAAATCCTGAATATCCTCCAACAGAACGCCCGCACGTCGAACGCCGAGATCGCGCGGCAGATCGACATGGCGCCTTCGGCGGTGCTGGAGCGCATCCGGCGGCTGGAAACCAGGGGGGTCATTCAGGGCTACGAGGCGCGCCTCAATCCCGAGGCTCTGGGGCTCGGCCTGCTCGCCTTCGTCTTCGTCCGGTCGATCGGCTTCGAGGGCGAGGGCCGGACCCTGGAGATGCTGGCCGAGATCCCGGAGGTCCAGGAGGTTCATCACATCGCCGGCGAGGACTGCTTCCTGCTCAAGGTGCGGGTGCCCGACGCCAAGACGCTCGGCCGGCTGCTGCGCGAGCGGATCGCCTCCGCCGGCGCGGTTCATTCGACGCGGACCACCGTGGTGCTGGAGACCGTGCGCGAGAGTGCGCAGCTCCCTCTGCGAGCGCCTCAGGCGCAGGAAGAGGAAGCGGAAGTGGAGGTGCTCCCATGACGGACACGACGCTCCGCGCGCCTTTCTTCAAGGTCGCTCTGGCCCTCGGTGCCGTTTATCTCATCTGGGGATCGACGTATCTCGCGATCCGCTTCGCCATCGAGACCATGCCGCCGTTCCTCATGGCGGCCGGCCGGTATCTGACCGCCGGCGCCCTGCTCTACGGCTGGGCCCGCTTCTGCGGCGCGCCGCGGCCCCCCCTCCTGCATTGGCGCTCGGCGGTGGTGGTCGGCGCGTTCCTGCTGCTGGGCGGCAACGGCGGCGTGGTGTGGGCGGAGCAGCGGGTGGACTCCGGCCTCGCGGCGCTGCTGATCTCGACCGAGCCGCTGTGGATCGTGCTGCTCTTCTGGCTGCGCTCCGGCCGCAAGCGGCTGGATCCGCGGGTGCTCGCAGGCTTGATGCTCGGTTTCATCGGCCTGCTGCTGCTGGTGCGGCCCGGCGCCTCCGGCAGCGTCGACCTCCTGGGCGCCGCGGCGCTGGTGCTAGCCTCGCTGAGCTGGGCCTGGGGCTCGCTCTACGGACAGCGGGCGCCGCTCCCGGAGTCGCCGCTGGCGGCGACCGGCATGCAGATGCTCGGCGGCGGCGCCCTGCTGCTGATCGCCTCCGCGGTCGTCGGCGAGCCGGCCCGCTTCGTCCTCGCCGAGGTCTCGATGCGGTCGTGGCTCTCGCTGGCCTATCTGGCGGTGTTCGGCGCCATCGTGGGCTTCACCGCCTACGTCTGGCTGCTGCGCGTGGCGCCGCCGGTGATGGTCTCGACCTACGCCTACGTCAACCCGGTCGTCGCGGTCTTCCTCGGCTGGGCCCTGGCCGGTGAGCCGCTGACCGCCGGCACCCTGGGCGCCGCGGCGGTGATCCTCGCCGGCGTGGCCCTGATTACGACCGCGCAGGGGAGGTCCACGGTGAAGGCGCCCGAACGGCGGCCTGCCGGGGAGCTACGCCGGCACGTACGAGAGCTGTCTCTACGGTCCCATTCACGTGCGGCCGGAGGCATCGGGCCTGGTTCTGCAGATGGGCGAAGGCCAGCTAGCGGATCTGCTGCATCATCATGACGATAGTTTCGTCGTGAGCTGGCGCGATCCGCTGTTTCGTTCCGAAAGGATGACGATGGTGAGCTTCGACTTCGGCGGCGGCGCGGCGAAGAAGCTGTCGATGCAGATCGGCCGCGATCAGATCGAGGCAGTAGCTCCTAAGTAGTGGTGCAGTTTGCTTACCTGCGTTCCCCCTCTCCAGCGAAGCTGGAGAGGGGGCCAGGGGGTGAGGTTTCGCAGGGATATCAGCGCCTTACGGCTTCTTCACCTCCAGCGGCGCCATCTCCGGCAGCAGGCGGATCTTCGCCTCGTCCACCTGCTTGCGGAAGGTGGCGACGTCGGTGGCGAAGAAGCGGTTGACATCCGCGAGGATCGCCTGGGTTTCGGTCTCCGCCCGATGCAGGAACTCGAGATGCGTGGGGCTCGGCGGCTCCCATGAGGAGAAGACGCCGGCGTAGGCGTCGAAGAGCTTCGAGAGGACGTCGGTCGGCGGTTGGATACCCACGGCGTCGTAGGGAGCCCACAGCCGCCGCTCCAGTTTGTCGAGATCGCCCTTCAGCTTGCCCGCGGCCTCGACCAGCGGGTCCGGCTTGGCATCGCTCGGCGTGGTGTCCTTCTTGGCGCTCGTCACCTTGGCGACGACCTGGTCGGCGTCGGCGCGAGTCTTGCGGATGCGATCGATCGCTTCGGCCAGCACGTCGTTGAGGGCGGCGAGCCGCGCGATGGCGTCCTCGCGCCGGCGCCAGTCTTCCTCGGTGTTGTGGAAGCGCGGGTCCTGCAAGACGCGGACGCTGCCCTTCGCCTCATGGTCGCCGTACTTCACGGTCACCTGATAGCTGCCCGGCGCCACCTGCGGACCGCGGGGGTGCTGGTCCGGCGGCGTCTCCCGGGGGAACTGCTTGAAGCCATCGCGGGAGAGGTCCCAGACCGCGCGGTTCAGGCCCTGCTGGGCCGGCGCCGTGAAGGTGCGGATCACCTTCCCCGACGCGTCGGCGATACGGATCTCGACCTCCGGCGGCTTCTCCTCCCCCGGCTTTTTCGCCTCTCCCTTCTCCTTTTCCTCGGGTTCGGCCGGCGGCTGACCCGCGGGAGCCGGCTCGGGAGCGGTCCGCTCCTGGGGAGTCTTCGGCTTCTCCTCGGACTTCGTCGTCTCCTTGCGCCGCGCCTGCCGCTCTTCCAGCTTGCGTGCGCGCTCCTTCTCCGGGTCGGGCAACGGCAGGCCGGGCGCGTTGAGCGAGTAGGTGAGGATGGCGCCGTAGGGCTCGTTCTCGCCGCGGAACTCGCCGGCGCCGAGACCGAAGCCGCTGGGCTCCGGACCCCGGTTGTACTGCACGGCGTTGCTCGCCCCATAGAAGTGCAGCGGCTCCGCCATGGTCTTGTCGCTGAGCGTGCGCAGGGGCGTGATGTCGTCGAGCACGTAGATGGCGCGGCCGTGCGTGCCGATCACCAGGTCGAGATCCCGCGGATGAATCACCAGATCCATCACGGACACGGTCGGAACGCCGTGCGTCCACTTCATCCACCGGCCGCCGCCGTCGAGGGAGACCCAGAGGCCGAACTCGGTGCCGAGGAAGAGCAGATCCTTGTCAGCGGGGTCCTGCTCGATCGAGTAGGCGTAGCCGCGCAGGTCCTTGGTGGCCAGGCTCTTCCAGCTCTTTCCCCAGTCGTCCGTGCGGTAGACGTACGGCGCGAAGTCCTCGCGACGGTGATTGTCGAAGACCACGAAGGCCGAGGCGGCGTCGAACTTCGACGGCAGGATGTGGGGGATCCACGTATTGGCCGGAACGCCGGGGACGTTCTTCTCGAGGCTCGTCCAGGTCTTGCCGCCGTCGCGGGTGACGTGCAGGCGGCCGTCGTCCGTCCCCACCCAGAGCACGCCCTTCTGCAGCGGGCTGGGCGCGATGGCGATGATGGTGGTGAAGTTCTCGGCGTTGCTGACGTCCGGCGTCAGGCCGCCGCTCTCGTACTGCTTCTGCCACTCGGGGTTGTTGCTGGTCAGGTCGGGGCTGATGGCCGTCCAGCTCTCGCCGCGGTCGGTGGACTTGTGGACGAACTGGCTGCCGTAATAGATCGTGCCGGCATCGAAGGGATCGGTGGCGAGGCCGGTGTTCCAGTTGAAGCGCAGCCTCACGCCGTCCGGCTCGCTCGGCCGGATCAGCCGCACTTGCTGGGAGCGCAGGTCGGTCCGCATGAGAAAGCCGCCCTGCGACTCCGAGTACACGTAATTGGGATCGAACGGATCGGGCCGCGTTTCGAAGCCGTCGCCGTCGCCCACCATCTGCCACTGATAGCTGCGGATGCCGCCGCCCTGCCAGACGGTGTTGGGGCCGCGCCAGGAGCCGTTGTCCTGCAGACCGCCGTAGACGTTGTACGGCTGCTCCATGTCGACCGCGACGTGGTAGAACTGGGCGAGCGGCAAGGTGGCCACGAAAGCGGCGGTCCTCCCCCGGTCGCGGCTGACGGCCACGCCGCCGTCGTTGCCGAGGTAGAACACGTCGGGGTTCTTCGGATCGATCCACATGGCGTGATAGTCGCCGTGGATCTGATCGCCGGCGGGCAGATTGCTGAACGTCTGGCCGCCGTCCTCGGAGACCCGGATGTTGTAGTCCAGGCTGTAGACGCGGTTCGGGAGCTGCGGATCGACCCGCAGGTCCGCGAAGTAGAACGGCCGCGGGTTGGCATCGTAGCGCTGGTTGACCGTC
This sequence comes from Thermoanaerobaculia bacterium, assembly GCA_036002325.1. Taxonomy (GTDB): domain Bacteria; phylum Acidobacteriota; class Thermoanaerobaculia; order Multivoradales; family UBA5704; genus DATARR01. The sequence continues at coordinate 171,831 of DASYTJ010000012.1, read as the reverse complement.
TTCCAAGTCTTGCCGCCGTTATCCGAACGCACCACGGCGCTCTTCGCGGCTTCGACCGTGGCGTAGACGACGTCTGGATTCGACTGCGAGATGGCGATGCCGATGCGCCCGAGGTCGTCCTTCGGCAGGCCATCCTGATCCGTGATCTCCTTCCAGGTGCGCCCGCCGTCGTTCGTGACGTAGAGACCGGAGCCCGGCCCGCCGGACTTGAAGAACCAGGGCCAGCGCCGGTACTGCCACATCGAAGCGAACAGCTTGTTGGGATTGCGCGGATCCATCACCAGGTCGGAGGCGCCGGTCCGCTCGTTGACGTAGAGCACCTTGCTCCAGGTCTTGCCGCCGTCCTCCGTCTTGAACACGCCGCGCTCGGGGTTCTCCCCCCACTCCTGGCCGAGCGCCGACACCCAGGCCACGTCGGGATCGGTGGGATGAAGAACGACGCGGTAGATGCGCTCCGTCTTCTCCAGACCGAGATGAGTCCAGGTCTTGCCGCCGTCGAGCGAGCGGTAGACGCCGTTGCCGATCGACGCGCTGTTGCGCGGATTGCCTTCGCCCGTGCCCACCCAGACGACGTCTGGGTTGGCCTGGAAGACGGCCACGGCGCCGATCGAGGCCACCGGCTGATCGTCGAACAGGGGCGTCCAGGTGAGCCCGCCGTTGACGGACTTCCAGACTCCGCCCGTGGCGGCGCCGGCATAGACGATGTTCGGGTTCGACTCGACGGCGGCGATGGCGGCCACCCGGCCGCTCATGCCGGACGGGCCGATCGAACGCGCCTTCATTCCGGCCAGCAGACCGGGGTCGACCGCTGCCCGCGCGGCCGAGGCGAGCAGGACGAGGACGACATAGACCAGCTTTCGCATAGCGGAACCTCCCCTCAGGGTTCAAAGGACGCGGATACAGCTACAGCGGAGCTCCGGAGGGAGCTTGTCATGGGTACGTGGGGAGAAGGAGAAGGTTGCGGCGCGCCCTTACCGCCCTGCCGCCACCACACCGCCCGTCGAGTCCAGCACCGGCCGTTCCGCGGTGAAGCCGAGGATGCCGAAGATCCTTTCGACGTACTGCTGGGTCTCGCGATAGGGAGGGATGCCGCCGAAGCGCTCCACCGCGCCTTCGCCGGCGTTGTAGGCGGCGAGGATCTTCTCGACGTCGCCGCCGAAGCGCCGCGTCAGCCACTTGACGTAACGCACGCCTGCTTCCAGATTCTTCTTCGGATCGAAGAGGTCCTTCTTCTTCCGCAGGCCGAAGCGCCGGGCGGTGGCGGGCAGGAGCTGCATGAGGCCGTACGCCCCTTTGCGCGAGACAGCGCGGGGGTTGAAGGCCGATTCGACGTGGATCATCGCGGCGACCAGGTGCGGGTTGACCGAATGACGGATGGCGATGTCGTAGATGAGCTGTCCGTAGGGAGAGCGCGGCGGGCCGAGTGCGGTGTTGACCTCGGCCATCATGTCGACGGTCCGGCGGAGGCGCTCCAGGTTGTCGATGGGAGGAGTGGCCACGGAAGCGTCTACGCGCGGGACCTCACCCCCTGACCCCCTCTCCAGCGAAGCTGGAGAGGGGGGACGAGGCTCAAAGGTCGAGGAGGAATCAGGAAGAGCTGCGGCCTTTACAGCGTGTTCCCCCTCTCCAGCTCCGCTGGAGAGGGGGTCAGGGGGTGAGGTCTCGCGGGCAACCGCCGCGGTTATCGATACCGCAGGAGACGCTTCTACCGCCCCCGGCTGAACCGGCTGAGGCGCCGGAATCGCCAGGTGGGCCAGGCATAGAGCCAAGGGGCCGACGGACAGCGGCCGCGAGCTCCTGCACAGGCGGCGGATCGAACTGGCTACGACAGAGGGTGCTGCTCGCTTCCTTTCCACTCGTGCCTCCCGTCTGACGAACGCAAACATCCCTGGACGAGCAGGCGACGCTGCTCCGAACCTTGTGCTGCCGGCTGGGCAGGGGATTGATATCCAACCTTCAATATGCCTGTCAACCCTCGGACGCATTCTCGTCACCCGCTCAACAGCGCCAGCCGGCAATGCGGCGTAGGCAGGCGCGCGTGTGGGCCGCGCGGCTGCGGCGCGTCGGACGCATGAGCGCGGCGAGGGCCCAGGCGAGCGGCTCGGGCCGAAGTAGGAAGTCCTCGGCGGGGCAATCCTCCAGGCCGAAGGCGACGTAGGGGACGCGCAGCAGCTCTTCGCCGTCGACTTCGTCGACGATCCACCGCAGTCCCACTCCGGGCTCGCCGCCGCGCAGATGGACGACGATCATCCGCACCGGCTGACGGCCCTCGACGGCGAGGCGCAAATACCAACCGAGCAGCTTCTCCTCCAAGGGGACGCGATCGCCGGCCTCGGGCTCGACCTGGACGAGGATCGTCCGCCACTCGCCGTGCCGGGTCAGGATATTGGCCAGCAGGCCTAGATCCCGTCTCTCCACGTCGGGCCAGTCGGCGAGCTCGTCGCGGTCGGAGAACACCACCATCTCCGCGCCGAGCCGCTCCACGAGCCCCGGCTCGACGAGCTCCAGGAAATCACCGAAAAACGTCCGCAGCATGTCCTCGAACGCCTGCGTATAGCGGGTCACGATCACACCTCCGAGAGAGGCCGCGTCCGGAATGGAACCGCGCCTCTCACTGAAGACGGAAAAATCGCCCGCTATCGCTCAAACTTTTTCGACCTCTGGCGAGCCCAACTTTTTCAGGTGGGCGCTTCCGCTCCCCGGACCTTCAGGACGGTCTGCGTTCGTGCTAGGTTGAGCACAGGAGGGAGGAGAGCGATGCGATCGAGGCGGCTACGCAGGTCCAGTTATCCACGCCGGCGGCGCGGCCGGGGGCTGTTCTGGACACTGGTCGGCCTGTTCACGCTGGGCGCCTTGGCGAGCGCCCTGGCGGGCTTGCGGCGGTGGACCCCGGAGGAGCTCAAGCCGGAGCCGGAAGGACCGGAGCCGGAGCCGAAGATCCCCGAGCCCGAGCCGCCGGCCGCCGCTACCGGCGAAGCGCTATGGATCGCCGGTCCTGCCGGCAACCTCTACGTGCGGGACGGTGGCGCCGAGACCGGTACGGCCGTGCCGGTCCTTTTCCTCCACAGCCTGGCGGGCAACGGCGGCCAGTGGGCTCTGCAGCTCGATCACCTGCGCCGGCACCGCCGCGCCGTGGCTCTCGACCTGCGCGGGCACGGCGAGTCCGATCCGGCGGAGGATGGCGACTACTCTGTCGAGAGTCTGGCGAGCGACGTGGCCGCCGCCGCCGACCAGCTCGGCCTGCGCCGCTTCATCCTCGCCGGCCACAGCCTCGGCTCGTCGGTGGCCATCGAGTACGCGAGCCGCCATCCTGAGCGCGTCGCCGGCCTCCTCCTGGTCGACCCCAACGGCGATATGACCCGCGTCCCGGAAACAGAATTTCGGCCGTTCCTCGAGGCCCTGCGCTCCGACCCTCTGCGCGAGCTCGAGTCCTACTTCCGTCAGCTCGTGGTAGGCGGCGACCCCGACGCCGCGCGCTGGGTGATCGAAGACCTCGGCCTCACACACGAGGGCGCAATCGTGCCCGCCATCGAGGGCTCCATGAGCTACAAGCCGCTGCCCCCGCTGGAGCGCTACTCGGGGCCCCGGCTCTCCATCGTCAGCGACATGAACCGGCTGCCCTACAGCCTCCATAACCTCCTTCCCGAGCTGCCGACGCGCCTGATGCCGGGCACCGGTCATTGGGTGATGATGGACCGCCCGGAAGTGTTCAACCGGCTGTTGGATGAGTTCGTGGAGGCGGTGGAGCGTGGAAGGGGCTGAGCGCCGCCTTCTGCTGTTTACGCCAGTGGCCGCGCAGCAGATCCCTTTCGTCCTGCCCTCTCGTCCTTCCCCGGAGAGATAAATTGCAGATCGTGCGCCTCACCCTCCGCGGCGAAGGCGAGCAGCCGGGCGCCTTCCGCGGTCACGGCGGCAGCGTCCCTCTTGGACGGCTTCTTGAACGGCTCGATGATCAGGGTGGCGGCGCCGCGCTGGCGCGCCATCTTCCAGGTGCCGCGGACGAAGCCGTCGACCAGCAGAGCGCCCTTGGTGAAGACCGCTTCCCGGTGCTCGTCGGCGATGATGCGGGTGCGGTCGGCGTGGGAGAGCAGCGCGTTGTCGTATTCGGGCAGGAAGCGCGGCGGAGCCGGAGTGTCGGGGTCGGGACGCGGCGCGTCGGGCAGGTCGAACAGCTCGTTGCCCGCCTCGTCGCGAAAGGCGCTCAACTGCGGCCGCAGACGTTCGACAACCTCGCGTAGCCGGGTCAGCCAGCACCAGGCCTGGACGTCGTTGACGGTGGCGGGGCCGAACGCGGCGAGATAGCGGAGGACGATGCCGTCCGGCGCGCTTTCGGACGGGAAAGGACGGCCGAGCCAGGACTCGGCGGTGGTCCAGGTGGCCTGTCCGCCGGCGCCCCAGACGCCGCGGGGCGGCACCTGGACCAGCGGGACGAGATAACGGACGGCGTGAGCCATAGAGCTGGCGTCGCGTTCCGGCCACCGCTCCTGCAGCAGCCGGCCGAGCTCGGCGGTGGTGCGCGGCCGCTCCTCCAACAACGAGCGGCCGGCCGCGAGGAGAGCCTCGAGGTCCATGCCCGCGATCTGCCGGCCGAAGGGACTGCCCGTGAAGAAGCCGCGCTCCAGGACGGGCTGCACCACGGGACGCAGCGCCAGACAGTCGTCGGCGGTCACCAGATGCAGCGTCGTCCTCATGAGGGGTACGCGCACCGCGCGCCGCTCGGTGATCAGCCGGGCCAACTCCTCCGGGCGGAAATCCGCAAGCCTCGTCCACAGGCCGACGTACGGCGCGTTGGGCGCCTGGGACTGCATGCCGGCCAGCCGCTCGATCGCCTCGGCTGCGGAAGTTTCCCTGCGGCGCAGCAACATCTGCCGCTCCAGCAGGGCGCGGTTGAGGGCCCGCGGGCTGAGCTTCACCTGTTGACCGTCGCCATTGCCGCCTCAGGATAGCGCGAGCCCGCGACCAGCGTGCGGGGCACCAGCTCCTCGATCATCGCCAGATCGTCGGCCGAGAGCGCGACCTCGCTCGCGGCGGCGTTCTCCTCCAGCCGCCGGGGGCTCCGGGTGCCCGGAATCGGAACGATTTCCCGTCCCTGGTGCAGCAGCCACGCGAGCGCGAGCTGCGCCGGCGTGCATCCCTTCACCTCGGCGATCTCCCGGATGCGCTCGGCGAGACGGAGATTCTTCTCCAGGTTCTCCTCCTGGAACCGCGGGTTGGTCCGTCGCCAGTCGCTCGCGTCGAGATCGTCCAGGCGCTGGATCTTGCCGGTCAGGAAGCCGCGGCCCAGAGGGCTGTAGGCGACCAGTCCGATACCGAGCTCCCGGCAGGTACCGAGGATCTCGTCCTCGACGTCGCGCGTCCACAGCGAATATTCGGTCTGCAGGGCGGCGATCGGATGCACCGCCACCGCGCGACGCACGGTGCCGGCCGCCGCTTCGGACAGGCCGAGATGACGCACCTTGCCTTGCCGCACCAGCTCCGCCATGGCGCCGACCGTCTCCTCGATCGGCACTTTCGGATCCACCCGGTGCTGGTAATACAAGTCGATGTGATCGACGCCGAGCCGCTTCAGGCTCGAGTCACAGGCCCGCTGGATATAGGACGGGCTACCGTCGACGCCGAGGAATGCCCCGTCCTCGCCGCGGACGACGCCGAACTTGGTCGCCAGGACGACCTGGTTGCGCCGTCCTTTGAGCGCGCGGCCCACCAGCTCCTCGTTATGGCCGCGGCCGTACATGTCCGCCGTGTCCCAGAAATTGACGCCGAGGTCGAGCGCGCGGCCCAGGGTCTCCAGGGACCGCGCCTCATCGCTCGGACCATAGAAATCCGACATGCCCATGCAGCCCAGGCCGATGGCCGAAACTCTCAGTCCACTCTTTCCCAACTCTCGTGTGTACACGTCAGCAAGCTCCTTTCGCTTCGTCGCGGCGCCTCCGATGCGGCCGCGACGAGAATGCTAGACACGACGCATGCGGCGGGGGTAGCTGAAACCTGCAGTTCTCTTGCCTGATCCTGCCGAAGCCGCGGAGCCGTGGTCCTGCGGGAGCCTCTCCGGTACGATAATCCTGTTGCAGCCGTCAGGAGCTTTGCACGCCTATGAGCCAGATCCTCGAAGCCTCTCCGATCTCCCAGACAGCGCCGGCCGGGCCTCTCGCGGGCCTCGCCGAACGGATCGGCCGCTGGGCGCCACAGGAGGGAAGGAACGCCTCGCCGTGGCCGGGTCTCACCTTCTTCCGGGCGAGCCGGCCTTCGGTCCGCATTCCGGTGGTCTACGAGCCCTGCCTCTGCTTCGTCGCGCAGGGGAAGAAGCGGGCCTTCCTCGGCGGCAGGGCCTACACCTACGACCCGCAGAACTATCTCGTGCTCTCGGTGCCGCTGCCAATCGAGTCCGAGATCCTCGAGGCCAGCCCGCAGGAGCCGTTCCTCTCGCTGGCGTTGCGAATCGACGTCGCAGAGGTGAGCGATCTGCTGTTGGAGATGGCCGCCGCGGAGCCGCGGCCGGCGCGGAGCCAGCCGGCACAGCCGGGCATCTTCGTGTCGCGGATGCACGATCCGCTCGCGGGCGTGGTGCTGCGTTTTCTCGACGCGCTGGAGGATTCCATGGACCGTCGGATCCTCGCGCCTCTCGCCGTCCGCGAGATCCTGTATCACGTGCTCGCCGGAGAGCAGGGAGGCCTCCTCCGTGCGGTGGCACTGCACGACGGCCGGTCGCACCGTATCGCGCACGTGCTCCGCTATCTGAACGCACACTACGATCAGCCGCTCGACATCTCCAGCATCGCCAATGCCGCCTACATGAGCCCATCGACGCTCCACCACACGTTCAAGGCGGTGACCTCGGTCTCGCCGCTGCAGTACCTGAAACGCATCCGCCTTCATCAAGCACGGTTGCTGATGCTGCACGACGGTTTGAGCGCGGGGGAAGTGGCGCATCGGGTGGGCTACGAGAGCCCGTCGCAGTTCAGCCGCGAGTTCAAACGTCTCTTCGGCGTCGCTCCTACGCAGGAGGTGCAGCGCCTTCGCCGGCAAGGAGTCGACTGGCTAGCACGCGAGCGGCCGTCCCGGACCGGCCTCTATTCGTCGTGAACGGCGGAGTCGGCGCTGCCGATCTCGATTCCGCCCTCGAACTCCCATCGGTGCTCAGGAAAGTAGACGCCGACCCCGCCGCGCGGTGAAGTGACCGTGAAGGAGAGGGCCCGGCGCTGGTAGTCGTAGGGAACCCCTTCCTTGGAGTGCACCGCCACGTCGACGGTGTAGTCGCCAGGCCCGAGGCGGAACGCGGGGCAGACGAGCCGCACGGCGGCGTCCCCCTCCAGCCGGTCGGGGATGAATCCCGCGAGATTCGTGTTGGTACCCCAGACCTCGAGGCCGCGCGGGGTCGAGACGGCGATGCCGAAGACGAAGTCGTCGAGCGGCCGGTCGGCGCGGGCGCGGATCTCGAACACCACGTCCTCGCCGGTCTCGATATGGTAGCGCTCCTCCGTTCCAGCGAGGAGACGGATGGAGACGATCTCGGCCTCCCGCGATCCCCAGCGCAGTTCCTCGGACACTTGCTCGCCGGCCTGCTCGCGCTCCCGCTTGGCGGCGAGATGCTCCTGACCTTCCCGCTCCGCGACCTCCTGGCGATAGGCGTCGATCACCCGGCGGGGCTCGCCCACCAGGCGCTGACGGCCGTTGTCGAGCCACAGCACGCGGTCGCAGACGCCCTCCACCAGATCGAGCGAGTGGCTGACGAGCAGCAGGGTCCTGCCCGCGGCGAGGAACTCCTCGATGCGGCGCAGACAGCGGTGGGCGAACGCCTCGTCGCCCACCGCCAGCACTTCGTCGACCAGCAGCACGTCGGGATCGGTGTGGACCGCCACGGCGAAGCCCAGACGCACGTACATGCCGGAGGAGTAATTCTTGACCGGCTCCTCCATGAAGTCGCCGAGGCCGGAGAACTCGACGATCTCGTCGTAGCGGCTCTCGATCAGCCTGCGGGAGAGACCGAGCACGGCGCCGTTGATGAAGACGTTCTCGCGCCCGGAGATCTCAGGATGGAAACCCGCTCCCAGCTCGATCAGCGCCGCCACGCGGCCGGCGACGGTGATTCGCCCCGCGGTCGGCTTGAGCATGCCGGCCACCAGCTTGAGCAGCGTGGATTTGCCCGAGCCGTTGCCGCCGATGACTCCAAAGGCCTCGCCTCGCGCCACGGTGAAGTTCACGTCTTCCAAGGCGGCGATCGCTTCCTCGGGTCTCAAGCCGCGCGTCAGACTCCGTCCGACCAGGGCGCTCTTCAAAGTCCGGAGCCGATCGCCTGGCAAGGTCCGGCGGTAGAGCTTGCGGACCTGCTCGACGCGGATCGCCTCCTCGACGGGACCTTCCAGGGCCGGCTCGCTCACGCCGCCTCCACGAGCGTCTCGCGCAGCCGCTCGAAGAGCCCCGCCCCCATCGCCCAGAAGACGAGGCTCACCAGACCCATCTGCGCCCACAGCAGCGGATCGGGGAGCTCGCCGCGGAACAGCACCGTCTGGTAGGCACGGATGAACGGGGTGAAGGGATTGAGCCGCACCGCCCAGTACACCGGACCTAGGCCATGGATGGTGTCTAGCGAGTAGAGGATGGGGGTAAGGAAGAACGCCAGGGTCAGCAGGTTCGCGAGCAGGTCGCGCGCGTCCTTGAAGTGGACGGTCAGCGCCGAGGCTCCGAGCGCCAGGCCCGAGACCATGGGCAGATGGAGAAGAAGGATTGCCGGCAGCGCCAGCATCGAGATGCCGCCCACGGGATAGTGAAGGATCCGTCCCGCGACGATGGCCACGATGACGATCGGCAGCGCGAACAAGAGATGCACCAGGTTGGAAAGGACGGAGACCATGGGCAGCAGCTCGGCCGGAAACACGGCCTTGCGGATGAGCCCCGAGTTGGCGAGGAGCGACATCGAGCCTTCGAGGGTCGAGGCCGAGGTCCAGATCCAGGGGAACAGACCGCTCACCAGGAACAGCGCGTAGGGGCTCATGCCGCCGCGCGCGTCCGGCTTGAAGACGACGCTGAAGACGAAAGTGTAGACGGCGAGCAGCAGCAAAGGGTTGGCGAGCGACCAGAGGAACCCGAGCACCGACCCGCGGTAGCGCGCCTTGAGCTCCCGGGAGGTCAGGGTCACGAGGAGCCCGCGGAAGCGGAAGAGTTGCAGAAGGACCCGGAACATGGGAGAGGGAAATGTATCATCGGGGATCTCTGGGAGACCGACCCTGAACCTCTACCTTGACTGGAGTCCGGTGGACCTGCTGCCAGGCCTCTGGTTCGGGCTGTTGGCGATTTCGCTCGCCGCCGGCCTGCGGCGGTGGTTCGATCCTGTGCCAAGCAGGATTCTCGCCGTTTTTTTCGCGGTCCTTCTCGTGCTCTTCGGGCCGGTGCTCTTCGGCGGCAAGGTGCTGCTGCCGCTCGATAATCTCCGCGGCCAGATACCCTTCCAGCGATTGGCGCCGGCCGAGCCGCACGGCAACGTCCTTCAAGGCGACCTGATCCAGCTCGTCACACCCTCGCTGGCCGCCGTCCGCGCGGCGTGGTCGGCGGGCCGGTGGCCGCTGTGGAACGCGCAGGTGGGAGCCGGCATGCCGCTCCTCGCCGATCCGCAAGCGCAGGCGCTCCAGCCGCTTGTACTTTTCGGCTACCCTCTGCCGCTGCCACGCGCCGCCGGAGTCACCGCAGCGTTGCGCGTGCTGGTGGCCATGATCTTTTCCTTCCTCTGGATGCGGCGGCAGGGTTTGGGCGAGGGAGCCGCGCTGGCGGGGTCCTTCGCCTATGGGCTCGGCGGGTTCGTGCTGCTCTGGGTTGGCTGGCCGATCGCCAATTCGGCGGCCCTCCTGCCGCTCTCGCTCTACGCCGTGGCGCGGTGTGATGATCCCGGCGGCCGGCGGGACGCGCTGCTCCTCGCCGTCGCGACGTTTGTCCTGCTCCTCGGCGGGCATCCCGAAACCATCCTCTACACCCTTGGGCTCGCCCTGGTCTTCCTGCTCGACCGGACGCGCCGGAGGCCCAACAGTCTGCGCCGGTCGTTCCTCGTCCGGGCAGGGGCGGCGCTGGCGATCGCGGCGATGGTCGCGGCGCCGGTGCTGCTGCCGGCTTTGGAGTATCTGCCGAAGACCCTGCGGACGGCGCGGTTAAGACTCTCACCTCTTCCGGGTTGGGGGAGTGAGGGCCTGCTCACCATCGCCGCGCCCAACGCCTACGGCAACAGCCGATTCCTCTACTACTGGGGCCCTTCGAACACCAACGAGGACGCGAGCGGCTTCGTGGGGACGGCAACGCTGCTCGCGGCCCTCCTCGCCGTGGGGGCGCGTCGGCGGTTTCCGCAGGAGGGCTTGGCGCTGGGAGTCGCCGCGCTCTGCCTGCTGCTGCTTGCTCCGCTGCCTGGGGTCTCCACACGCAGGCTGCTGCTGCCGCTCTCCATCTGTCTGGCCTACCTCGGGGCCTGCACGCTGGAGCGCTTCCGGTTGGGCGAGGTCCGGCGGCGGAACGTGATCCTCGCGGCCGTAGGGCTCGGAGCGGTCCTCGTCTGGGGCTACCTCGCGCATCCCGATCCTACGGACCCTCACCGGCTGGAGGTGTTCCGGATGGGCTGGCTTCGCTGGCAGCTTCGCTTCCTCGTTCTCGGCGCGTTGCTGCTTTTGGCGGCGGCCTCCTGGCGGCGGCGCGGGAGGGGACTGGCGATCGCGGGCGTGGCGGCGGCGGTCGCGGCCGAGTTGCTGCTCCTTCATCTGCCGGCCAATCCACCGATGCCGCGCCGATTGCTTTTCCCCGTGACCGGGCCTGTGCGCTTCCTCCAAACGAAGCTCGGCACGAATCCCCAACGAGGGCCTCGTTATCGAATGGCGGCACTTGGCAGGACCTTCCCGCCCAACCTGCCGTCGCTCTATGGACTGACGGACGCGAGAATCTACAACCCGATGGCCCCGCAAGCCTACGTGGAGGCGACGGCGCCGATCACCGCCGGCTGGTGGGGAGAGTTGCCGGAGCTCGGAGATCCCGCCAATCCGCTCTACACCCGTCTCGGCGTGCGCTATCTGCTCGCCGCGCCGGACGCCGTTCTGCCGCCTCCGCTCGAGCGGGTCTTCGCCGACCCCGACGGCTCGGTGTGGCAACGGCCCCGCGCCCTGCCGCGGCTTTCACTCGCCGGCCGCTCGGCCGCCGGCCACGTGGCGATCCCCCGCTTCGAGGACGCCTGGATCACCGCACGCATCCGCCTTGAAGGCGGCCAGCGGCTCGCCTCCAGCCTTTACCAGGACGGCGGCTGGCGCCTCCTCGTCGACGGCCGTCGCCTACCGACGGCGGTTTCCCAAGGCGCTTTTCTTGCCGCTCGGTTACCGGCCGGGAGCTGGCGCGTCGATCTGCTCTACCGCCCACGCGCCTTCTTGTGGGGCTGCGTTCTCGCGGCGGTGGGGCTGGCGGCGGGCGCGGCGGCGTTAAGACCGGAGCGCCCCGCGCGGCCCTACACGTAAGGCTCGCGCAGATCGACCGGCTTCACGGCCTTCTTGCGCAGCTTCAGGTTCAGCATCTCGACGAAAACCGAGAAGCCCATGGCAAAGTAGACGTAGCCCTTGGGGATGTGGAAATCGAGGCCTTCGGCGATCAGCGACATGCCGATCAGGAGCAGGAACGAGAGGGCGAGCATCTTCACCGTGGGGTGGCGGACCACGAAGTCGCCGATGGGCGCGGCGGCGATCATCATCACTGCGACCGCCAGGACGACGGCGATGATCATGATCGCGAGCTGGTTCGCCATGCCGACGGCGGTGATGACGGAATCGAGCGAGAAGACGATGTCGAGCAGCAGAACCTGAAGGATGACGGCGCCGAACGAGGCGGCCACCCGCGCGCTCGCCTCCCCCTCTTCGCCTTCCAGCCGCTCGTGGATCTCGCGGGTCGCCTTGAAGAGCAGGAAAAGACCGCCGACGAGGAGGATCAGGTCGCGGCCGGAGATCTCTTGACGGAGCACGACGAACAAGGGCGCGGTGAGCTTCACCATCCAGGCGAGCGAGGCAAGCAGGCCGATACGCATGACCATCGCGAGCCCCAGACCGAGCCGCCGCGCCTTGGGCTGCTGGGGCTTCGGCAGCTTGCCGACGAGAATTGAGATGAAGATGACGTTGTCGATGCCGAGCACGATCTCCAGCACCGTCAAAGTGAGCAGCGCGATCCAGCTCTCCGGTTGCGTCAACCAGTCCATCGGGATTCCCCTTTCCGAGCGCGGCGGATTCTACCCCAGGCGCCTAGAAGGGCTCATGAGATAATGACTTGTAAATGAGCGATACCACGACCCGTGGAATCCGCGTCCAGGTGCGCAGCTTCTACGACGAAGAGCGCAGCTCTCCTGAGGAGAACTACTTCTTCTTCGCCTATCAGGTGCGGATCTCCAACGTCGGCCGGGAGACCGCGCAGCTCGTCAGCCGCGAATGGATCATCACCGACGGCAATGGCGACACCCAGCGGGTCCATGGGCCCGGCGTCGTAGGCGAGCAGCCCGTGCTCGCGCCGGGAGAGGCGTTCGAGTACACCAGCTTCTGCCCCCTGCCTACCGCGGTCGGCACCATGCACGGCTCCTACCATATGGTCCTCGAGAGCGGCGAGTCCTTCGCGGCGGAGATCGCGCCGTTCTCGCTGGCGGTTCCGCACGCGGTGAACTGAAGGCCCGCCGTTTGCAGTTCCTCGCCGGCGTGGCGAGAACAACGTCCAAGACTCAACCCGACCGCGTTGAAGCCGCCGCCGTTCCCTCCGAGGCGCTGGCGGGGGAGTTTCCGCCGATCGACCTGCCGCTGAGCCCACCGTTTCCGCCCATGGAAGCGCGCTCGGCGCAGCGCATTCCGACGGGCGACGGGTGGCTCTACGAGCCGAAGTGGGACGGCTTCCGCTGCCTCGCCTTCCGCCGCGGCAGCACGGTGGCGCTGCAGTCGAAGAGCGGCCAGCCGCTGGACCGTTACTTCCCGGAGCTGACCGAGGCTTTCCGCCGCCTGCCGGTGCGCGCCTTCGTCCTCGACGGCGAGATCGTCATCCGGGACAACGGCGGCCTCGATTTCGACGCCCTCCTGCAGCGCATTCATCCCGCCGAGAGCCGCATCCGCAAGCTCGCTCGCGAGACCCCGGCGAGCTACTACGCGTTCGACCTGTTGGTGGACGGCAAAGGGAAGTCCCTGGCCGGCCTTCCTCTGCAGGAGCGGCGCGAAAAGTTGGAGGAGCTCTTCGGAAAGATCCTCGAGGCAAAGTCCATCATCCTGTCTCCCGCCACGGCGGACCGGCGGGTCGCCGAGCGGTGGATGAACGAGCTCGGCACCTCCGGGCTCGACGGTGTCGTCGCCAAGCTCGCCGGCTCGCCGTATCTCTCGGGCGAGCGCAGCGCCATGGTCAAGGTCAAGCGGCTGCGCACGGCGGACTGCGTCGTGGGCGGCTTCCGCTGGGCCCAGAAAGGCGGCATGATCGGCTCGCTGCTGCTGGGACTCTACGACGCCGCCGGGCTCCTCGATCACGTCGGCTTCTCCTCCAGCTTCACGCGGGAGGAACGCGAGGAGCTCGAGCCGATCCTTCTGCCTCTGCGCGAGCCGCCCGGCTTCACCGGCAAAGCGCCCGGCGGCCCCAGCCGCTGGACGCAGGGGCGCTCCACCGAGTGGGAGCCGGTCCGTCCCGTGCTGGTTTGCGAGGTCCGCTACGACCACTTCTCCGGCGGGCGCTTCCGCCACGGCACCAAGTTCCTGCGCTGGCGGCCCGACAAGAAGCCGCGGCAGTGCACGTTTGAGCAGGTGTAGGGGCGGCCCTGCGGGGCCGCCCTGGGGGAGGGGGCGCCCCACACAGAGGCGCCCCTACCGAACCTACATCATCGCGACCGGCGGCGCCGGCTCATCGGGGCTGCCCGCGTTCGCCATCGGGACGCGGACCAGGACGAAGGCGATGAGCGCCATCACCACGAGCCCGAAGATGTAGGACGGAGACTTGAAGATCTCCGGCAGCGGCCATTCGAAAAAGTTGAAGGCCGCGACCACCAATCCCATGAGCGCCTCGCCGGCGATCAAGCCCGAGGCAACGAGCACACCGACGTTCTCCACCCGCGCCTTCTGGGCTTCATTGAAGCCCCTCCGCTCCCGCAGGCTGTCGGTCAGCCAGCGGATCATGCCACCGACGAAGATCGCGAAGGTCGTCGAGAGGGGCAGATACATGCCGACCGCGACGAGCATGGGGCTGCGCACTCTGAGCAGGATCATGGCCACGCCCATCAGAATGCCGACGACGACGAGCGCCCAGGGCATGTTCCCTCCCACGATGCCCTGAGCGAGGGACGCCATCAAGCCGGCCTGTGGCGCGGGGAGCGCCTTGGAGCCGAAGCCGGTGCCGCCCGCCTTGATGTCCCCGAAATGGAGAATCATCACCGGGAAGTACATGACGAGGCTCGCGCACAACACCGCGATCAGCTCGACGATCTGGATCGTCCGCGGCGTACCGCCGAGGATGTAGCCGACCTTGAAGTCCTGGAGCAGCTCGCCTGCCACCGCCGAAGAGACGCAGACCACGGCGGCCACTCCGAGCACCGCCACGACACCGCTCGTTCCGGATACGCCGAGGGAAACCATCAGCAGGGCCGCGATGATCAGCGTCGAGAGCGTGAGACCGGAGATCGGGTTGTTCGAGGAGCCGATCAAGCCGACGAGATAGCCGGAGACCGTGGCGAAGAAGAATCCGGCCAGCAGCATCACGACCGCGGCCACGATGGCTCCCAGCACGAGACCGGACATGTAGACATAGAGGAAGACCATGAGGACGAACACGACGGCAATGAGCGAGAAGACCGTGCGCGAGCTCATGTAGCGCTCGGTGCGTCCGACCGTCTCTTCGTGGGCGACCTTTCCCTTGAGCTCGGCGAAGGCCCGCGCGAGCCCGCCGAACAGGTTCTTCCGCATCTTGTACAAGGTGTAGGCCGCGCCGACCAGCATGCCGCCGACGGCGATCGGCCGCACGATGAAGCGCCAGATGAGGGTCACGCTCCCCGCCAGGTCTTCGGCGCCCGCGCCCGGCGGCAGGAAGGCCTGGAGCTGCGGTCCGAGGAGGAACATGAAGAGCGGGACCATGAAGCCCCACGCCAGGACGCCGCCGGAGAAGTTGAGCGCCGCGAGCTCGGGGCCGATGATGTAGCCGACGCCGATGTAGGCCGGGCTGACCGTGGGCGCCGCGAAAGTAGTGACGCCGCCGGCGCTCAGCGCGGGAGCATCCGCGGCGGCCCCCAAGCGGATTTTACTTAAGCCGACAGAGCCGATCCGGATCAGGAGATCCTTGTCCGGCGCAAAGAGCTTGAAAACTCCGAGGATGTAGACGAGCGCGCCGACGCCCATGTTGTAGAAGAGATACTTGGCCGCCTGGGCGCCGCGCTGTCCGGCCTTGTGAATTTCTCCCGCTGCCACCGATTCGGGGAACGGCAGCTCGCGGTCTTCGACCATCACGCGCCGTACGAGTGATACGAAAAGGACGCCGAGGACGCTGCCGACCAACATCAGGGCCGTCGACTTCCAGTACGCGTCCTTGGGGGCGAAGGACGGCCACACGCCGGCGATGACGAAGGCCGGCAGGGTGAAGATGGCTCCGGCCGCGACGGACTCGCCGATCGAGCCGGCCGTCCGGGCGATGTTCTCTTCGAGAATGGAGCCCTTCCACAGCCGGAGCACCGCCATGCTGATCACCGCGGCCGGGTAGGTGGCGGCGATGGTCACGCCCGCGCGCAGGCCCAGATAGGCGTTGGCGGCGCCGAGCACGAGCGTCATCAGGAGGCCGGGGATCACGGCGCGAAGCGTGAACTCCGTCATCGAAACGTTTTCGGGAACGAAAGGCTGATGGCGAGGTCCGGCAGCCGGCTGGGACTCTTGGGCCAAGGCGCTCTCCTTTCGGAAGAAAACCGTTGGATGCTAGCACAGAGGCCGCGGTCCAGAGGCCGCGGTCCGGCGCCTCCATGGTACCGTACGCCCCGGAGGTCGAGCGCCATGGCGATACCCGAAGTCTCTTCGCAGCCGGAGCCCCTTGCGGAAACACCGGAAGCACCCCGGAAGTTCCGCCCGTTCATCCCGGCCGAAGTCACCCTGCCCGAGCTGACGCCGCTGCCGCTGATCGTCGGCACCGCCCTTGGCGCCCTCTTCGGTGCCTCGTCGCTCTACCTCGTCCTCAAAGTTGGCCTGACGGTCAGCGCCTCGATCCCCGTGGCCGTGATTTCCGTCACCCTGTTCCGCCTGCTCCACAAGCTCGGCCTGAGGGGGGCGACCATCCTCGAAAACAACATCGTGCAGACCGCCGGCTCGGCCGGCGAGGGGCTGGCCTTCGGCATCGGCGTCACCATGCCCGCCGTCCTCATCCTGGGCTTCGACCTGGACATCTCGCGGGCCGTCCTGGTGTCGCTCCTCGGCGGCCTGCTCGGAATCCTGATGATGATCCCCCTGCGCCGGGCGCTCATCGTCGACCAACACGGCCTGCTCAAATTCCCTGAAGGAACCGCCTGCGCCGAGGTGCTCAAGGCCGCCGCCACTCCCGAGGAGCGGGAGATCGCCGCCCGCTATGCCGGCGAGGGCGCGGTCTCCACGGAGGCCGGGCTGGGCGCCAAGACGATCTTCGCCGGTTTCGGCGTCGGCATCCTCTATAAGACCGCCATGTCGGCCTTCCGCACCTGGAAGGAGATTCCGACGCGGATCTTCGGCGAGCCGTTCAACGCGGGCTCGATCTCGGCCGAGATCTCTCCCGAGCTGCTCGGCGTGGGATACATCATCGGACCGCGCATCGCTTCGATCATGTGCGGCGGCGGCGTCCTCGCCTATCTCGTTCTCATTCCGGCCATCAAGTTCTTCGGCGGCGTGGCTCCGGGTGTCATCCCGCCCGGCACCATTCCGATCCGCGACATGGGGCCGGACGACATTCGCGGCGCCTACGTGCTCTACATCGGCGCCGGCGCCGTGGCCGCCGGCGGCATCATCAGCCTTGCCCGTTCGCTCCCCACCATCGTGCACGGCATACGGGCCGGCCTCTCCGACTTCGGGGCCGGCCGGCGGGAGGCCGCCGCCGCGAGAGCGCCGCGGACGGAGCAGGATCTCTCGATGAAGGTGGTCGTCTTCGGCAGCATCGCTCTCATCGTTCTGATCATGCTGTTCCGCTCCCTGCAGATGAATTTTCTGGGCGCGCTGCTGATCGTCCTCTTCGGCTTTTTGTTCGTCACCGTCTCGGCGCGCCTGACCGGCGAGATCGGCTCCTCGTCCAACCCCATTTCGGGCATGACTGTGGCGACGCTGCTGCTGACGTGCCTCGTCTTCCTGATCCTCGGCTGGACGGGTCCGATCTACTACGTGACGGCTCTTTCCGTGGGGGCCATCGTCTGCATCGCCTCGTCGAACGGCGGCACCATCGCCCAGTCGCTGAAGAGCGGTTTCCTCGTCGGCGCCACTCCCCGGCTGCAGGAGATCTCGATCCTCGTCGGCTCGGCCGCCTCGGCCCTCCTGCTGGGACCCATCCTTCTCGGGCTCAACGACATGGGCTCGGTCTACGTGCCGGTGGCCGACCGCGCCACGGGGCAGATCGTGGCTCAGGGTTATGCGCCGGAGCTGCGGGCTCCCGCCTCGATCCTGCCGGCGCTGAAGGAAGAGAAGATCAAGGGCCCCCAGGCCAAGGACGATTCCGCCACCTATCGCGTCTGGCACAAGACCGACGAGGCGGGCGGCCCCGCCGGACGCTATCTCGTCAACGAAGCCGGCGTGCCCGTTTATCTCGTGGACCCCGGAATCAACGGCACTCACCGGCAGCGGCCGGATGGCAGCACGGTTCCGAAGTTCGACGCGCCGAAAGCCACCCTGATGTCCTACATCATCAAAGGGATTCTCAACCGGCAGCTTCCCTGGGGTCTGGTGCTTCTCGGCGTGATGATCGCCGTCGTGCTGGAGATGTCCGGCATCCCGTCGCTCGCCTTCGCGGTGGGCATCTATCTGCCGCTCTCCTCGACCTCTCCCATCCTCATCGGCGGACTGGTGCGCTGGGCCGTGGATCGCCACCTGGCGAAGCGATTCTCTAACCGCAACCTCACTGAGGAGGAGCTGGCGGCCGAAAGCGACAAGAGCCCCGGCGTCCTCATGGCCTCGGGCTACATCGCCGGCGGCGCGCTCGCCGGCATCGTCATCGCCTTCGTGGCGGCCGGCTTCGCCGATTTCCAGGAGCGGCTGACCAAGGCCATGACGGAGCTGAATCCCTTCTTCGAAGGGCCTTACTCGGACCTGCTGTCGCTGATCCCCTTCGCGGTGCTCTGCCTGCTGCTCTACCTCGCGGGACGGGAGATCATCCTGGCGAGCCGACCGAAGACGAGCTGATCGCCGGCTCCAGCCGCAGGCGGTGAACCGCCGGTCCGGGGAGGAACGGCGTCGGCTCTCCTTCCTCCCAGGCCTTGTGCCCCTTCTGGTAGTACGCCGAGAGCGGGTTCCCGCTCTGGCCCACAGGCATATGAAAGATGCCCGTCTCCTCGTGGCCGGGGGAGACCACCAGCCGTTCCGAGGCGCTATATCGGGTGCCCTGCACGCGCGGCATGTCTTCGTCGCCGGGGATCTGCCGCGACGGCACGTCGAGCCAGCGGCTGAGGAGCGGCACGGCCTGGCTCAACGGATGGCGGATATGCGTGGCGTTGCGCTCGCCCCAGGTGCGGTCGGCGAGGTTCGGCCCCAGCGTGGCGTAGAAGTCCAGCAGGGCATCCACGGCGGCGAGGAACTGCTCGTCCCAGCTCTTGAACCTCGGATCGAGCAGGTGGGCCGGTCGCTCGGTGACCAGACGCCAGAGCGGTCCCTCGAATTGTTGCGTCGGCCCGAAGCGCTTCTCCTCCGGCACGTTCCCTTGTCCCGTAAGCGAGGTGAAGACCTGCTCGACGAGGAAGCTCCGGAACCCCCGCACGGCGCGGTAGGCCACCGAGTCGATGGAGGCGTGGCCGGTCCAGGTGATCTCCACCAGGCGCCGCAGCTCGCGCCGGCGCGGATCGGCGGCCACCGCCGGCGGCGTCAAGGCGCCGAGCAGCACGCCGCGCCAGCGTTCCAGGAAGACGGCGCGATCGTCGAGCTGGATGGACAGCAGATCGCGGGGCGCCGCCTTCTCCAGCTTCATCAGATCGTCCCGGATCTGATGGGCGCGCGCGCCGAGGATGTAGCCGCCGTCTCCGATCTTCGCCAGCATGTCGCCGTCGACCACGCGGGAGTTGGCCGTCCAGATCCGGCCGGACGGTGGATCGACGATCCGCGGCATCTCCTCCGGCGCCAGCCAGCCATCCCAGCCGCGCGTGCCGTCCGCCCACGACGTCGGAATTCGCCCGTCGTCGCCGACGCGGCGCGGAATCCGGCCGGCGATCGTCCAGCCGACCCGCCCCGTCTCGTCGGCCACCGTGAAGTTCTGGGGCGGGATGCCGGCGCGGTTCGCTGCCGTCATCGCTTCCTCCAAGGTGTGCGCCTTCTCCAACTCCCCGAAGTTCAGGTTGACCGCCTCCGGGTGGTGAGCGATCCAGGCGAGCGCGCGGAGCCGGCCGAGGTGATCCGTGTCGATCACCGGCCCCCAGATGGTCTCCTTCACCTCCAGCGTCGCGTCCTCGCCGCCCTTGACGCGGATCCTCTCCGTGACCTTCTCCAAGCGCTTCGGCCCGGTGGGCGTGCGATAGACCTCCGGGTCCTTCGGATCGGTCTCCAGCACCACGAGATCCGTCCAGTCGCCGTAGCTGTTGGTGAAGCCCCACGCCACGTGACCGTTGCTCCCCACCGTCACGATCGGCGCTCCCGGCAGCGTGACTCCCGTCATCCGCAAGGTTCCGCCCGCGCCGTCCGGACGGGAGATCGACACGCGGTACCAGGTGTTCGGCACGCGGATTCCGAGATGCATGTCGTTGGCGAGCAGCGCGCGGCCGTCCGCCGTGTGGGCTCCGGAAACCGCCCAGTTGTTGCTGCCGGCCGCGGAGACGGCCTCGTCCTCGACCTCACCCCAACCCCTCTCCTGAGGGAGAAGGGCTTTGAAGATCTCGGCTTTCTCTCCCCTCTCCTTTAGAAGAGGGGCCGGGGGTGAGGTAACGCGGGCAATCCGCTTCCGGAGACTGAAAACCTCCGGCCCCGGAATCGGCGGCACCGCGAAAGCCTCGCCGACGAGCGGCGCGTCCCACTCCGTGCCGGGCGGCGCCAGGAACTCGAACATCTCGCGCGGCAGGGTGTCGTGCAGGATTCCAAGGTTCGAGTCCCGCCGGCCGGTCTCGTCGTTCAGCTCGAAGAACATGGCGTGGACCACCAGGAGCGAATCCTCCGGCCGCCAGGGGGTGGGATCGACGCGAAGGAACAGATACTCGAAGGGTCTCGCCTTGAGCGCGGCGAGACCGGCGTTCACCCCCTCGGCATAGGCCGCGAGCACTGAACGGTCCTCCGCCGAAGCGGCCGCCAGCACCCGGCGCGCCACCGCGCGGAAACGATGGATGCGATGCTCTTTATCCACCTCCACCGCAGCCGAACCGAAGACCTCCGCCAGCTCGCCGGCCGCCTGGCGGCGCAGCAGATCCATCTGGAAGAAGCGGTCCTGTCCGTGCAAAAACCCGATCGCGCGGGCCGCGTCCAGACGGCTGGCGGCGCGCACCGTCGGCACGCCGAGATCGTCCCGCTCGATCTCCACGGGAGCGGAGAGCCCGGCGACAGCCTGCCGGCCGTCGAGCTGGGGCAGGCTGGCCGCCATACGGCTGCGGAGGAAGAGCGCCCCGGCCGCGGCTAGGAGGACGAAAAGGACAACCAGGACGCCGAGCGAGAGCGCCACGCGGCGCAGAAGGCGGCGAGGCCGGCGGCTCGCGACGGGTGCGGCTGGTTCGGGAACAGGCAGCGGTTGGGCCATGGATCGTCTCCTCGCGGTGAAGCGTGCTTCCTAGTCTACGACGCCGATCCGGCGGGTGGATGCGGAACCAAATCGCCGCCCTTCGCCCGGCGCTCCCGCACCGGGCTACTGAAACGTTGCTCCTCTGGAGCAATCGCCCTCAGGGCGACGTCTCGGTAGCCCGGTGCGGAAGCGCCGGGCGGAGTACCGCTATACACTCTCCCCGCGATGTCCGCCCCCACCTTCCCGGATCTCCGATCCTTCCTCGAGCAGCTCCGCCGGGACCGCGACCTCGTCACGATCGAAGCTTCGGTGGATGCCCGTCTCGAAGCTGCGGAGATCCATCGCCGGGTGATCGCCGCCGGCGGTCCGGCTCTCCTCTTCACCAACGTCCGCGGCGCGGATTTCCCGCTCGCCACCAACCTCTTCGGCACGCAGCGACGCGCCCAGATGGCGTTCGGTCCCCGGCCCCTGCGGCTCATTCGCCGGCTGGTCGAGCTTGCCGAGACACTCCTCCCTCCTACGCCCCAAAAGCTCTGGGGAGCGCGCGATCTCGCGCGGGAAGCGCTGCGCATCGGTTCCTCGCGGCGCCGCTCCGGGCCGGTCACCGAGGTGGTCACTTCGGACGTGCGTCTGGACCGTTTACCCGTCCTCACCACCTGGCCGGAGGACGGCGGCCCGTTCATCACCCTGCCGCTCGTCTATACCGAGCACCCGGACGGCAAAGGCCACAACCTCGGCATCTACCGGCTTCACGTCCACGACCCGCGCACCACCGGCATGCACTGGCAGATCGGCAAAGGCGGCGGCTTCCACTACGCGGTCGCCGAAGCGCGGGGAGAGAGCCTGCCGGCGACCGTCTTCCTCGGCGGTCCGCCGGCCCTGATCCTCGCCGCCGTCGCGCCGCTGCCGGAGAACGTTCCCGAGCTCGTGCTCGCCTCGCTCATCGCCGGCGAGCGGCTGAAGCTCGTGGCTCCCGGCCCAGGAACGCATCCGCTGGTCGCTTCCGCCGAATTCGCGTTGATCGGCGAGGTGCCGCCGCGCGTCCGGCGTCCGGAAGGACCGTTCGGCGACCATTACGGCTACTACTCCCTGCAGCATGACTATCCGGTCTTCGAAGTGGAAAAGATCGCGCACCGTCGCGACGCGATCTATCCGGCGACCGTGGTGGGCAAGCCGCGGCAGGAGGATTTCTACATCGGCGACCTGCTCCAGGAGTTGCTTTCGCCGCTTTTCCCCATGGTCATGCCGGCGGTGGAGAGCCTGTGGTCCTACGGCGAGACGGGCTACCACTCGCTCGCGGCGGCGGTCGTCAAGCAGCGCTACCAGCGCGAAGCGATGGCCTCCGCGTTCCGCATCCTGGGCGAGGGTCAGCTCTCGCTCACCAAATTCCTCCTGCTGACGGACCGGCCGGTCGATCTCAAGGATTTCCCGGCAACGCTCGCGCACATCCTCGAGAGAACGCATCCGGAGACCGATCTCTACGTCTTCTCCAATCTCTCCATGGACACGCTCGACTACACCGGCCCGCGGGTCAACGAAGGCTCGAAAGGAGTCTGGCTCGGCTTGGGCGAGCCGGTGCGCGAGCTGCCGCGGGGATTCACGGCGCCCGAAACGCCCCAGGGCCTCACGGACGCGCACGTCTTCTGTCCCGGCTGCCTGATCGTGGGCGGACCTTCCTATCAGGACGACCCCGGCGCCGCCGCGCGCTTCGCGGCCCATCCGGCCTTCGCCGGCTGGCCGCTCCTCGTCCTCACCGATGAGCCCCGGCGCGCCGCCGCGAGCCCCATCAACTTCCTCTGGACCACCTTCACCCGCTTCGAGCCCGCCGCGGACATCCACGCCGCCGGCGTCGAAGTGCTGCGACATCATCTTTCCTATCGCGCGCCCATCCTTATCGACGCCCGCCTGAAGCCAGGCTTCCCCAAAGAGCTCTTCGCGGACGAGGAGACCGCCGCGACCGTCAGCCGGCGATGGAAAGAGTATTTCCCGGCTGGGAACGTGGAGATGGGCGACTCGGGGACGGGTCACCTGACGTCATAGACTCTTCTCATCGGCGTAGAAGTCGCACGGCTCCTTAATGAGTCGAAATCTCGGGTTCGGACTCCCTATTCCAACAGAAACGCGAGAGCACCCAGGCAGAGAGCAACTCCCAGCAAGTTGAGCGGGCCGTGACCTGCGCGCGCCTTGGCCTCGCGAACCCACGCCATGATCCCCGTCACCACGCCGGCCGGCGCGAGGAGCAACGCGAGCCAGCCCAGGCAGAAACTGGTGAAGAGGCTCAGCGCTCCGGCGAGCCCGAACCAGAAGGTCAGCTTTCCCAGGGTCGACTCGGATCCTGCCGGCTGCTGCTGCCGACGCCGGCGCCAAAACACCAGCGCCGCGTTTGCCGCGAGCCAGGTCGCGAGCCAGCTCGCCACGATCGAGCCGACCAGCTTCCAGCCATCGCGCTGGATTTGATAGAGGATGTTCGACCGCGGGTACCAGATTGCGGCGTAGCTGAGGCCGAGCGCGAGGGCGCCGAGCACAATCTGCTTTCCTACCTGTCGAAGCAGGTCTGAACGCATGCCATCTCCCCTGAAGAACGGGGGCCAGAATAGCCGCGGTTCAGGTGGAGATCAAGCCATCCGGGTAACGTCCCGTGCTCCGGGGGAGCCTAACCGGCTGTGGCCCTTCGGCCACCTACCAAGGAGACTCCTCATGCGATTCGCTTTCCGTGAATGTAACAGGTCCGTACCGGGACGGTTTCTCCCGGCGTTCGCCGCGATGCTGATCTTGGCGCTCTTCCTTCCTTCCGATGCGCACGCGCAACTCTCCTATGCGGGCATCTTTCGGGCCGGCTCGGGAGGCAGCGGCGCCTGGGTGGGAAGGGAGTGGTCCGATTTTCTCAAACAGTGGCAGACGTTCGAAAAGCAAGGGTTGCGGCTGGTCGATTTCGAAACCTACGTCGAAGGCGGCAAGCGCTTGTATGCCGGCATCTTCAAGCCCGGGACGTACGCTCCGGCCGCCTATATCGGCAAGCCCTGGCCGGACTTTCTCAAGCAGTGGCAGGCGTTCGAGAAGCAGGGCTACCGCATCATCGATTTCGAGACCTGGACGTCGGGGGGCACGCGCGTCTACGGCGGCGTCTTCGCTCCCGGGACGTACGGTCCCGCCGCGTACATCGGCAAGGAGTGGCCGGATTTCCTCAAGCAATGGCAAACGTTTGAAAAGCAGGGCTACCGGATCTTCGACATCGAATCCTATACGGAAGGCGGCAAGCGCCTCTACGCCGGCATCTTCAAGCCCGGCACCTATGCACCGGGAGCCTACATCGGCAGACCCTGGCCGGATTTCCTCTCGCACTGGCAGACGTTCGAAAAGCAGGGCTACCGGATGCTCGACTTCGAGACCTACGTCGACGACGGTCAGCGCCTCTACGCAGGCATTTTCGAGCCCGGAAAGGACGCCCGCGGCGCGTGGATCGGAGTGGACTGGGAGAGCTTCATTTCGCAGTGGCATTCGATGGAGAAGGCCGGGCTGCGGCTGACCGATCTCGAGGTCTACGAGAGCTCATGTGGCAACAACTGCGCCAACTCGGTCGTCATGCCGGCGTGTCCCGACGATCCGAACTGCGGGTACAACTATGGAGTCACCGCGACCAAGACTCACTGCGAGGGCGAGCCCGGCACCTGCAAGACGCCTGCTTCCGGTGACATGGTGTGGTACCGCTGGCCGGTCGACATCGACGGCGGCCAGCGCTACGTCCGGCACTCCGCGCTGCAATTCAGCGACAGGATCTTCACGCTGCCTTTCAAGAAAGACACGGTGAACAGCCACAACGGCTGGCGTTATGGCGACGGCATCTGGCATCACGCCATCGATTACTCTGCGAGCGGGATGAAAACATTCCAGGTCACCGCCGCGGCGCCCGGCAAGGTGATCCACATCGGCTGGGATCTGTGGTCCGGCAACACCGTCGTCGTCAGCCACGACGCGGGCGGCGTCAAGGACGCCTACCGGACGATCTACATGCACCTGCGCAACGGCGCCAGCAAGGACTGCGACGCGGCCTGGAACCAGACCGTGCCGTGGATGTCCTCGGTCGCGGATCTCTCCGACGAGCTCAGCGATTACAAGTCCTACCTCAACGCCAGCGGCTGCAAGAAGAACAAGGCCGACCGCAACCTCGACAGCGACAACTGGGGCACCAACGAGAGCATCGACACGAGCCTGCTCGGAAAGTCGGTCACCGCGGGGAAGGTCCTCGCCTGGGCAGGCCAGACCGGCCCCGGCGGCGGCAGGGACAAGAACGGCGGCGTCAACACCCACCTGCACATCTTCTGGGCGCATCGCGACCCCACCGACAAGCGGTGGTACTTCTTCGATCCCTACGGCATCTACGCCAAGCCGGAGTGCTATCCCTCGGGGATGACCGACTCGCTGAGCGCCTGCGCCCGCTATCCGATCGCCTTCAAGGGAGGGAAGCCGCAGTACCCGTAAGGCCTGCCGAGCAGCCCGGGTTGGAAAGCCCGGGCTGCGCGCGTGGCGTCACCGGGACGAGCCCAGATATCGCAGCAGCTCGCTGTCGGTGGACAGCACGAGCACCGTTCCTTCGTCGACGCTCTCCTTGAGCGTCCCCATCGATTTGAGGAAGCGGTAGAAGTCGGGATCGCGGTTGTAAGCGGCGGCATAGATGTCGGCAGCCTCGGCGTCGGCCTTGCCGCGGATCTCCTGGGCGGTGCGGTAGGCCTCCGATTCGATGACGCGGAGCTCGCGGTCCTTCTCTCCCGCGATGCGCGCCGCCTCGCCCGCGCCCTCGGAGCGATAGCGCTCCGCGATCCGCTTGCGCTCGGAGATCATGCGCGCGTACACCTCTTGCCGCACTTCGTCGACGTAGTTGATCTGCTTGATGCGGAAGTCGAGGATCTCGATGCCGAGGTCTCCGGTGCGGCGGCGCGCGTTCTGAATCACCTCCGCCGTCAGCTTTTGGCGCCCGAATTCGACCCGCTCGGCTTCCTCCGGCTGACTCAGCTCGGCGACGTCTTCGGCGACGACCAGCGGCCGGTTCGTCGAACGGACGAGGTCGATCAGTTGGTGCTTGGCGATCGTATTCCGCGTTTCGCCGTCGAGAATATCGTCGAGCCGCGACTGCGCACCGTTCTCGTCGTGCAGGCGTTGGAAGAAGAGCAGCGGATCGGTGATGCGCCAGCGGGCATACGAGTTGACCCAGATAAAGCGCTTGTCCTTGGTCGGAATCTGGTTCGGATCGCCTTCCCATTCGAGGAAGCGCTTTTCGAACGCGTGGACGGTCTGGACGAACGGCACCTTCATCTTCAAGCCCGGTGTGGTGATCGGTTTGCCGACCGGCTTGCCGAACTGCGTGATGATGACCTGCTCCGTCTCCTGGACGGTGAAGAGCGCGCTCGCGAGAACGGCGAAGGCGATAAACAGGAGGACAGCGAGAACTGCGAGCCTGGTCGGCTTCACGGCTTCACCTCCTTGGGGTCCTGCAACGAAAGGAGCGGCAGGACGCCTTTGAGCTTGTCGTCTAGGACGATCTTCTTTTTCACCTTGGGGTAGATCTCGCTCATCGTCTCGAGATACATGCGGCGCCGCGTCACTTCCGGCGCGCGCTGATATGCGGCGTAGACCTGCGTAAAGAGCTCCGCATCGCCGCGGGCGCGGTTGACGCGGTCCGTGGCGAGGCCCTGAGACTGCTCGATGGTCTGCTGCGCCCGACCCTTCGCGCGCGGAATGATCTGGTTGTAGCCGGCGCGCGCCTCGTTGATCAACTTCTCCCGCTCCTGCTGCGCCTGGTTGACTTCATTGAAGGATGGCTTGACGGCGTCCGGCGGATTGACGTCCTGCAGCACGATCTGCTCAACCTTGATGCCGGTATCGTACTGATTGCAGAGCGCCTGCAGCCGCCGCTCCACTTCGGCGGCGATCTCCTGGCGGCCGACGGTGAGCACTTCGTTGACGCTGCGGTCGCCGATCACCTCGCGCATGATCGTCTCGTTCATGTCGCGGAAGGTGCCGCGGACGTTCCTCACCTTGAAGAGGTATTTGTAAGGATCGCGGACGCGGAACTGCGCGGTCCACTCGACGACGGCAACGTTGAGGTCGCCGGTCAGCATCAGCGATTCCGCGGAGAGATCTTCCTGAGAGTAAGTCGTGCGGATGCCCGCCTCCACGGTGCGGAACCCGAACTCCTCTTTCAACTGCCGCTCGATGGGAACCTTGAGGACGGTCTCGATTGGAAAGGGGAGCTTCAGGTGCGGTCCGGAGGAGACCTGGCGCGCGACACGGCCGAAGCGGAGCACGACGCCCGCTTCCTCGGGATCGATGGTGAACCAGGTGGAGGAAATGAAGATGACGGCGAGGAGGATGACGATCACCCACCGCACGGTCCGTCCAGGAACGTGAGGCGGGCGGAATCTACGCACGTTCTTCGGCAGCTCAAAATCCATTGCAGCTCCTTTCACGGAGGGGGCGATAGTAGCAAAGGAGCGATCGGGGTCAGCGGCTCGTGGCACAGCGCTCGCATATGTTAAAGCTCTCTAACCAGTGGAGGTGAAAGCCATGAAGAGAGTCTGGATCGCCGCAGCCGTCCTAATTTTCCTTGCTGCTGCCGCAGGGTTCTCCCAGACGCCGGCGCCGAGCGCGGCCCCGCTCAGCGCCCAGGCCCTGGCCGCGATCCTCGGTCAGCCGACGGGAGCCGCATGCTCCAAGCCGCAGGAGAACGTCGTCTTCGCTGCACGGCGGCAGGGTAATTTCTTCAAGACCTGCTCCGCCACCGCGACCTGCAACGACACCTCCGGCACTCCCGTCAGTTGTAACTACGGTGGCGCCGGCGGCACCTGCACGTTCCAGAATCAAGATTGTGCCAATGGTATTCAGGGGTTCGTCAATTGCCAGGGCGCCGTCACCAACTGTCCCGTCTGCCCCTGCGATGACAGGCCGGTCTGCTGTACCTGCGACCGGACCGGTGACTGCTTCGCCTGCTGCCGGTGCGACGGTGGCACCCTTGGCCAGTGCGCCGAGGCGTGCGGCTAGGACCTTCGCGACTGTTTCTGGCTTGAAAGGGCGGCGAGTGGGCCGCCCTTGGCGGGCGAATGGCGCTTGACAGGACCTGCGATAGAGACTGATACTCGTATTTGGTAAGATTCGCCAACCAAATGGAGGGGAAAGAGATGAAGAGAGTCTGGATCGCCGTGGCTGTCCTGTCCTTCATTAACGCCGCCATAGGTTTTTCCCAGACCCCGGCGCCGAGCGTGGCCCCGCTGAGCGCCGAGGCGCTGGCCGCGATCCTCGATGAGCCGATTGACGTGGCCTGCCCCAAGCCTCAGCCGGATGCTGTCTTCGCCGCCCGGCGGCAGGGCAACTTCTTCAAGACCTGCTCCGCCACGGCCACCTGCAACGACACCTCCGGCGTCAACGTGAGCTGCACCTTCACCGGCACCGGCGGCACCTGCACGTTCACGAACCAGAACTGCGCCAGCGGCATCAGGGGCTCCGTCAACTGCAACGGCACCGTCACCAGTTGCCCGACATGTCCCTGCGGCACTCCGGCCTGCTGCAGATGCGAGTCGACCGGCGACTGCTTCTCCTGCTGCCGGTGCGACGGCGGTACGATCCGCGCCTGCAGCGAGGAGTGCTCCGGAGGGTTCCCCTAGAGCCTGCAGGGGAAGAGAATGAAGAGAATCTGGATCATCGCCGCCATCGGGTCCTTCGTTTCAGCCGCCACGGGTTTCGCCCAGACGCCAGGGTTGAGCGTCGCTCTAGCCGCGATTCTCGATCAGCCGACGGGAGGCGTTTGCTCCCAACCGCAGGAGGATGTGGTCTATGCCGCCCGGCGCCAGGGCAATTTCTTCAAGGCCTGCTCCGCGACCGCGACCTGCAATGACACATCCGGCGTCAATGTCAGTTGCAGCTATACCGGCAGCGGCGGCACCTGCACGTTCCAGAACCAGAACTGCGCCGCCAGCGTGAGAGGGTCGGTCAACTGCAACGGCACCATCACCCAATGTCCGATCTGTGACTGCGGCGGTCCCGTGGTCTGCTGTACCTGCTTCTCGACGGGCGACTGCTTCGCCTGCTGCCGGTGCGACGGCGGTACCATCCGCCAGTGCAGCCAGGCGTGCGGCGATTTTTAAGCCGCAGCCCTTCCGCGCCTGAATCACTGAGTCCGAGAGCTCAATGATAAGGCATTATATTTGCACTTCCTAAAGAGTCACCAACAAGATGGAGGGTGACCCATGAAGAGAGTCTGGTTCGCCGCAGTCGTCCTGGCCTTTCTTGCCACCGCCGCAGGTTTCTCCCAGACGCCGGCACCGAGCGTGGTCCCACTCAGCGCCGAGGCTTTGGCTGCGATCCTCGGTCAGCCCGCGGGAACCGCATGTTCGAGACCGCAGGAAAACGCCGTCTTCGCCGCACGGAGACAGGGTAATTTCTTCAAGGCTTGCTCCGCCACCGCGACCTGCAACGACACCTCCGGCACCAATATCAGCTGTAACTTCGGGGGCAGCGGTGGCACCTGCACGTTCCAGAATCAGGACTGTGCCAATGGTATTCAGGGGTTCGTCAACTGCAACGGCACCGTCACCAACTGTCCGGCGTGTCCCTGCAACCTGAGGCCGATCTGCTGCGTGTGCGAATCGAGCGGCGACTGCTTCGCCTGCTGCCGGTGCGACGGCGGCACGGCCGGCGAGTGCGCCGAGGCATGCGGCTAGGACCTTCGCGACTGTTTCTGGCTTGAAAGGGCGGCGAGTGGGCCGCCCTTGGCGGGCGGCGAAATCTCTTGCGCGCAATCGGCCCTTGTGACTCAATCTTGAGACATGACACACGGTGAATGCAAGTGGCCCCATGGAGACGGGACTTCTCCCCCGGGGCTCGCGCGTCTTCCCCCTTCGGATCACTCCTTTCGCCTTACCTTCGTGCAGGAAAGCCGTGGACCTCTTACCCGGCCCCGGCTGGAGTGGTCTTTCGCGAACGGTGATTGCGACACAAAACCCGCACGGAACCCCCCGCCCTCTCGGATTGCATCACAAGGAAAGGGAGGGGAGACACGCCCCCCGGCGATTGAGACATTCCCCCGCCGGATTGCAGTGCTCCCCCAGTCGGGAGGGAACGGTCCCCGCGAGGGGAAGCCCTGTAACTCTACGGGGTTGTGTTGCCCCCGCCGGGGGGAATGTTGCCCCCTCATGGGGGAGTGTCGCAATCGGCAGGGGAATCATTTCCCCCGGGCTGAACTTGTGATGCCCCCGCGTGGGGATGTTTCGCAATCGCGAGGGGGAATGTCTCCCCCGCGAGCTTTGTGTCTCAATCCTAAGGGGCTTCGTGCGGTTCGCGGAGATCGAAATGCAAAACGGCGGGGGCAGCGCGGCCCCCTGTGAACGCAGAGGCTCGTGATCGCGGGGCTGCGACGGAGAGTTCCTGACGGCGGAGCGCGCCGAGCCTGGGGAATGGCGCAGCGGCCTGGAGGGAGATTCATGCAGGGAGGGGAGATCGCCGTCGCCGCGGGGCAGCCGGAGGTGAGCGTCCTTCAGACGGTCGCGCCCCGACACTGCTTCGCTGCAGTACCCGATCTGGGCAGGCTCGCCAGTAGAGCTTGACAGAATCTACGATAGAGAGGGATACTCGCACATAGTAAGATTCACCAAACAGTGGAGGGGAAAGAGATGAAGAGAGCTTGGATCGCCGTGGCTGTCCTGTCCTTCATTACCGCCGCCGCAGGTTTTTCCAAAACGCCGGCGCCGAGCGTGGCCCCGCTGAGCGCCGAGGCGCTGGCCGCGATTCTCGATGAGCCGATGGACATGGCCTGCCCCAAGCCTCAGCCGGACGCTGTCTTCGCCGCCCGGCGGCAGGGCAACTTCTTCAAGACCTGCTCCGCCACGGCCACCTGCAACGACACCTCCAGCGTCAACGTAAGCTGCACCTTCACCGGCACCGGTGGCACTTGCACGTTCCAAAACCAGAACTGCGCCAGCGGCATTCGGGGCTCCGTCAACTGCAACGGCACCGTCACCAGTTGCCCGACATGTCCCTGTGGCACCCCGGCCTGCTGTAACTGCCAGGCGACCGGCGACTGCGTCGCCTGCTGCCGGTGCGATGGCGGGACGTTCCGCCAGTGCAGCGATTTTTGCGGCAACCCGTAGGCCACAACCATTCCTCTCTGCGCGCCGGCTCAGGACGCCCCACACTCCAAGCTGGTAGGATCCGCAAAACATCGGAATCCCATGGCTCACGCGCGCAGAGAGGAATGCTCCGATGCCGAGACCATTCGCAGCCGCTTCCTGCTTTCTTCTCGCGTTCTTCGCTGTGGCTTGCGAGAACGCTCTGAGCAAATTGCAGGGCCGCGAGGAAGAGGTAGCATGGAAGCGTAATGTCCTTGCGACGGAGCTCAAGATCCACGGAGCGGGGCAGCCGGAGGTGGCGAGGCTCCACTCGTTCCTCGATCGAGCTGTCGCAACTCCCGGCGTGGTACAGGCCGCGGTCGTCGATCAGCTTCCTGGCATTCCTCTCCCGAAGCGAAGGAACCAGTCCGGACTTCAACTCGAGGGAAATCCGCAAGGTACTTCAACCTTCACCTATGTCGTTGGTGTCAGCTCCGGATACTTCGCAACCATGGAGATCCAACTGATCCGGGGCCGGCTCTTCTCGGAGCGCGACGACTCGTCCAGCATCCCGGTGGCGATCGTCAGCGAAAGTTTTGCGAAGGAGAACTGGCCCGGAGAAGATCCGCTTGGGAAAAGACTGAGGCTCCACGGCACGGAACCGTGGAGCACCGTCGTCGGTGTCGTCCGCGATGAACCGGTTACCGAAGACAAGCCGCAGGTCTATCTACCGTACGGGCAGCACGGCCTTCATGACCAGCATCTCTACCCGTTCTCCTGGTTCCTACTCGCCCGAGCGGCGGTCGAACCGAAGTCCGTGGCGTCCGCCCTGCAGCGGACGGTGGGGACGGAGTTCTGGAGTTTGGGGACCTGGCTGAAGAGCCGATACCAGGAGTGACTCCAGAAAACCCCGGCACCGCCGCGCCGGCTCGGCTGTCACCTGCTCCGCAGCCACTCCCGATACAAGTTTCGCCAATTTCCTGTCGAGGCGAGCCGAGCCGCGGTTGCCGCTGGAGAATTCAGGAAGGTGATGGGCGGGTGTGGGTGCTCATTGACAATTGACGTTCTGCGGAGCGGTCCCGGATCGCGGCACGGGACCGCCCCATCCCTCAAGCCGAGCTCAGAGAGAAGGCCGACTCCGGCCTCTGAAATGGAATCTCCTTCTAGCTCACTCTAAGGTGGAACGTGTGTCTTCCAGGGAGAAATCGCGATGCGTACGACGAAGCTCATCGTGCTGTTGACGTGCTCAGCGCTGCTCTTGGCCGGCCGCAGGGGAGAAACGCAGGATCTGGGCCGGTTCAACGCTGTAAACCCGCCAATGGAATTCGGCGAACTGGCAGCGGCGTTTGGTATGCCTCAAGTGGACCTCGATTCCGCCACGTCCACGGATTTCCGCCTGGCGGCGGTTCTCACCGACCTCTCGCGGCAGGGAATCCAGCCGACGGCCACCGGGGCTGTGGTAACGCCCGAATCGCCTCAGGTTTTCGTCATCTCTCTCGCGGGAGAAGGTCTCCGGGACGCGCGGCTGTTGCTGTTTTTCGAAGGATCGTCGGGTCAGGTCTTCTTTCTCCAAGCGAGCCAGGGACCTCTCGGCGAACCCGAGGTGCGTCTGTGGGGAAACGATGAGGATGAGATCCTTATCACCTCGAGCGGGCTCCAGTTGGCTCGCCGAACGGCCGGGTCTCTCCACGCTCAGATCCACCTGTCGGTCTATGAGAACGCGATTGGAGCCAATCCTTCGAAGACCGCCCTCGATACACTGGGCTGCATTCTTCGCTCAATGGGAATCCGGCTGTCGTTTTCGAGCATCACGTCCTTTTTCAGCTCGGCACTGTGCACGCAGTTCAGTGCCATCAGCGTCGGCCTGACCGCCCTGAATTGCTTGAGCATCCCCGCGCCGGCCGCGACCTTCGGGTGTATCAACGGAGTCGCCAAGATCATTTCCTGCGGCATCGCGGCGTGCGCCTCGGGCGGCTCGTTCTCCGGGTCAGTTTCCGACGCCACTGGAGATTCCGGTGGGACTCCAGTGGATCTCAAGAAAGGCTCGATTACGGTGGCGAACGGCTCGGCGCAGCTCGAAGTCCACTTCGCGTCGAGCTCGTTCAAGAACGTGGCCTGGTTGGCGCAGTTCGATCTCGATCTCGATCAGAATCCGGCTACCGGCCATCGCGGGGTGGACGCGGACGGCAGTTGGGACAGGACTCTGATTGGTTCCGAATACATCGTGAATCTCGAAGGTTCGCCTCCGACCGCGCTGGTTTACAAGAACACCGGAGTGCAGAATGCCTTCACCTTCGTGGGTCAGAGATCCGCGACTCTTCTCGTGGACGGTGCGCGGGTCTCGATTCCGCTTTCCATGCTGGGCGGAGATGAAGGAATCATGAGCTTCAAGGTGATCTCGACCGTTCAGCCTTCGGGAATCCGAGACGTCATGCCGAACGTCGGACTTGCGGTAGGACAGGTTCGCTGACGGCGACGGCGAACCGCAAGGCTCAGGAATGCATACCGCTAGAACATATACGCCAGCGCAAACGCCACCTGTGCACCCATCATCATCAGATACATGTGCTTCCAGGACGGG
This sequence comes from Thermoanaerobaculia bacterium, assembly GCA_036002325.1. GTDB lineage: Bacteria > Acidobacteriota > Thermoanaerobaculia > Multivoradales > UBA5704 > DATARR01. Next base: position 138,306 of record DASYTJ010000012.1, on the reverse strand, counting down.
TGATTCTCCGTCTCGGTGAGCGAGTTGGGATCGCGCAGCAGCAGGTAGACCGTGTAGGCGCCCCAGATCGTGAAGAGGACCCCGAAGGCGGTGAGGATCGACGGATTACCGGTGAGGATGGCGTGCTGCGGGTTCTGCGGATCGCGGAGGAACGCTCCGAGCGGCACGAAGAGCCAGGGGAGCACGAAGAAGGGCGCGATGATCCAGGCGGCTTTCTTGACTCCATAGACGATCGGCAGCGTCTTGCAGCCGCCGGCGCGGTCGCCTTCGATGTCGGCGAAGTCCTTGGTGGAGGAGGCGCCGATCAGGAAGAGTCCGATCACGCCGCCGATGTACCACGGCTCCGTGAACCAGACCTGCGCCACCATGGCCCAGCCCGCCACTTTGAGCAGCACGCCGCGGGGAATGGCGATGGTGAAGTTGGCAAGCATGCCGCGCGTCTTGGTGCGCCCCAGCTCCGGAGCCGAGTAGATGAAGGTGAAGAGCAGGCCCGCCAGATAGATGAAGAACGTGATGTGGTAGGCGAGCGGCGCCGTGAGCTTCTGCCCGAGTGTCTCGTAGGGATACGGAACGACGAGCCAGGTGGGGATCAGCGCCAGCGCGTAGAAAATCCAGGTGAAGATCCACGCTTCGCGCAGCGAGAGCGCGCCGGTCACCAGCGGCCGGTTCGGCTTGTTGAGGCGGTCGATCTCCAGGTCGTAAATCTGATTGATCGCGTTCGAGGCCGCGTTCATGAAGCTGGCGCAGAGCGAGCCGAGGATGACTGTCAGCACCACGGAGAGGCTGAGGCTGCGCGAGGGATCGGGGTTGTGGACCGAGCCGAAGGCACAGACCGAGCCGGAGACGATGCCGAGCAGCGGCGGCAGCAGGGTGAACGGCCGCGCGAGCTGCATGTAGAGCTGGAGCTTGGACGGCGAAGGGGACGAGACGGCTGTGGACTCCATAAACGGACCTCAGACCCAGGGCGTGAAGACGACGGCGACCAGGGCCCCGACCAGCGTGTTGAGAAAGTTGAGCGCTTCGTTGTCGAGCAGCCGGCGCCGCTCGAGGGCCGCGCCGACGACGCTCTCGAAGGTGGTGCCGACGAAGGCGGCGAGGACGATGGGGAGCACGCCTTGCCAGGAGAAGAGGCCGAGCCCGGCGCCGAGGGCGGCGATCACCGCCGAGGCGAAGATCCCCGTCAGCGTACCTTCGAGCGAGACGGCGCCTTCGGTGCCGCGGGGAACCGGCCGGAAGGTCGTTACGAGGTACGTGCGGCGGCCGATGAGCTGGCCGATCTCGCTGGAGGAGGTATCGGCGGCGGCGGTGGCAAAGGCGCCGGCGAAGGCGAGGGCGAAGAGCACCGGATGACCGGTGACCGCCGCGAAGATGGCGCAGGCGGTGGCCACGCCGGCGTTGGCCAGCGCATGGCGTGCTCCCCGCCGGCCCTTGTTCTCCTGCGCCAGCTTGGCGGCCTCCTTCTTGCGGTAGCCGAGCTTGGTGCAGGCGCTGCCGATGACGAAGAAGGCGAGCAGCAAGAGGTAGCCCCGCCAGTCGAGGAAGGCGTAGATGAGGAAGCCGACGGCGAAGCCCGCCACCACGCCGGAGAGGTTCACCGTGCGCGCCGCGTAGGCCGCGCCGGCGAGCGCGGCGTTGACGGCGGCGGCGAGCAGCAGCCGCAGACCGAGGCCGTCCTGGGCCAGGAATTGGCTCCAGTGCCCCTCGGTGAGGACGAGGCCGAGCAGGAAGAGACCGGAGACGAGCGGCACGCCGATGTTGTCGTCCAGCCCCTGCGGCAACGACTCGAGCGCGGCGGCGACGAGGGCCGTGGCGAAGCAGACCGCCAGGGCGAAGCCGGGAGCATAGGCATGGTCCCGCGGCGTCCAGAGCAGGAGCGCCGCCGAGGCGAAGGTGCCGAAGATCACGTAGGCGAGCGATCCCACCCAGCTCTTGTGCGGATTCCAGGGGAGCTTGCGCCGGCCGAATTGCATGCCGGCCACCGAGGCCATGCCGTCGCCGAAGGCGAGGATCCCCCAGGCCGCCGCGGCGATCTCCAGCTTCTGGTAGAAGACGAGGATCAGCAGCAGCACGGCCATGGGATAAAGGACGATGCCGAGGGAGGAGCCGGCCTCCAGCTCGGATTGACGCCAGAGCTTGCGGCCGCCGACGCGGGGGAGGAGGAAGACGTTGAAACCGACGGCGCCGGCGGCGAGCACGGCGGCCCAGAAGGAGCCGAGGAAATGCAGGGAGAAGGCGATCAGCCCCACTCCCATGTGGACGACTTTGCGCAGCAGCTCGCCGCGCGTCACTGCCACGGCGCCGTCTCCTTGAGCCAGGTGACGGTGGCGGCGAGCCCTTCGGCGAGCGGCCGGCCGCGGTAGCCGAGCTCTTTTTCCGCGCGGCTCGAGTCGTAGGCCCAATCGTGCTTGTAGATCTCGACCAGGTCCGGCGTGAGCTGCGGCGTAGTGCCGCGCATCCGGGCCCACGCCTTTTGCAGGGCGCCGGTCGCCTTGGCGAGGCCGTCCGGCATGCGCAGGGATGGGATCTTGGCGCCGGTGAGCCGTCCGACGGTGGCGTAGAAGTCCTTGAGCATCACGTTCTCGCCCCCCAGGACGTAGCGTCCCGCGGCCGGGCTCTTCTCCAGCGCCAGCGCGATGCCGCGGGCGACGTCGTCGACGTAGACGTAGTTCCACCGCCGCGCCGGCGAGCCGATGAGCGCCGGCAGGCGGTGATGCACGAGGTCGAGGATGTGGCGCACGACGATGTTGCCCTCGGTCAGCTCCCCCGGTCCGTAGATGACGCCGGGGTAGACGACGGCGAGTGGCAGGCCGGCGGCGATGGCCCTTCGGGCCAGGCGGTCGGAGAGGGCCTTGGTGCGCTCGTAGTCGTTGATCCAGGGCCGCTCGCGCGGCTCCGCCGACTCGTCGAGCACGCCGCCCGGCGCCTGCTCGGTGGGTCCGAGGGCGATGAAGCTGGAGACGTAGAGGGCGCGGCCGATGCGGGCCTGCTCCACCGCGGCAAGGACGTTCTCCAGTCCGCCGACGTTGATGCGGTCGAACTCTTCGCGCGGCGCGAGGATCTTGACCAATGCCGCGGCGTGGAGCACCGCGTCGCAGCCGGCGACGGCGCGGTCGAGGCTGGCGCGGTCGGTGACGTCCCCTTCGGCGAACTCGGCGCCCGCGGGGAAGCGCTCGCGCGAGGAGCCGCGGCGCACGAGGAGACGCAGCTCATGCCGCGGCGCCAGCTCGGCGACGATGCGGCGGCCCAGGAAGCCGGTACCACCCGTGATCAGGATTTTCATATCGTTATTGGATTTTGGATCTTACAATCCAGAATCCACCTCCTTCCAGAGGTCGGTGAGCGCGTCATCGACGCTCCGCCGCGTCTCCCAGCCGAGGGTGCGCAGGCGGCTCGCGTCACCCCGCAGCAGGGGGAGGTCGACGGCGCGGAACTTCTCCGGATCGGTGGCGATCTGCGCGGAGACGCCGGCGATGTCCATCAGACGGTGGAGAACCTCCTCGACCGAGAGGGCGCGGCCGCTCGCGATGTTGTAGGCGGTGCCCGGCTCGCCCTTCTCGGCCAGGATGCGGTAGGCGGCGACGCCGTCGTCCACGTGCACGAAGTCTCGGCGTGCGGAGAGATTCCCTACCCTCAGCACCGGCTCGCGCTCGCCGCGGGCGATGGCGGCGAGCTGGGCGGCGAAGGACGGCAGCACGAAGCCCGGCGCCTGCCCAGGGCCGATCAGGTTGAACGAGCGGGCCACCACGGCGCCGGCGGCGAAGGCGAGCCGCTCCGCCGCGGCCTTGGTGATGGCGTAGGGGCTGCGCGGCGAGACCGACCGGCTCTCGGGAATCGGCTGGTGATCCTCGGGGACCTCGCCGTAGACGTCGGCGCTGGAGACGACGATCACCCTCCTCCCCGCGCCGACGGCGAGCAGGTTCTCGGTGCCGACGAAGTTCACCCAGAAGTAGTCGGGCATCTTCTCGCGCCACGAATCGCCGATGTGGGAGAGGCCCGCCAGATTGATGATCACGTCCGGCTCGGCGGCGGCGACGGCCCGTTCCAGCGCTGGGCGGTCCACCAGATCCGCCGGATAGAGATCCACCGCCGGCAGCTCCGGAGCGGCGCCGATATAGGTGCCGCTCACGCGGTCGCCGCACTTCAGCAGATGGCGGGCGAGCCGCAGGCCCACGAAGCCGCCGACGCCGGTGATCAGGACGCGCATGGGAGGCCGGTTACTCCCCTTGCCGCCGGCGGGCGAGCGTGTCGCGCCAGTAGGCGAGCAGATCCTGCAGGGTCTGCTCGAACGGAATGCGCGGCTCCCAGCCGGTGTCGGCCCGGAACTTCGAGCTGTCGCCGATCAGGATCTCCACGTCCGACGGGCGCAGGCGGGCCGGATCGACTTCGACTTTCACGTCCACCTTGGAAAGGGCGAGCACGCGGTCGAGCATCTCGCGAATGCGGATGCCGTGGCCGGTGGCGATGTTGTAGACCTCGCCGGGGCGGGCCTTGGTGACGGCGAGCCAGTAGGCGCGCACCATGTCACGCACGTCGGTGAAGTCGCGGATGGCCTCGATGTTGCCGACGCGGATGACCGGCTCCTGCAATCCGAGCTCGATCGCCGCCACCTGGCTGCAGAAGTTGGAGGTGACGAAGACCTGCCCCCGCCGCGGGCCGGTGTGATTGAAGCCGCGGGTGCGGATGACCTTGAGGCCGTAGCTCTGGAAGTACTGGTAGCCGAGGTAGTCCTGCGCCACCTTGGAGACGGCATAAGGGGAGAGCGGGCGCAGCGGATTGGTCTCGCGGATCGGCACCTCGTCCGGCAACACCAGGCCGTACTGCTCGCTGGAGCAGGCGATCTGCACGACGGGATCGAGCTTCAGGATGCGGATCGCCTCGAACAGGTTGGCCTGTCCGCTGACGTTGGTGACGATGGTGTCGTTGGGAGCATTCCAGCTCGCCGGCACGAAGCTCTGGGCCGCGAGGTGAAAGATGAAGTCCGGCTGCGAGATCTCCAGCGCCCGGTGCATCGAGCTGTAGTCGCGCAGGTCGGCCTCGATCAGCTTGATCTGCTTGTCGAGGTGCTCCACGTTGCCCATGCGGCTGCGCCAGCGGAAGGTGCCGAAGACCTCCACGCCGGGCTGCTCCGCCAAGATGTACTCCGCCAGATGCGATCCGGCGAAGCCGGTGATTCCAGTGATCAAAGCCCTCATCGACTCCTCCATGTTTTCAACCAGGACAACATTTCCACGAGCCCCGACTCCCAGGGCTCCACGCGCCGGCCGGTGATCTCCTCGCAGCGCGTCACGTCGAGGACCGAGTAGGCCGGACGGCGCGCCGGCCGCGGAAACTCGGCGGTGGTGACGGGCACCACCGCGGCCGTTCCGGACCACAGGCGGGCGATCTCGACCGCGAAAGCGTACCAGGAGACCGGCTCGCGGTTGCGGTAATGAACGATTCCGGTGGCGCCGAGCCGCGCCAGGTCGAGCAGCGCCGCCGCCAGAAACGGAGCGTACGTTGGGCACCCCTCCTGGTCGTTGACGACCCGCAACGGCAGCTTACCGGCTTCGATGCGGTCCACCATTGCGGTCACGAAGTTGGGGCCGCCGGGGCCGAACAGCCAGCTCGTGCGCACCACCAGGGAGCCTTCGCCGGCGAGGGCGCGCCGCTCGCCTTCCAGCTTGCTGGCGCCATAGACGGAGCGCGGCGCGGCGGGCGCGTCCTCGCGGTACGGCTCGCGGGCTTCGCCGTCGAAGACGTAGTCGGTGGAGACGTGGACCAGCCGCGCTGCCGCTCTCGCCGCGGCGGCGGCGGCGTTGCCGACGGCTTCGCCGTTGACGGCGAACGCCCGCGCCGTCTCCACCTCGCAGTCGTCGACGCGGGTGAAAGCGGCGCAGTTGATCACCAGCTCGGGACGGAAGGCATCCGCCCACTCGAGCAGGCGGCCGCGGTCTGTGACGTCGGCTTGAGCGTGGGAGAGACCGAGCGCCGCCCAGCCGCGGGACCGGGCCTGCGCGATCACCGCCTGGCCCAGCATGCCGGCCCCGCCGAAAACCAGACAGCGCATCTAGGTGATTCCCACCTCCGAGTTGTCCCCGAGCATGAAGCGGTAGGCCTTGGGCTTGAAGTCGGTCTTGACGATGCGCACGTTGCGGCCGATCAGCGAGGCGTCGATGCGCAGCGGGATGTCGCGGATCTCGCAGTCGGAGAGGACGATGGAGTTCTCCATCTCGCAGCGCACCAGCGTGCAGCGTTCGCCGATCGAGGTGTAGGGGCCGACGAAGGCGTGCTCGAGGCGCGTGCCGGCGCCGATGACGGCCGGTCCGCGCACCAGCGAATCGACGAGTTCGACATCCTCGCCGATCTCGACCCGTCCTTCGATGCGGCTGCCCGCGTCGAGCCCCGCGGGTTTACCGCCATCCCCTACCTCCAGCCCTTCGAGGACGATGCGGTTGGCCTCCAGCATGTCCTCCAGCTTGCCGGTGTCCTTCCACCAGCCGCGGACGATGTGCGGGTGGACGTCGAGCCCGCGCTCGATGAGGTCCTGGATCGCGTCGGTGATCTCCAACTCGCCGCGGGCCGAGGGCTTGATGCGCCGGACCGACTCGAAGATGCAGGAGTCGAACATGTAGACACCGACGAGCGCCAGGTTGCTCCGCGGCTCGCGCGGCTTCTCCACGAGGCGTTGCACCTTGCCCTCCGGCGTCAGCTCGGCGACGCCGAACTGCTCCGGGTTGGGAACCTCGGCGAGCAGGATCTCGGAGTTGCAGCGCAGACTCCTGAACTCCTCGACCAGGCCGGTGATGCCGCCGGCGATCAGGTTGTCTCCCAGGTACATGACGAACGGCGAGCCGGCGATGAACTCCTCGGCGATCCTCACGGCGTGGGCGAGGCCGAGCGGGGCTTCCTGTTCGATGTAGGTGAGGCGGGCGCCGAAGCGCGAGCCGTCTCCCAAGGCGGACCGGATCTCGGCCTGCGTCTCGCCGACGATGATGCCGATCTCGGTGATGCCGGCCGCCACCACCGCTTCGATGGCATAGAAGAGCACCGGCTTGTTGGCGACCGGCACGAGCTGTTTGGCCGAGGTGTAGGTCAAGGGGCGCAGTCGCGTTCCCTTGCCACCTGAAAGGATCAGTCCTTTCATAGGTCTGCGAGGTCTCCGATGATGCGGACGGCTACGGCTCGACCGTCGTGCTGCGGCTGTTGAGATCGAGGAACGTGCCCACGTTCTTCAGCGTCAGCGAGAACCGGATGTCCTTGTCGCGGGTGCGCGGTCCGGTTCCCGCGCGAAAATCCCGCAGCTCGAGGCGCAATCCGTAGCATTGCGACGTGTAGTTCATCACCAGCGTCTGCTGTTGCAGGAGCTTTTCCTCGAAGTCGTAGTTGAGCTGCCCTTCCAGATGCAGCCGCCAGGAGGTCAGATTGAGCGCGCCGTTCAACCGCACCTGATTGCTCAGGCTCTCTCCCGTCTCGGGGCGCGACCGGGTGAACCAGGTCGCGCCGAGGTAGTTGCCGGCGCCGAAGCCGTAGTTGCCTGTCAGGCCCGTCGAGGTGATGCCGCTGAACAGGGTGTCGTAATCCGCTTCCATCTTGAGGGTGATCCGGTCGGTGGGGTTGAAGCGGAGCAGCGCTTCGATGGGGCCTTCGCTCGTGGTCACCTGGCGGTCGGCGGAGAACTGGAGCGGCTGGGTGTCGTCGAAGCTGTAGTTGCGGGCGAGCTCGAAGAACAGCACCTCGCGCGCGACGCCGTTCTCCTTGTCCGGTTTCCCCAGGATACGTTGGTCGAGCGCCAAACGTCCAACGTTGGTCGAGCGCGGCGTGTCGACCTCGTCGAACAGCGGCACGCTGCTGGCGTCGGCGTCGTCGATCTCCCCGGTGTAGGTGTAGGTCCAGCGCGGCTCGATGACGTGCTTGAACTTGGCGAAGCCGCCGATCTTGCGGTCGAAGATGCGGGAGAAGGAGGGGCCGACGATGTCGGCGTTCGCCGTCGGGAAGGCGCGCGTCAGGCTCTCTCCCGAAAAGGCTTTCTGGGTGGCGTCGAGAGTGTCGCCGTACCAGGTCAGCCGCTCGCCGCCGGTGACGGAAAGCGAAAGCCAGGGGAAGGTGCGAATCGGCAGCGTCACCTGCGGGAACAGGTCGGCGCGGCCGTAGGTGCCGCTGTAGCTGTTGGGCCGGCTGATGTCGAAGTAGTCGAGCGAGCTCTGGAGCTGCAGATAGAACGGCGTGCGGGCGAGGCGGGTGGAGCGCAGGCGGTACTCGACCTCGGGCAGCCGCCGCTGCTCGATCGTCTGGTCGAGCGTGACGAAAGCCTCGCGGCTGCTGGCCAGGATGTTGAGGAGGTGGGGGCCCCAGTTGCCGGTCACGAATCCGCGGCTGTCGATGAAGCGCAGGGTGTTGCGGTCGAAGGAGCGCTCGAAGTCGCGGAAGAAGTTGAAATCCGAGTAGTCCGAGTACTGGACGACGCCGCGCATCCCCCAGGGCAGGTCGTCGGTGGTGTGGTTCCACTCCAGCTTCCAGCGCCAGTCGTCGATCTCCGAGTCGCGCACGTAGTAGCCCAGCAGGTCGCCCTTGGTGCCCGCGGTCGGCTGATAGCGGAACTCGTTGCCGAAGCCGAGGAAGTTCTGCGAGTAGAGATCGACGTGGAACGTCGTGTCGTAGCTGCGGCCCAGCGTCTGGAAATAGGCGAGGCCGAGGGAGGCGCCGCGCCGGTCGGAATAGCCGACGTTGGGGATCAGGAACCCGGAGCTGCGCTCGCTCTTCACCGGCCACAGGATGTACGGGGTGTAGAAGACGGGCAGCTTCTTGACGCGCATCGAGGCGGACTGCACGTGCGCGTAACCCTCGACCTCGACCGTCGCCCGGCGCAGGCGGAAGCTCCAGTCCGGCGTCTTCTGGCTGCAGGAGGTGAAGATGCCGTTGGTCACCAGGTAGGTGTCGTCGCCGGTCTTGGCGACCTCGGTGCCGGTGAAGTAGTAGTCCGGAGAGACCTGGCCGGTGGCGTGGTTGAGCTTGCCGGTCTTGGTGTTGAGATCGAAGGTCAGGTCGTCGCCGGTCAGCCGGCGCGGTCCCTGGTCGAGGATGACGTTGCCCCTGGCGGTGACGATCTTGGTTTCGAGGTCGATCTCCGCCTGATCCGCCTTGAGATCGATGTCCTGATAGCGGATCTGCACGCCGCCGGTGAGCACGGCGTAGTCCTCGCGTTTGTACTCGAGGTTGGCGGCGCTGCCGGCGGCGCTGCCGCCGCCGTGCGCGTCGGTGAATTTGAGCTGGAAGTCCAGCCGGCCGGGGCCGGCGCCGGGTGGACCCGCGGGCTGCGGCGGAGTCGCGGGCGCCGCCGTCGTCTGCGGCGGACCGGAAGGCTGAGCGCCCGTCGGCGCGGGCGGCGCCACCGGCTCGACGGGGCCTTGCGGCTGAGTCGTCGGCGCGGCCGGCTGCTCCGCAGGCGGCGGAGTGGTAGGGGGCTGGGGGGTCTCCTGCGCCGCGGCGGGTGAGGCCAGGCAGAGACAGAGCGCCAGCAGCGGGGCGGGCGGAGTCGAGCGGTTCGCGAGCATGAGAGCGGCGCTAGTCTATGCGCTCGACGATCATCGCGGTAGCCTCGCCGCCGCCGATGCAGATGGCGGCGCATCCGAGGCGGCCGCCGCGCTCCCGCAGGGCGTGCAGCAAGGTAACGAGGATGCGGGCGCCGGAGGAGCCGATCGGATGGCCGAGCGCGACGGCGCCGCCCCGGATGTTGATCCGGTCGGGCGGCAGCTCGAGGTCGCGCAGGAAGGCGAGCGCCACGACCGCGAAGGCCTCGTTGACCTCCCAAAGGTCGATGTCGGCCGCCTTGAGGCCCGCCCGCTCCAGCGCGCCGCGGACGGCCCCCGCCGGCGCCGTGGTGAACCACTCCGGCTTCTGGGCGAGGGAACCATGGGCGATGATGCGGGCCAACGGTTTGGCGCCCCGCCGCGCGGCCTCGGCGGCCGTCGTGAGCACCAGGGCGGCGGCGCCGTCGTTGATCTTACTGGAGTTGCCCGCCGTCACCGTGCCCTCCTTCTGGAAGGCCGGGCGCAGCGTCGAGATGCGGGAGAGGTCGGCCTTGAACGGCTCTTCGTCGCGTTCCACCGTCAGCGGCTCGCCCTTCTTCTGCGGGATCTGCACGGGGATGATCTCGGCGGCAAAGAGCCCTTGTTCCGTAGCCTCGCGGGCGCGCCGGTAGCTCTCGACAGAGTAGGCGTCCTGCTCCTCGCGGCTGAATTTGTACTCGGCGGCGCAGGTCTCGGCACAGTTGCCCATGTGCAGATCGCCGTACGGGTCCCACAGGCCGTCGTGGATCATCGAGTCGATCAGCTTGCCGTGCCCCAAGCGAAGCCCGTCACGGGCGCCGGTAGCGAGATAGGGCGCCTGGCTCATGCTCTCCATGCCGCCGGCGACGACGAGCTGGAAGTCGCCGCAGCGCAGGTCGTTGGCGGCGATCATCGCCGCCCGCATGCCGGAGCCGCAGACCTTGTTGAGGGTGATCGCGCCGGTGGCGACGGGACAGCCGGCGCCGATCGCCGCCTGGCGGGCCGGCGCCTGGCCCTGTCCGGCCGTCAGCACGCAGCCCATGTTGACCTGCTGGATGTCGTCGGGGGTCAGCCCCGCCCGCTCGACGGCGGCGGCAATGGCGCGCGCGCCCAGCGCGTGCGCAGGAAAGCCCGAGAGCGCACCCTGGAAGGCTCCGATCGGCGTGCGCACCGCGCTCAAGATAACGACGTCGTCCATGACCACTCCTATGCGGCGACTTTGGGGGAGTTGCCGGCCGCCGTTCGCGGGCGGCAAACCGGGAGAGCGATCCTAGCACAGCCGTTTCCGCGGGTCGGCTCCGGTACAATGCGCCTTTCGCCATGCGCTCCCTGGGCATCGACTTCGGCGAGAAGCGGATCGGCCTCGCGATCTCCGACCCGGCCGGCAGGCTCGCGGTACCGCTGACCACCCTGGAGCGCCGGAACGACCGCTCGGCCCTGCGCCAGATCGCCGAGATCGCCCGCCGGGAAGGGGTCGAGCGGCTGGTTCTGGGCGAGCCGTTGAGCCTGGAAGGCGAGCGAGGTGCCGCCGCCGAGCGGGTCCGCCGCTTCGGGGAGCGCCTGGCCGGGATGACGGGGCTGCCGCTCGAGCTGGTGGACGAGACGCTGACCAGCGCCGAGGCCGCCGCGCGGCTGCGCCGGGCCGGCATCGGCGCGCGCTGGGAGCCGGGACGCATCGACGCCGTGGCCGCCCAGATCCTTCTCCAGGAGGTTCTGGATCGCGGGTGAATGCTGTAGGGGCGGCCCTGCGTGGCCGCCCTGTTCGAGGAGGCACGTTGGCACGAGGCAAGTCGAAGATCGGCAGGGCCAAGCCGGGCAGGCGTCGCGGCAGGAGCGGCGGCTGGAGACGCGTGGCGATCGGCCTGGGCGTCTTGTTGCTCCTGCTGATGGTGCCGGCCGGCCAACTGGCCTGGTCCTGGTGGAAGCTGCAGCAGCCCTACAAAGGCTATCCCGGACCCGAAAAGGCGGTCACCGTCGAGCCCGGCAGCGCCGCGGGCCAGATCCTCCAGACCCTGGAGAAGGAAGGGGTGCTGGCCGATGCCAAGCTGGCCCGCACCTATCTCATCTACTTCATGGGGGATCCGAAGATCCAGGCGGGCGAGTACCTCTTCCGCGGTCCTCTCACCACTTCGCAGGTGCTCCGCATGCTGGTGCGGGGACAGGTCGTCAGCCGCTTCATCACGGTCATCGAAGGGCTGACGCTGGAGGAGATCGCCGCTCAGCTCGCCAAGGAGAGGTTCGGCCGCCGCGAGGTCTTCCTCGACCTGATGCGCACCCCGCGGCTGATCGCCGATCTGGATCCGGACGCTCCCGACCTCGAAGGCTATCTCTTCCCCGAGACCTACAGCTTCGCCTCCGGCACCGGCGAGCGGGAGATCGTCGAGGCCCTGGTCCGCACCTTCCGGCAGCGCTTCGAGCGCGAGATCCAGCCGCTCCTCGCCGAGGGCTCGCCCGGACGTACGGTGCGGCAGGTGGTGACCCTCGCGAGCATCGTCGAAAAGGAAGCCAAGGTCGGCTCGGAGCGGCCGCTGATCGCCGCCGTCTACCGCAACCGCTTGGAGAAGAACATCGGCCTCGGCGCGGACCCCACCGTCATCTACGCCCTGAAGCGTCTCGGGCGCTGGCACGGCAATCTCCGCCGCGAGGACCTGCGGATGGATTCTCCCTACAACACTTACCGCTGGGCCGGGCTGCCTCCCGGGCCGATCTGCTCGCCCGGGCTCGCCAGCCTCGCCGCCGCTGCCGATCCGGCCGACGTGCCCTACCTCTACTTCGTGGGGCGCAACGACGGAACCCACGTTTTTGCCGAGACTCTGACGGAGCACAACCGCAACGTCGAGATCTGGCAGCGGCAGTACTGGCGGAACCGCTGGGCCCAGGAGCGCCAGCGCCAGGGGCGCGCCGGCGCCGGGCGCTAACAACTTTTTGATTGACAGTTTCTTAACGCTGGTGTATCAAGCCACTAGAACGAGCCCAAACAACCGTACCGCCGCGCCGTCCCCTGGAGGTGGAAAGCCGCTCGCTTGGCGGCGCGCAGTACCAAGAGGAGGCGCAGTCTCATGAACATCCCGGAGGAGTTTGGGAAGTATCTGCTTCTCAAGAAGTTGACCGAGGACCCCCTCGGCGAGACCTTCCGTGCCGGCAGGGTGGGCGCGGAAGGGATGGAGCAGGTGGTCCTGCTTCGCGTTTTCAACGGCAGGGGGCTCGACGGCGAGAAGCTGTGGTCCAAGGTTTCCGGGCGCGCTTCCATCCAAGCGATCCTGAAGAGCCCCAACATCGGCAACGGCGTCGATCTCGGCCGGGTACGGAGCTTTCCCTACGCGGCCTACGATTACATCTCGGGCAAGAACCTGGCGACTCTCTTCGCGCAGGCCGCCCGGCAGCATTCTCCGATTCCCACCGACCATGCGCTGCTGATCGCTGAGCGCATCTCGCTCGCCCTCGCCGCCGCCCACGAGAGCCGGATGCAGGACGAACGGGTGCTGCACGGCTTCGTGGTGCCGCACCTGGTGATGATCTCCAACGAGGGCGAGACCCGCCTGCTCGGCTTCGAGGTGGCGCCCGGCCTGCGCGATCAGGCAGGCGGCTGGCAGGACGACTCGATCCGCCCCTATCTCTCGCCAGAGACCCTGACCGGCGCGCCGCTCACAAAGGCAGACGACGTCTACTCCCTCGGCGCCATTCTCTTCGAGCTGCTGACCGGCGAGCGGCTCCCCGCCGCGCCGCCGGAAGGGCACGGCGCGCGGATCGACGGCGCCGTCCTGGCCAACGACGGCACGCCGTTTCCGGCTCCCGTCGCGGCCCTCCTCAAGAAGAGCCTGGTGCCCCGCGAACAGCGGATCGCCGATGCCGTCACCTGGCACAAGACGCTGTCGAAGCTGATGATCGACGGCCACTTCAGCCCGACCACCTTCAATCTGGCTTTCTTCATGCACAACCTCTTCCGCGACGAGATCGAGCGGGAGAACCAGGAGATCCAGGCTGAGAAGAAGCTCGAGCTGCCGCAGCGCCCGGTCGTCACGGCGCCGACGGTCGCGCCGGCCCCGGCGCCGCAGGATCTGCGCGAGGTAACCGGAGTGCGCGAAGCCACCTGGCCGGGGACGAGGGCGCAGGTGGCGAAGGAAGCCGAGCCTTCGCGGAAGCCGCTATGGATCGGCATCGCGGCGGCCGCCGTGATCGCCCTCGCCGTCGGCGGCTATTTCCTGTGGGTCCAGTCCGGCGGCAAAAAGTCCGCCCAACCGGCGGCGAAGCCGCCAGCGCCCGCGGTTTCGCCCGCCGCGCAGCCAGCCACCATGCCGGGAGCCGCCGTTCCTCCCGTCGGCGCGCCCCCCACGCAGGCCGCGCTGACGCCCGAGGAGATCCAGGCGCAGATCCAGCAGATGTTCGAGGCGCGTCAGAAGGAGATGGAGGCCAAGTACAAGGCGCAGTACGACGACCGCATCAAGCAGCTCCAACAGCAGCTCGAGGACAGCAAGCGGGCGACCGCCGAGGCGCCGAGGCAGGAACGGCCGGCGCTTCAGCAGGAGCCGACGCCGGCGCCCGCGGACACCCGCGCCGCCCAGCGCACCGAGCCCGCGGCGGCGGCGCCGGCGCCGCCGCAGACCAGCGCGCCCGCTCCGCAGCCGGGTGCCGCCAGCAGCCAAGGAGACACGAAGGTCGACAGCGCCACGGCGCCGGCCAACCCGGCGCCGGTCCAGTCCGCTCCTCCGCGACAGCCGCAGGTGCAGGTTGGAGATCTGGTGCAGACGGGTCCGGGTGTGGTCGCGCCGAAGCTCGTCTCGCAGCCCGATCCCCGCTATCCGCCGGCGGCGCAGCGGCTGAACCGTTCGGCTCAGGTGGATATCAAGGTTCTTGTCGACGAGCGGGGCCGGGTTCTGGATGCCGAGCTGCTGGGAGCGAAGGCCGGTTTCGGTTTCGATGAGGCGGCCCTCGACGCCGCCCGGCGGGCCGTGTTCCAGCCTGCCACCAAGGATGGGATCCGCGTGAAGATGTGGCGGACCATGCGGGTGAACTTCAAGCCGCCGCTGCGGTAGGACCATTGTAGGGGCGCAGCATGCTGCGCCCCTACAGGAGGCGAGGAGGCGGAGGCTTACAGGTCGGCCGCCTTGAGGCTGGCGGTGAGCTTCTGGATGCAGGGTTTCATGACCTTGTCGAACATCCGGTCGTCGTCGACGCCGCCGCCGAAGCCGCCCACCGAGACCTTCACGCTGCTCTCTTCCTCGCTCGCCTCGTCAGCCCAGACGATCTCGCCCGTCGAGGTGTCGATCAGCCGGGCGTTCAGGGCCGCGACGAAGCTGCGCTTGCCGGCAGAGAAGCCGGGGAGGCGGCCGACGCCGGAACCATGAGCGCTCTTGTCGGTCACTCCGTATTCGGTCACGGCGCCGGTCAGCAGGTAGTTGACGCCCAGGAGCTTGCCCACCTTCACCGCCGTCGCCGGATCGACATCGCCGGAGAGAGTCAGGTTCTTTTCCTGCATCAGGGCCTGGAGCTGCTCGCGCTCGACGACGCGGAACTTGCCGCTCTTGACGAGCTCGGTGACGAACACGTCCTGCGCCGCCTCGGCGCCGCCGTGCCACCACCATTGATTATCAGCCTTGTTCTTGAACTCCAGGACGGCGAGGCGCGGCTTGTCGCTCTTGCCGGCCGCCCGAGTCAGGTTCGGCGCCGCGAACATCGCGAGGAGCAGAGCGGCGCAGAGGGCGAGGGTCGAAATACGCTTCATGGGTGAGCCTCCTTCAGGAATGACAATGCTTTCGGGTAAGTCTAACCCGGAACAACGCTCGTCTTCCACTCCTTCCCTCATTCGAAGGCCCCACTAAAGGTCCTCAGACCTCTCCAGCTCTTGCGCGTCCACGACGCAGAGGGCCGCCATATTGACGATGTCGCTCACCTCGAGACCGGCCTGCAGCACGTGCACCGGTTTGGCCATGCCCAGCAGGATCGGCCCGATCGCTTCGGCACCGGCCAGGCGCCAGATCAGCTTGTAGGCGATGTTGGCTGACTGCAGCTCGGGGAAGATCAGCACGTTGGCCGGCTGCCTCAGGCGGCTCCAGGGATAGTTCTCCTGCAGGATCTGCTCGAAGACGGCCGTGTCGGCCTGCATCTCGCCGTCGATCTCCAGCTCCGGGTCGGCGGCGCTGACGATCTCGACGGCGCGCCGCACCTTGCGCGCCGACGGATGTTTGTTGGAGCCGAAGTTGGAGAACGAGAGCATCGCCACCCGCGGCACGATGCCGAAGCGGCGGACGAATTCCACGGTGAGGAGGGCGGTCTCGGCCAGATCCTCGGGCGTGGGTTCGATGTTCACCGTCGTGTCGGCGAGAAAGAAGACGCGGTCCTGGAGGATGAGAACATAGGTGCCGGAGACCCGTTTGACGTCGCCGCGCGTACCGACGATCTCCAGCGCCGGGCGGATGGTGTCAGGATAATGCTGGGTGAGGCCCGAGATCAGACCGTCGGCGTCTCCCGCCTCGACCATCATCGTGCCGAAGTAGTTGCGCAGGCGCATCCGCTTGCGGGCATCCGAGAGGGTGATGCCATCGCGCCGCCGCAGCTCATGGAAGCGCCGGGCATAGACGTCGAAGCGGTCGCTGCTCTCGTTGTGGATGACGGTGAGGCGCTCCTCTGGCAGATCGAGCTCGCGCAGCCGGTCGGCGATCATCTCGCGGCGGGCGAGGAGGATGGGGTGGGCGATTCCCTCCTCGACCAGGATCTTCGCCGCCCGAAGGATCTGCTCGTGCTCGCCTTCGGGGAAAACCACGCGCCGCGGTGAATGCCTGGCCCGGTCGATGACGCCGCGCATCAGCTCCAGGCGGCGCGAGATCAGGGTCTCCAGCCGCCGTTGGTAGGCTGCGAAATCCTGGATCGGCACCCGCGCCACGCCGCTTGCCATGGCCGCCTGCGCCACCGCCGGAGGAACGCGCAGCAACACTCGGTAATCGAAAGGCTTGGGGATCAGATACTCGCGGCCGAAGCGGAGCGACTTGAGGCCGTAGGCCCGCAGCACCGCATCCGGTACGTCCTCGCGGGCCAGCTCGGCGAGGGCTTTCACCGCGGCGAGCTTCATCGGCTCGTTGATGTCGCTCGCCCGCACGTCGAGGGCTCCGCGGAAGAGGAAGGGAAAGCCGAGGACGTTGTTGACCTGATTCGGGTAGTCGCTGCGGCCGGTGGCGGCGATGGCGTCCGGCCGCGCCGACCGGATCTCCTCGTAACCGATCTCGGGATCGGGATTGGCCATGGCGAAGACGATCGGATCGCGCGCCATCGAGCGCACCATTTCGGGCGTCACCATACCGGCGACGGAGAGGCCGATGAACACGTCGGCGTCCGCCATCGCCTCGGCCAGAGTGCGCACCGGGGTGTCGGCGGCGAACTCCTCCTTGTAGGGGTCCATGTGCTCCTGCCGACCATGGTAGATGACCCCGCCGCGATCGATCAGCACGATGTTCTCGCGCCGCGCCCCGAGCTGCACGTAGAGCCGAGCGCAGGAGAGGGCCGCCGCCCCCGCGCCGGAGAAGACGATACGCGCCTCTTCGAGCCGCTTGCCGACGATCGCGAGAGCGTTGAGCAGCGCGGCGCCCGAGATGATGGCCGTGCCGTGCTGATCGTCATGGAACACGGGAATACCCATCTCCGCCTTCAGACGGCGTTCGATCTCGAAGCAATCGGGAGCGCGGATATCCTCCAGATTGATGCCGCCGAAGGTCGGCTCGAGCAGCCTCACGGTGCGGATGAACTCCTCGGGATCGGTGGTCGCCACTTCGATATCGAAAACGTCGATATCCGCGAAGCGCTTGAACAGAACCCCCTTGCCCTCCATCACCGGCTTGCCGGCAAGGGCGCCGATGTTGCCCAACCCCAGCACCGCCGTGCCATTGCTGATCACCGCCACCAGATTGCCTTTGGCGGTGTAGTCGTAGGCCAAAAGCGGATCTTTCTCGATGTCCTTACAGGGGAACGCAACGCCCGGACTGTAGGCGAGCGAGAGGTCCCACTGCGTGGCGGTGGCCTTTGTCGGAACGACCTGGATCTTGCCCTTCCTCCCATGGGAGTGATAGGCAAGCGCATCCTCGCGGCTGATCTTCTTCGGGCTCATGACGAGCAGATCTTATCTCGCGGAGCGGATAAGCTTGCGACGTGATCGTCGTTCCGGAGGATTCCAGCCTTCGCTTCATCACCCAGCCCGACCACGCCCATTTTTCGGGCGAGCTGCTCTCCCTCTGGCGGGCCGGCGGACTCGCGGCTCACCCGCGGCGAGACGACCTGATCTTCGCCGCGCGCGAGCACGATAACGGCTGGCGGGAGGCGGATGCCGCGCCGCGTTGGGACGCGGATCGCGGCCGGCCGCACGACTTCCTCACCCTTCCCAGAGAGGATCGGATCGAGATCTGGCAGCGCGGCGCCTGCAGGTTCGCCGCCGAACGCCCCTATGCCGCCCTGCTGATCACGCGCCACGCCGTCAACCTCTTTGGAAGTCGGCGCCGAGAGGAGGGATGGTCCTCGTTCGTCGCTTTCCTCGACGACTTCGCGCACGGCCTGCTGGAGGAGACCGGGGTGACGCGGCAGGCGCTGGAGGACGACTACCGGTTGATCGATCTTGCCGATCAGATCTCGCTTGCCGCGTGCAGCAACTGGCAGGAACCCGTCGAGCGGTACGGAATACGGATCGAGCCGCGAAACGGAGAGATCGCTCTCGATCCTTGTCCCTTGGCGGGGGCTACCAGCTTCAAGGTTCCGTGCCGGCGCATCCCGCGCCGCGTCTATCGTGGAGACGCGGATCTTGGGGGCGAGCTCGCGGCCGCGCGATGGGAAGATTTGCGCCTTCGCGTCGCGGAGCGCGGCCGGGAGGCTTGAGCCGGGCCGCCGGCGAGCACCGTCTGCTCGATCATCCGTTGATGGAGATGAAGCAGGTCGGAGAAGACCTGAGTGAACGCCTGCCGGGTGTTCTCGCCCAGCACGGAGGGCCCTTCCATCAGGGCCGGCAGAGCAAGCGGCTTACCGCTCTCGGCGGCGCCCCGGCCTTTGCCTTCCGCCAGCTCGGAACATAAGCGATCCACCAGACGCAGAGCGTAGAAGAACTCGGGATAGCTGACCTGGAGGGCGTTCAGTACCTTCTCCAGAGAGTCGAGCTTCGGCAGCTCCTTGCCCGTCTCATACTTCGAGAGCTGGCTCTTGCCAATACCGGCGTCCCGGGCGAGGCCGGCCTGGCTCTTCCTCCGCAGCTCGCGGAGGATGCTGAGCGTCAATGGAATGTTGCCAAACATGGCCACCGGCGAAATGTAGCGGCTTCAGGGGTACGATGCAAGCACAAGTACCTGAAATCACAATACTTACAGCCGAAGATCCGTATCTGATAACGGCGATTAGTAGCGCGTTCAAGAAACGCAACACAGTCAAGCGTGGCCGATCGGGCCAATTGCGCCCCTGATCCGGCGCCGAATGATGGTGTGAGAGGATGGTGCTCGAAGGGGGAAGTAAAGCCCGTCAACGCTTCCTTTTCCTGCCGGAAGATGCGGCCGGTCGGCCGGGTTTGCCGGCGGTCCTGAGCTTCGACGCGCGTGACTTGAGCAGCTCGCCGGTCTCGCCCTTCGGCTTGACCTGCGGAGCTGCGGCGTCCTTCGGAACTACCCGGAAGAGGACCATCAGATCGCCGATTTCGATGGCCCCTTGAGCGACCGAGCGCGGCTGGTCGAGAGTCATGTGGACGAAGGAATCGACCTTGCTCAGAACAGCGCGGACCTCCTCAGGCCAGTCCTCCTTTTCAGCGCTTGCTCCCGATTCCTGGCGCTCGACCGCCAAAGCCTCCGCCTCCACGAGCTCGTAGCGGCGGAGGAACTCGCGCCGGCTCACTCCCTGGCACTCGAGAATCTTGGCGAGCGTCGAGAGCGTCGCCTCCTGCTTGCGGTTCTCGATGCGCGAAAGCTGGCCGCGGCCGAGGCCGGCCGCCGTGCGCAGATCCTCCAGCGTCAAGCCGCGCTCTTTACGCAGCCGCCGCAGGGTCTCGCCGATCAGGTCGAACATTTGCACGCCGGGGAATGTATCCGGGAGACCCTGCGCTCGGCAAGCGTAAGTCCTTTGTCGCGAAAGATTTGGACGAAGCGCTCCGTTTCCTGTTGAGGAGAGTTATTGCCGTTTGTAGATCTCTTTACCTTGCGTTCGGCCGCTCAATCGGCAAGAAAGAGGCCTGCCGCGGAAATGTTTGAGAGCTGTAATAGAAGCGGCTTCGTGGCGCGCGGCTGGGGTACCTGGACACGCTGACCGTGCTAACCTCTTTGGTGATGGAAGCCCAGCCGCGGATCACTCCTGTGCCGGAGTCCCCGGCGAATTTCCTGCGGGTGCTGATGCCTTCGCCCATTGGATCGCTGGGAGTCGAGCTCTTGGGCACGGCCTTGACGCGATTGACGATCGAGCCGGCAGAGCCCGACCGCTCGTCGTTCGTGCCACTCCACCTTCTCGATGGATCGGACTCCCTTGACGAGATCTTCGGCCGGCTTGCCGAGTACTTCGCCGGCGCCCGGCGCAAGCTCGACCTGGAATTCGATCTGGCGGTGTGCGGAGTCGCCGCGTTCGTCCGCCGGGTGCTCAGGGAGACCACCAAGATCCCCTACGGCAGGACTCGCACCTATCAAGAGGTGGCCGAGGCCTGCGGCCGGTCGGAGTGCCGCCCTGAGGTGCTTGCGATCCTGCGCGAAAATCCGATTCCGGTGGTGATCCCCTGTCACCGCGTCATCGCCGAGGACGGCGGGCTGGGCGAGTACGTCGGCGGCTGCAAGCGGAAGCTCTGGCTGCTCGAACTGGAGAGCCAGGGCGCGGAGGTCCTCTGATCCGTCATCCGAACCGCCCGATGCTTACGTAGAGGCAGAGAGCGCGAGCGTCTACGCCGGCCGACTCCGTGCGCTCACGTGACCGTGCTGGAAAGCCGCTGACGCCGACCGCCGCCATGCACCCTTCCGAAGAGATCCTGCTCGCCGTGGCCTCCGGACAAGCCGATCTTCCGCACCGGGTGCTGGTGGAAGGGCACCTCGATACCTGCTCCTCCTGCCGCACCGCGTTGGGCGAGCTGAGCGCCTCCGGCGGGGCCTTCCTCTTCAGCCTCCCCGCCGAGCCTCCGCCGGACGATCTCTGGCAGCGCCTGCAGGCGCGGATCGCCACTTCTCAGCCGGTGACCGAGTGCCCGCTCCTGGCGGAGATCCCTCTGCCCGCGGGATCGCGGCGCGAGCTGCCGGAGCTCGGCACGGTCCGCTGGCGGCCTCTGCCGGCACGCGGCGCTCGTTACGCTGCGCTCCTCCGCGATCCGCTTTCCGGAAGCGCCCTTTACGCCGGCCACATGCCCGCCCGGCGATTCTTTCCCGAGCATCTGCATCAAGGGCCTGAAGACGTGCTCGTCCTGGCCGGCGGCTACGCTGATCACTTCGGGACCTTTGAAGCCGGCTCCTTCGCCTCCTATGCCCCAGGGACCCGCCATCGCCCGCTGACCGAGCCCGACGAGGAGTGCTGGATCCTCTTCCGCATCGAGAAGCCGAATCTCTTCACAGGTTGGAGAGGTTGGCTGCAGCGCCTATTCATCTAGCCTTCCCCAGACTGTCGTACATTTACGGCGGACCGTAAGTCCGCGAGAAGTGGAGGATGCTATGGGCCCTTCCCCTGCTGAAGCTGCGCACCCCGATCAGCCCCGTCCGGCGCTCACGGCTTACCGGGTTTCCGGCGGGCCATTCGACGTCGTGCCGGCGGCCTACCATCGCCCTTGGATGGACCACACTCCCGAGCGATTCGCCTATCGCTGCCTTCCCATGGTCGTCGCCAATCAGGCCGGCTGGTCCATCACCGCCGGGGCCGAGGTCCGTGCCAGATGGAACGGCGGCGTGAGGAAAGAGGATGTCCAGGTATTGTCTGATCCCGCCGGGCCGCCGGCGGTCGCCGGAAGTCATTTCGGCTCGGGGATCCTCACCTGGCACATTCCCTATCTCTTCCGTACGCCTCCCGGCTACAACCTCCTGGTGCGCGGACCGGCCAACTGGCCGCTGGACGGCGCCTCGCCGCTCGAGGGGATCGTCGAGGCGGACTGGTCGGTCGCCACGTTCACCATGAACTGGCAGTTGACGCGGCCGGACTGCGAGGTAGTCTTCCCCAAGGGCTTTCCGGTCGCGATGATCGTGCCGCAACCGCGTTACGACCTCGAACGATTCGACCCGGCGGTGCGCGCCATCGCGAGCGATCCGGACCTAGAGCTGGCCTACCGCCGGTGGAGCAGCGAACGGGAACGCTTCAACGAAGGGTTGCAACGCCGCGATCCTACAGTCGTGGAGACCCAGTGGCAGAGGCACTACTTCCACGGCACCTCGCCGTCGGGAACGGCGGCCCCCCAGCATCAGGTGAAGCTGAATCTGCGGCCGTTCACCATGGAGGCACCCTCCTAGCAGTAGACTGTAACGATGGATGAGGCGGACAAGAAGCGACCGCCGGAAAGCCGGCAGGAGCGGTCACGCAAGGCGAACGAGGTCTCGCCGCTGCTCGTTTCTCTCTTCGGAGGCTACAGCGAGCGTCATCTCGCCCGGCACTTCAACACCCTCCGCCTCTCCAAAGCGCAACGGCCGGATCTCGTGGCCGCCCGCGGCAAGCCGCTGATCATCTATCTCAACCACCCTTCGTGGTGGGATCCGCTGATCTGTCTGCAGCTCGCGGCACATCTCTTTCCCGACCGCCGGCACTATGGCCCGATCGATGCGGGTATCAACCGGTACCGTTTCTTCGAACGCATGGGCTTCATCGGCGTCGACCCCGCCACGGCGCGCGGCGCGCGGCGCTTTCTCACCCTCTCGCGGGAGATCCTCTCGCGGCCCGATTCGGCCTTGTGGATACCCGCCGAGGGGCGCTTCACCGATCCGCGCGAGCGGCCCGTCCGCGTACGTTCAGGAATCGGCCATCTCGCGGCGCGAGCACGTCAAGCCGTTCTGCTGCCGCTCGCCCTGGAAGTCCCTTTCTGGGAAGAGCAGCTACCGGAAATCCTGGCCCGCTTCGGCGAGGAGATCCCGACGGGAGACGCCGGCATGGGCGCGAGCGACTGGACGGCCGTGCTGGAGGACGCCCTCGACGCAGCGCTCGAGGCGCTGGCCACGGAGTCGCTCGCCCGCGAACCGGCCCGCTTCGACGTCCTGCTCGGCGGCGGCGCGGCGGGAGGCGGGATCTCCGACGTATGGCGCCGCTTCAGGGCCCGCCTCGCGGGCGAGCCGGCTTGACCTCTGAACTCCCTGGCAGCCGATCCGCCGTTCGGCTATGCTGAGCTCCCGATGTCCGAACCGGAGGTACCCCCCGAGGAAGTAAGCGAAGAGGCCGGGAGCGGCGCTCTGCGCTCGTTCCTCGGCCTCTTCATCGTCCCGCTGCTGGTCGTCATTCTCTGCGTCGCCGTCTTCATCGGCTTTGGCTGGATCGCCTACGATCGGCAGACGACCGGCGACTATGTCAACGACCTGCAGTCGTGGTGGAAGCCGCGGCGGGTACAGGCGGCTTACGAGCTGTCGAAGATCCTGGTCTCCGATCCCCGGGCGCTCGATGAAGAGTCCGGCGCGAAGCAGGAGGTGCGGCGGCTCTTCCTCGAAACCAGAGAACCGGAGATGCGGCAATACCTGGCTCTGGTGCTGGGCCGGACGCGCGATCGCGAGGCCGTGCCCCTGCTGCTCGCAGCGCTCCAGGATCCCGACGACAAGACCCGCATCTACGCCCTCTGGGCGCTCGGCACGCTGGGCGATCCACGCGGCCGGGCGGCCCTCGAGACCGCGCTGGAGGATCAAGACCCGGGTTTGCGCAAGATCGCCGCTTTCGCCCTCGGCGAGATGGGCGACCGCGCCGCCGTACCTCGCCTGACGGCGGCGCTCGACGACGCGGCGGCCGACGTGCGCTGGAACGCCGCCCTGGCGCTCGCCCGCCTGGGGAGCGACGCCGGGCTGCCGGTGCTGGAGACCATGGTGGATCGCCGGCTGCTCACACAGGTACCCGACATCACCCGCGAGCAGCAGGAGGAAGCGATGGTGAGCGCCATACGAGCGCTAGCCGTGGTCGGAGGCGTGCGCTATCGGCCGACGTTCGAGGCCCTCGCCAAGGACGACCCCAGCCTCAAGGTCCGCCAGGCGGCGATCGAGGCCCGCCAGGCGGTTGACGCGCGAGGACGCTCTTGACACCTTACGGCGTTTCGCTTAGAACAGCGCAGCCCATAAAGAGTCGCAAAAGATGTACTCCGAGGTAGCCGAATCGTCGTAACGAAAGGGGCCCCATGGCTGACGAACCCGAAGGCAGCCCTCCGTCCCAACCGACCGCTCCACAGGCGCCCAGCGCCCAGGCCGGCGGGGAAGCTACGGCTGCGTCCGCTTCGCCGGTGACGAGCCCGGCCGCAGTTTCCGCGCCTGCCTCTCCCGCCACCAAACCTGCGCCCAAACCTGCGCCGGCGGCCAAGCCGGCCGCCGCGGCGGACATGACGCGCCGCGGTTTCTTCTCCTGGGCCGCCGTGGCCTGGGTCGGCTTCACGGTGGCGATCGGCGGCTGCGTCACAGCGATGACCCGCTTCATGTTCCCCAACGTGCTGTTCGAGCCGCCGACCAGCTTCAAGGTCGGCAAGCCGGAGGACTTTCAGGCGGGCGTGGTGGATACACGTTTCGTCGACAAGTATGGCGTGTGGATCGTCCACGACCAGGGGCGGATCTACGCGTTGATCGCCATCTGCACCCACTTGGGCTGCCCGCCTGCCTGGCTGGAGACGCAGAACAAGTTCAAGTGCCCCTGCCACGGCAGCGGCTACTACAAGAGCGGCGTCAACTTCGAGGGGCCGACGCCGCGGCCGCTGGAGCGCGCGCGCATCTTCATCAGCCCCGACGACGGCCAGATCGTCGTCGACAAGTCGCAGAAGTTCCAATGGGAGCTGGGGCAGTGGGAAGACCCCAACGCCTTCATCCCGGCCGCCTGACCACGAAAGAGGACTCATGATCGGCAACCTGTCCAAGAGCGTCACCAAGTCACAGATCTGGAGGTCCATCTTTCGGGTGGGCATCCCGACGGACAACCGCAAGCGCGCCCTCGCCATGCTCGGCAACGTGGTGCTTCACCTGCACCCGATCAAGGTGAAGAAGTCCGGCATCCGGATGAGCTACACCTGGTGCATGGGGGGAACGGCGTTCTTCCTGTTCCTCGTCGAGACGATCACCGGACTGCTGCTGATGTTCTACTACCGGCCGTCCGTGGAGTACGCCTTCGTGGACATCGTTGACCTGCGCGAGGCCGCCGCCTTCGGCATCATGCGCGAGCTGCATCGCTGGGGCGCCCACGCCATGGTGATCGCGGTCTGGCTGCACATGTTCCGCGTCTTCATGACCGGCTCCTACAAGCCGCCCCGCGAGTTCAACTGGAACGTCGGCGTCATCCTGCTGGTGCTGACCCTGCTGCTCTCCTTCACCGGCTACCTGCTGCCCTGGGACCAGCTCGCCATCTGGGCGATCACCGTGGGCTCCAACATGGCGCGGGCGACACCGCTGTTAGGCAACGAGGGACCGGGT
This sequence comes from Thermoanaerobaculia bacterium, assembly GCA_036002325.1. Lineage (GTDB taxonomy): Bacteria > Acidobacteriota > Thermoanaerobaculia > Multivoradales > UBA5704 > DATARR01. The sequence goes on along the minus strand of DASYTJ010000012.1, from coordinate 113,243 downwards.
GCCGCCCTCCTCAAGCTGGGGGGGCAACGTCTGATCCACGCCGGCAGCGACGCACGCTTCGCGCTGATCGGCGGCCGCACGATCGGCAACGCCACGCTGATCCGCTTCTACGTGCTGCACTGTGTGGGGATTCCGCTGGTAGCGGCGTTCCTGATCGCCGTCCACTTCTGGCGCGTCCGCAAGGACGGCGGCATCTCGGGGCCCATGTAGTCGAGGAGGGCGGAGACAGCCATGGACTTCATCAAGCAAGCCATCAACGTCCTCGCGTATCCCTACTGGTCGTTCACCCTGTCGGTGATCCTCTTCATCCTCATGCTGCGGTCGAAGCGGCTGTGGACGAAGCGGGGGGGCCTCATCCTGCTGGCGGCCGGCACCGCCTACTTCCTCGCCTCGCTGCTCGATCCGAACTTCCGTTCGATCGTGGCCAAGCCGGACAACGTGCCGATCGTGATGATGGTCTTCCTGGTGGGCTTCTTCGTCTGGTTCGCGATGAGCAAGGCCACCGCCAACGACGCGCGGACCGCCAACGGCGAGCCGCTGTTCGAGACCACCGAGGTGGAGGACCGCATCTTCACCTGGCCGGACCTCGTCTTCTCCGAGTTCATCTGCATGGTGATCCTGACGGTCGTGATGGTCGTCTGGTCGATCGTCCTGAGGGCGCCGCTGGAGGAGCCGGCGAACCCGGCGCTGGCGCCGAACCCTTCGAAGGCACCGTGGTACTTCCTCGGCCTGCAGGAGATGCTCGTCTACTTCGACCCCTGGCTCGCCGGCGTCGTGCTGCCGGGGCTCATCATCCTCGGGCTGATGGCGATCCCCTACATCGACACCAACCCGAAGGGCAACGGCTACTACACCTTCCGCGAGCGCAAGGTGGAGATCACGCTCTTCTTCTTCGGCTGGCTGGTGCTGTGGAGCCAGATGATCGTCATCGGCACCTTCCTGCGCGGCCCCAACTGGAACTTCTTCGGGCCGTACGAGTTCTGGGACCAGAACAAGGTCGAGGCGCTGGTCAACGTCGACCTCTCGGAGTACTTCTGGATCAAGCTGTTGAACGTCGGCCTGCCCGGCAACTGGTTCGTGCGCGAGCTGCCGGGCATCCTGCTCATCGGCTTCTACTTCATCGGCCTGCCGGTGCTGCTGCGCCGTACCAAATGGTTCAAGAAGTATTACGAGAAGATGGGGCCGCCCCGCTACTACGTCGGCGTGACGCTGTTCCTGTTCATGATGCTGCTGCCGATCAAGATGTACTGCCGCTGGCTGTTCAACCTCAAGTATTTCGTCCACGTCCAGGAGTACTTCTTCAATATCTAGCACAGGAGCTCCACGTTGACACCGCCCACTACACCGCCTGAGAAGCGTCCCGACCGCCACTACAACTTCGGCCGTATGAACATGTGGTTCGCCATCAGCTCCCTCGCGCTGCTGGCGGTGACGCTGTGGATGGCCTTCGCGGACTACGCGCAGCCGTGGAAGCGGATCCAGTCGGAGTTCCGCAGCCTGGAGCGGCAGAAGCTGGAGAAGGAGGCCGAGGCGGAGAAGCAGCGGCTGAACCAGAACGACCTCGCGCAGCTCAAGCAGGAGATTCAGCGGGCGCAGGCGGAGCTCGACCAGCACCGCCAGGATCTCGACAAGCTGGAGGACGAGATCAAGGACCGCAAGACCCAGTACAACATCGCCGATACGGCGTGGAAGGGCGCCAAGGCGCGCTCCGACGCCTACAAGTTCCAGTACGACACGGCGCTGCAGACGGGCGACAAGGGCGCCGCGGCGGCGGCGGCAGAGGACTACGAGGAGGCGCGGAAGGCGTTCATCGACGCCCAGCACAAGAAGGAGGAGGCGCAGGACGGCCTCGACGACGCGCAGCGCCGGCTGGCCGACAAGCAGGCGCTGCTCACCGGCGCGGAGAAGAAACTCAAGGACCTGCAGAGCGGCGTCGAAAATATCGAGACGCGCATCGCCAGCCTCGGCAAAGGGGTCGACTACTTCCTCCTCAACGCGCCGCTGATGGATTTCCTGAAGCCGAGCCTCAAGGTCGAGCAGGTCATCCTGCCGGGGCTCTACCAGAACATCAACTTCACCAACATCGACCGCGTCGACCGCTGCATGACCTGCCACGTGGCGGCGAACCGTCCGGGCTTCCTGGACGACCCGAACACCAAAGAGGTGGAGTGGCCGGAGCCGTTCCGCAGCCATCCGCGGATCGACCTGTTCGTGGGCGACTCCTCGCCCCACCCCTACAGCCGCTTCGGCTGCACCATCTGCCACGGCGGCCTCGACCGCGCCACCGAATTCGCCCGCGCCGGCCACAACCTGCCGTTGCTGCAGGCTCACGACGAGGCGTCGAAGAAGGCCTGGGAGGAGAAGAAGGGGGAGTGGCAGCGGAAGTGGGGCTGGTCGCAGCCGCAGTTCCTCGACTACCCCATCCTGCCGGCCAACCTCGCCGAGTCCGGCTGCGTCGGCTGTCACGCCAGCGGCGTCTGGACGCCGAAGTCGGACGAGCAGGAGGTGGGGCGCGAGCTGATCGCGCACATGGGCTGCTACGGCTGCCACAACATCAACCTGCCGGGCTTCACGGGCCTGCGCAAGGCGGGCCCTTCGTTGCTGCGCCTCGCCGGCAAGACGAATCCCGGCTGGGCCTACAAGTGGATCGAGGCGCCGCGCAACTTCCATCCCACGACCTGGATGCCCCACTTCTTCAACCAGGAGAACACCACCACGCCGGCCAACCTGAAGCGGCAGCAGGCGGAGATCAACGGCATCGTCTCCTACCTGTGGGCGAAGTCGGAGCGGCCGGTCTACGACGACGTGGCCGTGCCGATGGGCGATCCGGCGCACGGCAAGCAGCTCTTCGAGACTGTGGGCTGCGGCGGCTGCCATCTCCTCGACGCCAAGGCCAAGCGCGACGATTTCTTTCCTCTGATCAACCGCCTGCACGGCCCGAACCTGGTCAACACCGGCAGCAAGGTGTCGCGCGGCTGGCTCTACGCCTGGATCAGGAACCCGAAGCAGTACTTCCCCGACACCAACATGCCGAACCTCCGCCTGACCGATCAGGAGGCGGCGGACATCACGGCGTACCTGCTCGACGCGCCGAACCACAACCGCGCGTACGAGAACGCGGCCTTGCCGGCCGTCGACCGCGGCGTGCGCGACGAGCTGGCGCTCGGCTATCTCCAGAACCTCTACACCATGGATCGCAGCCGCGCCAAGCTCGCCGCCATGTCAGAGGCCGAGCGCAACGTCTATCTCGGCGAGCAGACGATCGCCAAGTATGGCTGCTACGGCTGCCACGACATCAAGGGCTTCGAGAACACCAAGCCGATCGGCACCGAGCTGACGCAGGAGGGCTCGAAGCCGCTCCACCAGCTCGACTTCGGCCACGTTCACGAAGTGCCGCACACGCGGCAGGACTGGGTGTTCAACAAGCTGCTGCGGCCGCGGATGTGGGACGAAGGCAAGGAGGCCGCCAAGGATTACAACGAGCTGCTCAAGATGCCGAACTTCGGCATGTCGCAGCGCGAGGCCACGGCGGTGCTCGCCAACGTCATGGGCTTCACCAAGGAATCGGCGCTCGCGCCCCGCCGCGCCGGCAACGACGCGCGGACGGCGGCGCTCGCCGAGGGGCGCAAGCTGATCACCCGCTACAACTGCCAGGGCTGCCACCTGATCGAGGGGCACGGCCGCGCCATCAAGAGCCTGCTCGGCGACAACGAAGCCTCGTTGCCGCCGAACCTCGCCGCCGAAGGGGCGCGCGTGCAGGGCGACTGGCTGTTCAGCTATCTGCACGACCCGAGCCGGGTGAAGATGCGGCCGTGGCTCACCGTCCGCATGCCGACGTTCGGCTTCACGGACGACCAGGCCAACACCGTCATCTCCTATTTCCAGGCCCGCGAGCAGCGCTCGCCTTTCCTCTCCGAGCCGCCGGCACCCGATCCGCGGAGCCTCGCCGTGGGCGGCGTGGTGTTCGGCATGCTGCAGTGCGCGCGCTGCCATCCGACCGCGCCGGTTTCGGCGGCGGCGGCCTCGGGGGATTTGGCGCCATCGCTGCTGATGGCCCACGACCGCCTGCGCTACGATTGGGTGCCGTTGTGGATTCAGGATCCGCAAGCCTGGGTGCCGAGCACGCGGATGCCGAACTTCTTCTCGCGAGATCCCTCCGGCAAGCTCGTGTCCCCCGTGCCGTTCCAGCTCGCCTCGCCGGCCTTCGCCGCCCAGAAGCAGCAGATCCTCCGGTGGTTCTCCTCCGAGGCGGAGATGAACGCCTGGCTTGCCGATGCGGACAAGGTCTCGACGGCGTTGCGCGACCATATCTGGGCGATCTCCGGCGGCCGCCAGCCGATGGTCCCCGTCGCGGCTCCCGGGGCGGCGGTCACTGCGGGAGGAGCCGGCGGCCGTTGACCGTGAGTTGTAGTAAATTTGAGCCGGAGTCCGGGCCACGGTGCTACCGCGGCCGGCTCGCGTCTTGCAGGATTTCTCCCTATCGACAAAGTCTTCCACCCCAACAAGGAGGTTTTCGTATGAGCAGGAACAGATTGTGGATTCTGGCGCTCTGCGCGCTGCCGGTGCTGGCAGGTTGCCACGGGGGAGCCAAGGATGAGGAGCAGACCACGGAGGCCCCGGCGGCCAGCGCGCCGGCTGCGGCGCCGGCCGATGCCGGCGGCATCAGCGGTACGGTCACCTACGCGGGGCCGGACACCGACACGCCGATCGCCATGAACGCCGATCCGATCTGCGCCGGCCTGCACCCGACCCCGGTCGACACCAACGAGATCGCTGTCAAGGACGGCAAGCTGGGCAACGTCTTCGTCTACGTCAAGACCGGCCTCGAGGGGAAAACCTTCCCGGCGCCGGCGGAGAAGAAGGAGATCGACCAGGTCGGCTGCCAATATACGCCGCGCGTCCAGGGCATGCAGACGGGCCAGACGCTGTCGGTCAAGAACACCGACGCGACGCTGCACAACGTCCATGCCTTGCCGACGACGAACCAGGAGTTCAACCAGGCGCAGCCGCAGGGTCTGCCGCCGATCGACAAGGTCTTCGACAAGCCGGAGGTGGCGGTTCACATCAAGTGCGACGTCCACCCCTGGATGACCGCCTGGGTCGGCGTGGTGCCGCATCCGTACTACGCGGTCAGCGGCGAGGACGGCTCCTTCTCGATCGACAAGCTACCTCCCGGCAAGTACACCCTCGAGGCCTGGCACGAGAAGCTGGGCACCCAGACCCAGGAAGTGACAATCGCCCCCAACCAGACCGCGACGGTCACCTTCGACTTCAAGCCGAAGGCGTAAACCTCTTAAGTGGGGCGCAGCATGCTGCGCCCCCAGCCGCTTTTCCTCTATTGGCAGATTGGCGCTACGATTCTTTGGGCCGCTCGAATCGCAGCTCGGGATCGTGCTGTGCCCGTTTGAGGAAGGACGCCACTCCCGTTACAAGTTCCAGTCCCGCCTTCTCCGTCTCGACCGCCTGCTTCCAGAAAGCGAGGGCCGCGAGCGCCTCACGGTGGATCTGACGGGAGGAGAAGATGGGCATCATCTCCTCGGCGAGCTGCTTCAGCTCAGCCGTCCGGCCTTCCTCCGCGTAGAGAGAGGCGAGCTCAAGAGAGACATGGGCCATCTCGTAAGGAGCCTTCGCGGCAAGAAAGCCGGCACGCGCCGCGAGGAAGAGATCTTCCGCCTGCTCCCGCAAACCCAAGCCGCGAGCGATTCGGCCTTCAGCCCACGCGCTACGATTCTGTGCCCAGGGCTCAGGGAATTGCCGGTAAAGCGGCCTGGCCCTCACGAAAAGCCGCTGTGCTTCCATGAATTGGCCGATTTCGGTGAGATTGTAGATGAGATTATGCCAAACGCTCAGCAGCAGGCGTGGCTCCCTGGCCGGATCAATCAGCTCGAGCGCCTCATAGATCAGAGGGATAGCTTTCTTGGGCTCACCTGCGACGTAGAAGACCGTGGACATGTTGATCAAAACTCGGCCGGCGCGGTGCTTCTCACCAAGTTTCCGGAAGATCGACGCGGCACGTCGAAGAAGGGACAACGACTTGCCGAAGCGCCGTTGCGCTCTCAGGAGTGAAGCCTGAAGATCGAGAAGTACAGCCTTCTCCATCGGGTGCAGAGTTCCTCGCCTGAGGCAGGCAAACGCCAGGGCAAACGCCTCTTCGGCTCCCCGCAGATCAGCCTTTAGCCGGCGCGCATTTGCCACGTAAGCCCAAGCTCGCGCTCTTAGGTCTTCGATCGCTTCGGCGCCATAGTAGGTGTCTGCGAGGTAATCTGAGATCTCGAGAGCCAGCAGGGCGAAACTCTCGCCGAGAGAGGGATTCTGGAAGTTCTGCTCCAGAGTGCGCTGCAAAAGGAGCTCGCAGAGACCCCAGGTATGGAACCGCTCAAAGTTCCGCACCATGAGCGACTGCTTGCTGGGGTGGTAAGACGACAGCTCCGAAAAGAGCCCTAGCGCTTCCACCCTCTCTTTCTCGTAGGCAGAAGGAAGATGCTTGAGATCTCGAGAGACCCTGGCCAAGCCCGGCTCGTAGTCTACAGGCCCAGGCTGCTGGCGCCAGAGAGGGACGACGTTTTCGGCAAGCGGGTTCAGCTGCAAGTGAAGCAGTGATCTGAACTGCTTCCGGCAGCGGGGGCACCGAATGAGGTGATCGAGGCAGTCCGCGCGATCTTCCGAAAAGGTGGCGGCGAACTCCTGCAGCAACAAATCATGGGGGTGAAGCTTCACTCTAGGCCCTCCCAGAACTAGAGAATACGGCATGCCCTCCCTACTAAACATGGTTGCTTGAGGAGGGTAAAACGGGACAAGGCGGGAGCACATTAGTGCTCCCGTCCACGCAGCGGACTAGTGACCGCCGCCCGTTCCGCCGTTGGGGTCCATCGTGCCGTTGTCCTTGAGCTGTGCAGGCTTGGGGGCACCTTCCGAGGGCTGCTCCGGCACGAAAACGGAGACGATCCACTCCACAATCGCGGTGAGAAAGTCACCTCTCTCGGCAGAGGCGATGGGGGAGCCCAGGGGCAGAGCCCCCAGGCTTCCGCAGGTGAGTACTGCGAGGGTCAAGGCGACGGCGAATCGAATCTTACGGGACATGAACTCTCTCCCTCCTTGGGCAACCACCCCGGCGGCCACCCCGGCCACGCGAGGATTGCCTCGTGTGAGCAGCGCACTCTGGCGAACAGAGGATCCGATATCGAGGGGATCCTCGCCTGCTTTAGGAGTCCGGCTTGGGCGAGGCTAGTCTACGCTAGATCGATTCCCTACCCCGGCTGGCATTTCACGGAGAAGAATCTATCCCGCGTCGTCACGTATGCCTCGCTCCCGGTAACGTCACATCCGTAGTCTGTCCCTGCCCTCCCACCTTCCCGCGCCCGGAAGTTGTCGGCGCCGATAATATACAGTACAAAAGCCGCGCCCGCCGGCAACCCGGCATCAATATTTGCTTTTATCTATATCTGCCGTGTCGCGGCGATTCGGCTAAGCTTCCCAGTTGCTTTGAAGAGAGATGTGACCCCAAGCCCTTCTGCACCGCGAGATCAGCATGACTCGAGCACGGCGGAGGCCAGATCGCGGCTTTCGCGGAGAATCCAGGAGCTCTCGGAGCACCGCCCACAAACGTCGGCATTGGAACTGTGGCTCTCGGAACAACTGGTAGAAGGGACGAACCTGAGCGAGTAGCTTCTGGGCCAACAAGACATGGCCGGCGGTCGCAAGGAACTCGACCAAATTATGCGAGGCGGTAGCTGCTACGCGAGGCTCGCGTACTGCGTCGAATAATCTCCCAACGAAGAGCTATCGACAAGTTGACAAGCGCCTTACCAACCAGATGAGTTTCCAAGACGGGCTTCAATCGCTTTCGCGGAGAATCCAGGAGCTCTCGGAGCAGGGGCGTCGTGGGGGTGAAGTTTCATCGCAAACCCTGACGCCCCCATGCTAGATCAATCCCCGCCCCTGCAGGAACTCCATCATCAGCTCCCAGAGTCTCTCCCTGCGGTCGGTCAGGCGGTGATCGCCGTCCGCAAAGAGATGCAGCTCGATCTCCTGAAAAGTACAGCGCGTGGCAAACTCGGCGACGCCGCGCCAGGGGACCGAGGGGTCCTGCTTGCCTTGGAGCAGAAGGCAGGGAGTGCGGTAATGGGCGAGCAGCGCCTCGACAGGATGGGCGCGCAGGTCATCGATCAGCGACCAGCCGAGCTCGCAGGAGACGAACTCGTTCTCAAAATGGATGGTTCCCGTTTCCTGCCAGATGCGCTCCCTCTCCGGCCCCGCCCAGGCGAGGAGGCCGCGCTCCAATTCCAGCGCCGGAGCGATGTGCAGGCCGGCGACGATGTCCTCGGGATGGAGCGCCGAGTACCAGAGCGCCGTGCCGCCGCCCATCGACGAGCCGACGAGGACGAGCCGCTCCTGCCCGCGGGCGCGCAGGAAATCGTGGACGCGGCGGACGTCCTCCAAGTTGCGCGTCAGGGTGAGGGAGCCGATCTCGCCGCCGGAGAGTCCGTGGCCTTGGAAGTCGAAGGAGCAGAATCCGAAGCCTGCCGCGAGCGCCTGCCGGCGAAAGAACTCGGCCTTCTCCCCCGATTGCTCGGAGCCAAATCCGTGGAGGTAGAGGACTGTGGTTCCCTGACCTTTCGCAGGCGGATCGAAGCGCACGGCGAGGTGGGACACCTCGCGGCCGTTCGCGACGACGGGGATTCTCTCCATGGCTCCGGTCTCTCTGGAAGTTGGACTGTGACACCGGCAGCCCTCGCCAAGCAAGAGTGTTATCCTCCGGCGCAATTTCTTTCCGCGGGGCTCAGCCGCAGGAGGCCAGGACCATGGGGTATGGCGATCGGCGCGAGATTGCGGGCTGGCACAGCCCGATCCTGGGGCAGGACATGCCCATCGTCTCCTACGGCCACTGGGGTCACCCGCTGCTGCTTTTTCCCACGGCCGCCGCGGACTTCCTGGAGAACGAGCGCTTCCATCTGATCGGGGCGGCCGACCAGGCTCTCGACGCCGGCCGGGTGCGGATCTTCTCGATCAACAGCATCAACCAGCAGGCCTGGATGGACCGCAGCCTGCCGGTGCCCGAGCAGGCGCGCCGGCAGGCCCTCTACGCCCGTTACGTGGAGGAGGAGGTCGTCCCCTTCATCCGCCAGGCCTGCCAGACGCCCGACCTCCGCATCGCCACCTGCGGCGCCAGCTTCGGCGCCTTCCACGCGGCCAATATCCTTTTTCGACGGCCGGACCTCTTCGACGCCGTCATCGCCATGAGCGGCTTCTACGATCTGGAGCCGGACTATCTGCACGGCTACAGCGACGACAATTGCTATTTCAACAACCCCGCCTGGTATCTGCCGAACCTGGCGGGCCAGCAGCTTCATCTGCTGCAGACGGCGTGCAAGATCCACATCCTCACCGGCCAGGGCGCCTACGAGGCGCCGCACGCCTCGCGGCGGCTCTCGGATCTCCTGTTCAGCAAGGGGATTCCCCACTTCCTCGACATCTGGGGCCACGACGTGAACCACGATTGGCCGTGGTGGCGCAAGATGCTGCCGTACGCGATCGACTGGATGGGGTGGTGAGCGGCAAGCTTCAGGCGGCTCGGGAGAAAGCTTGCGGCGCTGCGGTTCAAGCTTGCCGGAGATCCCGCAAGCTTCAGGCGCTTCGTTTGCAGCTTCAATCGGCTCGCCAGAAGCTTCAGGCGTCTCCCGGCAAGCTGCAACCGGGTCACCGCAAGCTTCGCGCGTCACGCCGCAAACTTGTGCCCACTCGCCTGAAGCTTGCGCCGTCGCGGCTGAAGCTTGCCGGAAATCCCGCAAGCTTCCGCCGCCTCGCTGGAAGCTTCGACCCGCTCGCCGCAAGCTTCAGCCGCGCCACTTCAAGCAGTCGTCGCGTCACTTGCGCCTTCAATTGCGCCACTTCAAGCTTCAGTCGCGTCACCTCAGGCTTGCATCGGCTCGCCACAAGCTTGCATCGGCTCGCCTGAAGCTTGTTCGGAAGAGGTTCTTGACCGTGGCTCTCGAGGGGGCCTACTCCTGATCCTCCTGTGTGGACAGCGCCAGCGCGGCCCCGCTCAGCTCGAGAAGCCGGTTCCAGAGCTCCGGCGTGACGGGCACGACGGAGAGGTCGGGGTTTGCCACCAGGTCGAAGTCCTCGAACTCGGGAAGATCCTCGAACTCGACGAGCGGTAACGGTCGTTCCAGACGCCGCTCGGGGACGACGTCGACCACGACTTCGTCGGGGCTCGTGCCCTGAGGGTTCGGATAGGGATCCGAGGTTATGCGGGCGATGCCGACGATTGCGAGCTCCGTGCCCGCGTGGAAAATGAGCGCCTCCTCGTCGGGCTCGACGTCCCGCAGGGTCTTCAGATCCTCGTAATCGGTGACGCCGTCCCAGACCGTGGCAGTGTCGCGCTCCAGATCGTAGTAGCTGTATTCGTCCGGATCGGTGGCGAGCAGCCAGTAGTTGATCGCGGACTTATAGGGTTTGACTCTCTCGGCCATGGTTCGATCCTCGCGTCGGCGCGCCTCTCCGGGCGCGGAGAGGCAACTACCCGCGGTGATGCGAGGGGTGTGCCACGTGCACGCCGCCGCTAGGGCACGATGTTGATGTCGACCAGGCTCAGCGCCTCGTCCTTGACGACTCCCACGCCGGGACAGTAGACCTTGATGTCCTTGGAGCTGGGCGAGAGCGGAGTGGTCTCCTGGACCTCAACGCAATCGGTGAAGGTGCCGGCCGGGCCGGTCACCCGCAGTCCCATGCGGGTGTTTTCGGCCCGGTCTTCGGCCACGTCGGGCGCCATCTCCTGGAAATACCGTGCGCCGAGAAGGAACGACGCCGGCATGATGAGACCGGGTTGCGCGCCCTCTTCTCCGGCCCGCCAGGCGCCTTCGTGGCCCACGAGCACTCCGTCCTCGTAGAGGTCGACCTCTTCGCCGAAGTAGAAGATGTTGCCGGTCTCGACGCAGCGGGCGAACCAGTTCCGCGAGACTTCGACGATCACGCCGCCTGCGAATTCCCGTTCCTCGACGACCCGGGCGACGACGGTCAGGGGCACGCCTCTCGCGGTGACGAAGGAGATGGTTTCGAGCTGCTGCAGCACGGTGATTTCCGCCCGGATCTCTTCGCCGTCCTCCTCGCCTTCGAGCACCAGTTGGCGGCCGGGACGAAGGCTGAGGTAGGGATTCTGTCGGCCCCACGCCGACCAGGTGCAGTTCTCCAGCAAAAAATCATTCGTGAACTGCGCCGCCGCCCAGCCGGGTGCCTGCGGAAGCGCTAAGCCGGCCGCCAACACCACCGCGAGCCGCCATGCACGAGGACCGTTGCGAAGGCCGCTTGCCGCCTGAGTCTTCATCGGGACACTCCTTTTTTGACCCTTGCTTGGTTCGAGGTCCAACTCCCACTGTGGTGTTGGATGCACGGAAGCCTGGAATCCTTCGGGTGCTGCCGCGAGTGTCCTGCTTGGCCGGGCTGCGAGCGGTGTGCCATCCTACGGCGGATGAGGGAAGGCGGGAGGCAACGGACGGAAAGGAGAAGGCATGCGCCTCATGGTGATCGGCTTGACGATGCTGGCGATTTTGGCGTGTCGCCCCTCGCATGACGGGGCGTCGGACGATATGACCTCGGATAGCGCGACTCGCCAGAGGCAGGAGCAGGGATTGCGGATCGCGCCGGACGTCGAGAAGCGGCTGGCGCAGTTCGCCCCGGTTCCCCTCACGGCGGACCTCACGTCGCTGACTGACGAGGACCGGCAGGTGCTGGCCAAGCTGGTGGAGGCCAGCAAGCTGATGAACGAGATCTTCCTGCGCCAGGCGTGGACCGGCAATCCCGCGTTGCGTGACCAGCTTCAGAGCTACCAGGGTGAGCACGCGGACGCGGCGCGGCAGTACTTCACGCTCAACTTCGGTCCGTGGGACCGCCTGGCGGAGCGCCAGCCGTTCATCGGCGACAAGCCGCATCCGCCGGGCGCGGGCCACTATCCCGAGGACATGGCGAAAGAGGAGCTCGAGGGCTGGATCGCCAAACATCCGGGGGACAAGGAGAAGCTCACCTCGACGGTGACGGAGATCCGCCGCGGCGCGGACCGGGGCCTGACCGCCGTGCCCTACTCGCGGGAGTACGCGGAGTGGCTGACGCCGGCGGCCCGGCTGCTGCGCGAGGCCGCCGCCCTCACCGGCAACGCCTCGCTCAAGAAGTTCCTGGAGCTGCGCGCCGCCGCGTTCGCGAGCGACGACTACTACGCGAGCGACGTCGCCTGGATGGACCTCGACGCGCCGGTGGAGGTCACCATCGGCCCCTACGAGACCTACGAGGACGAGCTCTTCGGCTACAAGGCCGCCTTCGAGTCGTTCGTCACCGTGAACCTGCCGCAGGAGTCGGCGGCGCTGGCGCGCTACAAGGAGCGGCTCCCCTGGCTGGAGCGGAACCTGCCGATCCCCGACGAGCAGAAGAACCTGAACCGCGGCACCGAGAGCCCGATCCGGGTGGTGGACGCGGTCTACAGCAGCGGCGAGACCCGCGCCGGCGTGCAGACGATCGCCTTCAATCTGCCGAACGACGAACGGGTGCGCGAGGCCAAGGGCTCGAAGAAGGTGCTGCTGCACAACACGATGCGGGCCAAGTACGACCGCATCCTGCTGCCGATCGCCGACCGCGTGCTCGATCCGTCGCAGGTGAAGGACGTCTCGTTCGACGCCTACTTCAACGAGGTGCTCCATCACGAGCTGTCGCACGGCTTGGGGCCGGGCACCATCACGGTGAACGGCCGCAAGACCGAAGTGCGGCTGGAGCTGAAAGATCTCTACTCCACCCTGGAGGAAGCCAAGGCGGACGTGATGGGGATCTACAACATCCTGGCGCTGATCGGCCGCAACGAGATGCCGGCCGAGCTGCGGCGGTCGCTGGAGCCGACCTACGTCGCCGGCCTGTTCCGCTCCGCCCGCTTCGGCGTCGACGAGGCGCACGGCCAGGGCGTGGTGGCGCAGTTCAACTACCTGCGGGAGAAGGGAGCGCTGGAGATCGACGCCAGCGGCCGCGTCCACGCCGTCTCCGCGAAGTTCCCCGGCGCCATCCGCGACCTGCTGCACGACATGCTGATGCTGCAGGCTATGGGAGACTACGAGGGGACGAAGCGCTTCCTCGACACCTACGGCAAGGCGACACCGCCGCTCCGCGAGGCCATCGCCCGCCTGGGAGACGTGCCGGTGGATATCAGGCCGGTGTACGAGGCGGAAAAGTAGACGTTATCGTGACCGGCCCGAGGCCTCCCGGACCTGCAGCAGCTCGAACTCGTAGACCAGCACCGCGTTGGGCGGCACCACGCTGCCCACGCCCTGCTTGCCGAAGCCGAGCTCGGGAGGAATCACGAGCTTGCGCTTGCCGCCCACCTTCATGCCGACGAGCCCTTCGTCCCACCCCTTGATGCCGTCGCCGGCGCCGAGCCGGAAAGTGAAGGGCTGATGCTCGCGGCTGGTGTCGAAGCGGGTGCCGTTTTCCAGCCAGCCGACGTACTGGACCTCGACGATCTTGCCGGGGGCGGCTTCTTCCCCCTGGCCGATCTTGAGGTCGATGACTCTAAGGCCGGAGGGGGTGACGACTTCTTTGACTTCTTTGGCGGCGGGCTGAGCGGGAGCCTGGCCGGCGAAGGCGGGGAGCAGCAACGCGGCGGTCAACAGGACGGCCGTGAAGAGGATGCGGGGGAGGATCTTCGGGTGCATGGTCGAGCCTCCTTGGGGAGTCGACTGCCTCGATGCGAGGTGAAGGGTCGATTCTACGTCAAATGGCCCGATGGACCACCTGTCCCCGCTTGACGACCGCGGCGACCGGATTGATGCCGTAATGGTAGACGAGGTGAAGGAGGTTGGGAGCGTCGAGCAGGACGAGATCGGCCCGTTTGCCGGCCTCGACGGAGCCGATCTCCGCGCCGAGGCCGAGGCAGCAGGCGGCGTTCAGGGTGGCCGCCGTGAGGCTCTCTTCGATCGTCAGGCCGAGCTCGAAGACGGCCAGCACGACCACCATGGGCATGGATTCGGTATGCGAAGAGCCCGGGTTGCAGTCGGTCGCCAGGGCGACCGGCACGCCGGCTTCGACGAGCTTGCGGGCGGGAGCGTAGCGGTGCTTCATGAGGAAGAAGCTGGTGCCGGGCAGCAGCACGGCGGTCACGCCCGAGCGCGCCAGGGCCTCGACGCCGGCCGGCGACACGGCCATCAGGTGGTCGGCGGAGAGCGCTCCCAAGTCGGCCGCCAGCTCGGCGCCGCCGGAATCGGCGAACTCGTCGGCGTGGAGGCGGGGGGCAAGCCCCCGGCGGACGCCGGCTTCGAGCACCCGGCGGGACTCCGCGGCGGTGAATACGCCCTCCTCGCAGAAGACGTCGCAGAAGCGGGCGAGCCCGGCCTCGGCGGCGGCCGGCACGATCTCGTCGCAGATCAGGTCGAGATAGCGGCGGCGGTCCTGCCGGTGCTCGGGCGGAACCTCGTGCGCGGCGAGGAGGGTCGGCACGAGGTCTACGGCGTGGTTTTCGGAGGCGCGGTGGATGGCGCGGAGCTGCTTCAGCTCGTCGCCGCGGGTGAGGCCGTAGCCGCTCTTCGCTTCGGCGGTGGTGGTGCCCCAGGCGAGCATGCGGTCCATCCGCCGCAGGACGTTGGCGGCGAGCTCCTCCTCGCTCGCCCGGCGCGTGGCCGCCACGGTGGAGAGGATGCCGCCACCGGCCGCCGCGATCTCCTGGTAGGTCTTGCCCGCGAGCCGCGCCGCGAACTCTTCCTCGCGGTTGCCGGCCCAGGGAAGGTGGGTATGCGGATCGACGAACCCGGGGATCAGCGTGCCGCCGCGGCCGTCCAGCCGCTCGGCGTCGGAAACCTCGCCGAAGAGGCGCAGCCGCTCCTCCGCCGTCCCCACGAAGACGATCCGGCCGTCGCGGCAGACCACTTCGGCATCGCGAATCCGTCGCACCCGGCGCTGCTCCGCCCCACGCAGCGGAGTGGGGCCCTCCGGAGTGGCCACTTCCGCGAGATTGTGGATCAGCAGGTCGGACATGATTTCGCGTTCCCCCTCTCCAGCTTAGCTGGAGAGGGGGCCAGGGGGTGAGGTTTCGCGGGCGAACCTGTCGATCAACCTCACCGATTCAGTCCCACGTGCGCCCGCCCCATCTCCCGCACCTGCGAGCGGAGCCACTCTTCGACCTCGCTCCACTCCAGCGGGCGGGCGAGGCGAGGCATGGGCTCGCCTTCGATCTGCGAGAGGTCGGCGAGTCCCTTGAGGGCCTGGAGGGGAAAGTCGCGGACGTGGCCGAACTTGTCCTCCGCGAGGTCGAACAGCGTGGCGAGAGGCAGCTCGCGGCAGAGGAGATAGAGGTCCACGAAGTCGCGCCGCGTGCCGCGGCTGATGACGGCGCCGAGCTTCATCAGGCCGAGGTCCACGGCGGAGGCGACGGCGAGCCCGGCGAAGTCCTCGAAGGGCCGGACGAGCGGATAAGGGTAGTAGAAGAGCCGGAGACCGACGCCGCCCAGGCGGGCGAAGAGATAGCCGTCGCGGGCTGTCTCCACCTCGGTGCCGGAGTCGAGCGCCAGCAGCTCGCCGAGGAGGTCGCGCCGCTCGGGACCGGTGAGCCGGTTGGCGTTGCTCATCAGGTCGAGATCGGTGACCGGGCGGTGGCCGGTGTAGAGCGCCAGGGCGGCCGAGCCGGCGAGATAGAGTTCTTCGGCCCAGGGACGCTCGGCCAGGCGCGCCAGCAGCTCCTGGGAACGCGGCGAGAGCGCTTCGGGGTGAGCGAGGGTCAGAGCGGCCATAGGGCTTCGGCTGCCGAGTGGGCCGGTCCGGCCGCGCGCCCGAGCACGATCTCCCAGAAGGCGCGGCTGCGGACCGAGAGCTGCCGTCCGCCGTGGCGGGCGAACCACTCGGCGAGAGCAGGTTCGGGGATGGTTGCGAGAAGCCAGGCGAGATCCGCCGCGTCGCCGTCTTCGAGCACGCGGGCCATCAGCAGAGAGCCCGCTCGTTCCGGAGTGAGGTCCGCTTCGTCGCAGTCCGGAAAGAGGCGCCGCGTCGCCGCGGGAAGGCTCAAGCTCCAGATTCCCGCCGCTTGCGCGGCAGGGTCAGGACGGTGGCCGTGGTCCGCTCGTCCTCCATCTCGGCCTCCAGGATGCGCTGGAAAAGGTCGAGGGTGTTCCTGAACTTGAGCTGCAGCTCGCGCCGGGCGGTGCGCAGATCGGTAATCTTCGCTTCGAAGCGGGCGGACTGCTCGATGGCCTGCTGCACGATCTTGTCGGCCGCGATCTCGGCCTCCTTCACCAGCAGCTCCGCCTCGTGGCGGGCGTTGGCGGTGATGTCGTCCGACACCTTCTGCGCCCGCAGCAGCGTCTGCTGGAGCTGATGCTCCCGATGCTCGGTCTCCTCCAGCCGTTGCCGGTAGTAGCGGTTCTCGCGCTCCAGCTTCTCCGCCTGGGCGACGCGGGCGGCCAGCTCCTCGGCGAGCAGCGAGAGGAAGCCCTCCACCTCCGTGGGATCGTACCCCCGCATCTTCTGCGAGAAGCGCATCTTCTGGATCTCGAGCGGAGTGATGGCCATCCTGGGATCTCCTTCCACGGGGCTCGCGCCGGTATCTTGCCGAGAATCAGCTTCGAAAAAGGATAGCTATCCTAGCATAGGTATTGGGGGAACGCCTTGCTCAATGCCGCGGTCCGAAGAGGGCCGTGCCCACCCGCACGTGGGTGGCACCCTCTTCGATCGCCACCTCGAAGTCATCGCTCATCCCCATCGAGAGCCGGCCGGGGAAGCCCGCCCACTCGGGGCGGGAGGCGAGATCGTCGCGCAGCTCGCGCAGCTTGCGGAACCAGGGGCGGGAGTCCTCGGGCGCGTCGCCTTGGGGAGGGATGGCCATGAGGCCGACGATCCGCAGATGCTCCAGGCGGCTGAGCGGGCCGACCGCTGCGGCCAATCCCGCGGGCGGAAAGCCGTGCTTGCTCTCCTCGACACCGAGGTTGATCTCCAGAAAGCCGGCGATCTCGATGCCTCGAGCGCCGGCCCCGCGGTCCAGGGCCTCGGCGATCGGGAGTCGGTCGATGGAGTGGACGGTGCGGAACAGATCCAAGGCGGGACGGACCTTGTTGGATTGCAAGGGACCGATGAGGTGCCACTCGATCCCCGGCGGCAGCTCGCGGCTCTTGGCGAGCGCTTCCTGAACCCGGTTCTCGCCGAACACGGTGAGGCCGGCCTGCCAGGCCTCGGCGATCACGGCGGCGGGTTGGGTCTTGCTGGCGCCCACCAGGACCACTTCTCCGGCGGACCGGCCGGCGCGCCGGCAGGCCTCCGCGATGCGCGCGTTGATCCCCGCCAGGTGCTCGGCGACGCCCTTCAGGCCTGCTCCTCCAGATAGAGGATGCGCTTGCAGGCGTCGCACTGGACGAGGCTGCCGCCGTTGCGGATCTCGACGACGGCCTGGGGGCGCACCCGGTAATTGCAGGCGGCGCAGTGCCATTCGCGCTGGCCTCGCCCCGGACGCTCGATCGGCCGCACCGGAGCTATCGCCCCCGAGGGATACCGGTCCAGGATGCGCTCGAACTGGGAGACGAGGCTGCGGGGGAGACGCTGCTTGAGGTCCGCGATCCGCCCGCGCAGGTCGTCCGCCTGGCGCGAGATCTCCGGCTTTTCGCTCTCCCAACGGGCCAGCTCGACGGCATAACGCTCCTCGACGTCGCGAAAGCTCTCGCGCAGCGCCGCCAGCTCTTTCTGCGCCTGTTCGTGGTGCTCGAGCGAGGAGAAGGCCTGGTCCTCCTGGCTGGAGATCTGCCCCTTGACGGTGTCGATCTCCTGCAACAGCGCGCCATACTCGCGCTGCGTGCTCACCCGGTTGATCTGCTGCTGGTATTTCTTGAGCTTTTCCTGCGCATCCTGGACCGCCGCCTCCGCCGCCCGCCGCTGCCGGGTCGCCTCTTCGGCGGTCTCTTCGAGGGCGGCGATCTCCGCCTTGCGCGTCTCGTGCTCCTGGTGCAGCTCTCGCATCCAGTCGGGGATCCCGCTCAGCCGCGCCTCGGCTTCACGCAGGCGGGTGAGCGCGGCCTGCAGCTCCAGGATGTTCTGGAGGTTCTGATTCATCGAGAAGGTCCGCTCCTCTCCAAGAAAAATCATCGCACTCCCTGCCGCGCGGCCGCATCGTCATGATGGCTCGGAGCGCTTCCGAAGTGGGTCCACCTGGATTCGAACCAGGGACCTGCCGGTTATGAGCCGGACGCTCTCACCGCTGAGCTATGGACCCGGGGAGAGCCCCCCTTCAGGGCGAATCGGCAGTATACCACTCGCGGGCTTCCTCCCTGGGCGTCAGCTCGGCCGGCAGAAACTCGTTCCAGGTATGCGCCAGGAGCCGCGCCAGCTCGGCCGTCCGCCGGGGATCGTCGACGCGGCGGCTGCCTCGCTCCAGCCATCGCTCGAGAGTCAACCGCGGCTCGCCGTTGCCGGTGAGCGGAGGCGTGACCAGGAAACCGGCGAGCAGCCGGCCGAAGATCTCGGCCGGCGGCACGGAGAGCTCGGCGCGCGCGAGGCGGGCGTTGCCCCGGCTCATCAGCGCCAGACGGGCCCGGTAGTACTCCGGTTCCGGCGCCGCGAAGCTCGACTCCCAGAGGAGCTGGTCGTCGCCGGTTAGGAGAGAGAATTGGTTGGTGCCGTTGGTCAAGTACAGCTCCGAGAGAATGGCATCCGGAGCCTTCCGGAAGAGGCTGGGCGCCGCCGCCGGAGGGACCTCGCCGCCTGCCGCCTCCACCAGAGTCGCCCAGAGGCCCGCCGCCGCCACCCTGCGATCCCTCGGCGCGGCGATCGCGCGGTTGAAGCCAACCGGCAACTTGACGGCGAGCGGCACTTCGATGAGCTGGCGGCCCAGGTTGCCGCCATTCAGAATCTGTCCCTTCTCGCCGAACTCCTCGCCATGGGTGGAGGTCACGACGAGCAGCGTCCGATCCCACTGGCCGCTCTCGCGCAGGGCGGCGACGAGGCGGCCGAACCGCTCGTCGGCCCAGGCCACGTTGAAGCGGTACATCGTCCAGAAGCGCCGCCGTTTGGCCGGCGGCAGGAACACCCCGGGGTCGAAGTAGGGCGCGAGCTGATGCGGCAGCACCCGGAAAGGAAGGTCGAGCCGCCCCGTGTCGAGCCGGGAAGCGAACTTCGGCCGCCGGAAGTAGGGCGCCTTGGGCTCGGGGATGTGGATCCAGACGAACCGGCTGTCGTCGCCCAGTCTCTTCAGCTCGGCGGCGGCTTCGGCGCCTTTGCCGAGCTCCCCCAGGAGATCGAATCCCTGCTCGTAGCCGGCAGCCTTCGAGTACGCGGGCTCGCCGGTAAAGCCGCGCGTCGCATATCCTTGAGCCTGCAGCGCCTCCGCCAGTGTGAGGAGAGCGGGAGAGAGGCGGCTTTCTCGTTGCAGGACCTGATGCTGCCAGGGCCGCAGGCCGGTGAACAGGGACGCCATGGCCGGCACTCCCCAGCTCGACGGAGCGATCGCGCGTCCCGCCCAGTCCGCCTGACGGAGGAGGGCGTCGAGGTGGGGCGTCAGCCCCCGTTGGCCGCCGAGCCCGCCGACGACGTCGGCTCGCAGCGAGTCGAAGGTGACGAGGACGATGGGGCCGTCGTGCCGCGTCCCGGGGTTGCAGGCGACAAGAACGAGAAGCCCGGTGACCGCCAGCCGCGAAGCGATCGGTCTACGCAGACGCCCGGCCTCACCCGGCCTGCGGATAGAGCTGGCGGTAACTGTCCGAGAGGACGAGGATCCGCTTGACGTAGGTCTTCGGCTCCTCCAGGCCCAATCCCTCGAGGAAGCGGTCGGTCTCCCTGCCGCTGGATTCATTCCACAGGCGCTTGATGCGATAGGGCCCGCCGTTGTAGCCGGCCAACGACAGCTCCAGGTTCTCGTCGAACATGCTGAACACCTGCCGGAAGTAGGTGGTCCCCAACCGCACGTTGAACGCCGGATCGGAGAGCAGGTCATGCGAATAGGAAAGGCCGTTCTTGAGCGCCAGCTCGCGCGCGGTAGCCGGCATGAGCTGCATCAGGCCGCGGGCTCCCGCCCAGCTCTGGGCGTAGCGGTCGAAGGCGCTCTCCTGGCGGATGATCCCGAACACCAGGTAGGAGGGCAGGCGGTTCATCGCCGACCAGGTGCGGATCGGCTCCAGGTAATCGATCGGATAGTAGAGGCGGCGAGCCTCCTCCGGCAGAGAGGCCTGGAAGGGTCCTCCCAGGGCGGGAAAGGCGTCGCGGATCACCTGGACGCTCTTGCGGCGCTCGCCACGGCGCGCCAGGACGATCGCTTGCAGGGCCTGCCACGGACGCTGCTGCACCTTGTCCCGCACCAGCTCCGCCTCGGACAAGGCCAGATCGTCGAGGCCGAGGTCGGTCAGCAGCCGCGCGCGGCCGAGGGCCGGATCGGAGGGCCAGGGCTCCTGGGCCCGCGCCGCCGCAGCCAGGGCGGCCGGCTTGCCGCGCAGGCGGCCGATGGCGTTCCGGCGGTAGAAGTCCGCCGTGTCGGCCTGAGCGATCTCGTTGTAGATCTGCTGCGCCCGTTCGTCCTCCCCCAGCGCGTCGAAAGCCCGCGCCGTCCAATAGCGGCCCCGGCGAGCGTTGGCATCCTCCGGATAGAGAGAGAACAGCTCCGTCCAATAGCCGATGGCGCCCGTATAGTTGCCGCGGCCATACTCCTGCCAGCCGGCCTGCCACAGATTGGCGGCGCCGGTCGTGTCCCGCGGGTCGAGGCGGCGCAGGCGGCGCAGCGCGTCCATGGCGCGGTCGAAGAGGTCGTCCTCAAGATAGCCGGCGTAGAGCGACTTGAGCGCTCTGGCGGCCAGATCGGGGTCGGCGCCGGTCTGGGTCGCTTTCTCCAGATACTGCTGCGAGAGGAGGCGCAGCCGCTTGCGCTCGGCCGAGCCGAGGTTCGCCCGGCCCCGCTGGGCCGTGGCGGCGTCGTCGGCTGACATGGCGCGGGCCCATGCGAGAGCCGCCGCCTGGCGGGGATCCTGCGCTTCCTTGTCAGCGAGCAGCTCCAGGGCGTCGCTGCCCCGGTGGGCGCGGGTGAGCGCCTGCGCTTCGAGCAGATACCACTGCAGGTCGCGGTCCGCCGCGCCTATGACGTCGAGCGTCGCCAGGGCGCTGGGATCCAGCCGCAGGTCCAGCAGAGCCTGCGCCCGGCGCTTGAGCTGATCGCCGGTGAGGAAATCCGGCCATGGGAGAGAGCCGCTGGGATCGCGGAAGATCTCGACGACCTTGAGCTCGGCGGCCTTGAGGGGGAAATTCACCAGCAGCCGGCGCGCGGCCTCGGACTGCACGCCGCGGTCGGCCAGCCGGCCGCCGATCTCCCAGGCAAGGGCCTCGAGTTGGGCCGCCTCGTCGCCGCGCAGCGCTTCGCTCCGTCCAGCCGCGATGTGCTCGAGAGCACGCCGCGCGTCGCCGCGCTGCCAGGCGAGCGTCGCCGCCTTGAGCAGCGCCCGGGGCCGCAGCACGGAGCCCGGGTAGTCTCCCAGGAGCCTCGCGAGGGAGGTCTGGGCGAGCAGGATGTGCCCGCGCGCGGCGGCGTTGTCGCTCAGGATATAGAGCCGCCAGTCCTCCAGCGGACCATCGGGATCGACGGCTGCGAACAGCCGATCCTCGGCGTAGGCCGTCTGCTCGCAGGAGTGGGCGTAGAAGCCGAGCAGGAGGCGGGCGAAGGAGGCTTCGGAGCTCTTGCCGGCGAGAACCGGGGCGAGCGCCTTGTAGGCGGCGTCACAGTCTTTCCGGCGTGCGGCGGCGGCGGCGTCCGCGTAGGCGAGCGAAGCCCGGTCCGAATGTCCGGGAAGAGGTCCGGCGATCTCGTGGCGTGGCGGCGAGGACGTGGCGGAGGAGCCCAGCAGCAGGGGAACCAGCAGGATGAGCGCGGCGCGATGGCGGATCGGCTTTCGACTTCTCACGGTACTCCAACTTCGGCTCCGGTCGCCCGGAGCCCTGCAACATGGGCCGGCGCGTCAGATGCCCAGCGCTTTCGAATCGCCTGCGGCCAGGATGCGCACCAGCTCCTGGTAAAAATAATCCGTCGAGCGCAGGATCTGCGGGTCGACGCGTTCGTCGTACATCTGGCGCGAGCGGTCGATGTCCTCCTTCAGCCGCTCGTAGATGTCGCGGTTGCGCCGACCCTCCTCGACCTGCTCCTCGTTGTACAGCTTGATCTCGCTCACCAGCAGCCGTGCCAGCCGCCGGGCTTCCTCGTGCTGCGCCTCGTTGCCGAAAGAGGCAACGGGCACGCGGGTCGTCGCGAAAGCCCATCCGGGCCCCTCGACGTCGCTCGGCGGGTGAACTTCGGGCGTGCCGGAGACCAGCGGCGACGGCCGCTCCGCCGGTTCCATGCCGGCGGCGGAGGGTTCGGGGGCCGGCACGGGCCGCAGCGGTTGTGGCGGAGGAGCGGCTGGCTCGGGCTCCGTCTGCTGAAAGGACGGCCGCTCCAGGAGGACGGTGGCCTCCGGACTCAGATTGGGAATCGGCACCGGCGCCGTGGGCTCCGGCTCCACGGAGCGTGGATACCGGGGCACTTCTTCCGTCATCCCGGCGGCGCTCTGCCGGCTCTCTTGCGTGGCCGGGATCGCAGCGGTCTCGGCGCCGGCGGGCACGGGCAGCTCCGCGGTGTAGCGCGGCGACGGGATCTCCCAGCTTTCGCGCGCGGCTGGGACCTCCGCCGATTCGACCGGCACGGCGAAGCGCTCGTCTTCTTCGGTCCAGGGGGTTCCCGCCATGGCCTGCGGCTCCGCTATCGGGTACGCCGGCTCCGGCTCGGCTTCCACCTCTACCTCGGGCTCGGCCTCAGCCTCAGGCTCCGCCGAGACGGCAGCCGGCGCCGCGGCGGGCGTCTCGGCTCTCTCCGGCTCCCGAGGCGGCATGACGACCGCCGGCGCGGCGCCGCCCGCGGCACCCTCCGTGGCCAGAGTCAACGTCGGAGTGGCGGCGCGCTCGCGGAACGGCAGCGTTTCAATCGCCTGAGCTGCTCCGTGGGCGAGGATCTGCAGCGCCTCGACGTCGAGCTCGCCGCCGTCCAACCGATCGGCGTAGAGGGCCGCCGCCACGCGGTCACGCAGCACCAGCGGCACCAGCACGCCCTCGCGGGGCAGCGGGCTTTCGATGCGACTGCACAGGCCGGCGCAATCGGCGGCGGCGAGGCTCACCGCGCCCTGGCCCTGGATCAGCTGGCCCCACGGGCCGTCCTGCGCTTCGAGGACCAGGCCGCGGATCGATGGCTCCGCCTCTCCGAAGCCTTCGCTCCCCCAGCCCCGCAGCTCGCCGCCGCGTACCAGCAGCACGGCCGCGCGCGAGGCGTACCGCGACGCCTCGTGCAGCAGCACGGTGAGGATCTCCCCCTGAGAGCGCGCACGGTCGATGGCGGCGAAGCCGTCGCGCAGATCGCGCAGGGTGCCGCGCCGGGCATCGAGCCCCAACTCGCGCTCGGCGTGGGCGAAGTCTGCGTGGGAGAGGAAAGCGGCCGGCAACTTAGGCGCGAGCTCGTCGAGCCGCCGCTGGATCTCTTCGTTGCCGGCGCGCAGCCGCTGCGAAATCTCCCGCCGCAGATCGGCAATCGCACGCTCGACCGTGGCGCCGATCTCGCGGTTCAGATGGTGGATACTCTCAGAAAGCGACATCCATGACTCTCCGCGGCCGTCCACTGGCGATCTCGATTCCATCCAAAGAAGTTTGATTATTCTGTAGCCCGGCACGCAGTGTCAAGCTGAGAGCTCGCGAAAATCCCTCTGGAACAAGGGCTTAGCGAGAGGTTCGCCTTGCCGGTCCCGGCGGCCTGTGCTACGGTGCCGCGCGCAACAGAGGAGATCATCGATGAGCCAGCGCCGCGCACGTCTTCGGTCCCGCAAGCGCGTGGCGCTGATTCTCGGCGGCTGGCTGCTCAGCGCGGCGGTCGCCTGCGGCCCGGCGGCCGAGGAACGCCAGACGGCGCGTCAGAGCCCGGTCCGAGAAGCCGACTGGGCCTGGCTGCAGCAGGCCAAGCGGACCCTCGACGACCAGCGGGCCAGGCTCGGCGGCGGAGCTGCGTCTGATCCGCAGCTCGCTCGCCAGAGCGAAGCCCTCGCGACCGAGTTCAACCGCCGGCTCGTGGAGCTCATCAACGCCGATCCGCCGGTGCAGGGCGAGCCGTTGAGCGAGCGGCAGCGGGCGGCGATCCGCATGAAGAGCGACGAGGACATCCGGCTCGCCCGGCAGTTCATCGCAGAGGCAGGGGACTACCAGCGCGCGATCGACATCTTCAAGGAAGCGCTGCTGGTGGATCCCGGCAACCCGCAGCTCCGGCAGGAGCTCGCGCGGGCCCAGGCACGGCGCTACATGACCGCGGAGACCTTCGCCCAGGTCAAGGAAGGGATGAGCCAGGAGGAGGTTCGCCGCCTCCTCGGCCAGCCCAACCTCCACAATGTGCGCGAGTACCCGGAGCGGCACGTCGTCGGCTGGTTCTACCCCAAGGACGCGAGCGGCGCCGCCGCCGCCGTGTGGTTCCACGACGAGGAGGGCCGGTCTACCGTCTATCTGCTCGACTTCGACGCCCTGCGGCCGCGCTCGCCGGCAGCCGCGCCTCCCGCGGTGCCGCGCAGCACGACTTGACTTTTGCCCAGAATTGAGCGAAATTTGCGTGCTGCGCTCTCTAGAATCGGGGAGCAACTTTATCCGGCAAAAGAAAAGAGGTGAGAACGGATGCCTGTTGTGCACGTGCGCGAGGAAGAGAGCTTCGAGAACGCGTTGCGCCGCTTCAAGCGCAAGGTCGAGAAGTCGGGAATTCTGACCGAGCTGCGCAAGCGCCAGCACTTTGAGAAGCCCTCGGTGAAGCGCAAGCGCAAGGCGGTTCAAGCGCGCAAGAAGATCCTGCGCAAGCTGGCGGAGGAGCGCCGCCAGGGCCTGGCTTGAGACGGTAGCTCCGTCCGAGCGCCAGCAGACGGGAGGGAGCCTCTGAGCTTCCTCCCGTTTTGCTTTGTAGGGGCGCAGCATGCTGCGCCCCTACAGGACCACCCCTCAGTCCGCCGCGACCTCTAGAGCCAGAAACGAGAACGGCAGCCAGGCGGGTAGCGCCGCCGTTCGCTGGCCCTGTTCTTTCTCCCATTCCTCGCGGCTCTTGGCCGTCAGCGGCTCGAGCTTGCGCTTCGCCAGCTCGCGGTTGACCGCCGCCACTTCACCGCGCTCGAACGCCTCCAGCCGGCTCTCGGCCTTGCCGAGCTGATCGGCCAGCACCTTCGTTTGATCGAGCTGCGGCCGGGTCGGGCGGCCGTCATAACCGTTGACAGCGCCGTAGACCTTGGCCATCTTCTCGCGGAGCTGCTCCTCGCCGGAGAGCCAGCCGCCCTCGCTGGTGGCGACGAGAGTGGCGCGGAAGCTCTCCAGAGCGCCGGCGAGCGAGCCGAGCTGCTGGCGCAGCCTGTCTGCCTTCGGCAGGGCCTCGACCCGCTTCTGGGCCGCATCTCCAAGAGCCTTGACGGTATCGGCGACGTAGGTGAGGCGCCCGAGCATGCCGTAGAGCTCCATCGCCGTCTCGTGCTGCGCCGCGCGATCTTCGTCCGAGTGCCGGGAGCGGGGATCCGGCACGAGCCGCACCTCGCTCGTGTAGGTCTTATCGCCCTGGATGAGCTTGACCGTGTAGGTGCCGGGGAGGACGCGCGGTCCGAACAGCGCGTACTGGGATCCGATCACCAGGGAGTTCGCCGGCGGCAGCCTGGGTGGCGGCAGGCGCATCGGCCAGCTCACGCGGTTGATGCCGCGCCGCTTGCCGCCGGGCAGGGTTGAGATGAGCTGGCCCTTGGCGTCGTAAACCTCGACCTTCAGGTCGCCGAAGAGATGCCGCTTCTTCAGGTAATAGGTGATGGTGGCGGCCTCCTCGGGATTGGCTGCGAAGTACTCGTCGTCGCCCGGAAACTCCTGCACGCCGGCGGGAATGGCCATCGTAGCCGTGCGCGACGGCAGCATTGTCACGTCCGCTTCGAGCGCTTCGCGGGTCAGCTTTCGCAACGGCGTGATGTCGTCGACGATGTAGACACCGCGGCCATGGGTGGCGAGGATCAGGTCCGACTCGCGAGGGTGGATGGCGATGTCGCGCACCGCGACCATGGGGAGCTTGCCCGTGAAGCGGGCCCAGCGGGCGCCGCCGTCGACGGAGACGAAGAGACCCATCTCGGTTCCCAGAAAGAGGAGCTCCGGGTTCTCCAGATCCTGACGGATCGCGTGGGCATAGCCCGAGAGGGCGTCGCTGGCGAGCGGCGTCCAGGTCTTGCCGAAGTCGGCCGTACGGTAGACGTAGGTCTTCATGTCGCCGGCCTGATGACCGTCGAAGGTGGCGAAGGCGGTCCCCTCATCGAAACGTCCGGACTCGACACACGACACCCAGGTCGCCTTGGGGAGGCCGGGGACGTTCGGCGCCACGTTCGTCCAGTGCGCGCCGCCGTCGCGGGTCACCTGCAGGTTGCCGTCATCCGTTCCCACCCAGAGCACCTTGCCGTTCTTCGGCGACTCGCTGATGGCGAAGATCGTGGTGTGATTCTCGGCCGTCGAGTTGTCGCGCGTCAGGCCTCCCGACTTGAGCTGCTGCTGCTTCTTCGGATCGTTGGTGGTGAGGTCGGGCGAGATGCGTTCCCAGGAGTCGCCCTTGTCGCGCGAGCGGAAGAGGAACTGCGCACCCATGTAGATGGTCCCCGGCTCGTTCGGGCTGAGGGCGATGGGGGTGTTCCAGTTGAAACGGTAGGGCGGCTCACCGGCGCCCGGCAGCGGCTTGATCGACTTCTCCTCGCCCGTCGACACCCGCCGGCGCGAGATCTCGCCGCCCTGGTATTCGGCGTAGACCAGGTCGGGATCGGTGGGGTCGCTGTAAGCCCAGAAGCCGTCGCCGCCGCCAATGTTGAACCAGTCGCGGTTCTGGATGCCGCCGATGGCGGACGACGGCCCGGACCATGAGCCGTTGTCCTGCAGGCCGCCGTAGACCCGGTAGGGCCGGTTCATGTCGTAGCTGACGTGGTAGAACTGCGAGACCGGCAGTGCCCGGAGGAAGCGCCACCGCAGACCCTTGTTGTAAGACATGTAGACGACGCCGTCGGTGCCGAGCACCAGCTCGCTCGGATTTTGCGGGTTGATCCAGAGCGCATGGTGATCACCGTGCGGGCCGGAAAGACCTCCCAGGCCGATGGCGGCGGTGAAGGTCTTACCGCCGTCCGTGCTGACGGTCAGCATCAGGCCCGGCTTGTAGATGGTCTTGAAATCGGTGGGATCGACGGCGAGGCGGGCGAAGTAGAAAGGGCGCACTTGCAGGTTGAACGACGAGTTGACCTCGCGCCAGCTCTCGCCCACGTCGTCCGAGCGGTAGAGGGCCGTCTTCTCCGCCTCCACCAGGGCATAGACCACGCTCGGCCGCGACGGCGCTACGGCAACGGCGATGCGGCCCTTCTCTCCGGCCGGCAGCCCGCTGGCGAGGGGCCGCCAGGTCTCGCCGCCGTCGGTCGACTTGTAGAGGCCGCTCCCTTTGCCGCCGGAGCTGAACGACCAGGGATTACGCCGGAACTGCCACAGGCCCGCAAACAGGATCGCCGGGTCCTGGGGATCGACCGCCAGATCGGAGCAGCCGGTATCGGCGTCGGCGTAGAGCACCCGCTTCCAGGTCTTGCCGCCGTCGCTGGTCTTGTAGACGCCGCGCTCCTCGTGGCTGTCCCAGAGATGGCCGGTGGCGCAGACCCAGACGGTATTGCCGTCGGCCGGACTCACCTGGATGCGGGCGATGCGCTCCGAGTTTTCGAGCCCCACCCGCTGCCAGGTGTCCCCGCCATCGGTCGATCTATAGAGACCGTCCCCGACCGAGGTGCTGTTGCGTGTCCACGACTCGCCGGTGCCGACCCAGACGGTCTTGGGGTTCTTGGGATCGATGGCAATCGCGCCGATCGACTGCACGTGCTCGTCGAAGACAGGCTTCCAGGCCACGCCGCCGTCGTTCGATCGCCAGACTCCGCCTCCCGCCGCTCCCACGTAGATGGTGAGCGGATCCTGGGGCACGGCGTCGATGGCCGCGATGCGGCCGCCCATGACGGCGGGGCCGATGGAGCGGGCTTCCAGCCCGCCGAAGGTGTTCGAGTCGATCTCCACCTCGGCGCCACGCGCCGCTCCGGCCATGATCGCCAGACCGGCCGCCGCCAGGCAGAGAATCATCTTGGGTTTCCATTGCATACGCGTCCCCTTCCAAAAGATGGGAGAAGATCTGAGAGCTCTGGGGGGGCGTCCTCGCGGCGCCCGCCCGTCAGGTTTAAGGCGATCTACCGCGTCGGCGGCTTCGGCGGCGCCGGGGCTTCCTTCTTCTCGGCGGCGGGCATGGTGAAGCGGCTATCGGTGAGACCGGGATTCACCTCGATCTTCGAGATGGTCATCACCATGCCGGACGGCATGCCCTGGGCCTTCTGCTCGATCGAGTGCGGGAAGACCAGGCCCTCGACCGGCTTGAAGTCGCCAAAGGTGGTCTCGCTCTCCACCTCCTGGCCGCGGATTTTCGTCTTGCCGGACTGCTTGAGCTGCAGGTACTGCTCGGCGTCGATATACACGTAGACCACATCACCGTTCTTCTGGGTCACCTTGAGCTTGTGCACCGGCGTGCCCTCTAGGTCTTCCTTGCCGGCATACTCGACCTGGCGGCCTTTCTCCTTGTAATCCAGCAGCAGGCCGTCGATGTCCGCCTGCTCCTCCATCCGCTTCACGTCCTCGTCCGGTATGGCTTCCGGCTCGGTCTTGCCCATGAAAGGCATCACCGACCAGCCGGTTTTGCCGTCGAAGGCCTGGACGCCAGTCATGCCCTGGATGGTGAACTCCATACGCATCTTGTTGGGCCGCGCCATCTCCATGGTGAAAGGCGCTTCCATCCCCTGGCCCATCACCATCTTGCCGGTGATGCGCTCGCTCTGCACCGCCTTGAGCTTTTCCTTGCCTCCCATCGCCTGCAGGTGCTTCTCGATGATCTCGTCTGCGGTCTGGGCCCAGGCGGCGGCGCTGGTCAGGCCGGCCAAGAGCAGCCACGCAAAGGTCTTGCGAAACATTGGGTCCTCCTCGATCGGGTTGAATGCGTTGCGACGAACCGCGCCAGGATACCGGAAGCAAGGCCGGGCGTCACCCTGTTTCGCTGTATACGCAGGCGCCGGCGGGAAGTTCCCTGCGGCTACGATTCCTCGTAGCTGATCTCCATCCCGCGGATCTTCCAGGCCGAAACGGCGACGAGGATGGCGGCCAGGAGGAGCAGCCCGGGAATGGCGATCCAGGGCGAGGGAGCGTCGGCCAGCAGGGCGAGAGGACCCTCGGACACCGGCACCGGACAGAGCGACTGGAGATAGTGGATGACGCTCGCCTTCTTGAGCAGCGGCGGCAGCAGGAAGTGGATCGTCTCCCAGCCGAACACGGCGAGGGCCGGCAGGGCCGGGCTTTTGAAGAAGAAACCGAAGAAGAGGAAAACGGCGCCGTAGCCGATGCAGGCCATCAGCGTCACCAGCAGATAGGACGCCAAGTGCCCCATCCCCGGTCCATGGAGGATGAACTGCCGGACCGCCGTCGATTCATGCGGCAGGTAGGCCAGAAAGAAACCGACAACCGTAGTAGCGCCGAAGAGGAAGAACGAGACCACCAGGCCGGTCAGATATTTGGCGGCAACCAGCAGCTCG
Organism: Thermoanaerobaculia bacterium; assembly: GCA_036002325.1. GTDB lineage: Bacteria > Acidobacteriota > Thermoanaerobaculia > Multivoradales > UBA5704 > DATARR01. The sequence continues at coordinate 83,625 of DASYTJ010000012.1, read as the reverse complement.
CGCCGCAGGGGCGACAGGAAGTAGTAATGCAGGCTGCGGTCCAGCGTCTCGCGGCGGATCAGGTTGCCGAAGATGGCGACACAGGCAAGGAAGACCACGATCCGCAGGATGAACGCCTGGTAGAGGCCGGCATAGAACTCGGTCGCTCCCGAGATGTCGCTGGCATCGCGGACCGCGTCGGGAATGACCGTCCGCAGCAGCAGGATGAAGAGCGGAGCGAGCGCCAGCAGGTACAGTCCATAGGACCGGCGGAAGCCCTTGCGCAGCTCCAGTCGCAGGATGGCGCGGACCTGGCGCCACCAGTGACCCCAGGGAAGGCTGCTCGGGGCGGGCACGGCCGCGCTCGCGATATCGCTCACGACTTCTCTCCGTTCGAACCGATCAGATATTGATAAACGGCGTGGACGTCGGCGTCGGCCGGCGCTATGGCCTCGACGGCGAGGCCGCTGCCGAGCACGATCTCGTTCAACACCAGGTGGAAGCGGTCGGCGTCGCGGGTGCGCACCAGCAAGCCCCGGCCGTCCTCGAGGATGCGGGCTTCCACCACGTGGTCCTGCTCGAAGACGCGCGAGGCCAGCAGCGACGGCCGGTCGCAGCGGATCAGCACTTGCACCGGATGCTGCTCCTCCATCTCGTCACGCACTTCGGCGATCTCGCCCTCAGCCACGATGTAGCCGCCGTTGATGAGCACCACCTGGTCGGAAATCAGATCGACTTCGTGCAGGATGTGGCTCGAGACGATGACGTGCAGCCCGCCGTCCGCCAGCTCGCGAAAGAGGGCGATCGCCTCGGCGCGCGCCATGGGATCGAGCCCGTTTAACGGTTCGTCGAGCACCAGCACCGAGGGCTGATGGGAGATCGCCTGCGCGAGGCGCACCCGCTGCCGCATGCCTTTGCTATAGCCGGCCACCTTGCGTCCGGCCGCGTCGATCAGCCCGGCGCGCTCCAGAGCCTTCCAGGTCAGGGCCTCCGCCTCCTTTGCGGCAAAGCCGTGTACCCGCAGGTAGGACTCGATGAATTGATAACCGGTCAGGCCCGGCGGAAAGGCGTCGTACTGCGAGGCGTAGCCCACCTGGCGGAACAGCCGCTCGGCGTCGTCGGGCGCCAGGCCGAGCACGGAGATGCGACCTCGCGACGGACGGATCAGCCCCACCATGAGGTTCATCAGCGTCGTCTTGCCGGAGCCGTTCGGCCCCACCAGGCCGGTGATGCCCGGCGGGATCGAGAGGTTCACCCGGTTCACTCCCAGGACGTCGCCGTAGAACTTCGAGACGTTTTCGAAGACCACCCGGCGGTCGCCGCCGCCCGCAGCCGGCTCGGTGCTCGGCAGGGCGGTTCCGTTGGCGATCATCGCACCACCTCATAGGCCCGGATGCGGCGGGAGAGCAGCCAGAGGCAGAGGGTGCAGCCGGCGAGGAGCGTCAGCCAGGCGGCCCAGATCGGCACCGCCAAGTCCGAGTCGATCTCGAGGCCGAAGAGCGAAGCCCAGATGTTCTGCACCGCCGCCCAAAGCGAGACGAACCAACCCCACCAGGTGTCCAGCGCCTCGTTGAGCGCCCGGGCGAAGCCGGAGAAGACGAAGAAGACGATCAGCAGCGAAATGCGCGCCACCGGCTTCCACTTCACCCAGGCCGAGATCGCCAGAGCGACCAGCGACAGCGCCAGGATCCACACCCAACTGCCGACGAAGAGGGCCGCCGCAATCCTGAGATTGGCTCCCAACCAGCCGGCCCCTTCGAGATAGCCCTGGAAGAGGAACAGCAGCAGACCGGGAATCCAGGTGATCAGCGACAGCAGGGCGACCAGCACCGTCATCTTGCCCAGCACGTACTCGGAGCGGGTGAAGGGCCGCGAGAGATAGAGCGGCAGCCCGTTGTTGCGCAGGTCGGGCGCGACGAGCGCCGGCCCCACGAACAGCGACAGCAGGAAGCAGAGCGACCCCTGCCACTCCAAGCCGCCGCGGAAGAACTTGGCGTTGATCGGCAACGCCTCCTTCAGTTGGTCCAGCGGCAGGTTGAGGAATTTGAGCGCCGCCAGGTTATGGTGCAGATAGATCATCAGCAGCCCGGCGAACGGCGCGGCGAAGCAGAGGGTGAAGAAGGCCACGAAGCCGCGGCTCCGAAACACCTCGCCGAAGGCGTACCGCGGCAGGATCGTGAAGCGCGACCAGGCCGGCGTCAGGGCGCCGCGGTACCGCCCATAGTTGCTCTTATACACGGCCATGGTCGCCGACCTCCATATCCATCGCCTTGAGGAAGATGTCCTGCAAGGAATCCCGCTTGTAGTCGAGCCGGCGGATCTGCACCTGGCGCTCGGCGGCCAGCCGATAGAGGTCGCGGATCTCGACGCCTTCCGGCAGCACGATCTTCATGCGCTGCTTGCCGCCTACCGCCATCTCAACCCCCAGGGCTTCGACGGCGGCGGCGAAGGATTCGTCGCCGTCGCCGCGGATCTCCAGCTCCAGGAACTTGCGGTTGGCCCGGCGCTCCTCCTCGAGATTGCAGTAGGTGGCGATGCTGCCTTGCTTCAGAACCAGCACCTCCTCGCAGCACTCCTCGACGTCCCGCAACAGGTGGGAGGAGAGGATGATGTTCACCTCGCCGGTGTCGCGGATGTCGCGGATCAGCTTGAGCATGCGCTCGCGGGCCGTCGGATCGAGGCCGTTGGTGGGCTCGTCCAGGAAGAGGAGCCGCGGGCCGTGGACCAGCGCCTGAGCGAGCTTGGCGAGCTGCTTCATGCCCAGCGAGTAGGTCTCCACCTTGCGGTAGCGGGCCTCGCCCAGGCCGACGTAGAACAGGGTTTCGTGGGCCCGTTCGAGCGCGCGCTCGGAAGGCAGACCCGAGAGCTCGCCCATCAGCCGGACGAACCGCACCGCGGTCATCCCGGAGATGAAGGCGTCGCTCTCGGGCATGTAACCCATCAGACCGCGGATGGCCCGCGTCTCCGCCCGGATGTCGTGGCCGAAGACGCGGGCGGTCCCCGCGGCTGGAGGGTGGAAACCGAGGAGAGTATGGAGCAGCGTCGTCTTGCCGGCGCCGTTGGGACCCAGGAGGCCGATGCAGCGGCCGTTCAGGGTGGCGTTCAATCCTTTGAGGATCGGACGCTTCCCGAACCGCACCTCCAGGCCCTGGAGCTCGACGACGGGCGTGCTCGGATCGGACATGTGCTGCTCCACGCGGCCCGCGGACCGCCTAATGGGCCTCCTCGTGCCCCGAGTTCGCCAACCCCGCGATGCCGCCGAGGCCGGCCAGCGTGCCGAGGTTCAGGCCCAGAGGGTTCTGGTTGCTGCCGGCGAAGACGATGCGGTCCGGCTCGGCGTAGGCGTAGTAGAGCGTCGGCCCCTGCGACGCCAGGAACTTGCCGATGTCGGGGCCGCCGCGCGGATGGGTGGCGGCTTCCGGCAGCACCTTGGAGGCGGATTTCGCCAGCGGCGCCACGTTGTGGTAGACCAGGGCCGAGACGTTCACCTGACCGTCCGGACCCAGGAGGTCGCGGAACTTGGCCGTGGTGGCCAGCGTCACGCGCGAGTCCCGCTGCTGGAGCGACCGCTCGAGCAGCGCCCGGCTGGGGCCGGCCAGCAGGTAGCCGTCCTCGAAGACGTAATGGAGCTCGACCTTCGGCTCGGTCCCCTGGACGGCGTAGAAGGTGCGGCCACCGCTCTGCTCGTTGGTGATCTGAACCCCGGCCTTGCCTTCAGCCCGCAGCTCGTCGTTGAGGCGGGAAACCGCCCGCTCGAACGTCTGCTGCAAGCGCGCCGGATCGTACACCTCGGCCACCAGCTTCCAGGAGGGCATGGGCAGCACCGGCCCGTCGACGCCGACGGCGATCTCGCCGCCCAGAGGCGCCGCGAGATCGCTGCGCAGATCGAAGCCGTGCTTGGCCTGCGCTTCCGCCAGCTCGCGGGCGAACTCGGGATTGATGGCGAGCAACTCGTCGAGAATCGTCACAGGGCTCTTTACGACGAAAGCCGCCGCAAGGTTTGCGTCAGGTGAGAAGAAGCTCAAGCTGCCCATCGGCGCCGGCGCGGCGATCCAGGAGGCGATCCCCCGCCGCGGCTGGTCGAAGGTCAAGGCGGCGCGGGTCTCGGCCCGGCCGTCGATCTCCCGCCGGTCGATGATGAAGTGGTCGAGGTCGAGCACGCCCAGCTTCTCGGCCATCTGCTGCGACTCGGAAGATTCCTTCTCCTGCCCCTTGCGCACCAGCGTGTGGAGATCGGCCGCGAACAGCCAGCCGGCGCCGTCGCGGTAATCCTGGGCGATGCGGCCATGGAAGCTGGAGCCGGTGAACGGGTTGGAGCCGCCGGCGGTGATCGCCGCCACCTCGCGCAGCTCGGCGATATCGGGCGAGGCGATGAGCAGACCGTCGTGGATCCACAGCAGCATGCCCGCGCCCTCGGGAGCGGTGGCGAGATCGTCCACGATCCGCACCGGCTTGCCTTCTTTGGCGTTGATACCCGCGAGCTCCTGCTCGAGGGTGGCGCGGAAGGACGCCTCATTCGTCACTTCGGCCAGCAGCACGGGCTCACAGTCGTCGTTGCCGCCGGCCGCCATGGCCACGGCCACCTCGTCGCCCAGATAGCGGCCGAGGGCGCCGATCTTCTCGATCATGTCGTGGAACTTCTGCTCGTTGCCGGTCGAGCGCAGCGTCTCGCTCCACCACTGGGCGAGCGACGGGCTCTCGGCGATCTTCTGATCGAGAATGCGCTGCGTCTCGTCGAGGCTGCGCGACAGGTTCGGCAGCGCGATCCAGACCGTCGTCCCTTCAGGGGCGAGATCCAGCAGCCGCGTCGAGTAGCGCAGTCCCGGCCGCTCCACCCGCGCGTCGATCTCCTTGCCCAGGGCGGTCAGCTCGGCCAGGAGCTCGTCGTACTGCTTGGCGTTGCGGCTCCAGGCGATCTCCTCGCGGATCGGCACGGTCTCGACGCTGGTGTGCGTCGTCACCTGGTCGCCCGGGTGGAGGATCGCATCGGTCCGCGCCTGCTTGACCCGCACCTCGCCCTCGATCACCGACACGCGCGAGCCCTTGGTGCCGGAGTTGACGGAGAAGATCGTGCCGGTCACCGAGACCAGCGCGTCGCGGGTGGCCACGAACAGGTGCCGGCGGCGCTGCTTGGCGGCCTGGACGATCACCTTGCCCCGCGCCAGCTCGATGGTGTTGCCCTTGCGGCCGGCGTCGAGCGCGAAGCTCGCCCGCTCGCCCATCTCGATCAGCGAGCCGTCCGCCATGCGCACCACCGCCGTCGAGCCTTTCGCCGTGCGGATCTCCTCGCCCTCGTCGATCGTCTCGCCGGCGGCCAACGGCCGGCTGGAATCGGCGGCGACCCGGTAGATCGTGCCTGCCACGGATTCGATGCGGGCCATGCGGGCACCGCCGGCCAGCATCTCCTGAATCACCACCAGCAGGCCGTAGCCGAGGACCACGGCCAGAGCCGCGGCGAGCGGCATCCACACCCGGCGGTCGCGGCTCCAAGACTTCGCCGCCGCCGGCCGCGCGGCCGCCACCTTGTGGCCCTCACGGGCCTCACGGAGCGCCCGGCGGCAGGGCACGCAGCTCCGCGTATGGTCCTCGACGAGCAGCGCGCGCGCCGGGGACAGCTCGCCCCGCAGATAGGCGGGGATCAGGGACTGGAAGTCCTCGCAGCCGTGCAGGCTGCCGGAGATCGGAGCGGCTTCGGCCACCGCCGGCGCGGCGGTTTCGGCAGCTCCGCCCTGCGCCAGCCGCGCCCAGACACGGGCCGCCGCCGCTTCGACCTGGCGAGGGTCGATGGGCTCGTTCGCCACCTGGCCGATCGCGTCGTCCAGAAGGTCGTCGTGCTTCTTGAACAGGCTCATGACAGTTCTCCTTCAAGCGGCCCGAGCTCCTTCTGGAGCCGGTGCCGCGCACGATGCAGTAGTACGGCGATGGAGGTCTGGGAGGCGCCGAGCAGGCGGGCGATCTCCAGGTTGCCCATCCCTGCGAGGTAACGCAGGGTGAAGATCTCGGCCTGACGGGGGGAGAGGCGCGACAGCGCCTCCCGCAACCGCGTTTTCAGCTCGCGGTTGCCCCGGGCGCGCTCAGGACCCGGATCCGACCGGTCCACGAGGCTCTCGCCGACCTCCTCCAGGTCGACCCTGCGCGACCGCTTGCGCCGCCGCATCAGGTCGAGAGCGGCGTTGACCGCCGCCCGGTGGAGGTAGCTCCCCGCGCTCTCCGAGAGATCCGGCTGCTCCTCTCGCCGCAGGAGTCGGGTGAAAACGGTTTGCAGCACGTCCTCCGCGTCCATGGCGTCGCCGGTGATCCGGTACGCGGCGCGGTAAACCGCCCCGTGATTCTCCCGGAAGAGCGCTTCCAGGGCTTCCGGGGGGGCGTCGAGCGGTTTCTCGTAAGCAGCGGCTTGCACGCCTCCTGCCCTCCTTTCTCCTTCGCCCATGAAACGCGCCTCCCAGCGATTTCTTACAGGGTACTCCGATTCGGCCGGGAATGTAGGGGCGGCCCTGCGGGGCCGCCCCTACGAAATCGCGAGGCTCAGCCGCCCAGCAACTGCCGGACCTTGCGCGCCAGGGCCTCGGTCGTGAAGGGCTTCTCCAGGAAGGCCGACTTTTCACCGAGCTCCCCGTCGCCGCCGACCGCGGTCTCCGAGTAGCCCGAGACGAAGAGAACCCTGAGATCGGGCCGCAGGACCCTCACCTGTGCGGCCAGCTCGCGGCCGCTCATCCCGGGCATCAGCATGTCGGTCACCAAGGCGTGGATGGGTCCGCGATGGCCACGCACGACCTCCAGGGCTTCGGCTCCGCCTTTCGCCATCAGCACGGAATAGCCGTGCCTTTCGAGGGCCAGCCGGGCCAGCAGACGGATCGCTTCGTCGTCTTCGGCGACGAGGACGGTCTCGTATCCTCCCAGGCTCCTCGCGGCGCCGGCCGGTGCCTCCCGCGTCTCCTTCCCCAGCGGCTCCTCGACCCGCGGCAGATAGATTTTGAACGTCGTGCCGTGGCCCAACTCGCTGTAGACCCAGATGCTGCCGCCGCTCTGCTTGACGATGCCGTAGGTCGTCGACAGTCCCAGCCCGGTCCCTTTCCCCGGCTCCTTGGTGGTGTAGAAGGGCTCGAAGATGCGGGAGCGCGTGTCCTCGTCCATGCCCGTGCCCGTGTCGCTCACCGCCAGCATCACGTGCGGTCCCGGCCGCACGGCGGCGTGCTCCCGTGCGTAGTCCTCGTCGAGCTCGACGTTTCGGGTCTCGATCGTCAGCCTGCCGCCGGCCGGCATCGCGTCCCGTGCGTTGACGGCGAGGTTCATGATCACCTGCTCGATCTGGCTGGGATCGGCCTTGACATGGCCGAGATCGGGATCGAGCACCGCCCGCAGTTCCAAGTCCTCGCCGAGCAGCCGGTGGAGGATCTTCTCGAGTTCGGTCACCACGGTGTTGAGATCGAGAACCTCGGGCATCAGCACCTGCTTGCGGCTGAAGGCGAGGAGCTGCCGGGTGAACGCCGCTGCCCGATCTCCCGCCTTGCGGATCTCCAGGAGCTCCTGACTGAACGGCCCGCGGTCTCCCACCCGCCGGGCGAGCAGGTCGCTATAGCCGAGGATCACGGTCAACATATTGTTGAAGTCGTGCGCGATGCCGCTCGCCATCCGGCCGACGGCCTCCATCTTCTGCGCCTGCCGGAACTGCTCCTCCAGTTTCTTCTGCTCGGTGACGTCGTGGAGGATGGCGAGCCGCAGGGGCCGGCCTTCCAGCACCACCTCATGGGTGTATACCTCGACGTCGATCAGCGTGCCGTCCTTCCTCCGGTGCCGCCACAGTCCTGCGGCACGGCGGTTGGGCGAGCTCCGGTCGACCGCCAGAAGCTTGGAGACCTCCTCCGCCGGCCGGACGTCCTTGAGGGTCATCGTGAGGAACTCGTCGCGCGAGTAGCCGTAGTGCTCCACCGCCGCGGCGTTCACCGCCAGGATGGCGAGCGTCTCCGGATCGTAGACCCACATCGGAAACGGATTGAGCTCGAAGAGCGTGCGATACCGCTCCTCGCTGGCCTCCAGCTCGCGGTTCCTTTCTTCCAGCTTGCGGACCAGGTTTTCGCTGTACTCCTTGAGCGTCTCGAGGTCCCGCGCCGGACGGGCGGGCTCCGGCCGCGCCGGACGGGCCCGCCGCAGCTCCGCCAGGGCGCCGAGGATCACCTCCGCGGCGGCCGGCTTGCGGATGAAGCGGTCGGCTCCGACGGTGAATGCCAGGTGCTCGTCCGCATCCGAGACGTAGGTGGAGCTGTAGACGATGATCGGGATGTCGCGGTAGTCCTCGTCCTTGCGGATCTCGTAGCACAGCCGGTAGCCGTCCATCCGCGGCATCAGGATGTCCGTGATGACGGCGTCGAAGCCGCCGTCGGCGAGCCGCTCAAGCGCCTCCAGACCGTCGGCGGCCTCCGCCGTCTCGTGCCCGCCGGTGGTGAGTGTGACGCGCAGGAGCTTGCGATTGAGCGGCATGTCGTCGACGACGAGCACTTTCATGGCGACGCCTTGAGGTACTCCGCGATCTGCTCCGGAAAGCGCCGGGTGTCGATCGGCTTGGCGATGTAGCCGTCACACCCCGCCGCGAGCACCCTGTCCTCGTCGCCCTTCATGGCGTAGGCGGTCAGGCCGACGATGACCATGCCGCGCAGGTCGGGATCGGCCTTCAGCCGCCGCGTCAGCTCCAGACCGTCCATGCCGGGGAGCTGGATGTCCATCAGGATCAGCCGCGGCGTGAAGCTGCGCAGCGCATCCAGCGCCTCCTCGGCGTCGGCGGCGGTGTGCACGTCGTAGCCTTGAGAGGTGAGCACCACGCGGGCGAGCTTGAGGTTCGCCGGGTTGTCGTCGACGATCAGGATCGTTTCACCGGCCATCGCCGACCTCCGGCGAATCCTCGCGGCCAGGAAGAGCTGCCGGACGCGCCGCGGCGCGCTCCAAGGAGGCCAGCAGCTCCTCATCCTGAACCGGCTTCTCGAAGACGTCGTGGATCTCGAAGGCCTCCTCGAGCCCCAGCTCGGCGATGACGCTGACGACGATGATCGGCGTCGCGCGGTTGGGACCGCAGCCGCGGACAGCCTTCAGGAGGTCGTGGCCGGAGAGGTCGGGCAGCAGCAGATCCAGCGTGATCGCGTCGAAGACCCGTTCGCGACAGCGGTGCAGGCCCGCATGACCGCTCGCCACAGACTCGACCGCGTAACCGGCGCCGGTCAGGGTGCGGACGAGCCAGTCGCGGTCTTGAGGATCATCCTCGATCACCAGAATGCACCGCTCACCCGGCGCGCATTGCGTCCTGCCGGCGGCGGGTTCGGCGGTGGCGTTCGTCACCCGCGGCAGCACGGCGTAGAACAGGCTCCCCTTGCCGGGCGTGCTCTCCACGCCTACGCGGCCGCCCTGCGCTTCGAGGATGCGCCGGGTGAGCGCGAGGCCCAGCCCCGTGCCCGGATACTTCTTGGCCATGCTGGCGTCGAGCTGCTGGAACTCGACGAAGAGGCGGCCGAAGTCCTCGGGCTTGATGCCGATCCCCGAATCTTCGACCTCGATGCGCAACTCCCTCTCCCCCTCGGGCAGCGCGCGCACGCGCACGCGCTCGCCGTCCGGAGAGAACTTCAGGGCGTTGGAGAGATAGTTATAGAGGACCTGCTTCAGCTTCCCGGCATCGGCCACGATCCCGTTGACCGCCGGATCCACCGCCACCTCAACCTCGATGTGCTTGCGCGCCGCCAGGGTGCGAAGGATATCGCGCACTTCGCAGATGAGCCGCAGGAGGTCCACGGGCTCCGCATGAAACTCGATCCTGCCGGCTTCCACTTTGGCGAGATCGAGGACGTCGTTGATGAGCTGCAACAAGTGACGCGCGCTGGTCAGGATGTCGCCAAGGAACTCCTTCTGATCGGCGGAGGTCGATCCCACCCTTTCGTCGAACATCAGCTCGGCGAAGCCGATGATGGCGTTGAGCGGCGTGCGCAGCTCGTGGGACATGTTCGCCAGGAATTCGCTCTTCAGCCGGTTGGCCTCCTGGAGACGCCGGTACTGCACGGCGAGCTCTTCATTCTTGCGCCGCACCTGCTCTTCCAGGACTTTGCGGTCAGAGATGTCCCGGATGGCGCTGAAGACGAGCCCGCCTTCCTCTGTCTGGAGCGGGCTCAAGCTGATCTCCACCGGGAACTCCGTGCCGTCCTTGCGCAATCCGAAAAGCTCCATCCCCGCTCCCATGGGACGGACGCGCGGATCGGCCGCGTAGCCGATGCGGTGGCCGGAGTGCCGGGCACGGAACCGCAACGGCACCAGGATCTCCACTGCCTGACCCACGAGCTCGGTCCTGGAGTAACCGAAGAGGCGTTCCGTCTGGGCGTTGACCAGCAGAATTCTGCCCTCCTGATTGACGATGACCATGGCGTCGGGAGCCGACTCGAGCAGGCCGCGGAAGCGCGCCTCCAAGTCGGCCGCCTGCCGGCGGACCTTTTCCTGCGTCGCCGCCTCAGACATCAGCGCACATCAATGCCCCGGCCCGGCCGCGCTCTCCGAGACCCGCGTGAGGAGGTCGAGAAGGGAGAAGGATTCCGATTCCGCCGGCGCGCTCTCGCAGAGCTCGAGGGCCTCGGCCAGCTTGCGGTGGAAGGTCCCGGAGGTCGCGAGCTGCTGGTCCACCGTTTCGATGCGCGCGCGCAGCCGCTCGGCGACCCGCTCACGGGCCTCGTCCCCAGGCAGCCCCTGGACCCGCAGCAGCTCGCGGATGTCGTCGAGCGTGAGACCGATCTGCTGGCTGCGCCGGATGAGCTCCAGGCGCTGCACCGCATCCTGGTCGTAAACGCGGTGTCCCGACGGCGTCCGGCGCGGCGGACGCAGCAATCCCACGCGCTCATAAAAGCGCAATGCGTCTCGCGAAACCCCGCAACGCTCCGCGAGCTCGCCGATCTTGAGCTCATGGCTCATCCTGCCTGAAGGCGGAAGAAATACCTCATGAAGGAAAACGTAAAACCTGGACATGACTCCAAGGTCAAGCACTTGTTGCCACCTCCCGCCTCTCCCCTAGCTTAGGGTACCGTTCCGCTTCGAGGAGCCGGTATCGGCGGCGCGACGATTTCGGCCTCGTACGCCGTACGATCGGGGTGAGGGAAATCACCCAAGGAGACGGTTCTGGATCGCATATTGGGTCAGCTCGGCGTTGGTCGAGAGCCCCATCTTCTCCAGGATCCGCGAGCGGTGGGTGCTCACCGTCTGCGGGCTCAGGCGGAGCTGCCCGCCGATGTGCTTGACCGTGTGCCCCGCCGCCAGCAGGCGGAAGACCTGGTACTCGCGGTCGGAGAGCGTCTCGTGCGGCGCCTTCCCATCGCCGGCCCGGAGCTCCGCCGCCAGCCGCTCGGCCAGCGCCGGGCTGACGTACCGGCCGCCCGCCAGTACCCGGTTGACCGCCGTCGCGATGTCCGCGGCGGCCGTCCTCTTGGTCACGTAGCCGGCCGCTCCCGCCCGCAAGGCCCGCACCGCGAGCTGCTCCTCCGGATGCATGCTGAGCACGAGGACCGGCAGCCGCGGCCGGATCTGCCGCAGCTCCTTCAACACGTCGAGCCCGCTCCGGTCCGGCAGCGACATGTCGAGAACGACGAGATCCCACTCGCCGCTGCGCGCCTGCTGGAGAGCCTCCGCGCCGTTCGCCGCGTCGCCGAAGTCGAGGGCCTCCGCCGTCTCGCCGAGGATCTGCTTCAATCCCTGACGTACGACCGTGTGATCGTCGACCAGCAGGATCCGGGTCATAGCGGCAGGCTCGCCTCGACCGTGGTGCCACGGCCGGCAGCCCTGCGAATCGCGACCTCACCGCCCAGCGAGCGCGCCCGCTCGCGCATGCCGACCAGGCCCAGCGACCGGGAGCTCGCGAGCTTCTCCTCGGGAATGCCCAGCCCGTTGTCGCTCACCGCGAGGACGATGCGGCCCTCCTCGGCCGACAGCCGGATCTCGACCGCCGTGGCCTCGGCGTGGCGCACCACGTTGGTGAGCGCTTCCTGGAGAATGCGGAACAGCGCCGTCGCGCGGTCGGGATCGAGCGGCGCGTCGCCCAGGTTGGACCGCAGCGTACAGGAGAGGCCGCTGCGCCGCTGGAACTCTTTCACGTACCATTCGACGGCGGCTTCGAGACCCAGCTCGTCGAGAACCCCCGGCCGCAGCTCGGTGACCACCCGCTGCACCGAGTCCAGCGCGCTATCGAGCAGCTCGACCATCGACCGCAGCTTGCCGGGGATCTCTCCGCCCGCGGCGCCGGTCGCGGAGGCGAGGTGCTTCTGCAGCCAATCCGCGTCGAGGCGCACGGCGGTCAGCGACTGGCCCACCTCGTCGTGCACCTCGCGCGCGATGCGCGCGCTCTCCTCCTCCCGCACGGCGCGCAACCGCTCCGACAAGGCCCGCAGCTCGTCATAGGACTGCCGCAGGGCTTCCTCGGCCCGCCTGCGCTCCGTGACGTCCCTACCGAACCAGATCCGGCTGCCGTCCGAGAGGCGCGTCCACGCCCATGACGCTTCGATCGTCCTGCCGTCCCGCGTCCGCATGGTGAGCTCGGTCCAGCGGCGCTCCGCCTGGTCGGTCCTGCGGCGCATCTCGGCGCGATATTCCGCATCGGGATAGAGCTCCGCCCCGATGTCGATCCTTTGCGCTTCTTCGAGCGTCCAACCGAGCACCCGCTCCCACTCCCGGTTGGCCAGCATCAGGCGTCCCGCGGGATCGATCAACGCGATCATCGCCGGGCTGTTGGCGAAGATGGCCTGCAGGATCTCGGTCTGCCGCCGCAGGGCTTCCCGCTCCCGCTGGCGTTCCGCCAGATCGGCGCCGATCGCGCCGAGCCGCTCGCGGAACCGGTCGAGCGGCACGAAGTACGGATTGCCGAGGACCCCGCCTTCCTCCAGGATCCGCGGGTGGGTGGCGAACACGCCGTGACGCGCGATCAGGCCGGTCAGGGAGTGCACCTCGTGAGTGCAGAGAATGACGCAGGGAAATCTCTCCGCGATGTCGGTAAGCCGGGCTTCATAGGAGAGCAGCTCGGCGTCGGGCGTGCTGTTCGCGCGGCCCCAGCCGACGTCGCCGAAGAGACGAACGTGCGGCGCCCCGGCCGCGAGCGCCGCTTCGAACGTCGCGGCGATCTCGTCGAGCATCTGCTGCGCCGTCTGGCCGCGCTCGATCATGCTCAGCCGCCCGCGCACCTGAACGCTCTCGACCTCCAAGCCGCGCTCGCGGAGAATGGCGCGAATCCTGTCGCCGTCCTGCGGAGCGACGATCACCACGCTGTGCTGGCCGCCCCGCAGGCCGGCCTCCACGAAGCCCAGCGCGGCGGCGAAGTCCGCTTCCGTCTCCCACAGATAGGCGATGTGGGCATGGAGAGGCACGCGCCAGCCCGCGATCCCCAGCTCGAGCGTCGGCGTCGTCCGCCGCGGCTGCGCGTGCTTCTTCACCGCCATGACCTGCCACCCCGGACCCGGCCGCCGATCCCGGACGAAACTTTCGTACTGCTTGAGTCAGAATATTCTAAATTCTTCCGCATCGCAACTCCTGGGAGCGGCCGTACTCCCCCCGGAAGAGGCGGACGGAGCAAGAATCAAACAGCAAGGATGTGCACTGGGGAGCCGCGCTCTGCGCGAAGCAGCCATAACCCGGGGGGCCGCCTGAAATACATTTAAATCCCCCCCGCTCGCCAAAGGCCAACCTTACCATTATAGACAAGAAACGTACCGCCGGTATGGGCTTCTGTGCTGCCTTCCAGCAAGGGAGGCGCCGTCGCGGAGAATCACGAGAAATCTTTAAATTGCCGTCTCCATGCGGAATTTCACCTTTGGATTGCCGATTGCCTGCCGTGGTGCTTCGCCTCGGCGTCTGTCAGAATTCGTTCCCATGAAACTCCGCCCCGCTGTCCCCGCCATCCTCGTCCTCTCCTTATTTGAAGCATCGGCCGGCGCCGGTCCGTCCGCGGGCCCCGGTCCCGTCAACCGCGCCGAGATGGCCGGCCGCGTCCGCGCCGAGATGCTCCATGCCTGGCAGGCCTATGAGCAGTATGCCTGGGGGCACGACGAGCTCCGGCCCCTGAGCAAAGCGCCGCGCGACTGGCACGCCGGCTCCCTGCTCATGACGCCGGTCGACGCCCTCGACACGCTGCTGCTGATGGGCCTCAAGGACGAGGCGGCGAAGGCACAGGCGCTGGTCGGCGACAAGCTCTCCTTCGACCAGGACGTCCCGGTCAAGAACTTCGAGATCACCATCCGGCTCCTCGGCGGACTGCTCTCGGGCTACCAGATGACCGGCGATCCGCGGCTGCTGCGCCTCGCCGAGGATTTGGGGACGCGCCTCCTACCCGCCTTCAGCTCGCCGACCGGCATGCCCTACATGTACGTCAACCTGAAGACGGGCAAGACCTCCGGCGCCCGCTCCAACCCCGCCGAGATCGGCACGCTCGTCCTCGAATTCGGCACCCTGGCGCGGCTCACCGGCAAGCCGGTTTTCTTCGACAAGGCCAAGAACGCCCTCGTCCAGCTCTACAACCGCCGCTCGCCGCTCGGCCTCGTCGGCGAGGAGATCGACGTCGAGACCGGCGAGTGGGTGAGCCCGGCCAGCCACGTAGGCGGCGGCATCGACTCCTATTACGAGTACCTTCTGAAGTGCTCGCTCCTCTTCGGCGACAAGGACTGCGACCGGATGTGGCGGGAGAGCCGCCGCGCGCTCGACCGGCGCCTGGCCGACGACGCGCCGACGGGACTCTGGTACGGGCAGGCCGACATGAGGACGGGGAAGCGAACGGCCACCGAGTTCGGCGCCCTGCACGCCTTCCTGCCGGCGGTCCTGGCGCTCGGCGGCGATCTCGGCCGCGCCCGCCGCCTCCAGGCTTCCGCCTACAAGATGTGGAACCTCCAAGGCATCGAGCCCGAGGTCCTCGACTACAAGACGATGAAGATCACCTCGCCCGGCTACCAACTGCGGCCGGAGATCATGGAGTCGGCCTACATCCTCCACCGCTTGACGAAGGATCCGCGATACTTGGAGATGGGAAAGACCTTCGTCGAGGGGCTCGCCGCCCACTGCCGCACCGACGCCGGCTACACGGTCCTCAAAGACGTCACCACCAAGGAGAAGGGCGACCTGATGCCGAGCTACTTCCTGGCCGAGACGCTCAAGTACCTCTACCTCCTCTTCGCGCCCGACGACACGCTCGACCTCAAAAAAGTGGTATTCAACACGGAAGCGCACCCGTTGAAACGGAGCCGGTGAGCCTGGCCGGCGTGGATGGCTGCGAGCTGCGGACCTGAACCACGATGGGATCTCCCAGGCAGGCGAATATTCTGCGAAGCCGCCAGGAAGGAAGCCGCAACGGTGGAGCTGGCGCGGCGGGCGGGCGAGGCTTTCGGCAAGAGGCAGAGGGGGGTGGGGGATAAGGGCTAGGCGTCGATGAGAAGGGCGTCGGAGCTGTCAGCGCGCGCCATCCGAGGCGACGATCAAGGATATGTGGCCTATCACGCGGCGCGGTATGCCTACCTGCTGGAGGTGCTGGCCAAACACGGTCTTGGAACAGACTCGAAGGTTCTGGACATCGGCCCGTCGCGGTTGACCACGCTCATCCGGGAGAGATTCGGCATCGCGGTCGACTCGCTAGGGTTCGGCGAGGACCGAGTGACCGCCGAAGGCAGGCACTTCGCGTTCGATCTGAATCTGGCTCAGCGAAGAGAAAATTGGCGGCGCGACCTCCCGAGATATGACTTTGTGGTGATGGCCGAGGTTCTCGAGCACCTTTACACGTCTCCTCAGTTGGTGCTGAGCTTCGTTCGGACGCTGTTGAGCGACGGTGGTCGTCTCGTTCTGCAAACGCCCAACGCCGCCTCGCTGCCCAAGAGGTTGAAGCTGCTGCTCGGTCGTAACCCCTCCCAGATGATTCGCTTGGACCCCCAGAATCCTGGTCATTTCCGGGAGTACACCCGTAGAGAGCTCGCCGGATTGGCGGCTGAGCTGGGATTTCAAGTCGAGCAGTGTACGGTGGCCTTCTACTTCGACGCGAGATTCGCGCATCACGAATCCGGAGAGGCCGCGGGACGGAAGGTGGCCCTAGGAGCTCTCAAAAACGCTGTTTACCGGCTCCTGCCGAGCTCCCTTCGCGAAGGCATCACCATGGTCTGGAGAAACTCGAAGGCCGCAATCTAGACCTGCGCAGGCGGGCAAGCGGATGTTCTGCGAAGCCGCCAGGAAGGAAGCCGCAACGGTGGAGCTGGCGCGGCGGGAGGGCGAGGCTGTTGGCAAAGGGCGGCGGGGATAAGAGCTAGCAGCGAGCCCCGGCGGCCGGCCCGCGGCTCAGTCTTTTCCGGTGCGCGGTCTCAATACTGCTTCAGGACGAGCGTTCCTGCACCAGGATGAAGCGCTGGTAGAGCAGGGAAACGAGGATCAGCGCCACGCCGAGACCCAGGAAGGAGAGGATCCGGTAGCCGCCTTCCAGGTTCGAGAGGTCGTAGAGGAAGACCTTGGCCACGGTCAGCAGCAGGAAGCCGAGGGAGAGGAAGCGCAGCGCCCGCAGCTTGCGCCAGAGGCCCGTCAACAGCAGCGCCATGGCGTAGAGCCCCCAGGCCAACGACATCGTCAGGTCGCGGGCGAGCTGGCGCTCCGTGCTGAGCTCCACGTACCGGGAGGTGGAGAAGAAGTCGATGATCTCCAGGTTGATCAATGCGAAAAGAAGGATGAGGCCGAGGCCCGCCGCGGCCGGCGGCAGGACCTTCCGGTCTCCGGCGAGGAAGTCGTAGTCCGGCGCGCCCTGCCGCGCCGCCTCCGCCCGCTTCAACCAGACGGCGCCGACGAGGCAGCAGAGGGCCGGAACGCCGTAGGTGTAGAGCAGCCAGTTGACGATCGGCAGGCCGCGCTCCTCGTAGCGCAGCACCTCCGGATTCGCCAGCAGCCGCACACCCGCGAAGGCGAAGAGCAGCGCGCCGAAGTACTTCAGGCCCGGGTGCGGCAGCTTGCCGAACAGCCACCAGACCGCGGCGGCCTCGAGGGCCCAGCCGACCGTGATCCATTGGCGGTGGAGCTGCAGCGGGATCGCCACGGCGATGAAGCCGAGCGCGACGGCGGAGAAGAGCGCCAGATACCCGAGGCGGCGGCCCGCCTCCGGCGTCCCCTCGGGCGCGGCGGCGAAGCGGCGCCTCACGCCGGCCACGGCCGCGACGCTGAGCGCCGCCAGGAGCAGCGGCAGCGCACCGATGTAGGCCTTCCCCCAGCCGATCGACACCGCCCGGTAGAGCGGCAGGAAGAAGGCCGGGCCGGCCAGCGCCGAGCTGATCCACGGCAGCCGCCGTTCCTGCCACTCCGGAGCCACCGTCGCGGCGAGCGCGAAGGGCAGGACGAGGAACGCCAGATAGAAGACGCCGTAGATCGACAGCACGACCGCGAGATCACCGCCCGCCGCCTCGAAATAGCCTTCCTGCCATCCCACGGCGAAGGCCGCCGAAAGAACGAGAGCCGCCGCGACGAGAGGAGTCCAGTCCCGCCGCCGGGCCGAGACGACGAGCAGGACGGCGTAGACGGCGAGCGCGGCGAAGAGCGGCAGGGGATCTGCTGCCAGCTCGGGGGTCAGACAGCCCATCAAGCCGAGTACGGAGACGATGGTGGCCCCGACCGCGCCTCCTTCGTCCTCGAGGGCGTTGATGGGCGCGCGGGCGCGGCGGGCGGCGACGAGCGACAGCACGATCGCCAAGAGCACCGGCACGGCGAGGTTGCGCCACAGCGTCGGGCCCGCCGTGCCGTGATGGAACCAGATCTGCGTCAGGAACGCGAGGCCGGTCGCGCCGACGGGCATCACGAAGCGCAGGCGTTCCTCGCCGGTACGTTCGAGGAGGAGAAGGGTGAGCGCCGCGAGCAGGACGGCGAACGGCCACGGCGGTTCGGCCGCCCGTTCCGCCAGGATGAGCGCGTAGATGCCGAGGCCGGCCGCCGCCGTGATGCCGGCGCCTTCGTAGGCGTCCCGGTCCTCTTCCAGCCGCTGCGGCGCGAGCCGTCGCGCCAGCCGCGCCGGCAGGTTGAGCAGCGCCGCCAGGCCGATCACCGCCAGCGTCGGGCCCCAGAGCGCCGCCGGCCGGAGGCCCTGAAACGCCCAGAGCGGCAGCGTCAAGCCGGTGGCGACGGCGCCGCCGATCAGCAGGATGGTCCGGCCGCGGAGCAGCGCGATGGCGATCAGCGCCGCGTCGAGCAGCGCGAGATAGCCGAAGAGCAACGGCCACTCGCCGGTGTAGCGGGCGCTGCCGGCGAGGAAGAGGCCGAAGAGGAACGGCACGGCGATGCCCCCGGCGCCGGCCCGCAGCAACGACGGCGACTCTTCCTGCTTGGCGATCGCCGGCAGTAAGAGGTAGAGCAGCCCGAAAATCAGGAACACCGGCAGTCCGATCGTCAGCTTTTCCGGCGCCAGGAACTTCGCGGCCCAGCCGGCCTCGATGAAAAAGGTGCCGGCGAGCCCCAGCAGCACGAGGCCATGCCAGCGCTTCTTCGCAGCGACCGCCATGAGCCCGAGGTTGAGCAGCAGGATGTAGGAGAAGAGGCTCACCGGCCGGTCTTCGCCGGTCGACAGCAGGATCGGCGTGGCGAAGCCGCCGAGCAGGCCGAGCAGGGCGCTGAACAGCGCGTCGTAGCGGATGGCCACCACTCCGGCGACCACCGTGACCAGCGCCATCATCAGGAAAGTGAGCCCGAGCGGCAGCAGGTGCCAGACGGCGTGGGCCGCGTAGAAGGCGGTGTAGAGGACGGCGATGGCCGCGCCCGAGACGGCGTTGGCCGTGGTGACATAGCCGCGGCGCAGGCTGACCTCGGCCCAGATGAGCCCGCCGACGCCGGCGAGCACCATGGCGGCGGCGCGCAACGTGGGATTGAAGAAGCCGGCGTCGTAGGCCATCTTGGCGAGGAAGATGCCGGCGATGACCAGCGTGATGCCGCCCAGCCAGGCGGCTCCCTTCAGCCCCAGCAGGCTCTCCCAGTCGAACCGCGGCGCCGCAGGCGCCGGCGGAGCGGGAGGCATTGGCGGAGACGGCTCGAGCCGCGGCTCGATTCTCGCCTCAACCCGCGGCGCCGGAGCCGTCATCGGCGGCACGGGGCGCGGCGGCACGGTGGCGGCCGGCGGCGGTGCGGCCGGCATCGCGGGCGCGACGGCAGGAACAGGCGGCGGGGTCGGCTTCGGCGGCGGCTCAGGCCGCGGCGCGGCGACCGCCTCAACGTCAGGCAGGCTGGAAGGCGCCGTCTTGAAGGCCTCGACGTGTCTCCTGAGGACCGTCAGCTCGGTCTGCAGGATGTCGACGCGCGCCTCCAGACGCCGCGCACGCCCGAGGGCGATGATAGCCAGAACCGGCGCTGCGGCCACCATGCCCAAAAGCCCGAGCCCGACGAGGACGAAGAATGCTTCCACAGTGCTTCCTCCGGGAACCGTCTGCGATGCGATCTTGCCGGTAGCTCATCATAGCCGATCCGATCGGAGCTATCCTTAAGCCTTCCAAATGGATCTCCACGATCTCGCCCGGCAGATGACCGCCGCCGCTTTCGCGGCGGTGGATCCGGAGCGGCTGGCGCGCGAAGAGCTGGCCCGGCGGGGAGAGCGATTCAGCGCCGTCCTCTCCCTGGGCAAGGCCGGTGCGGCGCTCGGCCGCGGCGTGCGCGCGGCGCTGGAGCCCGGAGCGCGGCGGCTGCTGATCCGTCCCCTCCTCTCGTCGTCGCTGCTCGATCCGGGATGGGAGCAGAAGACCGGCGGCCATCCTCTTCCCGACCGGCAGAGCCTCGCCGCCGGCGAGCGCCTGGAGCGATGGCTGGCCGAGATTCCCGCCCGGCCTCTCCTCGCCCTGATCTCCGGCGGCGCCTCGGCCTGCGTGGAAGCGCCCGCCGGAGACCTCACTCTCGACGATCTCGCGGCCACCCAGCGCGCGTTGCTGGCCGCGGGCCTGCCGATCCAGACTGTCAACGCCGTCCGCAAGCACCTCTCGCGGCTGAAGGGCGGCGGCGCTCTGCGCATAGCGGGCGATCGCCTGCCGAGCGTCCTTCTCCTGCTGCTCTCCGACGTGCCGGGAGACGATCCCGCCGCGATCGCCTCCGGCCCCTTCACGGCGGACCCGACGACCTTCGCCGAGGCTCTCGCGGCCGTCGGCGGCCTGCGCGTGCCGGAGAGCGTCCGGCGCCACCTCGCGGCCGGAGCGCAGGGCGAGATCCCCGAGACCCTGAAACCGGGCCATCCCTCGCTCGCCAACGTGGACACGATTCTGCTCGGGAGCGCGTGGACGGCGGCGGCGGCGGCGCTGGCGGCGGCGCGGCGGCGAGGCTTCCACGTCGCCGACGGCGGGCTGGAAGGCGAGGCGGCGAAGGCCGGCCGCGAGCTGGTCGAGAGGGGGCGCTCCCTCGCCCGCGAGACGGGGGACGCCGGAGCGGCGCTCGTCCTGGGCGGCGAAACGACCGTCACGCTGGGAGAACGGGCCGGCAGCGGCGGGCGCAACCAGGAGTTAGCGCTGGCGGCGGCGCGGGAGCTCTCCGGCGGTGCGGGCGAGCTCGTCTTCACCGTGGCGACCGACGGCGAGGACGGTCCCACCCGCTACGCCGGCGCGACGGTGGACGGCGGTACCTGGGAGGCGGTCCGGCGAGCCGGAATCGATCCTGACGCCGCCCTCGCGGGCCACGATTCCCGCCGAGCGCTCGCCGCCGTGCCGGGCGCGCTGCTCGAAACCGGCTCGACCGGGACGAATGTCGGCGATCTGGCGGTGTATCTTCGGGCGGCGAAGGCATAGTGTCTTGGCGGTCGCGCGGGCAAGACGCCTCACTGAGCGCTCTTGCCCCCATTGGGATAGCATCGGGACACTCAACTACAGGGAGATCTCATGGACGAGCCCGAGGCGGGCCTCAACGTCAAGATCAGCGACGAGGAGCTGAAAGGCCGCTACTCCAATTTGCTCCGCATCACCCATACGCGCGAGGAGTTCATCCTCGACTTCATCAACCTCGCTCCGCCGCAGGGCATCGTGACCTCCCGGATCGTGACCAGTCCGGGACACTTCAAGCGCATCATCCGCGCTCTCGCCGCCAACCTGGAACGCTACGAGGAAGCCTTCGGAACGATTCAGGAAGCGCCGGAGCCGGTCGGCGGCGATAGCGTGCACTGATTCACCCGGGCGCACTCACGCCCGGGTTGCGGTTTCTTGTTTTTGGGAGGCGGTTGGACCGAATATGGCTGGAGGCATCCGCGCAGGCCGGCGGCTCGCCGCCGCATTGCCCCTGCTCTCCTGGCTCGCTCTGGGCTGCGGGTCCGCTCCGGCTCGCCCCCCCGGCGGCGCCGGGCTCGGCGATGGCCCCACCCGCTGGCTGATGCTTCCCGACGAGCAGCGGCAGCTTCGTCACCTCCAGAGCTCCCGGGACGCGATCGATTTCGTCGAGACGTTCTGGCGCCGCCGCGATCCGGACCCCAACACTCCCGGCAACGAGTTCTCCAAGCTGTTCTACGAACGGGTCGAGGCCGCCGACCGCCTGTACTCGGAAGGCGGCACCCGCGGCAGCCTCACGGACCGCGGCCGGGCGCTCATCCTCCTCGGTCCGCCGCCCGTGCTGCGCTATAGCCAGAAGAAGGTCCCCGCCTGGAACCCGGGAAAAGCAGGAGCCCCTCACGCCGTCCAGACCCATACGCTCTCGCTGGAGTCCTGGGTCTACGCGCTCGAGGACCTTCCGCCGGCCCTGCAACAACTCCTTCAGCAGGAAGATCCGCGGCCGGAGATCGTCCTCGTCTTCACCGTCGATCCCAAGCGGACCTATCTCATCGAAGGCGAGCAGTACCTGGAGTTCGCCGTGCGCGCGGCCGTGCGGGAGTGATTCGATCCGCCAGAAAGGAGAGCTCGGATGACGATCTCAGATCCCACCATTACTCCGACCGCGGTGCCGCCGCGCAACTGGTGGCAGCGGAACTGGAAGTGGTTCATCCCCGTCGGCTGCGGCTCGGCCGTCGTCCTTCTCGCCCTGTTCATCCTCTCCATCGTCTTCTTCGTCTTCTCGGTGATCCGCTCGACGGACGTCTTCCGCGACGTCACCGAACGGGCCAAAGCGAACCCGGAAGTGCGGGCCGAGCTGGGCGAGCCCGTCCGCGAAGGCTGGTGGGTGAGCGGTAACGTCGAGACCAATGGCCCGTCGGGCACCGCCGACATCTCCATTCCGCTCAAAGGCTCGAAGAAGAACGGCACCGTCTATGCGGTCGCCCGCAAATCCGTGGGACGCTGGAGCTACGAGACGCTGGAGGTCGAGGTCGAAGGCCGCGAGCAGCGGATCGACCTCTTGGCGCCGGCGGGTTCGTTCTAGTTCTCGGGGATGCGGCCGGAAAATATGAGCAGATACATCGTCCTGCCGGCAATCGCGTGCGCGTTTCTCTGTCATGGGCTCGGCATGCGGGCCGGCGCGCTGGAGAGCGCGTCACCGTTGGTGATCGGCGAGACGTTCGCGATCGATTCCAAGATCCTGAACGAGATACGGCGCATCAACGTCTATCTCCCGCCCGGCTATGCCGAATCTCCCGATGCGCGGCTCCCGGTGCTTTACATGCCGGACGGCGGCATGGCTGAGGACTTTCTGCACGTGGCGGGTCTGGTACAGGTCTCGGTCGGTAACGGGACGATGCGGCCGTTCCTTCTCGTGGGCATTGAGAACACCCAGCGGCGCCGTGATTTGACGGGCCCTACGGAGAACGCGGAAGACAAGAAAATCGCGCCGCAGGTGGGAGGGTCGGAAGCATTTCGGGCGTTCATTCGTCAGGAGCTGATGCCGCAGGTGAAGGCCCGCTATCGCACGACGCCTGAAGCGGCGATCGTGGGGGAGTCGCTTGCCGGGTTGTTCGTGGTGGAGACGTTCCTCCTGGAGCCGGAGCTCTTCGATATCTACATCGCTTTCGATCCAAGCCTCTGGTGGAACCACCACAAGCTCGTCGACGATGCGGCGGAGCGATTGCATTCACGGCCGAAGCTGGAGAAGGCGCTGTATTTCGCCAGCAGTGACGAGAAGGGGATCGCGGAGATTGCCCAAGGGTTTGCGGATGTCCTCGCCAAGAATGCGCCGGCGGGCCTCCACTGGCATTACGAGAAGATGCCGCAGGAGAAGCATTCGACGATCTATCATCCGGCGGCTCTCAAGGCGTTTCGGGAAGTGTTCAGGCCGCGATGAACTGTGCTACAAAAGCGTCCCATGTTCCTCGCCGCCGCGGTCCAGCTCACCTCCACCTCCGATGAAGCCGCCAACTGGGAGAGCGCCCGCGCGTTGATCGAGCGGGCGGCCGGCCATGGCGCTGAATTCGTCGCCACGCCGGAGAACACCAACTATCTGGGTCCGCACGAGGAGAAGGTGCGGCGCGCCGAGCCGCTCGACGGCCAGACGTGCGGCCGTTTCGCGGAGCTCGCCCGCCGGTTGAACATCCACCTGCTGCTCGGCTCGTTCAACGAGCGGAGCGACCAGGCGGGGCGCTGCTACAACACCAGCGTCTTCTTCTCGCCAGCGGGAGAGATCCTCGCCACCTACCGCAAAATCCATCTGTTCGATGTGGACGTGCCCGGCGGCGTGCGCTTCGCCGAGTCGGCCACCTGCAAGCCGGGCGAGGAGACGGCTGTCGTCGAGACGCCGCTCGGCCGCTTCGGCCTGACCATCTGCTATGACCTGCGTTTCGCGGAGCTCTACCGCCGTCTGGTCGATGGGGGAGCGGAGATCCTGATGATTCCCTCCGCCTTCACGCTCGCCACCGGCAAGGATCACTGGGAGCCGCTGGTTCGCGCCCGCGCCATCGAGGCCCAGTGCTACGTCATCGCTCCGGCCCAGCACGGCCGCCACGACGACGGCGGTCTGACGCATACCTGGGGGCACGCGATGATCGTCGATCCGTGGGGAATCCCCATCGCCACGGCTTCCGACGGCCCCGGCCTCGCGCTGGCCGAGATCGATCTCGACCGCGTCGCCCGGGTGCGCCAGGCGATTCCCGTGGCGCGGCATAGGAGATTGTAGGCCTCCGATCAACCTCCAGGGTTCAGAGATTTATCGGCGGTATACGCTCCGACGCCTCACCCCCTGTCCCCCTCTCCCTGACGGGCGAGGGGGGACGTTTCACAACCTGTCTTGCCGATAGGAGCCTGCTTTTTGGGCAATCGCCTGCGGACGCGTTCCCCCTCGCCCGTCAGGGAGAGGGGGACAGGGGGTGAGGCGTCGAAGGGCAGAGCGGTGCGGCTTCAACGCGCCTTTGGACCTCGCCCTACGGCGCCTTCGCCTCCTCCTTCTTCTCTTTCTTCACCGGCTCCTGCGGCAGCGGCTTGCGCGGCAAGGGTTCCGAGCGCACGGCCGCGTCGTAGAGGAAGGCCGCCATGATCACCGAGGCCTGCATCAGATCGTCGCGCCGGAGGTGATCGTAGGTGTCGAGATTGGTGTGGTGGGTGCGCGTTTCGTAGTCCATGCCGTCCTGAATGAACTGGAAACCGGGCAGGCCGACGCGGTCGAACGGCACGTGGTCGGTGCCGCTGGTCGTGCGCAGCGTCACCGTGCCGGCGCCGAGGTCGTGGAAGGGGGCGAGCCAGGCTTCGAAGATCGGCGCGACGGCGGCATTCTCTTCGGCGTAGATGCCCCGAATCTTGCCGGTGCCGTTGTCGAGGTTGAAGTACGCCGCCAGCTTGGCGTGCTCGGGCTTGAGCTGGAGGGGCCACGTCTCCTCCCGGTAGAACTCCGGAAGCGCCTTCTGCTTCGGGTCCTGGCTCTCCGGACGGGAGGCGAAGTGCTGCTTGACGTAGGAGATCGAGCCGTACAGGCCTTGCTCCTCGCCGGTCCACAGCGCGAAACGGATGGTGCGCCGGGGCTTGACTCCCAGCGCCTTGAGGATACGGGCGGCCTCCATCACCACGGCGCTGCCGGCGGCGTTGTCGGTGGCGCCGGTGCCGGCATGCCAGGAGTCGAGATGGGCGCCCGCCATCACGATCTCGTCTTTCTTGTCCGTACCGGGGATCTCGGCCACCGTATCGTAGGCTTGGGTATCGCCGTCGAGGAACTGCGCCGCGACGTCGATCTCCAACTCGACGGGGCGGCCGTCTTCGATCAAGCGGATGAGCGTGTTGTAGTGCTCGGCGGCCATCACGACGGCGGGCACGCCGACGCTCTCTCCCGGCCTCCAGGAGCCGCCGCCCGACACCCGCACGATGCCGTTGAGCCTGCCGCTCGCCTCCACCGTGGCGAGCGGCTTCTCCTGCTCCATGAACTCGTTGATCGCCTTGCGCAGGCGCCAGCGCTCGAGACCGAGCCTGCGGCGGTCGGGCCGTTCCTGCGGGACGTCGAACTCGCCGAGCTTCTCGAGCTTCTCGCCGGAGAAGCGCTCGAACGCCGGGTCCTCCGGTTCCTTGAACTCCGTGGGTGTGTCGAGAAGGAGGACCTTTCCGGAGACCTTGCCCCGGTAGGCCTCGAGGTCCTTCTCGGCTTCGATCTTCACCCGTATGGCCTCACCGCGGACCGGACCCTCGGTGCCCGGACTCCAGGCCTTCGGAAGGGCGAGGAGCAGAGACAGCCGCGGCGCCGTCATGCGCACCTGGCAGGCGCTGAACGACCAGCCGCGGCCGAACGGGTAGCCCTCGAGATGCGCGTTGGCGAGCCCCCAGTCCGTGAACCGCTGGCGGGTCCAGTCGTTGGCTTCCTTGAGTTGCGGCGAGCCGGTGAGCCGGGGACCGATGACGTCCGTCAGGTGGAACAGCGTGGCCATCACCTCGGAGTGGTGAAGCCCCTCGTTGCGGATGCGGGTCATCATCGCGAGGTCCACCGGCTCTTCGGCTCGGCTGGGGACGGCCGGAACGGCCAAAGCCAGTGCCACGATGAAGAGGATCTTGCGCGTCATGGAATCTCCCTCTCTCTGGGAAGGTTGCAGGATGACCGGCGGGAGTGTAACCGATTAAGATTCCCGCACCGAACGAGGACGAGATATGAGAGATATGAAAAGACATGGCCTTGCGCTGGTCGCCCTGCTTCTGGCCGCTCCGCTCGTAGCCGAGGCGCCGCGCCCCCTGAAGGTGGACGACATCTTCTCCTTGAAGACCGTCGGCGATCCGCGCCTCAGCCCGGACGGCCAGTGGGTGGTCTATACCGTGCGCGCGCTCGATCCCAAGGAGGATTCCGCCAACACCGACCTCTACATGCTGCCGTTCGCGGGGGGAGCCGCCGTGCAGCTCACCTCCAGCCCGAAGCCGGAGACCCGGCCGCGCTTCAGCCCCGACGGCCGCTATCTCGCCTTCCTTTCGGGCAGGGAGGGCAAGAAGGCGCAGGTCTGGCTCCTGGACCGCCGCGGCGGCGAGGCCGTCAAGCTGACGGATTACAAGGCGGACGTCGACGACCTCGCCTGGTCGCCGGACGGCAAGCGCCTGGCGCTGGTCGTCGGCGACGTCGATCCGGATGAGCCGGACGAGGACAAGGCGGAGGGCGAGAAGCCGGGAGCCGCCAAGACCCCGAAGCCGATCGTCATCCGCCGCCTGCAGTTCCTGCGCGACGGCGTGGGCTTCCTCAAGGAACTTCACCAGCACCTCTACATCTTCGACGTCGAGGCGAAGACCGGCGTGCAGGTCACCTCCGGTCCCTATGACGACAGCGAGCCGGCCTGGTCGCCCGACGGCCGCTTCCTCGCCTTCACCAGCAATCGCACGCCCGAGCCGGATTCGAACGACAACAGCGACATCTTCGTGGTCGAGGCGAAGGCGGGGCAGACGCCCCGGGCCGTCATCTCCTCGCCCGGCACGGACCGCGAAGCCGTGTTCAGCCCGGACGGCAAGTGGCTCGCCTACCTCGCCGGCGGCGATCCCAAGGATTTCTGGTACGCCACCAATCACGTCGCGGTGGTGGCCGCCGCGGGCGGCGAGCCGCGTCCCTTGACTGAGGCTCTCGACCGCAATGTCGAGAACCCGCGCTTCTCGTCCGACGGCACGCACGTCTATTTCGTCCTGGAGGACGGCGGCAACGAGCATCTGTCGCGCGTTCCAGCCTCGGGAGGGGCGGTCGAGCGCGTGGTCGCCGGCGAGCGCTCCATCCAGGCGTACGACCTCGGCCCTCAGGGAGAGACCGTGGTGCTGGAGAGCACGCCTCAGCGACCGTACGAGGTCTCGGCGGTCGACGGCGGCTCGCTGCGGCGGCTCTCCACCGTCAACGACGAGCTCCTCAAGGGCATCCGCCTGGGAGAGGCGCGCCGCTTCCAGGCCACCAGCGCCGACGGTACGAAGATCGACGCCTTCCTCACTTTGCCGCCCGACGCTCCCGCAGGCAAACGGTTGCCCACCATCCTGCGCATCCACGGCGGACCGACGGCGCAGTACAACACGGCATTCAATACCGAGTGGCAGATCCTCGCCGCCCACGGCTACGCCGTCGTCGGCTCGAACCCTCGCGGCTCCACCGGTTATGGCCGTGATTTTTCCCGCGCGATCTGGGCCGACTGGGGCAATAAGGATTACGACGATGTGATGGCCGCGGTCGATCAGGCGGTCGCCATGGGCGTCGCCGATCCCGACCGGCTGGGCGTCGGCGGCTGGAGCTACGGCGGCATCCTGACGGACCACGTCCTCGTCAAGACCGGCCGTTTCAAGGCCGCGACCTCCGGCGCCAGCGAGGTCAACTACCTCGCCAACTACGGCACGGATCATTACCAGAAGGAATGGGAGATCGAGCTGGGGCTGCCGTGGCAGAACACCGAGGGCTGGATGCGCATCTCGCCCTTCTTCCACATCGAGAAGGTCACCACGCCGACCCTCATCCTCTGCGGCGCCGAGGACGTCAACGTGCCGCTGCTCAACTCCGAGCAGCTCTATCAGGCCCTGCGCCGGCTCGGCCGCGAGACGGAGCTGATCGTCTACCCCGGCCAGAGCCACGGCATCACCAAGCCGACGTACCAGAAAGACCGCTTCGAGCGGTACCTCGCCTGGTACGACAAGTATCTGAAGCCGGAGCAGAAGGCGAAGGAGACGAAGGCGCCGTAACGGCTACGCCGGCGCTTCCTTCGGCGCCGGTGTGGACGGCTTGGCCCGCCGTCCGCCCCGCGATCCCAGGAATCGCCCGAAAATCTTGTCGAACACCAGACCGGCGATGAAGCCCAGCAGCAACGCTCCGAGCAGGCTGGTCGCCGGCACCTTCTCCAGCGTCTTGGCCGCGGGCAGCGCTTCGCCCAGGACCGACAGCACGCCGAAGACCGACAGCAGCAGCACGAAGAGGGCCGCCGCCACGCCCAACGCGAAC
Organism: Thermoanaerobaculia bacterium; assembly: GCA_036002325.1. Taxonomy (GTDB): domain Bacteria; phylum Acidobacteriota; class Thermoanaerobaculia; order Multivoradales; family UBA5704; genus DATARR01. Next base: position 55,416 of record DASYTJ010000012.1, on the reverse strand, counting down.
GTACGGATGAACCCTTTCGGCCATACCCGCTCGCGCCGGTAGAGCATCCGCGTCAAGCTGCCGAGCACGCCGCCGAGCAGCGAGCAGGCGATCAGCAGCCAATCGAGTGCGAAGCGGACCTCCATCGGGTCGGAAGCCTTGAGCCCGGGCGCCGAGGCCTGCGTCGAATAGCTGCCGGGCCGGTTGAGTTCCAACGAGACTGTGGTGTGGATGGCTCCCGCAGGCACCTTGGCCTGATACGAACGGGTGCCCAGGGGACCCTCGACCGCGATTTCGACGGGAATCTCCCGGTCCGCCGCCGCCGGTTCGCCGCCGTCGTCGAGCAACCGGACCAGGATGTCCGAGGTGACGCCGGTAAGCCCTCGGAAGCTGCGAGAGGCGCCGGCGAGCGCGAGCTGCGCGGGCGGCGGGCTGACGAAGTCGATTCGCACGGGCCTGGACTTGCCGCCCAGATAGAGGGCCTGCACCGAGGTCGAGTCGGCGCTCCGCGCGGAGATCCTGGCCGGCGCTTCCGCCTTGAACTGACCACTGGGGATGCGGATGCGCTCCGAGCTCGCCATGACCGAGTTGCCGCCCTCGAGCACCAGGAAGCCGTCGAGCGGGCTGCTCCGCAGCGCCGGCACGTCCTCTTCGAACCAGAACGCGTCGACGACGCTCTGCCAGCCGTCCCGGGTCCGCGGCACTCGGGTCGGATGGGCGATCAGCTCCAGCCGGCCGGAGGAAGCGGCCTCCGCGGGCTCGCGGCTCGTCGCGATCGGCATCGTGCGCGGCGTCTCGTCGAGGACCTCGGCTTCCTCAGGGGGTGGCGGCGGCGGTGGTTGCGGCGGCGGCGGTTGCGGTGGCGCTGGACTAGCGCCTTCCTGCGCGGGCCGCCGCACGGGGAGCCGGAGCGCTCGGGTTTCGCGCTTGCCTGGAACCGTTCGTTGCGTCTTCGACAGGCAGACGACCACGCCGAAGCCGGAGAACAGCCCCTTGCTGCTCGCCTCGATCTGCCAGAGGCCGGCTTTGGGAGCGCGGATCGGCACTTCGATCCGCGACGCGCCGGCCGGGACGATCACCCGCGCCGCCGTGGCGAGGCTGGCGATTCCGGCGAGCTTGACCGGGACGGCCTCCAGGGCCGCGGCTGGCCGGCCGCTCTCTCCCAACAGCTCGACCACGATGCGGGCCGCCTTGCCGGGTTCCAGGGGAGCGGACGGCGCGCGCAACGCGATGCGAACGGGCGGCTCGGCGGCCCGGCTGCCGGCGGGAATGACGAGGAGAGCGGGCAGGAGGAGGATCCATGGCTTCATGACGGACCTCGCGGCGTTTTAGGAATTCTAGCGCAAGACCTTCGATGCGCCGGAATTCCGCCCCGTGACCGCCGGTTCTGGCAAAATGTCCGAAGACCTTGGTCTCCCGGGTTTGTGAAAGAGTCCCCCTGCGATGTACGACCAGTACTACGGCTTCCGCGAGGCGCCGTTCAACATCACGCCGGATCCGCGGTTCCTGTTCTTCAGCGACCGCCACCGCGAGGCCTTCGACCATATCCTCTTCGGCATCCGTGAGCGCAAGGGCTTCATCCAGATCACCGGCGAGGTCGGCGCCGGCAAGACCACGATCTGCCGCGCCGTTCTGGAGCAGTTGGGCCCCGGCTACGTCACGGCGCTGATCCTCAACCCCTGCCTGACCAGCGCGCAGCTCCTGCGCGCCATCCTGCGGGAGTTCGGGCTGACCCCGAAAGCCGACCGGGTGGGCAGCCTCGAGATCCTCAATCACTTCCTGCTCGACGAGCTCGCCAAAGGCAATGACGTAGTGCTGCTGATCGACGAGGCGCAGGACCTCGACTCGGATCTGCTCGAGCAGATCCGCCTGCTCTCCAACCTGGAGACGGACCAGCGCAAGCTGCTGCAGATCGTGCTCATCGGCCAGCCGGAGCTGCGGGACAAGCTGAACGACCGGCGGCTGCGGCAGATCCGCCAGCGGATCACCGTGCGTTACCATCTGACGCCGCTCACCCGAACCGAGGTGGAGCGCTACATCCAGCATCGATTGCAGGTAGTGGGCGCCAACGGCCGCCCCGCCTTCACGCCGTGGGCGATCCGCTCGGTGTTCCGTTACTCGGGCGGCATCCCGCGGCTGATCAACGCCGTGTGCGACAAGGCGCTGCTGGCCGGCTTCGTCGAAGGCAAGGACCTCCTCACCTGGCGGCAGGTGCGGCGGGCGATCCGCGAGCTGGAAGGGAAGTTCACATGAGTCTGATCAGCGACGCTCTGAAGAAGGCGCGGCAGGACGTCGCGCGGCAGGATGCCCTGCGCCCGCGGGCGCCCTACGCCGTGGGAGCCGCGGATCCACCGCGCCGCCGCTTCCCGTTCCTGCCGCTGCTCGCGGGCCTCGGCGGCGGCGGCCTGATGGTCGGACTGGTGCTCGCCTTCGCCTGGTCCGCGGGTTGGGAGCCGTTCGGCGCCGCGAAGTCAGCTGTCAGGACGGCCGAAGCCGTCCCGCCGCCTCCGGTCACCAGCGCTGCCGAGCCTGCGGCCGTCGTGCCATCGGAGCAGCCTGAGCCGGCGCCTGCCGCTCGGCCGCAGGCGGCTGTGCCCGCGTCGGCTTCACCGGTCCGGGAGGATCTTCCACCGGCCGTCGCGGTGCGCCCCGCCGAACCGGCGGCTCCACCGGAGGTCCGTACTGCGCCTCCGGCGACCGATCCTGTAGAAGAGGAAGCCCCTATCCCGGTGGCTGTTGCACCCCCAGCCGCCCCGACACCGGCGCCGGTGCGTCCGTCTCCCGCTGCGCCAGACTCGGGGGGCCTGGTGGACGGCCAGACCTACACGGGCGAGGTTCCCGTTCCCGGCGGCGGAGCGGTGAAGCTCAACGGTATCGCCTATTCGCCGGAGAGGCCCATCGCCGTGCTCGACGGACGGGTGATGGCGCCGGGCGAGAACATCCAGGGCTTCACCCTCGTCGCCATCGAGGCCGGCCGCGTCAAGCTCCAGGGCTTCGGCGCGACGGTGTTCGTCTCGCCGAAGTAGAGATCCGCTCAGCGGGCCGCGACGGTCACGTCTTCCGTCGCGCGTGATCGATGCTCCAGAGACCGGGCACGCGCGACGCGATATAGAGGAAGGCGAAGCAGTACAGCACCGGGACTTCGCCTCGCGTGAGGATGGCGGCGCCCGCCATCTCGAGGGCGGCGAGCAGCGCCACGATCGCCGTGAACAACCCGATGACGATCAGCAGGCCGGCGATGATCTCGAACCAGCCGGCGGCGATCAATTGCGCTGATTGCGCTTTCTCACCGCCGAACCATCCGAAGACCTTCTCGGCGCCGTGCGAGGCGAACAGCAGGCCGAAGACGATCCGAAACAACGCGTAGAAAGGCTCCGTGAAGCGTTCGAGGAAACGCATGGAAGGGGCTCCTTTCTGGCGAATTCCGCTCCCCTGAGCGATTTCGCCGGTGCGCTGGCACGGACAAGTCTACTACGAAGGCGGAGATCGTCCTGCCTACTCGACCTCACCCCAACCCCTCTCCTTCAGGAGAGGGGGTCAGGGGGTGAGGTCGAGCGGGAAAATCCGGCCGGTTCCCGCTTGCGCAGAACGGCCTTCAACCACAGGAAGCCCACCGCCAGAAACGGCACCGCGTAGACCACCAGCCCGATGGGTCCGATGGTGCCGTCCGGCGTCGCCTCGACGTCGGCGCGCAGCGTGCCGCCCCCCTCCGAGCCGTCGAGCAGAACGCGGACGCGCCACATGCCGCCACGGTCGAGCGGTACGGCGGCGAAGTAGCGTGCGCCGGAGCGGACGGGCTGGGCCGCGGCTTCGTAGACGATCTCCGCGCGCCGCACGGTAAGAGGCTGCACGCCGATGCGCACGCGCGTGCCAGCCGGCAGGCGCCGGTTCTTCGGGGCCTCCAGGATCACGAAGAAGGTCCCCGTGCCGATGTCCGGATCGGTCCAGACCGAAGCCATGTAGGGACCGACGCGGCGATCGGCGAGGATCGGGAATGGCGGTCCCTGATGGGCGCGCGCCGGCGTCACGGCGAGAAGGCCGAGCGCGAAGACGCGGAGCCGGCGGCCGAAAGGCGTCACGTCAACCTCCCAGGAAGGTGGCGCGCATCTCCATCGGCTGCGCGAGGAGCCACAGGGCGGCGAGCCAGAGGACCACGCAGAGGCCGGCCCAGGGCGCGAACGCCCGTGCGGCGCGCGCCGGGTATTCGCGTTCGGCGATGCGGTAGGCGACGAGCAGCGAGCCGAGCAGGCCCAGATTGAGGAATCCCAGCTCCAGCGGCACGACGCGCCCCGGAGCCAGACCGCTGAGCCGCCACAGCGGCGCGCCGAGCCACGGCACCCCCATGTCGGCGAAAGCGCTCTGCGTCACCGGCACGAAGGTCCAGAACCCGGTGAGCAGGTGAAAGCCATAGTGCGCCAGCCAGATGCCGAAGCCGAGCGGCACCAGGGCATAGGCGAAGCGCGTCACCACCGGCAGCAGCGGCTCGCGCGTGCCGGCGCCGCGGCGCGTCAGCCAGGCGGCCAGCCCGAGCAGAAGGACCGGCTCCAGGCCGAGCAGACCGACGAAGAGAACACCCAGCACCGCCGCTTCCCGCTGCGTCCCCATCACGCCGGCCAGCCAGGTCTCGACGGCGTAGATCGGGCTCACCATGCCGAAGGCGTTGAGCATCGCGCCGAAGGTGAAGAGCAGCGCCAGCGCCGCGAGGTCCTTGCGCTTCGAGAACATGCCGATGCCGGACCGCCGCGGATCGCGCCACAGCTCGCTCCCCGGCAGCCGCACCGCAAGGCCGACGTTGTCGTGCGGGCAGGCGTGGACGCAGTCGAGGCAGAACGTGCAGTCCATGTTGCCCGTCTTCCGCGGCTGGAAGAGCGTCAGCTCGCAGCCCCGCTGCACGATGACGTTCCTGTCCTCGGCGTGGCGCGTGCCGCGGATGCAGTCGTAGGTCGTGCAGGTGGCGCAGACGTCCGGCTCGCGCACCTGCACTTCCAGCGGCGAAAGCGTCGAGGCGGCGAAGCTGAACTGGCCGATGGGGCAGACCCACTTGCAGAACGACGCGCCGCGAAAGACGGCGTCCACCGCGAGCGCGGCGGCGAAGTAGACGACGATCAGCCACGCCGTCCACCACGGCGAGCTCCACAGGTCGAACAGCTCGTAGGCGAAGAGGATGAGGACGAACAGGCCGATGGCGAGCCATTTCGTGCGCAGCCGGCGCGGCCACTTGAGCGCGGGCCGGAAGAAGCGCCGCGCGATCTCCCGCGGCAGCATGAACGGACAGGCCATGCAGAACAGGTTGCCGGCGGCCAGCAGCGCGAGCACCAGCACGCCGCGGTAGTGCACCCAGGTGAGCACGGTCGCCAGGTTCTTGGGCGCGAGCTGAGGCCCCAGCAGACCATGCGCGATCATCGCCAGCGCCAGGACGAACAGCGGGATCTGCATCGCCGTCCGCGCGTGGCGCCAGCGCAGGAAGCGGCCGATCATGGCTTCCCTCGCGCTCTCACCCCGCGCAGCTCCAACCGCCGCTGCAGGGTGCGGCCGTCGCGGAGCGTGGCGTCGACGAGGACGAGCCAGTCGCCCGCCATCGTCAGCTCCAGCGGCGCTTCATAGAGCCCCGGCCCCACCTCGCGCGCCGCGGCGAAGACCGGCTCCATTCCCGCGTGCGACATGTCCGCCTCCAGCCGCACGGCGGCGCCGGAGAGGGGCTTGCCGGTCGTCGCGTCGGTCAGCGTCAGCGAGAACGTGGCCGGCCCGGCCATCGGCGGATGGGGTGCGACGGTCCAGCTCAGGTCGATCTCCGGTGCTTCCTCCGGCGGCCGGCAGCCGGCGGCCAGGCAGGCCGCAGCCGCCCCCAGCAGGATCCTCAGGCCGCGACGGCGCGCGGCTGAAAGGCACACGAGCAACGCATGTGAACCGCGTCTCCCGACGGTGGAAACATGTGGAAGTACATGCCGATCACCATCGGGATGAACACGATCGAGTTGTAGATGAGGTGCAGCTCGACGCGCGGAATCCAGAGCTGCGCGATGCTCGTCGGCACCGGCGAGTTGAAGAGGTTGCGCCCCAGGATCGCCTGCCCTTGCAGCAGCGCGTGCTCGATGTGATGCCAGAACTGGATGACCAGCGCCACCGTCCACCACGTCCGCGCCTTGCCGACGAATCCCGGCCGCAGCATCCAGAGGCCGGCCAGCATGACCAGCGCGTAGCCGTAGTGCAGCACCTCGGATTTGACCAGCCAGGGGTACCACAGGCCCAGGACGCCGCGGGACTCCGGAACCGGCCAGCCGAGCACGTAGATCTGGAAGGCCTGCGCCAGATGCTCCGCCCAGTGCGCCAGCACGATCACCGTGAAGACCTGCAGAGCCCGCTCGTGCCACCTGGCGTTCAACCGTGCGATGAAACCGTGCGAGTGAAGCTCCGCGGCTCCGGACAGGGTGATGGACGTTGTCGACGGCATGCCTTCCCCTTTCCTCGGCAATCGAGATCCTTAGCAGCCTCATAAAGACAGGTACAGCGAGCCCGGCGAAAGGGGACACCTGGAGGGCGGAGAAGAGGAGACGAAAGCACGGGCGGCCCCCTCTCCTGCCTGGCCAACCGGAGAGAGGGAGCCGCCTTGCCACCCGAAAGGGTGGGCTCCTTGATAAAGTACCCCGCCATGTTCGGCCGTCCGCGCACCGGCTCGACCCTATGCCCTTCCTGCGGCAAGCTGGTCGGAGTCAACGACGAGGTCTGCCTCAACTGCGGCCGGAAGCGGCCCGGGATGTGGGGCCTCACCGCCGTCCTGCGCCATCTCGGCAAGGACATGGGGTTCGTTCAGGCCGTAATGGTGGGCACCGCCTTCCTCTACGTCGCCATGCTGGTCGTCGATCCCTCCGGGATCCGCATGGGCGGCCTGCTCTCGATCGGCGCTCCCAGCGGCCAGAGCCTGCTGCGGTTCGGCGCCGCCGGCGGGATTCCGGTCTTCCTCCTGCGCCGCTGGTGGACGGTGCTCTCCGCCGGCTGGCTGCACGCCGGTCTCCTCCACATCGGCTTCAATCTCTATTGGATCCGCCTGCTTGCGCCCGAAACGGCCGAGCTCTACGGCGCCGGCCGCATGGTGATCATCTATACGATCTCCTCGATCGTCGGCTTTCTCGCCAGCAGCGCCGCCTTTTTCCTGCCCGTTCTCGGCGGGGCGGGTCTCACCGTGGGAGCCTCGGCGCCGATCCTGGGGCTGCTCGGCGCCCTCGTCTATTACGGGCGCCGCGTCGGCAGCAGCATCGTGGGCCGCCAGGCATGGAGCTATGCGATCTTCATGATCGTCTTCGGCTTCGTGATGGCCCGGGTGGACAACTGGGCCCACATCGGCGGCTTCGCGGGCGGCTACCTCGGCGGCATGCTGGTCGATCCCCGCAAGCCCGAGACGGGCAATCAGATCGCCGTGGCCGTCGTCTGCCTGATCCTCACCGCGGCCTCGATCGTGGCGTCGCTGGTGATGCCGGTTCCGGACCTGTAGCCCTCACCCATTCGGCACGATCCCCAGCTCCTTCGCCCGCCGGCGCACCTGGGCGGCCTGGCGCGTCTCCTGCGAGCTGAAGCGCTCCTCGCGCCAGGGATCGCCGTACGCGTGGTAGCCGTTCTCCTCCCAGAAACCCCGGCGATCTTCCGCCAGCAGCTCGACGCCGTTGACCCACTTGGCGCTTTTCCAGGCGTAGAGATGCGGCACCACGAGGCGCACCGGACCGCCGTGATCCACCGGCAGCGGCTGGCCGTTGTGGGTGTCGGCGAAGAGGGCCCGCTCGGAGAGGAAGTCCTCCAGCGGCAGGTTGGTCGTGTACCCTCCGTAGCAGTGGACCAGCACGTGCGAGGCTTCCGGATCGATCTCGACGCGGCGCAGCACCTCGCGCGTCGCCACCCCCTCCCAGCCGTTGTCGAGGGTCGAGAAGCGGGTGACGCAGTGGAAGTCGGCGGTGATCCGGACGCGGGGGAGCGCCCGGAACTCGCGCCAGGGGAAGGTCCGCTCGCCGGCCACCAGACCGAAGACGCGCAGCTCCCACCGCTCGGGCTCGATCCGCGGCGTCGAGCCGTAGGTGAGGACCGGCCACTTGTGGGTCACGTACTGGCCCGGCGGGATGCGTTCGTTGCCGCTGTGCGGAGTGTCGTTCATGGAGTGCGGGCCTCACAACCTCAGATGCCGCTCGCCGTATAAGGATACATGGCCGTACCCTTGCGCCCCCATCTCTCGCCGCGACATCTGATCGGCGAGCTGCTGACCTCGCTGGCGATCGGCTTGAGCATCGGTTCGCTGATCGCCGTGGCGGTTCCCAACGCTCCGCGCGACATTCGCCTGGTCTCGATCGCCTTTGCGGGTCTGGTGGGGCTGGGAATCGCCTCGCTCGCCAACCTCATCACCTGGAGCTTCCGGGGGCGTCTGGAACGCCTGACCGGGATGCGGAAAGCCGCCGCACGGACGATTCAGCTCTTCGTCAGCGGGGTCGGCGCCTGGCTGTTCGCGGGCTTGATCGTTCAATCGCTCTTCCCGCGCTTCCGGGCGATCGATGTGCGAGCCTATCCATACGTCCTTGCCACCGCCGGCCTCGCCATCGTCATCGGGTTCGTCTTCATCAGCTTCGACGTCCTGCGCAAGCGGCTCGCCGCGAGCGTCGCCCGGGTCAAAGAGACCGAGTTCGCGGAGCGGGAGCTGCAGCTCGCGCGCGACCTGCAGAGCCGCCTGCTGCCGCCGGCGGAGATCCAGGGAGAGGGCTATCGCGTCGCGGCCCGCAACCTCGCGGCGCGGGTGGTGGCCGGCGATTTCTACGACGTGTTCCGGCTGGCCGACGGCGCCGTCGGCCTCACAGTGGCGGACGTGGCCGGCAAGGGCATGGCGGCGAGCCTCATCATGGCCTCCGCCAAGGCGAGGCTCTCTCTGCTCGCGGCCGACCGTCCGGCGGAGGAGACCTTGCGCGAGCTCAATCGTGTCCTCGCCGCCGAGCTCTCGGCCCGCGAGTTCGTGGCCCTGGTCTTCGCCCGCTACGATCCGGCGTCAGGGACCGTGACGCTCGCCAACGCCGGCCTCCCCGATCCCTACCTGATCCGAAAGGGAGAGCCGCCGAGCCCGCTCGCCGTGAACGGTCCCCGCCTGCCCCTCGGCGTGCGGCGCGAAGTGGCCTACGAGGCGATCCAGCTCCGCTTGGAGCCCGGCGACCGCCTCCTGCTGCTCACGGACGGCCTCGCCGAGGCGCCCACGCCGGCCGGCGAGCCGCTGGGCTATGCGGCGCTCGCCGGGCTGATGGCGGGCGATGGAGACGCCGCTTCGCCCCTGGTCTGGCTCGACGGCGTCCTCGAGCGCGTCCGGCAGGCGACGGCGCCGGCTCTGGAGGACGACTGGACGGCGCTGGTGCTGGAGAGGACGTGAGCGGGAAGATCACTCCTCGTCCGGCGGGGGGTTGCACTCGAGCTTGCCGTCGGCGAGCCAGCGGCAGGTGAACACCCACCATCCCGGATGCTCTCCGGCGTTGCCGAAGTCGCGGAACCGGATCCCTCCAGGGATGGCCTCGATGGCGGGCGTCGAGGCCCCGGTCTCTTCGGCGACGTAGATCTCCGGCTGGTCCGGCGGAGTCATTCCCGCCACCTCGCCCGAGGGGTGGATCGTGAACAGCCGGTACTCCCACTTGTTGCTGTTCACGAACTGGCCGAGATTGAAGTCGATCCGGCCGTCGCCGTTGTAGTCCTTCAGCGCCAGCGGCACCGTCTCGTTCCAAAACCAGAGCGTCTCGCCGGGCTCATGCAGGAACAGAGGCGTCTCCACCGGCCCCTTCTGCAAGGACACCACCGCGGTCACGCGGCCTTCGACGCGGTCGCCGCAACCGGCGCAGGGCTCGGGATCCATGATGTGCTCGCCCGACTTGATGACGACCTTGATGTCATCCGGCCGGCCGTCTCGGTCGACGTCCCACTTCCCCTCCGCGACGACGTGGTTGTGGAGCGGCTCGATCTTGGGCAGGTCCTCCTGGTGCGGGGCGAGCAGCAGGACGGCCGTCAGAACGAGGGCGTTCATCGCGTCTCCTCCACCGAGAAGGCGGCGCCGCGTCTCGTCTCCGCGTCATGCCGCGCCCGCAGCTCCTCGAACAGCTCGCGCACGAGGGGAAAGCCGCCGTCCGGGAAATTGGCCGGATTCTCCCAGAACTCGGCGAGCGCGCCCGTTCCCCAGCTCTCGTAGACCGTCACCTTGATCATGAGCTGCAGCTTGTCGCAGGCCTTGACCAGCCGGGCTTCAGGGCTCGCTCCCCGCTGGTACTCGTCATAGAGAAGGAGCGCCCGCTCGGGCAGCGGCGCCAGGATGTCGGCGAGCGCCGCCGCCTCGGCCTCGTTCTTGGCCCCGGCGGGGAAGTAGCGCGAGCAGGTGAGCGGCAGGTCGCCGATGCGCAGCTCCGCGAGATCGTGCAGCAGCGCGATCTCCACCGCGCGGCCGACGTCGATCCCCTCGATCCGCGGCCCCAGCGTCCAGACCAGGAACAGCACGTGCCAGGTGTGCTCGGTCACGCTCTCCGGCTGATCGACGCCGCGCAGCACATAACCGGCCCGCGGGACGCGGTCGAGCCGCTGGATCTCCAGGAAGAGATCGAGCAAAGTACGGTTGGCATTCATTGACCGGGAGGCTACGCTAAAACCCGGGAGGTTTCCATGGGCAGGCGCAACGCGTTTCTCCTTATCGTCTTTTCCGCGGCCATCGCGCTGGCCCTCCACTCCCGATCCGGTGAATCCACGCCCGCCATCCGCGTCTCCGGCCGCCAGATCGAGCTCCCCGCCGTGGTTGCTCAGGACTCCTTCGAGCGCGAGCTCCTCGGCATGCCCGGCTACCACCTCATCGTCTGGAAGGACGGGCGGGCGGCGACGGCGGCGCTGCTGCGCGCCGAGGTGACGGACGCCGAGGTGCTGGACGCGCTGGAGCGGCTCGGCGCGCGGCCGGGCAACGCGCTCGGTATGGCGGTGTGGGAGAAGCGCAAGGACCCCGCCTCGCGCGCGCCGGACCAGGTCATCCAGGGTCCACCCGTCGAGATCCTCGTCAAGGTGCCGGGACGGAAGGCGCCGCTGACGCTCGACCAGATCCTCGCGGACCCCGGCGGCCGCGGCTTCGACATGCGTTTCGGCGGCCACCGGGCGAGCATCCCGAAATGGAAGTCGGGGTGCGTCGTCTGCCTCTACTCCTGCCCCGGCAGCAAGATCGGCAACGCCCGTTACACGGTGCGCGACTACGTCAAGGGGACGACGCGGTTCCGCGTCCGTCCGGGAGCGCTGCCGGCGGACGGGACGCGGGTAACCGTCGTGATGCGGCTGCGGTAGGTCCCTACTTCGCGTGGATGAGCCGCCTGAGCCGCGTCAGCAGGAGCCGGGAGTCGTAGACGTTGTCGGTGGCCACGAAGAGCGTGTCGTCCTCGGCGAGAACCCCTCTCACCTCGGGCCAGTTGGCGGCCTTGAGGGCCACCGAGACCGCTTTGGCCGTCCCCGGAAGCGTGTCGAAGATCAGCATGTACGGCCCGGCGTTGCGCACCCGCCGGATGAACTCCTCCATCTTGCCGATCGCGCTCTCGTTCCCCCGCGGGCCCGGCGGGCGGTAGAAGCCTTCCCGGCGCACGATGCCGAGGGCGTCCAGATCGCGGCTCACCGTCGACTGCGTCACTTTGAAGCCTTGCTTGCGCAGGGCGCGTCCGATCTCGAGCTGCTTCCGCATCGGGCGCTCGTTCAGCAGCTCGATGATCGCCTTGCGGCGATGGTCCTGGTGCTCACGGTCGATGGGCATGATTCGATTCCCTCCTGTATGCGCTAGCCTAGCACGGCCGCAAAAGATTGTCGAGGGCTGTGGCTTGACAAGTGAGTGCAAGTAGTGAATCTTGTGCGCATAATTACCGCGTCGATTCCGACCGCGGGAGATGGGTGGGGCCGGGAAGGGGTCCCGCGAAGGAGAAGAGAGCCATGCCGCACGAGGTGCAGAAGGTGAAGCTCCAGGAGGGCACCATGGGCCGGCCGCTGACGGATGGCCGGCGCGCCGCGCTCGATCCCGAGCCGCCCGCGCTCAGCCTCGAGCCGCTCGTGCGCGACCCCGAGTTTGTCCGGCGCGGCCTCGAGTCCGGCCGGCACGACCGTGAGCCGCGCGTGCATGACTCCGAGCCGGCCGCGCCCGACCCGGAGTTTGTCGTGCTCGACCGTGAGCCGCGCGTGCACGACCTCGAGTTTCTCGCGCTCGGCCCCGAGCCGCGTGTGCACGACCTCGGGCGCCGTCCGCAAAACGTCGACCGTATCTGGCAAGAAAGGAGGTGCGCCATGTAGGGCAGAGATCCTGAAGAAGCAGGAACGGATGAATCTGTAGCAAGCCCGCCCAGGATCGTCCCGGGAGGGCCATCAACCAAGCAGCACAAAGGAGAAGAAAAATGTCCACCATCACTTCGTTTCCCGATTTCATGGCCGCCTGGGAGCGTCTCATCAAGGCGGTGGTCAACAACGAGCAGACCCTGCCCGATCTCTCGGGTCTCGTGGGGCCGCTCAAGGCTCTTCTGTCCGAAGCCAAGGAGCTGGACGTCGCCAAGGCGGCCGCCCGGGCCCAGCTTCGCCAGGGAGCCAAGCGCACCGGTCCCTGCTTGCCGAGGGGCGTGCCGCGGCCGCGCGTCTGCGCGGGGCGCTGATCGCCCACTACGGCAGCCACAACGAGATCCTGGGCGAGTTCGGAATCGCGCCCGTGCGGACGCGGCGAGTCCCTCAGCAAGCCGATCCGCCACCGCCGGACCCGCCGGTCGCGGCTCCTCAGCCGGAGTAGTCGGTAGCTAGCAACACCCCAATGGGGGGCGTGCACCTCGCACGCCCCCCGGCAGTTCTTTGAAAACTGACGTACTTACCTCTAGGCTTGGGACGAGCTCGCGCTGGCCCGTCCCACGCTCATTGACGCCCCTCTTGAGGAGTCCTATCATGAGCTGGTTCGGCCACAGAGGGTGGTCACCTGTAGGGCGAGGGGCTTCTAACCTCTTCAGCGAGTGGGTGGTCGCCGGCAAGCCGGCGGGGGGAGCATGCGTAGTCCCGTGGTCGCGTATGGCGGGACCCTGTCGGCTCTGGCGGCGGCGGTGCTACTGCGCTGGCTGCTCGATCCGGTGCTGGGCGACTCCCTGCCGCTGGTCACGCTCTTCGGGGCCGTCGCCGGCGCGGTCTGGCTCGGCGGCTACCGCCCTGCCCTGCTCGCGGTGGTCCTCGGCTACTTCGCCTGCGACTACCTGTTCATCGAGCCGCGCGGCACCTTCGCCCTCCTCTCGGCCCGCAACCTCGTCGGGCTGCTGGCCTACCTCGCCACCTGCGCCATCATCGTCGGCTTCGGGGAGAGCCTGCGGCTCGCCCACCGCCGTGCCGATGAGGGGCGGGAGCTGCTGCGGGTGACGTTCGCCAGCATCGGCGATGCGGTCATCACCACCGACACCGAGGGCCGCATCACCTGCTTGAATGCCGTGGCCCAGTCCTTGACCGGCTGGCGGCAGAGCGATGCCCTGGGGCAACCGCTCGACACTGTCTTCCGCATCGTGAACGAGCAGACCCGAGAGGCGGTCGAGAATCCGGCCATCAGGGTCTTGCGGGACGGCGTCATCGTGGGGCTGGCGAACCATACCGTCCTCGTCGCCAAGGACGGCACGGAGCAACCGATTGACGACAGTGCCTCCCCCATCAGAGATGCACAAGGCCGCTTGCTCGGCTGCGTGCTGATTTTCCGGGACATCACCGCCCGGAGAAAAGCGGAAGAGGCGCTGCGCCGGACCGAGGAGCGAACCCGCTCGGTCGTGAATAACGTCATCGACGGCATCATCACGATTGACGAGCGGGGTGTGGTGCAGTCCTTCAATCCTGCTGCTGAGAGGCTGTTCGGTTACTCGGCGTCCGAGGCCATCGGCCAGAACGTCAGTATCTTGATGCCCGAACCGTACCACCACGAACACGACGACTACCTCAGGAACTACCTGCGAACCGGCGAGGCGAAGATCATCGGCATCGGGCGGGAGGTCGTAGGCCGCCGCAAGGAGGGTTCGACCTTTCCGATGGAGTTGGCCGTCAGTGAGTTCTCGCTGGGTGGTCGCCGTCACTTCACCGGCATCGTGCGGGACATCACGGAGCGGAAGAAGGCCGAGCGGCTGCTGCGGGAGAGCGAGACACGATTCCGGCAGCTTGCCGACGCCATGCCGCAGATCGTGTGGACCGCACGGCCGGACGGATACGTCGACTACTTCAACGAGCGCTGGTACGAGTACACCGGGTTCCCGAGAGGCGAGTACGGCCAGCAGAGTTGGGAGCCGATCCTGCACCCCGACGACGTGCAGCGGTGCGCGGACACCTACTTCGGCTCCATCAAGGCCGAGAAGCCCTATCAGATCGAATACCGCTTCAAGGACCGCAGGTCAGGCGGCTACCGCTGGTTCTTGGGCCGGGCCGTGCCGGTGCGAGACGAGCAGGACCACATCATCCGATGGTTCGGCACGTGCACCGACATCGACGACACCAAGCGGGCCGAAGAGATGTTGAAGGAGGCCGACCGCCGCAAGAACGAGTTCCTGGCGACGCTGGCCCACGAGCTGCGCAACCCGCTGGCCCCGATCCGCAACGCCGTGCAGATCCTCCTGGTAAAGGGTCCGCCCCTTCCCGATCTGCAATGGGCGCGGCAAGTGATCGACCGCCAGGTGAGGCAGATGGCCCGGCTGCTGGACGACCTGCTGGACGTGTCCCGCATTTCCCACGGCATGCTGGACCTCCGCAAGGAGCGGGTCGAGCTCGCGGCGGTGGTCCAGAGCGCCGTCGAAACGAGCCGTCCGCTCATCGACGGCGGTGGGCACGAGCTCACCGTCGACTTGCCCGCCGAGCCGGTCTACCTCGATGCCGACCCGGTGCGGCTGGCCCAGATCTTCTCGAACCTGCTCACCAATGCCGCCAAGTACACCGAAGCGGGCGGTCACATCCGGCTGGCCGGCGAGCGGCGGGGAGAGGAGCTGGTGGTGTCGGTCAAGGACGACGGCGTCGGCATCGGCGCCGAGATGCTGCCGCGCATCTTCGACATCTTTTCCCAGGCGCGCCGGGTCCTGGAGCGCTCGCAAGGCGGTCTCGGCATCGGGCTGTCGCTGGTGCGCGAGCTGGCCAGGCTCCACGGCGGCGGCATCGAGGCGCACAGCGAAGGGCCGGGAAGAGGCAGTGAGTTCATCGTCCGCCTGCCGGTCGTCGCAGAGAAGGGGATGCCGGAGGCGGCCACCCGGCGCGAGGCCGATGAGCCGAGAGTGATGTCCAAACGCCGCCTCCTGATCGTGGACGACCTCAAGGACACGGCTGACAGCCTGGCCATGCTGTTGAACATGAAGGGACACGACGTCCACACGGCCTACGACGGGGAGGAAGCCATCGCGGCGGCGGCGAAGCTCAGGCCCGAAGTGGTCCTGCTCGACATCGGGATGCCGAAGCTCAACGGCTACGACGCCTGCCGGCACATCCGCGAACAGTCGTGGGGCGAGGGAGTGTTCATCGTCGCCCTGACCGGCTGGGGCCAGGAGGACGACCGCCGGGCCACCGAGGAGGCCGGGTTCGATCACCACATGGTCAAGCCCGTGGACCCCGCCGCCCTCCTGCAGTTGCTGGCTTCCCTGCCTGCGGAGCCGGGAAGCCGGCAAGTCTTCTGAGTCCCGGCCGCGGTTCCGCGCGGGCTGGTCATGGCCTGTGGAAGAGCCTCCTACGGCGGAATCAGCGCCCGCCTACTTCCCCATCACCGGCAGCAGGGAGCTGCCCCGCGTCAGGTAATCGCTCAGGGTGATGCCGATCAGGATGACCAGCCAGAAGAAGCCGGCGGTCGCCGTCAGGATGGTCATGCGGGTGCTGTAGCGCACGTGCATGAAGAAGAGGAGCACGAGGAGCGCCTTGATGACGGCGATGGTCAGCGCCACGACGTCGTTCGCCCAGCCGAGGTCGACCTGGGCGACGAGCCAGGTGACGATGGTGAGGACCATCAGGGCCCCGAAGACCAGGAAGTAGATCTTGCGCGAGGTGACGTGCTCAGCCATGTGTATTCGCTCCGCGCGTCAGCGGGCGTGGGCGCCCAGCAGGTAGAGCAGGGGGAAGAGGAAGATCCATACGATGTCCACGAAGTGCCAGTAGAGGCCGGCCATCTCCAGCGGATTGTAGTACTCGGCGCTGTACTTCCCCTTCCAGGAAAGGATGGCCAGCACGGCGAGCACGCCGATGCCGATCACCATGTGGGTGGCGTGCAGGCCGGTCATGATGAAGTAGAGGGAGAAGAAGATCTCCGCGTGCTCGGGTTGGACGCGCGGATCCTCGAAGTGGAAGCTCGCGCCCGGCACGTGATGGTGCTTGAACTTGTCGGTGTATTCGACGGCCTTGATGCCGAGGAAGACGGAGCCCAGCGCGATCGTCGCCAGCAGGAAGATCACGATTCCCTTGCGCCAGTTCACCTGCGCGGCCCAGATGGCGAGCGCCATGGTCAAGCTGCTGCCGATGAGCACGGCCGTGTTGATGCCGCCCAGCAGGACGTCCAGCGAATGGCTTGCCGCCGAGAAGGCCGCGGGATACTGGCTGCGATAGACCACGTAGGCGAGGAAGAGGCCGCCGAAGAACATGATCTCGGTGACCAGGAAGAGCCACATCCCGAGCGTCGAGGACTCCTTCTGCTGCTCGAGCGTGTCGAACTGATGGGCCAGCGGGGCGTGATGCGGCGCGCCGTGGCCGTGCGGTTCCACGAGCGGCTGGCTAGCCAAGGGTCGCCTCCGTCGTCATGCGGTTGTGCACCTCTTCGCGGTTGTACTCGTAGGGGCCGTGGGTCACCACCGGCGTGGTGTAGAAGTTCTCGGTCGGCGGCGGCGACGGCGTGTCCCACTCGAGGCCGACGGCGCCCCAGGGATTGTCGCCGCTCCGCTTGCCGTAGCGCATCGACCAGATGAAGTAGAAGAGCGGTAGCACGTAGCCGACGCCGAGGATGGAGGCGCCGGCCGTGGAGAGCACGTTGAGCACCTGGAACTCCGGCGGATAGGACCAGTAGCGCCGCGGCATGCCTAGGTAGCCGAGAATGAACTGCGGCGCGAACGTCAGGTTGAAGCCGACGAACACCAGCAGCGCCGAGAGCCGCGAGAGGAAGCCCGGGTAGAGCTTGCCGGAGATCTTCGGCCACCAGTAATGCAGCCCGCCCATGTAGGCCATGATGGTGCCGCCCACCATGATGTAGTGGAAGTGGGCGACGATGAAGTAGGTGTCGTGCACGTGGACGTCGATGCCGAGCGTCGCGATCATCACGCCGGTCAGGCCGCCGATGGTGAAGAGGCCGATGAAGCCCAGGGCGTAGAGCATCGGCGTCTGGTAGGAAATCGACCCCTCGTACAGGGTGGCCGTCCAGTTGAAGACCTTGATCGCCGAGGGCACGGCCACCAGCATCGACAGCACCGAGAAGATCGTCGCGGCGTAGATGGACTGGCCGGAGACGAACATGTGGTGGCCCCACACCAGGAAGCCGAGCACGGCGATGCCGACGCTGGCGAAGGCGACGAAGCGGTAACCGAAGACGCGCTTGCGGGCGAAAGCGGCCACCAGCTCGCTGATCACGCCCATGGCCGGCAGGATCATGATGTAGACCGCCGGGTGGGAGTAGAACCAGAAGAGGTGCTGGAAGAGGATCGGATCGCCGCCCAGCCGGGGATCGAAGACGCCGAGATGGAGCAGCCGCTCGGCCGCCACCAGCAGGATGGTGATGGCGATGACGGGCGTGCCGAGGACGATGATCAGGCTGGTGGCGTAGTGCGACCAGATGAACAGCGGCAGGCGGAACCAGGTGAGGCCGGGCGCCCGCATGCGGTGGATGGTGACGATGAAGTTGAGGCCGGTGAAGATCGACGAGAAGCCGGCGACGAAGACGCCGAGGGCCGTCGAGATGACGTAGGTGTTCGAGTAGTTGGTCGAGAACGGCGTGTAGAAGGTCCAGCCGGTGTCGACGCCGCCGTTGGCGATGGCCCACAGGGTGAAGGCGGCGCCGATGTTGTAGACGTACCAGCTCGCCAGGTTGAGCTTCGGCATCGCCAGGTCTTTGGCGCCGATCATCAGCGGCACCAGGAAGTTGCCCAGCACCGCCGGGATGGCGGGGATGAGGAAGAAGAAGACCATGACGACGCCGTGCATGGTGAACACCCGGTTGTAGGTGTCCGGCCCCATCAGGTCGCCTTCCGGCGTCAGCAGCTCGAGGCGGACCAGCGCGGCGAACAAGCTGCCCAGGGCGAAGAAGATCGTCACCGAGATCAGATAGAGGATGGCGATCCGCTTGTGGTCGCGGGTCAGCAGCCACGACCGCACGCCGTAGACGGCGTTCAGGTAGTTGGGCCGCTCGTAGGCGGTCTCCGGACCGGGGACGACGGGCGATTCGGCGACGGCGCTGGTGCTCATGGCTGCTCTCGATTCTGCTGCGGCGCGGTTTCCGGGGCCGGCGCCGCGCCGGGTTCGGCCGGGCCGCCTGTGCCTCCGGCCGGCGCGCTGCCGACGGGGCCGAGCGAGCGGATGTAGGCGATGAGCTCGGTCAACTGCTCTTCGCTCACCTGCCCCTGGAAGGTGGGCATGACGGGCTCCCAGCCGGCGACGATCTTGGCCGTCGGCGTGAGGATCGATTCCCGGATGTAGGTGTCGTCGGCGATCACGGTGCGGCCGTCGGCCAGCTTCACCTGGCGCTCGTAGAGGCCCTCGAGGGCCGGTCCGCGCGCGATGCGTCCGGTGGCGCCGGCGCGGTGGCAGGTCACGCAGGCGAGCGACTGGAAGAGCTCGGCGCCGGAGGCCACCATCGATTTGCCGGTGGCGCCGCCGGCGAGCCAGGTCTCGTAGTCCTGCGGCTCCATGACGACGACGCTGCCGATCATCCGCGAGTGCTCGGTGCCGCAGTACTCGGCGCAGAACAGGTGATAGGTGCCCGGCTTCGTGGCCTGGAACCAGACGGAGGTGAAGCGCCCCGGCACCGCATCCTGCTTGATGCGAAAGGCCGGGATGTAGAAGCTGTGGATCACGTCCTCCGAGGCGAGAGTCACCCGGATCGGCTGGCCGACCGGCACGTGCATCGTGTTGATCTCCCGCTGGCCGCCGGGATGCTGGACCTTCCACATCCACTGCCGGCCGATGGCGGTGAACTCGACGGCGTCCTTGGGCGGCCGGTAGAGCTGGAAGAACACCCGCGTGCCCCAGGCGAACATGGCGAGCATGATCGCCAGGGGGACGACCGACCAGCCGATCTCCAGCCACATCGCCGCCCGCTCGCTGGCGCCCACTTCCTCCGGATGGCGCCGGCGATAGCGGACCATGAAGTAGAGGATGAGGCCGGCGATCAGGAGGGTGAAGAAGACGCTGACCGCCGACCAGGCGATGAACAGCAGGTCGACGTCGCCGGAGAGGGCGGAAGCCGAGTCGGGAAAGAGGGGAAACTGCGATTCCATGTCAGGCGGCTCCCAAGGGCCCGGGCTGAGCGGTCTCCCGCCGCCGCAGGAGCACGATCAGCAGAACGAGGCCGGCCACGGTGGCAACCGCGGCCAGCCGCACGATGTTGAGGGTGGCGGCGCTGTAGCGGCCGATCACCGGGTCGTAATGAAAGCAGTAGAGGAGGATCTGGTCGGCCAGGCCGCCGATCTTGCCGCCGGCCGACTCGATGAGCCCCAGCCGTACGTCGCGCGCCGGATACTCGAGACCGAAGAAGTAACGCGAGATCCGCCCCTCGGGCGTGAGGATCACGACGCCGGCGGCGTGCGCGAACTGGTTGCGCTGCGGATCGTAGACGTAGCGGAAGCCGACCGCGTGGGTGAGCCGCTCGATCGACGGTTGCGGGCCGGTGAGGAAGTGCCAGCCGGCGGCGGTGCGCGGCCGGCCGTAGCGCTCCAGGATCCCCTGCTTCTTCGCGGCGGCCAGCGCCGGCGTCTCCTTGGAGTCGATGCTCGCCACCACCACGTCGAAGTCCTTGCCCGGCTCGAGCGACAGCGGCTTCAAGCTGGTCTCGACGCCCTGCAGCACCATGTCGCAGAGCATCGGGCAGTGGTAGTAGGCGAGCACGAGCAGGGCGGGGCGCCTGCCGACCCCGCCGACATAATCGCCGAGCTTCACGGCCCGGCCCGCCTCGTCGCGGAACGGCAGATCGAGCGGCACCTGGCCGCCGAGCCGCTGGTCGTAGCGCACCTCCTTGAGCGGCCCGGGCATGGTGTTGCCCGGCACCACGGAGTCGGCGCGCAAGGCCGCGGCGGAGAGCAGGGCCGCGAGGGCGAGGGTGGACAGGCGATAGCGCATCGGCGTGGCTTCGGTCCTCACCGTTGCCCCTCGCTCCCCTGCCCCTCTCTCCCCGAGAGAGAGAGGGGAACCTGAGGGCTGGCCGGTTGAGCAGCCGACACGCCTCTGGAAAGGATCGCGTCCATGGCCACGTCGATCGGCACGCGCACCGTGCCCTGCTGGCGGTTGACCCAGCCGGCGTGGTCGAGGAGGCGGTCCTCATCTTCGCGCATGCGGGCCATGTCGTCGTTGGGAGAGATCTGCAACCGCGGCTCGGGCGGCGGCTGTTGCGGGTTGGCGGCCTCGATCGGCGTCAGCCGCACGTCGCGCTTCTCGTCGAAGCTGCTGAACCCGCGCAGCAGCCACCACATGAGCAGTTGCACCACGAGCGCCAGGATGACCAGGGCGAGGCCCGTCCACAGGATGCTGCGGACGTTGATCTCGCGGTCGAACTCCTCCAGGTGCGGCGTGTGGGCGGTGACCCCGTGGCCCTTGCCCGGACTGACGTCGGTCTTCTCGTCGAGCTCGCGCCGGTCAATGCTCATGGGCGATCGCCTCCGCGAGGTAAGGATCGTTGAGCGGCAGCAACGGCCGCTTCTTGAGCTCGCGCACGAAGAAGAAGAGCCAGACGCCGCCGATGGCGACCGGGGCCGCGAGATAGAGCCAGTAGAAGGCGACGTTGCGTTCCGCGGCGGGGAACGCCGGTTCCACCTGCCAGAGGAGATCGAGCCAGCGCATCACCAGGATGCCCAGGGCCACCGCGCCGAGGCGGCGGGCGTCGCGCTTCAAGTTGCTCGACAGCAGCAGCCCGAAGGGCAGAGCGAACTGGCAGACGACGATCGCCAGCGCCAGGAATCCCCAGCCTCCCTGGATGCGCGCGAGGTAGAAGGAGATCTCCTCCGGCAGGTCGCCCGCCCAGGTGATGAGGAACTGCGAGAAGGAGAAGTACGCCCACAGCATGACGAAGGCGAAGAGGAGCTTGCCCCAGTCGTGGAAGTGGCGCGGCTGGATCACTCCCGCCATCGGCTCGCGGCGCGAGAGGTAGAGCGCGACGACGATCAGGAAGGCGAGCGCCGAGAGCCCCTGGCTCCCCATCAGGTAGACGCCGTAGATGGTCGAGAACCAGTGCGGCTGGAGCGACATCAGCCAGTCCACCGCGGCGAAGGTCACCGCCAGGCAGTAGCCGACGATCCCCGGCGCGGCCACGAGCTGCATGCGGCGGGTGAGCCCGGGATCCTCGCCGCGGTCCTGGCGCAGCGACATGCGGTTGAGGATCCAGGCGGCGCCGCCCCAGAGCAGGAAGTAGAAGATCAGCCGCGCGAAGAAGAACGGCACGTTGAGATAGGCCTGCTTGTGCTGCAGGATCGCGTCGCCGCGCACCACCTCCGGGCGCGCCCACTCGTAGAGCTCGCGCATGCCGAAGGCGATGGGGATGAAGAGGACGAGGAGCACCGGCAGCGTGCGCGAGGCGGCTTCCAGCACCCGCCGCACCACGAGTCCCCAGGCGCCGCGGGTCATGTGGTGGAGCATGAAGATGGCGAGACAGCCCAGAGTGACGCCCATCCAGAGCACCCAGCCCACCAGCCAGGAGCGGAAGAAGTAGGTGGGCGAGAGGAAGAGCCCGAGCAGGCAGACGGCCGCGCCCACGCCGCCGGTGATCAGGCTGAGGCTCTGAACACGGTCGACGGCGGCCGGCGCCATGTACGCCGCGGCGGCGGGGCGGCTGATGCTTTCGCTGGTCATGGCACCTCGCTCGAATGGGGAGCCGGCTCGGGAGCGGCGGTCTGCCGCAGGTCGTCCTCGACGCGGCGGCGGACCTCCGGAGAGAGATCGGCGAGCCGCACGTTCTGGCTGTACTGGAGGACGCGGATGTAGGCGGCGATCGCCCAGCGGTCTTCCACCGGCACCTGCGGCGCGTAGCTCGGCATCACGCCGAAGCCCTCGGTCATGACGTTGACGAAGTAGCCGATGGGAGCGTTGCGCAGCCGCTCGATGTGGTACGACGACGGCTGCTTGTAGCCGCGGCGGACGATCATGCCGCGCCCCGTCCCCAGCCGGTCGTGGCAGGGCGAGCAGAAGATATCGAAGCGTTCCCGGCCGCGCTGCAGCAGCTCGCGCGTCACCGGAAACGGCATGCGGTCGACCGGCTTGTTGGCGGCGTCGAGCCCGCTGTAGACGAAGCCCACGCGCTGGTCGCCGCGCGCCACGGTGTGCGCGGGAAGCGGTCGCGCGCCCTGGCCGCCGGCGAAGAAATCGCTCGCCCCCAGCGTCTTCACCTTGTGCTGGTTGTGCATGTTCTGCCGGCAGCCGGCGGCAGCCAGGAGAAGGAAGCAGGCGAACGCGATTCTTCCTCTGATCTCAGTGCGCAACGTCGGACACCTCGCTGGCGTGCAGGTCGAAGAGGAACTGCCGGGTGGCTTGCGGATCGAACTTCGGGTCCTGCGCCTCGACGACCAGGAAATAGCGGTCACGCGAGGCCAGGGCGAAGCGCGGCACGTTGAACACCGGGTGATAGGGCTGCGGCAAGCCGTTCAGGAAGAACATGCCGAGCACGGCGGAGAGGGCCGCCCCCAGGATGGTGCACTCGAAGGTCGGCACGATGAACGCCGGCCAGCTATGGAACGGCCGGCCGCCGATGTTCATCGGATAGACGATGACCGAGGTCCAGTACTGGAGCAGGTAGCCGCCGATGCCGCCCAGGAGGCCGCCGGCGAGCACGATGCCGGGCAGCTTCGAGCGGTGGTGGCCGAGCGCCTCGGCGACCTCCTCGCTCGGATAGGGCGTGAAGGCATCGACACGCGTATAGCCGGCATCGTGAATCGAGCGGCAAGCCGCGATCAGGTCCGTCACCGAATTGAACTCGGCCATCAGACCGTAGATCGGCGGCCGCCCCGGCGGGTGCTGCAGGGCGCTCACTCCGGCACCTCCGAGTACTCGCCGCCGTGAGAGCCGGGGACGATCGTCCGCATCTCGAAGATCGAGATCGCCGGCAGGAAGCGGATGAAGAGGAAGAACAGCGTCAGGAACAGGCCGATCGTGCCGACGAACGTGCCGATGTCCCAGATCGTGCCGTGATAGAGGCCCCAGGAGGCCGGCAGGAAATCGCGGTGCAGGCTGGTGACGATGATGATGAAGCGCTCGAGCCACATGCCGACGCTGACGAAGATCGAGATCACGAACAGCCACAAGGGCGACGTGCGGACGCGGCGCAGCCACAGGAACTGCGGCACCACGGCGTTGCACAGCAGCAGCGTGTACCAGTGCCAGCGGTAGGGCCCGAAGACGCGGTTCCAGGCCATGAACATCTCGTAGACGTTGCCGCTGTACCAGGCGAAGAACAGCTCCGACATATAGCCGTAGACGACGATCAGGCCGGTCGCCAGCATCACCTTGCCCATGTTCTGCAGGTGGCGTGTGGTGATGAAGTCCTCGAGGTTGAAGAGGGCGCGCAGCGGGATCGCCAGCGTCAGCACCATGGCGAAGCCGGCGTAGATGGCGCCGGCGACGAAGTAGGGCGGGAAGATCGTCGCGTGCCAGCCGGGGATGATGCCGATCGCGAAATCGAAGCTCACCACCGTGTGCACGGAGAGCACCAGCGGCGTGGCGAGACCGGCGAGCAGCACATAGGCCGTCTCGTAGTTGTGCCAGTGCGCCGCCGAGCCCCGCCAGCCCATGGCGCCGAAGCCGTAGATGATCTGCGCGACGCGGTTCCGGGAGCGGTCGCGCAGGGTGGCGAGGTCGGGGACGAGGCCGACGTACCAGAAGAGCGCCGAAACTGTGGCGTAGGTCGACACCGCGAACACGTCCCAGATCAGCGGGCTGCGGAACTGCGGCCACAGGTTCATGGTGTTCGGGTAGGGGAACAGCCAGTAGGCGAGCCACGGGCGGCCGAGATGGAGGACCGGGTACATGCCGGCGCAGGCGACGGCGAACAGGGTCATCGCCTCGGCGAAGCGGTTGATCGAGGTGCGCCACTCCTGGCGCAGCAGCAGCAGGATGGCCGAGATCAGCGTGCCGGCGTGGCCGATGCCGATCCACCAGACGAAGTTGATGATGTCGAAGCCCCAGCCGATCGGCCAGTTGATGCCCCAGACGCCGACGCCCTTGGCGAACAGCCAGGTCACCGAGACGAGGAAGACCATGAGCAGCGAGAAGGCGCCGGCGAAGCCGAAGAACCACCACTTCGGCGTGCGCTGCAGCACCACCGCGCTGATCTGGTCGGTGACCGAGGCCGTGGTGTGGCCCGGGGCGACGATCGGCGGCCGGTAGGGCTTCTGCAGAGCGGCGGCGAAGCCGGGATCGTCAAGCGTGGCCATGCTCAGCTCCTTCGGCCGGTTCGAGCAGCGGGTTGGGATTGCGCAGCTTGGCCAGATAGGTGGTGCGCGGGCGCGTGTTGATCTCCTCCAGCAGGCCGTAGTTGAGCGGGTCGGCCTTCCAGCGCGTGACGTCCCACTGCGGGTCGTTGATGTCGCCGAAGACGATGGCGCGCGTCGGGCAGACCTGCTGGCAGGCCGTCTGCACCTGGTTCGCCGCGATCGGCTTGTGCTCCACCTTGGATTCGATCTTCGCCTGCTCGATGCGCTGCACGCAGTAGGTGCACTTCTCCATGACGCCGCGCATGCGCACCGTCACGTCGGGGTTGTTGACCAGCGCCAGCACCGGCGTGTCCTTGTCGCTGTAGCGCAGGAAGTTGAACCGGCGCACCTTGTAGGGGCAGTTGTTCGAGCAGTAGCG
This sequence comes from Thermoanaerobaculia bacterium, assembly GCA_036002325.1. GTDB lineage: Bacteria > Acidobacteriota > Thermoanaerobaculia > Multivoradales > UBA5704 > DATARR01. The sequence goes on along the minus strand of DASYTJ010000012.1, from coordinate 30,435 downwards.
GGTGCCGACGCAGCGGTTGTAGACCATGTCGTTCAGCCCCTCGTCGCTGTGCGCCGTCGCCGCCACCGGGCAGACCACCTCGCAGGGCGCCGTCTCGCAGTGCATGCAGGGGAGCGGCTGATGATGGATCTGCGGCGCGTCGAGGTCGCCGGCGAAGTAGCGGTCGATCCGCAGCCAGTGCATCTCGCGGCCGGCCAGCACCTGCTGCTTGCCGACCACCGGGATGTTGTTCTCCGACTGGCAGGCGACGACGCAGGCGCTGCAGCCGGTGCAGACGTTGAGGTCGATCGCCATGCCCCAGGCGTGCCCCGGGTACTTGTAGTTGGGGTACATGGAGTCGTCGGCCGCCGGCTTCTCGCGCTCTTTCTGGATGAAATCGCGGTCGTGCCGGAGCTCCGCGAGCGTGCCGGTGCGGATGACGTGGCGCTCGGCGGCCGCTTCGGTCGCCAGGGCGTCCTCGTTCACCTCGTCGCCGCGGATCAGGTGGTGGTTCTGGGTGCAGGCCAGCTCGTAGCGGCCACCGGTGCCGCGCACCTGGACAGCGGGGAGGCTCCACAGCGCGTTCGAGGTGCGCAGCGCGTAGGCGTTGAAGCCCTGGCCCGTGCCCTTGCCGGCGCGCTTACGGCCGTAGCCGAGGGTGAGCAGCGCGGTGTCCTCGGCGACGCCGGGAAGGATCCAGACCGCCGCGTCCACCTTCCTGCCGCCGGCGGAGACCTCCACCGTCTCGTGGAACGAGACGTTCAGGCGCTCGGCCGTCTTCGGCGAGAGGATCAGGGCGTTGTCCCAGGTGAGCTTGACGATCGGCTTGGGCAGCTCCTGCAGCCAGGCGTTGCTGGCGAAGCGGCCGTCCCAGATGGCGGGATCGGGACGGAACAGGAGCGTGATCTGCCCCTGCTCGACGCGGCCGAGAGCCGCCAGGATCTCGCCCGCCGCCTGCTCCACCGCGCCGCCGGCGAGGGCCGCCGGGGTCGGGGACGCGGCGGTGCCGGGGATCAGACCCTTGAGCAGCGCCTCGCGCCAGGCGGCCTCGAAGGCGCCGCCGGCCGTCAGGCGCGTCGACCAGAACTGGCGGACGACGTCGTAGCTCGTCACGTCCGGCTGGTTGGAGAGGGCCGCCAGCACCTCGTGCGAGGTCTTGCCGCCATAGAGCGGATCGATCAGCGGCTGGATCAGCGAGACGGTGCCGTCGAAGGCGCGGGCGTCGCTCCAGCTCTCCAGCTCGTGAGCGGCGGGGATGTGCCAGTGGCAGTACTCGGAGGTCTCGTCGTCGAAGAGGCCGTGATGAACGAGCACGGTGTTCTTCTGAGCGGCCTGGAGGGCCTGAGCGAAGCCGAAGTCCGCCGGCGCCGTGTAGACCGGATTGACCCCGTCGAGCATCAGCAGCAGCTCGACCTGGCCGGCGTTCAGGTCTCGTACCAGTTCGCGCAGCGAGGCGACGTGATCGACCGGATCGGCTTCCAGCGGCTCGAGATGGTAGACGGTGCTGCCCACGTTGCCGAGCGCCTGGTTGACGGCGTGGACGAGGACCTGCGCGGCGGGGGAGGCGTACTCGCCGGCGATCACCAGCGAGGCACCCCGGTTCTGCTCGAGGTCCTGCGCCACCGCCTCGAGCCAGCGGACCGCCGTCGCATCGCTCACCACCGGCCCGCCGCTGGGGGCCGCGCCGAGCCGCTGGGCCAGCGCCAGCGTGAACGCCTCGACCTGCGGCGGAGTGAGCTGCAGGCGGTGATCTGCGACCGTCGCGCTGTGCGACGGCACGCTTTCGACGGCGTAGACGCGGCTCATCTCCTGGCGGTCGCCGCGCACCCGGCGGCCGTCCGCGAAATCGCGGGAGTAGCGCACGCCTTCCGGCCCCTCGCAGAGGACGTCGGCGCCGAGGGTGACGATCACCCGCGCGCGGGTGAAGTCGTAGCGGGTCTCCAGCGGCCGGCCGAAGGCGCGCGCGGCCGCGGCGGCCGACTGGTGGCGGCCGGCGGGCTCCCAACGGTGCCAGCGCGCCTCGGGGAAGCGCCGCAGCAGGTCCGCGATCTGGGCGGCCAGCGTCGGCGAGGTCACGGCGCCGGTCAGCAGGCGCAGGCCGCGGCCGTTGATGGCCTGCAGGGCCCGCAGGGTCGCGCCCGCCTCGCCGACGAAGCCGCCCCAGGTGCCGCCCTGACGGCCGGCGCGGAGAATCGTCTGCGAGCGTTCCGGATCGTAGAGCGTCAGCACGGCGGCCTGCGTGAAGACGTCGGTCGCGCCGAGGCTCGCCGGGTGGTCCGGATTGCCCTCGATCTTCGTCGGCCGCCCCTGGTGGCTCTCGGCGAGCACGCCGGTCGCATAGCCGCCCAGGGTCAGGGCGGTGGCGAAGTACAGCGGCCGGCCGGGGATGAGCTGCTCCGGCTGCCGTACGTAGGGGATGATCTTCTCGACCGGCTGCTTGGTGCAGCCGGTCAGACCGGCCAGCGCCAGCGAGGCGCTCGCGAGTTGCAGGAAGCGCCGGCGCGAGACGCCGTCGGTCCACTCCGAGGCGTGACGGGGAAACTCGCGGTGCAGGAGATCCTGGAACGCGGGCGTCGCGGCGAGCTCGTCGAGGCTGCGCCAGAACTCCGGCCCCCGCTTGGCGCGCAGCCGCTCGCGCACCTCCGCCAGATCGAGCCGCGCCGGCTCCGGCGGTCGCACGCCCGCCGCCTCGCACTTGCCTTTGGCATTGACGCTGTCCATCGGGTTCGCTTTCTTGGGATTCAACGGTGGCACGTCGAGCAGCTCGTGAGGGAGTGGATGTCGTATTCCTTGGCCAGCCGGGCCTGCAGGGCCTTCGCCTGCTGTGGATCCGCCGGCGGCTGCCAGCTCATGTTGAAGATCTCCTGCCGCGGCCGCACGTTCTTCACCGGATCGCGGTGGCAGGAGAGGCACCACTCCATCTGCAGCGAGGCGTCCTGGAACATCAACGGCATTTTGTCCACCCGTCCGTGGCAGGTCGCACAGCCGATCCCCTTGGCGATGTGGACCGAGTGATTGAAGTAGACGAAGTCCGGCAGGTCGTGAATGCGCGTCCACTGCAGCGGCAAGCCGTCGCGGTAGCTCGCCCGCACCGGCTCGAGAAGGTCGGCGTTGGTCCAGATCTGCCGGTGGCAGTTCATGCAGGTCTCCGTCGGCGGGATACCGGCGAAGGAGGACTTCTCCACGGAGGTATGGCAGTAGCGGCAGTCGATCCCCAGACCGCGCACGTGGTGATCGTGGCTGAACGGCACCGGCTGCTTCTTCACCACGTACTGGCCGGTGACGTACGAAGACCGCAGCAGGGTCGAGTAGACCCAACCGAAGAACGCCAGGAAGAAGATCGAGCCGAAGATGCTGACCTTCGCGACCGTGTTGGTGCTGCGGTGGAAAATCTGCAAGAGCCGCCCCCCCTAGACTCTCGACCGCTGAAGATATCGGAGCGCCCGTCCGGGTTCAAGGGACTTTGTGAAAGTCGTCACAAGCGCGGGACTCTACTGCAACCCGCGCAGTCGGTGCAAGACGGGTGCCCTTCGCGACCGGTAGCGTCGGGTTTGTTGAAGATGTAGAAAACACCCGGAGGTCCCGCCCCCGCTGGAACGTCTTGCCAGCCTTGTCGCGGCGCGCCGGGAGCCAGGCCGCCGGAAGCGCCCCGGCGTATCTTTTCCCGGTTGCGAAATCTCCTATAGCGGCCATCGGTTCTTCCCGTCTACCCACATTGCGTCACCCCGATCGCCAAAAACCAGTTGCCGAGCCCATTAGGGAGTTGGCGCGCTTATTGCTGCTGCGGCAGGGCGTTGCGGTTTTTAAGGTCATTCACGAGGGAGGGCGGTCGCGAGGAAAGGGGACAGCAGCCATGCGCTCTACATTGCGTAGGACCACGGGTGGTATTCTTCTGATGATCTTTCTGGCGCCCGGGCTTCTGCAGGCCCGGACTCCTTGGGACCTCTGGGGCGAGAGCGGCACCGAGGTCTTCTTTGCTAAGGTATGGAGTTTGCTTGCGTCCTGGTGGCAAGGCGGTGGCTCGGACGCTGTAACCAAGACTGGCAACGGGCTCGATCCGGCAGGTCAGCCTCCGCCGGAGGGAACTTCCGGCTCGGGCGCGACAGGTGACAGCTCTCAGTCGACGGACAATGGTTGCGGGCTCGATCCGGACGGCACGTGCAACCCTTGACGGGACGAAAGATCGGGGAAGAACGACGAGCGGCCTGAAGGAATCTCATCATGGATGATCACTTGAACGCTCAGGCGGAGACTGCGGACCTTTGGGCCGACCTGGAGCCGTACCACTTTCAGGACCGGTACCATCTGATCCGATCCCATCGCCGGTTCGTGACCTGGGGCCTCTGCGAGCGGCTCTGTCAGGAGAGCGCTCGGTTGACCGCGATCGATCCGGACCGCGCCATCGAGGCAGCGGAGATGGCGGTACTGGTCTCCGATCTCCTGAAAGCGGAGGAGCCGTCGGAAGCCGGCCGGCTTTATCGGCTACGGAGCAATGCCTGGGCGCACGATGGCAACGCTCGCCGCGTGCTCGGCGATCTGCGCAACGCCGAAGAATCTTTCTCCATCGCGCAAGCCTGGTGGGAGGCTGGGTCCGACGCTGTCGGAGGCTGTCTGCAATACGAGTCGTCCCTCCTCGATTACGAAGCCTCACTTCGGATCGCCCAGAGGCGTTTCCCCGAGGCCCTGGCGTTGTTGGACCGCCTCTTCGCTCTGCACGGCGACGGCTCGGAGCACCGGGACGCCCATCTGGCTGGACGGGCGCTGGTCAAAAAGGCGTTGGCCCTGCAGGAGATGGAGGAGCCTGAGCTCGCGATCGAGCTGCTGAAGGAGGCCGAGGCACTGGTCGACGGCGACCGTGATCCTCGGGTGCTCCTCTGCCTGCGGCACAACCTTCTCTGTAACTTGGTGTCAGTGGAGGAGTACGAGGAGGCCCGGGCCATGTTGCCCGAGGTCACGTCGCTCTGCCGCGAGCTCGGCAATCCTCTGGACTTTGTCCGGCTGCGCTGGACTGAGGCCAGGATCGTGGCCGGTTTAGGCCATGCGGAGGCAGCCCTCCAGCTTTTCGAGATGCTTCGGCAGGAGTTCGCCGCGCGGGACATGGCCTACGACGCGGCGCTGGTGATGCTCGAGCTGACGGCTCTCCATGCCAGGGCCGGCCGCACCGCCGAGGTCAAACAGCTATCAGTGGAGATGGCTCGCGTCTTCCGGGCCCAGAATGTGCCCCGCGAGGCTCTGGCCGCCCTGCTCTTCTTCCAGAAGGCCGCCGAGCGGGAACGGGCGACCGCGAGGCTGGCCCGCGAGGTCGCCGCGTTCCTCGAGAAGCTGCGGTCCGACCCGGGGATGCGCTTCGACCTGATGCGGTGACCCGCCGGCACCTCGCCGCGCGGCTCACCGATCCTGCCAAAGTTACACCCTCTAGCGAGGGCGAGAGGAAGTGTGTACAATCCATCCCACTTCTAAGGGATGGATTGGTAGTTGAATCGCCGCGAGTTTTTGAGGGCAGGTGCCCTCGCCGGTGCCGGAGTCCTCGCCGCACCTTTCATCAACCGGGGACGTTTCAGCCTCTTCGCTGACGATCGGGTGGAGCACTCCGCCCGGGCCGTCGAGCTGGTCGGGCAGTCGACGGTGATCGACATGCTCGGCCTCCTCACCCTGGACTGGCCGAAGCTGTATGCCTGGCAGCGCGAGCCGAGCGGCTTCGGCCCTGCCGATTTCCAGAAATTACAAGGCTCCGGGGTCAACGTCTTCCACCCCGCAGTGGAGCCCAATCAGCCCCGCCCCTACGACGCGGTCAGCGATTGGATCTCCGGCTGGAGCCGGCTGCTGGCGAGCCGCGGCGACTGCTTCCTGCGCGTCGGATCGGCCGGCGATTTTCAGCGGGTCCGCGAGGAGCGGAAGGTCGGCATCCTCGTCGGCTTTCAGAACTCCGATCATTTCCGGACCGTGGACGACGTCCAGCGGTTTCACTCCCTTGGGCAGCGAGTGTCGCAGCTCACCTACAACGCCCGCAACCGCATTGGCACGGGCTGCCGGGAGTCGCGCGACACCGGGCTCAGCTCCTACGGCGCGCAGATCGTAGAGGCCATGAACCGGTGCGGCATGGCGGTGGACGTCTCCCACTGCTCCGAGCGCACGTGCCTGGACGCCTTCGCCGTTTCCCAAAAGCCGGTGCTGGTGACGCACTCCAACTGCCGGGCGCTGGCCGCCAATCCGCGCTGCAAGTCGGACGCGGTGATCCGGGCGATGGCGGCCCGCGGCGGCGTGATGGGGATCACGGTGGTGGCCGCCTTCGTCAGCAGCCGCCTGCCGGCGACGGTCGACAACGTGCTCGATCACTTCGACCGCGTTGCCCGGCTGGCCGGCGTCGAGCACGTGGGACTGGGCAGCGATGTGGATCTCGACGCCCGCGATCCGCGGACGGGCCGCGTCAGTCCCCTCTATGATGTCCACGGACTGGCGCCCGCCCGCCGCGTCTTCGACCTCACCGAAGGCCTGATCCGCCGCGGCTACAGCGACCGCGCGATCGGGCTGATCCTCGGCGGCAACTTCCAGCGGGCGCTCGGCGAGATCTGGGGCAGCGCGGCGCCAGTCTCGGCAGCGCCGGTGGCGGCTTCTTAACGGCTAGTGCAGTCGCCGGGCGCGGAACTCGCCGCCGAGCTTCCAGGTCTTGCCGTCCGGCTCCAGCGATTCGCCGATCCAACGGAACGAGTCCGGGGTGATCTCGGTGAAGATCCAGCGCACCGGCGTGCCGTCGGCGCCGGTGCCGATCTGCACGACGTCCTTGCCGCTCCAGCGGCCGATGAGCTCGGAGCGCTGGTTCGTCGCCGGATTGATCCAGGTGACGCGCCAGGCCTGGATCGCCGGATCCCACACGCGCAGCGTGGTGCCGTACATGTTGAGCATCTTGTCGAGCTCGCCCGGGCGCTCCGCGCGCGGCGGCATGATCCAGACGTCCTGCACGGCGCGGCCCTCGAGCACCCATTCGAAGTGGACCTCACCCTTGATGCCGCGCGCCGAGACGTCCACCCAGTAATGGCGCACGTCCAGCTCCCAACTGCCGATCAGCCAGCCATAGACGTCCGCCGATTCAGGGATTTCGGGCGAGCGGCCGGGGGCCGCCAGCACGCTAGGGAAATCGATTTTCTCGCGCGTTTCCAGAGTTGTCATCTGCCAGTCCTCCTTGGGGAAACGAAGGCGCTGGCCGCCTCCGTCCTGCAGCCCACTCTAGGCTCTGGAGGAGGCGGATTCTTGGTGAAAATTGCGGTCGCGGAGAGCCGGCCCTCAGGAGTGCGGGCCGCCGGCGAATTTCTTTTCGCCCGCCTCGACGGCGATCGACAGCTTGTTCTGCGGCGGCGGCAGCGGGCACGTGGCGAACGCCGTGAAGGCGCAGGGCGGGTTGTAGGCGGTGTTGAAGTCCACCACCACCTTGCCATCCTTGGGCGGATCGGTGTCGAGGAAGCGGCCGGCGCCGTAGGTTTCCTTGCCGTTGGTTTTGTCGCCGAAGAGGACGAAGAGGCCGCCCTCAGGCGAGCCCTGGAGGGCGTCCAGCCGGTAGGTCTTGCCGTGCCAGTCGAAAATCACGGCCCCCGGCGAAGGGATCTCCTGCACCTGGCCCACGATGTTGGCGATCGGGATCTTCTTGTCCTTGTATGGCTCGAAGCGGGCGACGACGCGCCAGGCCGGCTGGATGGGGTAGTTGTCCAGGCCCTTGAACGAGGCGAGCGTCGGGCTCTGGCGGTCCTTGATGCGGACCCCCAGGCGATCGCCGCGCCGGATGAGGTAGAACTTGAGGGAACCGAGCTCGAGGACCGTCGGCTCGCCCTCGGCGTCGGTCTTCAGGGTCATGCCCGGCTTCACTTCCTTGCCGTCGGCAGTGATCGCCACCCCCGGCTCGACCCGGATCGTGACCGCGTTCCCCTCCTGGACGAGGACGCCCGCCATGGCCGGCGCCTTGCCTTGCGGCAGGATGACGGGACTGGCCGGATCGCTGCCGAAGCGATTCTCCCCCGGCTTCAGCCAGTACAGGCCCACCAGCGTGAGCCAGCCGTCCTCCTCCTTCAGGCTGTCGGCCCGCTCCTTGCGCCAGGCCTCGATCTCCTTGCGGTAGTCGTCGGGAGACGGAGCCGAGGGTTTCGAGTCGACGGCCCAGACGGTGGCGGCCGCCAGGAGAGCGACGAGGAGCAGCGGGGCGGAACGGTGAAGCTTGGCGAACATGGGAAACCTCCGAGGTCGGCCAGAGAGGATAACGCAAGCGAGGGGCGCGGCAATCCCGGGCTCGCGGTAACCTTCTTCTAGCTTTCTTCGTATTGGTGCAGACGGGGCCGCGGCGCCGCCCCCACACTGAGGAGATTTCCATGCTGACCATCCGCGATCTCGTGAAGGTCTATCCCGGTCCCGTCACCGCTCTCCAAGGCGTCAACCTCGACGTGCCGCCGGGCATGTTCGGCCTGCTCGGTCCCAACGGCGCGGGCAAGTCGACGCTGATGAAGATCCTGGCCGGTCTGCTCGAAGCGACCTCGGGACAGGTCACGCTGGACGGCGAGGACGTGCTGGCGAAACCCGAGCGGATCCGCCGCCGCCTGGGCTATCTGCCGCAGGAGTTCGGCTTCTATCCCCATTTGACCGGCGAGAAGATGCTGACCTATCTCCTGAAGCTCAAGGGAGTCGAGGCGCCGGTAGGTCTCAAGAAGCTGGTGGCCGAGCTGCTCGAGCGAGTCAACCTTTCCTATGCCGCGAAGCGCAAGGTGAAGACCTACTCCGGCGGCATGCGGCAGCGGCTCGGTATCGCGCAGGCGATCGCCGGCGATCCGCGGCTGATCATCGTGGACGAGCCGACGGCCGGCCTGGACCCGGAGGAGCGGCTCCGCTTTTACCGGCTGCTCGCCGAGCTGGCCGCCGACCGCATCGTGCTGCTCTCCACCCATATCGTCGAGGACGTGGCCGTCCTCTGCCCGCGCTTCGCGGTGATTCGCCAGGGCCGGCTGGTGGCGCTGACCTCGCCCTCGGAGGCCCGGCGGGCGATCGACGGCAAGATCTTCGAGGGGCGCGTGTCGCGCGAGGAGATGGACGAGGTCCGCCGCCGCTTGCGGGTCACCCAGGCGGTGCTGGTGGAAGGCAAGAACCGGGTCCGCATCCACCAGCCCGACGGCCAGCCGCCGCTCGGCTTCGAGCCCGTGCCCGCCACCCTGGAAGACGCTTACCTGCTGTTGATGCAGGACGCCGCGGAGCGGCCGGGGGACGCCGGGACGCCCGTGCTCCTTGCCGCCGGAGGCGCGGCATGAGCCTCGGCCGCGCCGGTACGATCTTCGCGCAGGAGCTCGCCCACACCTTCAAACGTCCGCTCTTCTGGTTCCTGGTCGTGATGCTGGTTCTCATGACGTGGGGACTGTCGACCGGTGACGTGCAGATCTCCTCCGGAGACGCCTCCGTCGGCGGCAAAAGGGCCTGGATCACCTCGGAGTACAGCGTCACCTTCGCCCTGGCCATGCTGGTGGCGATCCTCTACTCCTTCTTCGGCTCGATCGCAGCGGGCACCGCGATCGTCGCCGACGACGAGGCGAAGGTGAGCGAGCTGCTGCTCTCGACGCCCTTGCGGCCGGCGGAGTACGTCTGGGGGAAGTTCCTGGCCATTGCCGGCGGCCTCCTCGCCGCTCTCGGCATCCATCTGTTTCTGGCGGTCTTCTTCAATCACATCCTGCCCAATCCGGACGCGGCGGAGATCCGCGGTCCATTCGCCGCGGTGAACTACCTGCGGCCGGCTCTGATCTTCGGCCTGCCGACGCTGGTCTTCTACCTGGGAGTCGCTTTCTTCCTCGGGGAGCGCTGGCGCCGGCCGGTCACCGTGTTCCTCTTTCCCACGGCCCTGTTGATTTCCGATTTCTTCCTCTGGGACTGGTCTCCCACCTGGCTCGACCCGCGCATCAACCGGCTGCTGATGCTGATCGATCCGGCCGGCTTCCGCTGGCTGAACGAGACCTGGATCAAGCTCGACCGCGGGGCGGACTTCTACAACCATGCGCCCATCGGCCTCGACGCGGGATTCGTCGTCTCGCGCCTGGTCTTCGTGGGGCTCGGCCTGCTGGGCGTCGCTCTCGCGCAGCGGCATCTCGCGGCGGCGGATCCGTCGCGGAGCGCCGGCCGGCGTCTCCGCCGCCGGCGGCCGGCTCCGCAGGAGGAGAGCGCCACGGCGGCGGTCCCCGCCGCGCCGCGGCCGCTTTCCGTGCTCGCCATGCGCAACCGCGGCGTCGGCCTGGTCGCCGGCACTCTGGAAGTGGCGCGGACGGAGCTGCGCAACCTCATCGCCTCGCCCGGGCTCTATCTGTTCGGTGCCCTCATCCTGATCCAGACGCTGGGCTCGAGCCTCCTCGCGCTGGGAGCTTTCCAGACCGAGCTGCTGATCACCCCGGGGCTGACGGCGGTGCGGTCGATGAACACGCTGTCGCTGCTGCTCTGCCTGCTCCTCATGTTCTACACCGCCGAGGCGATCGAGCGGGAGCGGTCCACCGGCCTCGCCGCCCTTTCCTACGCGACGCCGGCGCGGACCGCGTCGCTGCTGTTCGGCAAGGCGCTCGCCAACAGCGCCGTCGGGGTCCTGATGGCCGTCGCCACCTATCTGGGCAGCGCGATCGCCATCCTCATCCAAGGGAGGATGGCCCCCGACCCTCGGCCGTTCCTGCTCGTCTGGGGTCTCCTGCTGCTGCCGACCGTGATCCTGTGGACCTGCTTCGTGGTCGCCGTTCAGGCGGTCTCCGGACAGCGCTACGCCACCTACGGCGTGGGCCTCGGCGTGATCGCGCTGACGTTCTATCTCCAGTTCACGGGCAAGATGACTTGGGTGGGGAATTGGTGGATCTGGGACACGTTGCAGTGGAGCGATCTGGGGTTTTTCGAGCTCGACCGCAAGGCGCTCGTCCTCAACCGCCTCCTGGCGCTGGGGCTCGCCGCCCTCTTCATCGCCGTCGCCGTCCAGGCCTTCGGACGCCGCCAGCCGGACGCCATCGGCACCATCCACCGCCTGCAGCCGGCGCCGCTCTGGAGACGGCTGCTCCACCTGGCGTCGTTCGCCGCCGTGCCGCTGGTGACGGGCGTCGCGCTGTGGCTCGCGGTCGACGACGGTTTCCAGGGGAAGGCCTACGAGAAGAAGGCCCGGGACTACTGGAAACAGAACCTGGCCACCTGGAAGGACGCGCCCCAGCCCTCCATCGCCGGCGTCGAGATCGACCTGCGCATCGAGCCGGCGCGGCGCTGGCTCGCCGTTCGCGGTAGTTATCAACTGGTCAACGATCGCGACGAGCCGCTGGGGCAGTTCGCGCTCACCGGCGGCCGGCACTGGGAAAAGGTGCGCTGGACCCTCAACGGCAAGCCCTACACGCCCGAGAACCGCTCCGGCCTCTACGTCTTCACTCTCGCCTCGCGCCTGCCGCCGCAGGGTCGCGCCCAGGTGGGTTTTCAATTCGAGGGGCAGTTCCCGCACGGGATTACGAAGAACGGCGGCGGCTTGGACCAATTCATCCTGCCGTCAGGCGTGGTGCTGACCAGCTTCGATCCCAGCTTCGCTCCGGTCGTCGGCTACATGAAAAAGCTCGGGATCAAGAAGGACGAGAACGACTACGAGCCGCGCGTCTATCCGGACGACTTCTACGTCGGCAAGACGGACATCGCCCTCGGTGCGAGCCACTCCTTCACGACTCGCATCTCGGTCACGGGGCCCGCGGACTACACCTTCAACTCGGTGGGCACCAAGGTGAGCGAAAAAGTGGCGAACGGCGAGCGGACCGTGGTTTGGCGGAGCGACTACCCCGTCCGCTTCTTCAACGTCGTCGGCGGACGCTGGGCGGTGAAGCGCGGTCACGGCACGGCGATCTTCTACCACCCTGGCCACGCCTACAACATCGAGGAGATGAGCGGTGCGCTGGATGCCGCCCGCCGGTGGTATTCGGCCTGGTTCCGCCCCTTCCCCTGGCGGGAGCTCAAGCTGTCGGAGTTTCCGGCCCTGGCGCGCTACGCCCAAGGGTTTCCCACGGATATCACCTTCTCGGAGGCGATCGGCTTCCTCACCAAGAGCGACGTCAAGACCGACGCCGTGTTCCTGGTGACCGCCCACGAGAGCGCGCACCAATGGTGGGGCAACCTCCTGACTCCGGGCGAGGGCCCTGGCGGAGACCTGCTTTCGGAAGGCATGTCCCATTTCTCGACCGCCCTGCTGATGGAGCAGGTCAAGGGGCCGCAGGCGCGGATGGAGTTCCTCAAGCGCATCGAGGAGAACTACGGCGACTCCCGCCGCGCCGACGCCGAGCGCCCGCTGGTGAAGACCGACGGTTCGCGCGAAGGCGACACGACGGTCACCTACGACAAGGGCGGCTGGGTCTTCTGGATGCTTTCCGAGCAACTGGGCCGGGAGCGGACCCTCGCCGGCCTGCGCAAGTTCATCGCCGATTGGGGCAACGGGCCGGACTACCCGGTCCTGCAGGATTTCACCGCCGCCATGCGTCCGTTCGCCGGCGATCCCGCGGCCTACGACGAATTCGTCCGCCAGTGGTTCCACCAGGTCGTCGTGCCGGAATACCGCCTGAGCGGCGCCCGGGTGGCGGCCGAGCCGGGCGGGAGCGCCTGGAAGGTGACGGTGCGGATCAAGAATGACGGTACCGGGAGGATGCCGGTCGAGGTGGCGGCGGTCCGTGGTGAGCGGTTCGGCGAGAAGGGGGCGCTCAAGCCCGGCTACCGCGACGCGCGGCGGGCGGTGATTCTAGGCGCCGGCGAGGAACGGACTGTCGAGATCCCCTGCTCCTTCCGGCCGGAGAAGGTGGTGGTGGACCCCGACGTTAGGGTGCTTCAAGTGCGGCGGAAGGCGGCCGTCGCCGGGCTTTAGGGGAGAAATGGGTTCGGTGGCTCGTTTTTCCCCTCTTGCGACACTATAAGACAATAGAAGTACTGCATTCTGCATACGGGCATGGGGTAACGCCCGTGCGTAGTGTGCCATCGAGCCAAAGCGAGCGGGTGCCGGCTCGCGAAAGGAGGAGGAGAGATGCACCGCAGAACCGTTCACCGGAGGATCGCAGCGCTGGCGCTCGTCACCGCCCTGGCGCTGGTGAGCGCGCGGCCGGCGGCCGCCTTGGAGTCGGGCTTCCTGGGCCGCTTGGGCAGCCTGTGGTCGGCGGTAACCGGCGGGGCGTCGGATGGGCTCTGGGGGGCCCTGGCCGGCTGGTGGGATGGAGAGCCTGAGCCGGCCTCGCCCAGCGGCACGATGAAAGAGGAAACGAGCCCGGGCTTCGACCCGAACGGCAACTCCGTGGTAGCCGTGACGCCGCCGCCAGGGGATGACTCGCATTGAGGTTTCGGGACATCGCACTTGCAATGTGAGAGAATCAGCTCAATTTCGCTGAACTGTTTTGAAGGAGAACCGGATGAGCGAGCATCCCTGCCGCGAAACCTTGGAGGGCTTCCTGCTGAACAGCCTGCCGGCTAGCGAGGTGAAGGCCACCGTGACTCACCTGCTGGGAGGCTGCGATCGCTGCCGGAGCGAGATGTCGGATCTCGCGGCGGCGATGTTCGCCCCAGAGACGGCACCCGAGCCGCAGCTCTCGCCCGCCGAGGAGGCTTCCTACGATCGCGCCATCGCCGCTGCCTTCGACACGGCGCTGGAGCACGAGCAGGCGCTGACGTCCAGTCGTGAGGCTGGCGAGCGGAAGGCCGAAGAGCTGCTCCAGGCCCGCGGCTCGTCTACGGTCGCGGTTCTGCCCGAGGGACCCGAGGGAGAGGTCACCTGGGGCTTTTGCGAAGCCCTCCTCGAGAAGAGCCGCTCTTTGCGGCACACCGATGCGGCCGGAATGCTGTACCTCGCCAGCTTGGCTCGTCTTGCCGCCGACCGTCTCGATCCGGAGGCCTGCGGTGCCGAGCGGCGCGCGGACATGCAGGCCCGCGCTTGGGCGGAGCTGGCCAACGCTTACCGTATCAACGACGAGCTCGCCCAGGCGGAGGCGGCCATGGCGTGCGCCGTCGACCTGCGCCTCCAAGGGACCGGCGATCCGCTCCTGTATGCGCGCATCGCCGACCTGAACGCGTCGGTGCTCTTCGACCGGCGCCGCTTCAAGGAAGTTTTCCGGATGCTCGATCTCGCCCTCGCCATCCACCGCCGCCACAGCGGTTCCCATGAGGTCGGCCGGGTGTTGATCCAGAAGGGCCTCTATACCGCCGTTGCCGGCCGGCCTGAGGAGGGGCTCCAGCTCCTCGTCCGCGGGCTTACCTTGATCGACCGCGAGCGGGATCCCTATCTGACGTTCCAGGCGCTGGGCAACATCCTCCTGCTGCGAGTGGAGTTGGGCGAGTATGAAGACGCCCGGCGGCAGCTCCAGCGGATGCGGCCGATCTTCGCCGCTCACGCGAATTGGCTGGACCTGGTGAAGCTGCACCGTATCGAGGGGGAGATCGCGGCCGGGTTCGGCGATCTGGTTACCGCTGAGGCGACCTTCCAACAGATCCGCCAGGACCTTGAGGACGCCGGCCGAGGCTACCAGGCGGCGCTCGCCTCTCTCGACCTCGCCAACGTCTGGCTCCGCCAGGGCCGTACCGCCGAGGTGCGCAGATTGGTGGCGGAGACCGTGACCACCTTCCAGGCATTGGGGGTGGAGCGCGAGGCCATGTCGGCCCTCCACATGCTGCAGGACGCTCTGGAGCGCGAACAGGCGGTCGTGGAGATCCTCAGGCTCACCGGCGGGATTCTCCGGCGCCTGCAGAACGAGCCCGCCATGCGCGCCGGGCTCGACTCCCTGTAGCTGTCCCATCTGAGGCACCTCTTCGGGCCCGGAGATTTCTCCGGGTCTTTTCATTTTTCGGCCCGGCCTTTGCAGGAGCCCTCCTCAGAGCGTGGTCTCTTCACGCTCACCGAAGGAAAGAGAAGGAGGAGCTCATGCACGAAGATCGGATCCCGACGGGCGATCTCGATGCGGCCCTTCCCGGATCGCCCGTAATTCCCTTGAGGCGACTCCACGCTTACCGTATTGCCGATGGCGATCCGGACGTGCGGGGCTGGAAGGTTTTCGGAGCCGACGGCCGGACGATCGGCGAGGTGGACGATCTGCTGGTGGACACCCGCGCCCTCAGGGTGCGGTATCTCGAGGTGGCGCTCGACCTGGACCTGCTCGAAGGAACGAAAGCCGCCGGCGGGCCGGCTGGTGCCGGCACAGCCTCTACGTCCGGCTTGGCGCCACCCCTGAGCGCCACCTCGGCGATGGGCGGTCTGGGTCCTCTGACGAGCGAGACCCTCGTGCGGGCCACTCTCTCGGACGAGGAGAACCGGCTCACCCAGGAACACCACCATGGCTTCGGCACTCGGCACGTCCTGATTCCGATCGGCTTCGCCCAGCTTGACCCGGAGCATGATCGCGTCCTCGTTGAAAAATTGAGCGCCGCCGAGGCCGCGGGTCTGCCGGTCTACGACGGCCGGGATCTCGACCGCGAGTACGAGGTCGGACTGCTGCCGTGGTTCGACCGCGCCTGGGCCCATGCACCGGAGCGTGAATTTTACGCCCACGACCTCTATGACGAAGACCGCTTCTACGGCACCCGCCGGCGAGCCGATCGTGGCGAGGCCATCGCCGAGAGCGCCCGCGCGGCGGGCCTGGAGCCGGCCGGAGCGGCGCCGGCCGGTGATCGGGACCGCACCGTCACCGGGGAGTTGGACCGTGCCGTCGACGCTCCCGATCGCAGCGTGACCCGAGACCACGAAGAAGCGGCCCTGCCGTCGCGGGGAAGATCGTAAGCGTTCCGGCGTGTCCCGGCCACAGAGGGCGAAAGGGGATCTCGCCGAGTCGGCCAGGATCAGTTACAGTCCCCGCCCATGATCGCTTCGCCTCCGCTGTCGGTCACCGTCGACGACGTCCGGGCCGCGCACGACCGCATTCGCTCCTACGTGCACCACACGCCCATCCTGACCTCGCGGCTGATCGACGAGCGGGTGAAGGCCAGGGTCTTCTTCAAGTGCGAGATCTTCCAGAAGGTCGGCGCTTTCAAGGCCCGGGGGGCGTTCTCGCGGCTGACGCTCCTCTCACCGGAGGAGCGCTCGCGGGGTGTCGTGGCGTTCTCGTCGGGCAACCACGCGCAGGCGGTGGCGCTGGCATCCCGCGAGCTTGGAATCCGCGCCACCATCGTGATGCCCAAGGACGCTCCGGCTCTCAAAATGGCGGCGACGCGGGGCTACGGCGCCTCCGTCATTCTCTATGACCGCGTCGGCGGAGAGAGCCGCGAGGAGGTCGCTCGTTGCATCGTGCAAGAGGAAGGGGCCGTGCTCGTGCCGCCGTTCGACGACGACGCCGTCATCGCCGGCCAGGGTACGCTCGGTCTGGAGCTCCTGGAGGAGATTCCGGATCTCGACATCATCGTCACTCCTTGCGGCGGCGGCGGGTTGCTCTCCGGCACCGCCGTGGCCGCGAAGGGAATCGACCCCGAAATCCGCCTCTGGGGAGTCGAGCCCGAGGCCGGCGATGATATGAAGCGCTCCCTGGAACGGGGAGAACCGGTGACGATCCCGCTTCCTGCTACGATCGCCGACGCTCTGCAGACCACCCGTCCCGCGGAGCGGACGCTCGCCATCGTTCGTACGCTGACGGAAGGGATTCTCACCGTCAGCGATCTCGAGCTGCGGCGCGCGATGGCGCTCCTCGCCTCGCGCATGAAGATCGTCGTCGAGCCCGGTGGAGCCGCCGCCTTCGCCGCGCTCTTGCACGGCAAGGTGCCAGACGCTGCAGGGAAACGGATCGGGATCGTGCTGTCGGGCGGGAACGTCGATCCGGAACGGTTTGGGGACCTGATTTCGGGGGTGGAGGTGTGAGGACTGCGGGCCGTCTGCCCCGCGAAGCCTCACCCCCTGTCCCCCTCTCCCTGACGGGCGAGGGGGAACTCTCCATAACCTAATTGCTGAAAAAGTTGGCGAGAACTCGGCAAGACCCTCCGCAGGCGTTCCCCCTCGCCCGTCAGGGAGAGGGGGACAGGGGGTGAGGCTTCAGAGGGCAGACCGCGCCGACCGCCTATGCCGGTCTGAACAAGGCGCTCCGCTACGCCGACCTTCCCAAGTACGCCTTCAGCTTCGGCGCCACGCTGCGCCGCACGAGCGTGCTCCGGGCCTGCCAAGTGGCGGCGGCGTCGAGCTCCACGAGAAAGCGAGGCTCGCGCCCTTCGAGGACGGCGATGGGCTCACCGTCGCGATAGAGCAGACGGTTGCCGGCGAGCGCGGGCAGGCGGTCGCCCGGCGTTGCGATGCCGACGAGGTTGAGCGGATCGGCGGCGCTGACGGAGATCAGGACCCCCTTGCGCGGCTGCTTGCGCAGGGAGCGCAGGCGGCCCACCGCGTCCGGCAAGGCATACTGCTCGCCGGAGAAGCCGTCGACGAAACGGCCGCCGCGGATCTCTCCACGCGCTTCCAGGCGACGGAAGACATAGAGAAGATCGCGCCAGGGTGGCAGCAGTGTCTCCCGTTCCAGCAGCCGGCGGAACACCACGCCATACCGGCGCAGGAGGTTCCAGGCGACCATCTCGATGGCTTCGCGCGAGGCGGTGTCCAACGAAGGTGCCGGCGTCGCCGAAGCCCCGGCGTGGAGCAGCGACCAGCGGCCGGCGTTCTCCATGCCGAACAAAGAGACCGCGCCGCCGCGCCGTGAGCCGGCGCGATCGACGGGCGGGCGCTTGTGGGCCGGCACCAGCAGGGCGCGCAGTCCGGTGAAGCTGTCCGAGGTCACGAGGCCCCACGCCACCAGCTCCGCCAAGGCCATCTCGAGCTGCGTGTGGAGCAGGCCCGCGCCCTGGGCGATCTCGCCGAAGAAGCAGGCGCCGCGATTCCGCAGCAGATCGTAGACGTCCCGGGCGCCGGCCGAGAGGTCGAGCGCGGCGGGATCCGGCGGCGGCGCGATCTCCCGCCAGAATGAAAGGTTGCCGCGGGAGAGCAGGGCGATCGGCGTGGCGCGCACGGGCCCGGACTTGCGGCCGCCGTCGAGCTCGGGAGCCGTGGCCCGTCCCCAGACGTAGCGGCCCGCCAGGCATAGGGCATCCAGCCACGAGGGGTCGTACTCCTTCATTCGCACCGGCAGGATCTCGCCTTCCCACGCCGCCGCCGCGGCCTCCCAGCCTTCGAGCTGCTCGACCAGGGCATGCAGGCTCTCGGGGCCTTCGGAGCGCTCGTCCGTATCGACGCGCTGCCAGGCGAGGAGGAACCGCAGGTAGTCGACCTGGGAAACCGGCTCGATCTCGCGCCGCAGCCGGTCCAAGGTATAGCGATGGACGCGGGCGAGCAGCCGGCGCTCGCACCACTCTTCGCCGTCCACGCCGAGGGTGAAGCGGCCGCGGAAGACGAAGCCCTCGGTCTCGAGTGACGCCAGAGCTGCTTCGACGGCGCTCCGCCGCAGGCCGAGATCCGTTGCCAGGGCGCCGGCCTCGATCGGACCGAGCCCTTCGAGCCGGCCACGGACGATCTCGACGAGCGCTTCCGCCGCGGACCACTCGCGGGCGAATCGGGGCGGAGCGGCGATCTCCGGCTCCAGCTCCGCCGCCGGCTGAACCGCCCGCAACTGCGGCAGCCGCTCGGCCGCGATCCACAGTCGACGGTCCGCGAGTCGCAGCACCGTCGCGCGGCGGCCGGCGGCGAGGGTATCGAACAGCCGCTCCCAGCCGGACCGTCTCCCTTCCTCCAGGGTGAGGAAGCCGAGCGTCATCAGCGCGTCGTGCAGCTCGTCGGGAGTTCCGGCCTCGGGCCATGCTTCCTCGCGCACGCGCACGATCGCGTCCGGATCGAGAGCCCCGAGATCGGACGCTGTCTCCGGGTCGAGCCAGCGGCGCAGGGAGACCGCCTGGGTGCGGCGCTCCTCCAGCGGCGCGTCATCCAGGAAGGCATAGGGCTGAGCATTGAGGATCTCGTGCGCCAGCGGCGAAGGCTCGACGACGTCGCGGGCGACCAGCCGCACGCCGCCGGCCTCGATCCGCCGCAGCAGGCGCTCCAGCCCTTCGATGTCCATCGCCTCTTCCAGGCAGTCGCGCAGGGTCTGCTCGACCAGCGGATGCTCCGGGATCTCCCGCTCGCCGACGATGTTCTCCAGGCAGGCGAGCTGGTCGGGGAAGACGACGGCGATCAAATCTTCCGAAGCCTGGCGCAGCAACGGAGCCGGCAGCCTGCGGCCGCCCCGCTGGCGCGGCACCGCGAGAGCCCGGCCGGCATTCCAGCGCCAGCGCACGCCGAAGAGCGGCGCGTCGAGCAGCGCCTGGGTGAGCACGCCCCGCACGGTGTTGGAGTGGAGGAAGCGGAAGGCGTCCTCCAGGGGGAAGCTGTGCGTGGGCCCCAGCGAGAGCACGATGGCGTCCTCGGTGGCCGCCGCCTGCAGCTCGAAGTTGAAGGTCTGGCAGAAGCGCTTGCGCAGGGCGAGGCCCCACCCGCGGTTCAGACGGCTGCCGAACGGCGCGTGGACGACCAGATGCATGTCTCCTGCTTCGTCGAAGAAGCGCTCGGCGACCAGGATATCCTGGCTCGGCATCGTCCCCAGCGCGGCGGCCGCGGCGGCGAGGTAGTCCACGAGCTGCGTCGCGGCGGCCGGCGGCAGGCCGACCTCGCGGCCGAGCCAATCCACGGCGTCCGCGCGCGAGCCCTCCTGAACCCGCCGGGTCACCTCCTCGCGCAGCCGCGAGACGGCGGCGGAGAGCTCCTCCGTGCGCGCCGGCGCTTCGCCCAGCCAGAAGGGGAGATTGGGCGGATGGCCTTTGGCGTCTTCCACCAGCACGCGGCCCTGCTCCACTTTCAGGATGCGCCAGGAGGCGTTGCCGAGCTGGAAGATGTCGCCCGCCAGGCTCTCGACCGCGAAGTCCTCGTTGACGGTGCCGATGAGCGCGCCGGAAGGCTGCAGGACGACCTGGTAATCGGCGAGATCCGGGATCGCTCCGCCCGACGTCATGGCGGTGAGGCGGGCGCCCTTGCGCGGCCGCAGGATGCCGTTCACCGCGTCGTGATGCAGGTAGGCGCCGCGGCGCCCGCGGCGCGTGGTGAAGCCGGTCGCCAGCATCTCGACCACTTCGTCGAAATCCTTCCGCTCGAGGTTGCGGAACGGCCAGGCGCGGCGAACGAGAGCGAAGAGCTCCTCCTCGCGCCGGCCCTCCTCGGGCTCGGCCGCCACCTCGGCCACGATCTGCTGCGCCAGGATATCCAGCGGCCGCTCGGGGATGATCAGCCGGTCGAGCTCGCCGCGGCGGACGGCGTCCACCAGCGCCGCGCACTCCACCAGCTCATCGCGGGTGAGCGGGAAGATCCGCCCCTTGGGCAGCCCGGCGAGATGGTGGCCGGAGCGGCCCACCCGCTGCAGCAGGGTGGCGATGGAGCGCGTCGAGCCGAGCTGGCAGACCAGCTCCACGGAGCCGATGTCGATCCCCAGCTCCAGCGATGCCGTCGCCACCAGGACCGAGAGCTCGCCGGCCTTGAGCCGCCGCTCGCTCTCCAGCCGGTGCTCCTTCGACAAGCTGCCGTGGTGGGAAGCGACGCGGTCCTCGCCGAGCCGCTCCCCGAGATGCCGGGTGACCCTCTCGGCCTGCCGGCGGGTGTTGCAGAAGACCAGCGTCGTGCGGTGCTCGCGGATGAGCGCCGCCAGCCGGTCATAGATCTCTTCCCACACCTCGCCGGGCATCACCGCCTCCAGCGGCGAGGACGAGGGCACCTCGATGGCCAGATCCATCCGCCGGCCGTGCCCCGCGTCCACGATCACGCAGCGCGGCGCACCGTCCGGCTCCACGTGGCCGCTCCCCACCAGGAAGCGCGCCACCTCCTCGATCGGCCGCTGGGTGGCCGAGAGGCCAATGCGGAGAAGACCGCATTTCTCCCCCTCTCCCGGTGAGGGAGGGCGGGAGGGGTCGGGAGAGGGGGCCGGGGGGTGAGGGTTCGTCAGCGCCTCCAACCTCTCCAGCGACAGCGACAGGTGCGACCCGCGCTTGTCGTCTGCCACGGCGTGAATCTCGTCGACGATCACCGTGCGGACGGTCCGCAGCATGCCTCGCCCGCCCTTGCTGGTGAGAAGGATGAAGAGCGATTCGGGAGTCGTCACCAGGATGTGCGGCGGCCGCCTGGTCATCGCCGCGCGCGCCGCGGCCGGCGTGTCGCCGGTGCGCACCTGCGTGCGGATCTCGACGTCCGGCAGTCCCATCGCCGCCAGCTCGGCCCGGATCCCCGCCAGCGGCTCTTCGAGGTTCTTCTCGACGTCGTTCGACAGCGCCTTCAGGGGCGAGACGTAGACCACCTCGGTCTCATCCGGCAGTCCGCCTCCCAGCAGGGCCTGCCGCACCAGGTCGTCGATGGCGGAGAGGAAGGCGGCGAGCGTCTTGCCCGAGCCGGTGGGAGCCGCGATCAGCGTGTGCCGGCCGGCGCGGATCTCCGGCCACGCGCGCTCCTGCGGCTCGGTGGGCTTGCCGAAT
This sequence comes from Thermoanaerobaculia bacterium, assembly GCA_036002325.1. Taxonomy (GTDB): domain Bacteria; phylum Acidobacteriota; class Thermoanaerobaculia; order Multivoradales; family UBA5704; genus DATARR01. The sequence continues at coordinate 9,027 of DASYTJ010000012.1, read as the reverse complement.
CTCTTCTCGAACCAGGAGGCGACGGCGGGGTGAAAGTTGGCTAGAGGCATGGGCGAAACCTCGGCGGAAGATCCAACAGGATAACAGGAAATCAGGCGGCGGGATTCCGGTCTCTCGCCTATACTTGAAGGTCGGGGCTCTCCCGGAAAACGCCGGGGACGTGCCCTACACGCCCCCGGCGGATCAACTACTCAGGGCTGGACGGCCTTAGTGGTATCCGGGAGAGCCGCTCTTCTTCTCCAGCTCCTTCGACTTGCGAGTCCGGCGGCCCCTGCGCTGGATGCCGAAGTCCGCCAGGCGCTCGTCCTTCGGTCCGAAGTGCGCCAGGATCAGGCTCTTGAGCCGCAACGCCAGCTCGCGGCAGTCGGCCTTCTGCTCGCAAACCTCGCGAGTCGCCTGCCGGCGCCGCTTCTCCAGCTCGGTCTGTCGGGCCTTGCTGGTTTTCAGCTCCGCTACCGCCAGCTCGAGATCCGCCTTGTAATGGCTGACCTCGGGCAGCTCCACCTCGTGAGCCTCGACGGCGGCGATGAGCTTCTGCCATCCCGCCATGAAGGCTCGCAACGATTGGTCGTGCATCGCGATGTCTCCTTTCTCCGGTCTACTCCGCCGCGGGGGCGGATGCCGGTAGGTTGATGGTTTTCTCGGCCGAAGCCGGAGTGTCCTTGGTTTCCTGCGGCGGAGCCGTCACTTCCACCACCGGCGGCTTGGGCGGCTCGATCTTCTTCCGCCGCGAGCGGTTGACCTTGATACCGAATTCCGAGAGCCGCTCATCCCGCGAGTCGAAGCGCGTCAGCACGAAAGCCTGAACCTTGCGCACCGCCTCCTTTCCCCGGTCCATGACCTCCTTGAAGCTCTGGGTCTTCGACTTGCGCAGGGCGCCTTGATGCTCCTGCTCCAGCTTCACCTCCGTCGCCTCCTCCAGGAAGTCCTTCAAACCCCCGAGCAACGGCTCGATACCGATCAGGACTTCGGCGTTGCGTTCGCAGGCGCCGATCACTCCTTGCCAGTGCCGGAACAGCGTGGCATGTGCTTTGATCTGAGGCATCTTGTTCTCCTTTCCTTGACGTGGAGTCCGTCATCCGAGCCACACCGACAGCTCGACGACGAAGACGGGGTTGGACGTCTCGCCCGCGGCGAGCGCCTCCGGCTCCTGCACCCGTTCCGCCTTCAGCTCGGCATGGAGCGTGGCCACGGGCTCCTGCACGCGCTCCGCCTTCAGCTTCTGCGGCCTCGGGCTCTCCGGGTCCGCTCCCTGCGGAGCGGCGCCCTTGGGAAACGGCACAACCTTTCCCTTCTTCATACAGCTCTCCTTTTGGAGACTCCGGACCTCCATTGGCCCGGATGCCCACGCGTCCTTTCGGGATCGCGCTGGGTACGACGCTGATTTGACGCCGCCGGCGGGAAGAGCGTCTACGACTCACTGAAAACGCCTCATTACCGCCTGCTTCGATTGTCGATCCCGACGCCAAATTGTCGAAAGGAGGTCCAAACCCCTGTTTACGGGCGGTTTCGCCGCGCAAACCGGCGCCGCCAGCCAAACCGGAATGGGGTGGGGCGAGAGGTGGAAAACGGAAGGCGAAGGGAACTGCGGGGGTTGAGAGGCCGGCGGCGCCGTTTCTCAGCGGGGGAGAGGCTTAGGGCGCATCCTCCATAGATTCAGACTCACGGGGAAGAAGCCCCAGTGACTGAAAACATGCATCGTGACCCGCTCGCCGGCGGCCAGCGGGAAGACTTCGGCGGGAATCGGGATTCCTCTTGGCTCCACCGCGGTCATCGGCTTGTTCAGGAGGACCGTGATCCAGTGCCACAGGCGGCGGTCGTACTCCAGCACGTATCCCCATTGCTCCAGGCTCGTGCGGTAGATCTCCAGGCTGAGGGCGTCCGCGTTCAGGACGTGAAGACAGAGAATGTCTCCGGTCACCAGCCCCGCCGCCTCGTCGAGCTCCGGCGGCAGAGTGATGAGCCCGCTCTCCGGCACCTCCAACTCCACAGCCTCACGCCAAATCTTGTTCACCCGACCGCTCGCCGCCGGCCTCGATCCGCCCCACGGCCTTGCTCCTGCGTGTCGCGCGCCGCGCATCCAATCCGGCCAGGATGCGGTCGAGCTTCGCTTTCTCGGGGCGGATGCCCGGCTGCCAGTCGCGCTCCAGCCCCAGCAGCTCGTCCTTGCGCACGCCGTCACGCAGATCCAGGATCACCCCCTCCAGGCCGACGAGCGCCGCTTGCAGCAGTCCGATCAGGTGCAATCCGGCACCGATGGGCTGCTGACCTTGCACCGTCCGCGCGACCTCATCCGGGGGCGGAGCGTCGATCTCGTCTTGGATCTGTTCGAGATCCTTGAGCTTTCGCGCCAGCCGTCCGGCTTCACGGCGGATCTGGCGTACCGCTTCGTTCACTGTCATTGCGCGGTCTCGTCCTCGTCTTCGGCCGGCGGCTCGTCCGGGTAGTAGGCCGCCAAGCGCAGGTCGTCGATCGCCGAGCGGAGGCACTCCTTGAGGACCGATTCGATGATGGCCCGCATCTCCCGCACCACGTCGTCGCCCTCCTCCTCTCCCTGCGGCCAGGGCGGCAAGGCGCCGGCGATGTTCTCGAGCCTCTTATAGATTCCTCGCAGCTCCTCGGCGATCCCCAGCAGCATCTCCTGCGCGGCTTTCACCAGCGCGGCCATGGCGGCTTCCCTCCGTGTGTTCTTGGGCGGTGTCTGCCGCCAGAGGCGCCGCAGCCTCTGCTTCAGCACCGCCTCCGGCGTGGCCCTCTCCTTCTCTCCAAGCCCCCGCCAGAGGCGCCGGGTGATGTAGAGACATTGGGGACAACCGGTCAATAGGTGCCTCACCACGACGCGGCTCTCCTCTCCGGAAAGCTCGGAGCGCATGAAGCGCTCGAGCACGTCCGGCTGGGGGTGATCCCGCCAGTGAAGCGGCGTCTCGTCGGTCTCGGAATCGGCGGCAAGCGGCTGTGCACTCATGCCGCGGAGCGTAGGGCTGCAACCGAGGACGGTGGAACGCTTGAAGAAGGAAATGCGCACTGGCCGTGCACCCGCGCCCCGGTTTTCCCGCCGGCGCCGGAAATGCCCCGAGCCAACGGGGGTGTCACGAAGTGCTGGCCTCAGGCAACTAGTTTATTTAGAATAGGTCTGCAAACTGGGCATGCGTAAGAAACCACCTTTGCCGCGCAGCGTCACCCTGCTCGCCCTGCGCAAGACGCGCGGGCTCTCGCAGGGAGACCTGGCCGAATTGGCCGGCGTCTCCGAGAACACCGTGTCCGCCTACGAGACCGAGAAGGAGCCCTCCCACGAGTTGCTGATCCACTTCGGCGAGGTGATGGACTATCAGCCTGCCGAAGTCGAGTCCGTCCTCTTCGGCCTGACCGGCGCCGCCGGCTCGGCGGCAGCGCCCCGCTCGCCGGTCGACCCCGCGGCCGGCGACGTCCGCCTCATCCGGCGCGAGGCGGCCCGGCAGGCGAGAGTGGCGCTGGAGGTGATCGAGGGCCACGTGGTCAAGCTGGTGCGGGCCGTGCGCGCCCGCCGGGTCCGCCGCAAGGCGAAACGGCTGTGGACCGGCCGGCTCAAGCTCAGCAGTCCCGAGCAGCGGCGCCTGCTGATCGAGAAAGCCCGCGAGTTCCAGACCTGGGCGCTCGCGGAGCGGCTGTGCCATGAGAGCCTGGAAGTCGCGCCGGATCGCGCGGACCGCGCTATGGAGTTGGCAAAGCTTGCCTGTCGAGTGGCCGAGTTGGCGCCGGGTAGCAAGGAGTGGTGCTCCCGCCTGCTCGGTTACAGTCTAGGTTTCTTGGCCAACATGCTGCGGGTAATGGGCAACTTGGACGAAGCGGAGCGGGCCTTCGCTCGCTCCTCGAAGCTCTGGGATGCTGGCGCTGCCGCCGATCCAGGTCTGCTGGCAAAATGGCAGCTCCTGAGTCTCCAGGCGTCCTTACATCGGGATCAGCGCAGGTTCTCTGAGGCCCTGGACCTGCTGGACCGTGCCCATGCCGCAGCTCCCAGGGAAGCCCACGGACGCATTCTGGTGGGGAAAGCTTTCACGCTTCAGCAACAGGGTAAGGCCCAGCAGGCGATCGAGGCGTTGCGCGAAGCGGCCCCCCTCATGGACCGCCGGCGCGAGCCCCGCTTGGCATTCGGGCTTTTGTTCAACCTGACCACCAGCGTAACGGACCTGGGAAGGCACGCCGAAGCGGAGGCGCTCCTGCCCTCGGTGCGGGAGATGGCGTTGGCCCTGCGGAACGAGCTGGATCTCTGGCGGGTGATGTGGCTCACCGGCAAGGTCGACTCCGGGGCTGGACGGATTGCGGAGGCGCGAGCGGCTTTCGAGCAGGTACGCCGGGCGTTTACGGAACGTGCCATGGCTTACGACTGCGCCCTGGTGACCCTCGATCTAGCGGCGCTGCTTCTGGAGCAGGGGCAAACCTCGGAGGTGCGGCGGCTCGCGGCCGAGATGCTGTGGATTTTCAAGGCCCAGGGCATCCATCGCGAAGCTCTGGCGGCTCTTGACCTGTTCCGGAAAGCCGCCGAGAAGGAAGAGGCGACGGCCGAGCAGGCCCGGCAGGTGATCGCCTATCTCCTTCGGGCTCGGAAAGATCCGGGTCTTCGATTCCATGAGTGACCGCGGAACTACTGGCCTCCGGCGCACGGCCCCCCATTAGGATCAATCCCACAACCTGCATCGACATGACTGTCCGGCGGTGCTACCGTGGTCCCAGAGCTTTCCTTGCATTGGCCGCTCGGATCGATGACACAGCCCTCCTTCGTCCACAGGCCACCGAGCCAGCCCAGCAGCCGCGAAAAGACATCCTCGGTGGCGGCGCTGGCCGGTATCTGCCTTGGGGGCTCGGGCTTCTGGCGGGGTTTCGCCAGCGCTCCTGAAGCGGTCAGGGCGAGCGCCAGGGTGAAGGCGGAAAGCTTGCGGAGTCGCGGCATGGGCAGCTCCTTTCGTGGAGGCGCCGAGCGGGCCAGCGGCCGCCGGCCGGGCGCCTCTAACGAATTAAGGTGCAGGGAAGGGTGAAAAACCCACCCGGGATGCATGCTCAGTTTGCACGAGGAGGAGAGAAGATGGAAGAGCCGACCCGCCCCGACGTCTCCCAGCTCCTGGTCCAGTTGCTCCGGTCGCTCCACGACTGGGAGCAGGCGGAGCTGGCCGCGAAGATGGGCGTCGACCCCAGCACCATCTGGCGTTACGAGCACGGCACGGTCACGCTGCAGCCGAAAGCCAAGGAGCGGCTCGCCGCCGCCACCAACCTGCCCCTGTCGCTGGTCGAGGCCGTCCTCGTCCCGGCGCTGGAGGCGGGCCGGGGCGCCTCGGCTCCTTTCGACGACGAGACGTTCGCCGACGTAGAGCGCGCCGGGGCGGAGCTCGGCGGCACTCTCGCCGGCGCCGGCCGCGCGGCCGTCGCTCTCCTGCTCGCGGCGCTGGAGGCGGCGGATCTCGATCCGTGGGAGCGTACCGGCCCGCCGGCGGCGGCCGACCGGCTGGAGGCGGCGGACGCCTGGGAGCGCCTGGAGACCTGCACCGCCGAAGAGCGCCAGTTCCTCGTGGAGACGTGCCGGGAGTTCCAGACCTGGGCGCTCGCCGAGAGGCTCTGCCACGAGAGCGAGAAGGCGGCCTCGGACCGGCCGGAGGAGGCTCTGGAGCTTGCGGAGCTGGCCTGCCGGATGGCCGAGCTGGCGCGGGGAGACGCCTTCTTCCTGCTGCGGCTCAAAGGCTACACGCTGGCCTTTCTCGCCAATGCCCGGCGCGTGACCGAAGGCCCGCGGGCGGCCGAGGGCGACTTCACCTTCGCCGTGAACTTCTGGCACACGGGAGCCGCGCCGGACCCCGACCTGCTGGCGGAATGGCGCCTCCTGGACCTGGAAGCCTCATTACGCCGCAGCCTGCGCCAGTTCGCCGAGGCCCTGGCCCTGCACGCCCGCGCCCTGGCTGCGGCGCCGCCGGAAGCGCACGGACGCATCCTGTTGAAGAAAGCCGCCACCTACGAGCAGCAGGGCGAAGCCGAAAGCGCCATCGACACATTGCGCGAGGCGGCGGCGCTCGTGGACGGAGAGCGCGAGCCCCGCCTGCGCTTCGCGCTGCGGTTCAACCTGACGGCCGCGCTCGTCGACCTCGAAAGGTACGCGGAGGCCGATTCGCTGCTGCCCGAGGTGAAGGATCTCTCAGCAGCGCAGCGCAACGAGATCGATCAGATTCGCGTGGTGTGGCTGAGCGGCAAGATCGCCGCCGGGCTCGGGCGGACTGAGGAGGCACGCGACGCCTTCGAGCAGGTGCGGCGCGACTTCACCGCGCGCGAGATGGCCTATGACTGCGCGCTCGTCAGCCTCGATCTGGCGAAGCTCCATCTCGAGCAGGGCCGCAACGCCGACGTGCGCGCGTTGGCGGAAGAGATGCTGTGGATCTTCAAGGCGCAAGGCATCGAGCGCGAAGCCCTGGCAGCGCTGCGGATGTTCTGCGAAGCCGCCCGGAAGGAAGCCGCGACGGTGGATCTGGCGCGGCGGGCGGGCGAGGCTCTCGGCAGGGGGCGGCGGGGGACGGGCAGGTAGGGCAGATAGAAGATTTCACCACGCTGCCACGTCTCACCCTGCTTCTTCCCACTTATCCTTACAGGTGTACCGGAACGCCCGAATAGTCGGGTCAGAAAGACCTGCGATCTCGCAGCGGTTCGCAGCCTGGGCGAAGTGTTGGCCGGCTATTATAGAGTCACAGCCGTTGCTTCAGAAATAAGGATGGTGCGTTATGGGTATTCCGGTTCGCCGCTCGTTCTCTCTGAGCGTCTTGCTCATTTCTTTCGCTCTGCTGACGGCCGGTTCTGCAGTCGAGGCGGTTGTCTGCAACGGCTCCCAGCTCACCTATCTCGAAACCGGCAACACCACGGCCACGTTCGGCACCTGCAGCACTTGGGGCCGTTGCCAGCAGCCGATCGCCGGCGGGCCCTCGTACTCTTTCACTATTCCGGGCTGCGATCCCAACGCCCTAACGTGCGGCATGACCGCCACCGTCAGCGCCGAGTTTCCGGGCAATCACCAGAACAATCCGGCCGCGACCGGCGGCGCCTATAGCTTCGCCGAAGTCGACCTCCGCAGCTCCTCCAATACCCTCGTCGGCTATTGCGGGACGGCCGGTGCGGTCATCGCACAGGACCTCGGAATCGCCACCGTAACGGCCGGTGTCTCCTGTTCCAATCAGGCCGCCGCCCAGTACACCCTGACGCTGATCTCCTGCCCGAGCTGCCCGCCCTGCCCGACCGGCGGTCCTCCGGCCGGCTGCATCAAGATGACCTCGGTTTCCCTGGATTTCGCCGCTGCCGCCAATTGCGCGAAGCCGCCGCCCTCCAAGTGCCCGGACGATCAGAGCTGCTCGCTCTGCACCGGCCCGGCCGGAGGGTCGAGCCCGGCCGGCGGCGGTCCGGGAGTGGCTCCCGGCAAGAGCGGCCCCGGCGCTCAGTTGCGCTACGCCGCTGGAGGCGTGGGCTTCCCGAACCTCCCGGGAAGCGCCAACTGGACGCCCATCCTGGGCAAGGGCTGGTCGCACGACCACGCCGAGCGCATCGTCCCCGATCCGGACGAGACGCACGTGTGGCTGCTCACCCGGTTCGGCACCTTCCGCGAATTCAGCGGCCTCTCCGGCGGGGTTTACACCGTCGTGCGGCCGAGCGACGAGTACCGCCAGCTCGCCCGCACCGCTACCGGCTGGGAGCTGCGCGAGCTGGACGGCGGCGTTCACGTCTTCGACTCCACCGGCCTCTGGCAACAGACCGGGGACCGCAACGGCAACGTCACCGTGGGAACCTACACCGCCGGAAGGCTCACTTCAGTCTCGTTCCCGGACGGCCGGAGCGAGACCTACGCGTACGCCGGAGGCGGCACCGGCAAGCTCGCCTCCATCACCGAGACCGGAGTCGGCGGCTCGCCTTCGCGCGTCTGGACCTACACCTGGACAGGCGACAACCTCACCCGCATCGAGCGGCCGGACGGCACGGCCTGGGAGCTCTTCTACACCAACGCCAGCTTCCCCAACCATATGACCCGAATGGATCTGGTCGGCACCGACCTCGCTCACCGGGTGGAGGCGGCCTGGGAGCTCGACGCCTTCGGCAACGTCGCCAAGACCTGGAAAGGTGATCCGGTCTCCACCGGCCCCAACGCCGTCGAGGTCTACACCTTCAGCTACAACCAGCCGGCCTTGCCTTCGCAGACGACCGTCACCGATCCGCTCGGGAAGACGATCACCTACACGATCGGCCGCGACACGGGGAGCATCAAGCCGAAGCTGACGCGGCTGGAGGGCGACTGCCCGGCCTGCGGCGTGGGGCCGAACTCGCAGATGTTCTATGACTTCTCGGCTCATCCGCTGCTCCCCAGCCGCTCGCTGGACGGCAAGCTGATCGAAACGCAGTACCAGTACAACTCCCGCGGCCGGTTGATCTCGAAGACTGAGGCGGTAGGCACCTCTTTAGCGCGGACGACGAGTTGGCAGTACAGCAACGCTTCGTTCCCGGGTTTCCCCACCCGCATCGACATGCCCTCGACCTCCGGCGGCTTGCGAAGCACGACCCTCACCTACAACTCCGCCGGCGATTTGGAAATCCGCACGATCCAGGGCGCCGAAGGGGGAAGCAGCTTCACCTACGCGACCGCGAGCACCTTCAACACCGCGGGCCAGCCCCTCACCGTCAATCCTCCCGGCTACGTGACGGCCGACCAGACCTCCCTCACCTACGATCCTACGCGCGGCAACCTGCTTCCGCTGACCCGGACCGATCCGCTCGTCGGCGCCACGAGCCTCGGCTATGACGGCTTCAATCGCCGGACTTCCGTGACCGATCCCAACAGCGTGCAGACCGTCACGGCCTACGACAACCTGGACCGCATCATCTCCGTCACCCAGAAGGGAGCGACCCCGGCCGAGGACCTGACCACCACGTATATCTACAATGCCTTCGGGGATCTCCTCCGCACCATCCTGCCGCGCGGCAACGTCATCGAGTACGGCTACGACCCTGCCGGCCGGCTGAAGACGGTCGAGCGCA